>NZ_LFML01000079.1:58788-95271 GCF_001044425.1 Streptomyces roseus
CCGGCCCGCCGGTGACCCCATCCAGAGCCGACCGTGTCGAGGGAGCAAGCATGCCGTCCCACAGCAACTCGCCCACCGCAGCCGTATCCAGAAGATGCCCTAACAACAGGGCCGTACTACCCCCCGCCCGCTCACGCGACTTGCCCCACAACACCCCCAAAGCCCCCGCAGCAGCAACGCCGTACCGCTCCTGCAACTCCCCTAAATCCACCGCGCCTCCACACGCTCCACCGAAGAACACCAGAGACTAGAAGCCACCACTGACAACCGCGCCCGACCTGCACGTCCTCCCGACTGACGGACCGATCCCTGCGGGCGCGGGGGCGACCAGTGGCCGTGCCGGAAGTCGCCGTGGGCGTCCAGACGATCCCCGCAGGCGCGGGGGCGACGTGATCGCGGCGGCGGTGGTGATGGCGGCTCGGGGACGATCCCCGCAGGCGCGGGGGCGACGCGTTGCCCGGTGGCTTTCCGGTCCATCAGCGCGGACGATCCCCGCAGGCGCGGGGGCGACACCGAGGCCCGCGCCGCGGCGAGCGCGATCCTCGGACGATCCCCGCAGGCGCGGGGGCGACTCGCCGGCCCCTACGAGCGCTACGAACGCGAACGGACGATCCCCGCAGGCGCGGGGGCGACGGCTCCGGCGTCCGCACGGCCGGGGAAACCAACGGACGATCCCCGCAGGCGCGGGGGCGACGTGGTCGGTGCGCACACGTTCACGCGGGAACCAGGACGATCCCCGCAGGCGCGGGGGCGACGTGAAGACGGTCGTGATCTTGGCGCCGATGAACGGACGATCCCCGCAGGCGCGGGGGCGACACCGCGTTGATCCGCAGGTAGAGGAGGTCTTCCGGACGATCCCCGCAGGCGCGGGGGCGACATGCGGCCAGGATGCCGTCGAGGAGCGTCGTCTGGACGATCCCCGCAGGCGCGGGGGCGACCTCCATGAGCGCCCGCTCCTCAGCCGACAGCCCGGACGATCCCCGCAGGCGCGGGGGCGACCGAGCGATCCTCGTCCGGCGCGGGCTGATCGGAGGACGATCCCCGCAGGCGCGGGGGCGACGCTTTCTGAACTGGGATTCTATCGGCCAAGGTAGCTATTTTCATTTGGTTGCTTTTCAGTACAGGCGGAGATCGGGCGCGGGGACGACCTACTCGACAGCGGCCGGATAGTTCTGGATCCCTGACCCACCCCTCGGGCGCGCCGGGTGCACATCCACCACCCGGCCCGGCTGATCGTGTGGATCGGGCTATCCCCGGGGCGCGGGGTCCAAAAGCTGACTCCCTCACTCGTCACCATGGCGAACGGGAGGATACCCGCGGGCGCGGGGGCCACTGGTGGAGCGAGCGGCCAGCCTTGACCCACGCGGGACGATCCCCGCGAGCGCGGGGTGGCGGAGGGGCGATGTTGCAGACCCCGTAGTGAGCCGGGTATGCCAGGAGCCGGGCCCCAAGGGGCGCCGGCTCCGATGGCACGCTCGTGCGCCAGCACGATCGTGCGGATTTGCCCCTGGGGGTGCCGCGGTTGGAACCGGTAGCAGATCAGGGTCAGCCGCCAAGGGGGTGCCCCTGGCGTCGCGTCGATGGTCGCAGTCGGGCGCAGGGTAGGGCAAGGACCTGCGGGACGCGTACGAGCCAATCCCCCTCCGCCTGACCGCCCACACTCCTGACCCTGGCCAGAGGGGGTGTTCGGGTTTCCGTTCTCGCAGGTGAATGACTATCCGGTCAATCGGATGAGTCTACTGAGCGGCTGGGGCGCTGCCGTGTGGGGCGGGACAGGCGTGAACCAAACAGGGCGCGTGGGCGGTGGGGGTGTGCGCGGGGGTGCCAGGATGCTCTCGTCTCACGGCGGCGCCAGACGCAGTGGGACATCAACAAGGTTGGAACCGGGGGGACTTCACGTCCCCGGACCCACGGCGTGGCCGACGCGGACGCGGGGCCACGCTGTCGAGCAGATTGGGATCATCCATGTCACATTCCGTAGTGGGCCGGCGGAAGGCTCCGTCGGGTCAGGGCGTCGCGGTCGCCGTCTCCACGTGCTGCGCCACCGTCCTCGCCGCCACCGGCACCCCCGTCTCCGATGCGCTGCTCCTGGTCGCCGGGGCCGGCGCGGCCGGTGCGCTGTCCGGGCGCCTTGCCGGCGGGATGCCCGTCCGCGAGGTGGTCCGTAACTTCCTCAACTCCTCCGGCTGAGGGCAGATCAGAGGTGGGCCGGCCCGAACAGCCGTTGCCGTACCTGGACCGGCCGCTTGGGCTTCTCGCCCAAGGGCTCCGCAACGCGCGGATCAGGGCAGGCCTCACCTACAGCCAGATGGCCGGCAGGACTGTGGGGTTCAGCGAGTCGACGTTGAAGCGCGCCGCTTCCGGCAAGACCCTGCCCACGAGGGGGACGGTCATCGCGTACGCGCACGCCTGCGACACCGAGCCCGGCCCGCTCCTGAAGGCGTGGGAGGAAGCGGTCGAGGAACGGCGCCCTTTACGCCCCGCCGCACCCAGGATCAGGAAGATCCGCGATGCGGCCGCCCTGGGCGCTGCGCTTCACAGTCTGCACGTCACGGCGGGCAACCCCAGCTGCCGGGAGATCGACAAACGCACCCGCAACAGCCCCGGCATCATCAGGGTGCCCCGCACGACAGCGCATCAGATCCTGTACCGGCAGCGCTTCCCCAGCTCCCGCACCCAGCTCAAGGCCCTCCTCACCGTCCTGGGTGTCCCCGCGGCCGAGCACGCAGGCTGGCTGCAGGCCTGGTCACGTGCCAAACGGCAGCGTCCGAGCGACCGGCATGCGGCCCGGACCAGGAAGGACCAGCTTCAACGCCGTATCACCCACCCCCGGCTGACGCCATGGTTCGACAACACCACCAGCGGCAGCGGAACGACTCCCCCGACCGCGTCCTGAGCCGGTTACCCCGCGCGGGACATCTTTGTGGAGGAGGCCCGCAAGGAAGGGCCTGTAAAAGGAACGGTGTAACTCCGAGCATGGAGGATTGCACCTGTGACCAGCGAGAACATAGCTATGGAGCCTGAGGCTGCAGCCTCGCCGGCGGCTGTCGATGACCGGTTCCTGAACGAGCTCGTGGCCCGGGCCCAGGCCGAGGGCCTGCAGCTGACGGGCGAGGGTGGTCTGCTCCAGCAGCTGACGAAGCGACTGCTGGAGTCGGCTCTCGAGGGCGAGATGACGGACCATCTCGGCTATGACCGGCACGATCCTGCGGGCAAGAACGGCGGGAACTCGAGGAACGGGAAACGCTCCAAGACCGTCATCACGGACGTCGGCCCGGTGGAGATCGAGGTGCCGCGGGACCGGGAGGGAGCGTTCGAGCCGCAGATCGTGAAAAAGCGTCAGCGCCGGCTGACCGGCGTCGACGAGATGGTCCTGTCTCTGTCGGCGAAGGGCCTGACCCACGGCGAGATCTCCGCTCACCTGGCCGAGGTCTACGGGGCCGAGGTCTCCAAGCAGACCATCTCGACGATCACCGATTCGGTGATGGAGGGCATGGCCGAGTGGCAGGCCCGTCCACTCGACCGCGGGCGGTTTCCATCAGTGGTTGCGAATCACCTGGTCAATGGGCCTGTCAGGCATTCTCGCATGGCCTCGGCCGGGGTCTTGTCTCCAAAGACTATGCGGGGGCGGCGGTTGAGTTGGCAGGCGACTTGGCGAAGGTCCCGGGCGGTATGGACAGACAGGTCGGTGCCCTTGGGAAAGTACTGCCGCAGCAGGCCGTTCGTGTTCTCGTTGGTGCCACGCTGCCAGGGCGAGTGCGGGTCGCAGAAGTAGATCCGGAACCCGGTCAGCGCCTCGATGTCCTCGTGCAGGGTCAGCTCGCGGCCTTGGTCCCAGGTGAGGGTCCGCCGCAGCTGGGGCGGGATGTGCGCTGTCTGCGTGATGAGCGCGTTACGGACCTGCGGGGCCTTCCAGCCGTGCGGCAGATGGATCAGATGAACGTAGCGGGTCGTGCGCTCGACGAGGGTGCCGATGGCGGAGCCCTGGCCGCGGCCGATGATCAGGTCCCCTTCCCAGTGGCCGGGAACCGCACGGTCGTTGACCTCAGCGGGGCGTTCGTGGATGAGGGTCATGTTCTTGATCTTGTTCAGGGTCGGGACACCGCGACGCTGCTTCTTGCGGCGGGTGCGGCCGGTGCGGAGCTTGGCCTCGCGGCGGCCGACGAGGCCGGCGAACAGGGCCCGGTAGATCGTTTCCGAGCAGGCTCGCATCGCCGGATCACGGGCGTGCTCGCGGGCCAGATGACGCGCGATCTGCTGGGGCGACCACTTGTCCGTGAGCTTCTCGCGGACCAGCGTCCGTAGCGGCTCGCTGGCACGGAACTTCTCTTCCTTCGGGCGCCGGCGCCGCAGCAGAGTCTGGTTGTGGGCCCACCAGGGGTGGTAGCTGCCGTCCGGCTTCGCGTTGCGCTTGATCTCGCGGTAGACGGTCTGAAAGCTCTTCCCGATCGACGCGGCGATCTCCTTGACGGTCTGTTTCACCTGAAGTCCGTCGGCGATGGCGATACGGTCGTCCTGGGTGAGGAAGCGCGGGGATATCGGGCCGGGGTCGGGGACGATCATGCTTCCAGCTTCGATGAACCAGTTCGAACCACAACTGGCGGAGACCCCCACCACGCGGGCGGCAGCCGCACCCTTGTAGCCCTCTCTGAGTAGCTCGAAGTACCGCTTCTTCACCGTGGTCGGCATCTTGTTGGGGGCGAACCTCGGCATCCGAACGCTCTCCTTCCGAGACGTTCGCAATCACCGATAGAACTCAAGCGGAGTCCAACGGTCGGTTCTGCCACTCGGCCATGCCATCGAGCACCTTGTCGGTGATGGTGGAGATCGTCTGGCGGGAGACCTCGGCGCCATGGACCTCGGCGAGGTGGGCCTGGACTTCGCCTGTGGTCAGGCCCTTCGCGGACAGGGAAATGACCATCTCGTCCACGCCGGTCAGGCGCTTCTGCCGCTTCTTGACGATCTTCGGCTCGAAGGATCCGTCCCGGTCGCGCGGCACGGATATCTCCACCGGACCGACGTCCGTCAGCACGGTCTTGGCGCGGGTGCCGTTGCGGGAGTTGCCTCCGTTCTTCCCGGCAGGGTCGTGCTTGTCATAGCCAAGGTGGTCGGTGATCTCGCCTTCCAGGGCGGACTCCAGCAGCCGCTTCGTCAGCTGCTGGAGCAGTCCGCCCTCGCCGGTCAGCTGCAGGCCCTCGGCCTGAGCCCGGAAAACCAACTCGTCGATCAGCCGGCCGTCCACCGCCTTCGACGGCTTCGGCTCAGATGGCACGACGGTCTCGGCCTCGGTCACGTTCTCACTGGTCATCGGTGCATCTTCCTTGATCGGGAGTTACACCGAACGATTTACAGTCCCGATCCGCCCCACCAGGAGGATTCCGGCGCCGACTGTGAACAGAGGATGGTGCACAGAAGACTCAGGATCGGCACGGCCGGCCCTGCTCAGTGTGTATGCGGCACACCACTCCCACCCGCATCAGCGAATGCGATCAACGCCGATGAGCCGGACCCTGTAGGGAAGGGGAGCCTTCCACCGGAAATGCACCATGGCCATTCCATGCACAGGCAGCGCCCATGGGCGCTGCCTGTGCATGGAATGGGGCTTGCTGAGGATAGAGCCCCCGTCGCGCCACCTTCCGGGGGCTCCTGTTCTCGGCTCGCCCGATTCTCCGCTCATCGGGCCACGTCTCAGGGTGGGTGTCGCGATCACCTCGAAGGGAGTCGTTCGCGGCACTCGGCCTGGATGCGAACCGTCCGTAGCGTCGATGAGGCAAGCAACCGGCATTCGAGGAGAGGATCAGCGATGTCCGACCTTCCAGCCCCCACCACGCCGTACCTGGAGCCCGAGGCCAAGGAGCTCGCCGACGCCACCGACCCGCACCCGCGGATCTACGAGGTGCCGCCCGAGGAGGGGCGTAAGATCCTCAGCGACCTGCAGAGCGGCGAAGGCGTCGAGCGCCCGGACGTCGACGAGGAGTGGGTCGACGTCGACGCCGGCCAGTGGGGCACCGTCCGCACCCGCATCATCAAGCCCAAGGGCGCCACGGGCCCGCTGCCCGTGGTCTTCTACATCCATGGTGCCGGGTGGGTCTTCGGCGACGACAAGACCCACGACCGGCTCTTCCGCGAGCTCACTGTCGGGGCCGGTGCCGCCGGCGTCTTCCCGGTCTACGACTGGGCGCCCGAGAAGGGGTACCCCACGCAGGTCGAGCAGAATTACGCCGTCGGTCAGTGGCTGCGGGACAACAGCGCCGAGCATGGTCTCGACATCTCCCGCGTCGCGGTGGCCGGCGAGTCGGTCGGCGGATGCATGTCCGCGGTCTTCGCGCAGATGAACAAGGACCGCGGCGGGCTCGCGCTCAAGGCGCAGATCCTGCTCTACCCCGTGACCGGGCCGGACTTCGACACGCAGTCCTACCACCAGTTCGCGGAGCACTACTACCTCACCCGCGACGGGATGAAGTGGTTCTGGGACGCGTACACGACCGACGAGACCAAGCGCGAGGAGAAGTACGCCTCGCCGCTGCGGGCAACCCTTGAGGACCTTGAGGGGCTGCCGCCCGCCCTCGTCATCACGGCGGAGGCCGACGTCCTGCGGGACGGGGGCGAGCTGTACGCCAACAAGCTCCGTGAGGCCGGCGTCAAGGTGACGGCCGTCCGCATCAGCGGGACCGTCCACGACTTCATGCTGCTGGACAGTCTGCGGGACACCCCGGCCACCAACGTCGCGCGCAAGCTGTCCGTAGACGCGCTGCGAGAGGCGCTCCAGCAGCAGTGACCGCATCCATGAACATGGGCGGCAGACGCGACAGGGTTTGCCGCCCATCGCTGTGCCCACCACGGACTTCGAGAGGACATGATGAGCCCGACCGCGACAGGTCCGCACGTCGACGAGACCGGAGCGCGGGTCGTCGGTGAGGTCGGTCTGCTGGAGTACGCCGAGTGCCAGGTGTCGGCGATCCACGGCCTGAGGGACATCTTCCGTGTCGCCAGCGAGTTCGCCGTGGCGTCGGCCGACCCTCCGAGCGTGATCCGGGTCAGCACCTGGGCAGTGTCCGCCACCGACGACGGGCCGGTCATGGTGTGCACCTCGGACACTCATCCTGAGCTCGCGCACCGGCTCAGCCACGTCGTCATCCCGCCGAGCCTCGTCGTACCCGAGCTGATGGCGTCGGCCGGCGAGTTCACCGATTGGCTCGTCGGCCTCCGGTCCGAGGGCACCACGCTCTGTGCCGTGTGCGCCGGCGTCTTCGTCCTCGCCGAGACGCACCTGCTCGACTGCCGGGACGCCACGACTCACTGGGCGTTCGCCGAGGAGCTGGCGCGCCGATACCCGAAGGTTCGGGTGGACGCCTCACGCATGGTGATCGATGACGTCGACATCATGACGGCCGCGGGGATCCTGGCGTGGGTCGACCTGGGCCTCACCGTCGTGGACCGCATGCTCGGCCCCAGCGTCATGCTGCACACGGCACGCTTCGTCCTCGCCGACCCGCCGCGCCGGCGGCAGTCCCTCTACCGGGAGTTCACGCCCCGACTCCAGCACGGCGACACCGACATCCGTGAGGTGCAGGCCCGGCTGCACGCCTGCCTCCGCGAGCCCCACTCCGTCGAACACCTCGCACGGGCCGCGGCCATGCACCCGCGCACCTTCCAGCGGCGGTTCAAGGAGGCCACGGGCCTGACCGCGACGGAATACATCCAGGCGGCGCGCATCGCCAAGGCTCGCGAGCTGCTGGAGCTGACCAGTGAGCCGGTCGCCCAGATCTCCCGCAGCGTCGGCTACCTGGACGTGTCGAACTTCCGTCGGCTCTTCCAGCGCACCACGGGCGTGACGCCGTCGGAGTACCGGCGCCGGTTCGGCATCGTGGCGCGCGTCGATCGGCGGGAGTACTCGTCGGCGGGTCAGCCGGCGAGGATCCGCTCCACTCCCTCCCGATAGCTCGTGACCTGGAATTCGGGAAAACGGGCCGCGAATTTCGAGCTGTCGAAGATGTTGTCGTCGCGGTAGCGGACGAGCAGTTCGTACATCTCGTCGAGCGGCTTGACGAAGCGGCGCCCGAGACCGAAGGCGAGCATCGGCAGCACCGTGTAGCCGATCTTGCGGCCGGTGACCTCGCCGGCGGTCTTGATGAGCTGGTCGTAGGACTGCCGGTCCGGGTCGATGGGCAGGTGCCACGTCTGGCCGTAGGCATCCGGCGTGTTGCCGAGCAGAGCGAGAGCGCGGCTCGCGTCGGGGGTCCAGATCAGGGACCGCTTGGCCTGGGCGTCGACCGGCACGAACGGCCGCTTGCCCGCCTTGATCCGGTCGAACACCAACGAGTTCGTGTAGCTCTTCGTCCGGCCGGGACCGTAGAACTCGGGCGCGCGGCCGATCAGGGCTTCGACCCGTCCGGCCCGCATGGCCTCAAGCAGCATGGTGGCGATCTGTCCGCGGACCCGTCCCTTGCGTCCGCCCGGCGCGAATGCTGTCGACTCGGTCTGAGGCGTCGGCGTTCCGGGATACATGTAGGTGTTGTCGAAGAAGACGAGCTTCGTGCCGTGTTCGGCGCAGGCGTCGATGACGTTGCGCATCATGGCGGGGAACTGTCGCTCCCACAGTTCCGAGTCCAGGGGCAGGCCGACGGTGAGGTAGGCGATGTCGCTGCCCGCGACGGCGCGGCTGGTGGCCTCGGCGTCGGTGAGGTCTGCGGCCACGAGCTCGTCGGTGTCGTTCACCTTCGACGGCTTGCGGCTGACGAGGCGGATGTCCTTGGTGTGGTTGCGGTGGAGCTCGTTCACGAGCTCATCGGCGATCGGTCCGCCGGCGCCGAGGACGGTCTGCATGGGGTCTCCTTGAGGTGGATGGCGGGGGTGGTGGCGACAGCTCACCTGCGAGCAGCGTCGCACCGCCACGTGACGATGCGGTCGACCAACGTGGCCGGGGATGCGAACCCAGCCGATGTGGTCGTTGATCGAGCCTGGGGGGCACCTGGTTCCACCGGACGTCAGCTATGTTTACAGTGCTAACACAGCGTAGGAGGACGAAGTAAGCAATGTCAACATTGGAAAAGAGTGGCTACCATCACGGCGACCTGCGGGCGGCGCTGCTGTCGGCCGCGATGGAGATGCTGGAGAGCGGCGAGCCCTTCTCACTGCGCGCCGTCGCACGCCGGGCCGGCGTGTCGCAGACCGCGCCGTATCGCCACTTCAAGGACCGCGACGCCCTGGAGTCCGCGCTCGCCGTCGAGGGCTTCCGGAACCTGCTGGCCGACCTGGGCGGCGGGCGCGATTTGCCCGCCGCACTCCCGGACCTGGCCGAGTTCGCCGTCACCTACGTCGACTTCGCGCTGCGGCGCCCGGCCCTGTTCCGTGTGATGTTCGGCAAGCCGTGCGACGACGCCGCCGACGAGCGGGTCAAGGCCGCGGACGCCCTGCACGAGCTGCTGGCCGACGCGCTCGACCGCGTCCTCCCCGACGCGGACGCCTCGGCCCTGGCCACGGCCGGCTGGGGGCTCGCCCACGGGCTGGCCTGCCTCTACCTCGACGGCAAGCTGCAGGCCGGGTCGAGCAAGGAGGTCGCCGACCGGGTGCGCAGCGCCTTCCTCGCCATCACGTCAGTCGGCCCCTGACGCGTGGCGCTCACCCGGCGCACGCCTGGCACTCTCCAGTGTTGACGGTGCTCACATGTCGTGCGACCCTCGGTGTTGACACCGCTTACATCGGAGGAGAGGGCTCATGGCATCGACCGGCAAGCTGACCGACCGGACCGTAGAGGTCGCTCTCGGAGGGCGTCTCATCACCGTCCCCGAAGGCGGCCTCTATGACCGGTTCCGCATGGACACCGACCTCGACGAGGTGGAGCGGGACCCGCGGGTCAGCAGTGTCGACTTCTTCCGCCGGATGCCCAAGAGCCGCGTGGACTCCCGCATCGGGCCCACCCTGACGCCGAACTTCTACTACCGCATCTCCACGACCCGGCTCACGATGCTCGCGCCGAGCAAGGCGATCCGGGCTCGCCTCCCTCAGGAGCTGGACCCGCTCGAATTTGCCCCGGGGCTCGGGATCGTCTCCGTGATGGCCTTCCGGTACGACGTGTGCGACATCGACTTCTACACCGAGGCCGCGGTCGGCATCGCCGTGAAGCCGGCGCGACACGGTGGGCTGGGCCTGCTCGACCTGGTCACCGGGCTCAAGAATGACTCCCTGCACTCCTACGTACTCTCGCTCCCGGTCAACACCGAGATCGCGCAGGTGCGTGGCCACGACGGCTACGGGTTCCCCAAGTGGGTCACCGGGCTCGACGTCGACATCGACACCGCGCGCACCTCCGCCAGGGTCGCCAACGAGCGGGGCGGCCTTGACCTCGCTCTGTCGGCGCCCACCCCGAAGCAGACCGCGCGGCCTACCGGCGCACACGTCTCGACCCTGACCTCCTACACCACGATCGAAGGCGCCTGGCACTCCACGACCAGCCAGATCAACATGCTCTCCTCGGGAACCACGCGGCTCCCCCGCGGCCTGGACCTGCAGCTCGGCGAGGGCCGGATGAGCGACGACCTGCGCTCCCTCAAGCCGGTCCGGACGATCCAGCTCGACGTCACCACCGAGGGCCAGCTGGCGCTGCACATGCCCGTGCCCACCTCCATCCAGGACCGGAGCTGAGGTCAAGATGACCACCACGAACACCAGCCATCTCCAGGCCGGCCTCCCGACATCGCTGACGCCGGCCCGTCTCGCCCGCCTGGCCGCCCAGGTGGCCGCCGGTACTCGCGCCCAGCGGGTCACCACGACCTCCCCGTACACCGGCGCACCGCTCGCGGACCTGCCCATCTCCACCCCCGGCGACGTCCAGGACGCCTTTGCCCGGGCACGCGCCGCGCAGGCCGGTTGGGCGGCCACCCCGGTGGCCGACCGCAAGCGCATCATGCTGCGCTTCCACGACCTCGTCCTCCAGCGGCAGGAGGAAGCCCTCGACCTGATGCAGGCCGAGAGCGGCAAGACCCGTCGTGACGCGTTCCTCGAGGTGAGCGACATCGCGATCACCGCCCGCTACTACGCGCGCAGCGCACGGCGGCTGCTCTCACCCAAGCGCCGCAAGGGCGCGATCCCGATGCTGACCCACACCACCGAGCTGCACCACCCCAAGGGCGTCGTCACCGTCATATCGCCCTGGAACTACCCGCTCAGCATGGCCGCCAGCGACGCCATCCCGGCCCTGATGGCGGGCAACGCCGTCGTCCAGAAGCCCGACACCCAGACCGCCCTGACCGCGCTGTGGGCACTGGCCCTGATGCGCGAGGCCGGCCTGCCACCCGACGTCTGGCAGATGGTGGTCGGCCGTGGCAGCTCCATCGGAGACGCGCTCATGGCCGGCGGGGACTACATGATGTTCACCGGCTCCACCGCCAGCGGGCGCCAGATCGCGCGCGACGCGGGTGAGCGGCTGATCGGCGCGTCCCTGGAGCTCGGCGGCAAGAACGCCATGGTCGTCCTCGCCGACGCCGACATCGAGAAGGCCGCCGCCGGTGCGGTCGCCGCCTGCTTCCCCTCGGCCGGCCAGCTGTGCGTGTCCATCGAACGGCTCTACGTCGCCGATGAGATCCACGACGCGTTCGTCACCGCGTTCGCCGACCGTGCCCGGGCCATGCGCCTGGGTGCGGCCTACGACTTCTCGATGGACATGGGCTCGCTGACCACCCCCTCGCAGCTCGAGACCGTCAGCTCGCACGTCGACGACGCGGTATCGAAGGGCGCGACCGTACTGGCCGGAGGCAAAGCCCGGCCCGACCTCGGGCCCCTGTTCTACGAGCCGACGATCCTGACCGATGTGACCCCTGAGATGACGCTGTTCGACCACGAGACGTTCGGCCCCGTGGTGTCGGTCTACCGCTACCGGTCAGCCGACGAGGCGGTGGCGATGGCCAATGCCACGCCGTATGGCCTCAACGCAAGCGTCTGGGGTTGCAACGGCACCGAGGCCCGCAAGGTCGCGGCACGGCTGCACGCCGGCACCGTCAACGTCAACGAGGCGTTCGCCGCCGCCTGGGGCAGCATCGACGCACCCATGGGCGGCATGGGCGACTCGGGCCTCGGCCGCCGTCACGGCGCCGACGGGCTGCTCAAGTACACCGAAGCCCAGACGGTCGCCCACCAGCGCCTCCAGGGTTTCACCCCGCCCAGCAGAGTCGAGCACGAGCAGTGGGCGCGGATCCTGACCCGGGCGTTCAAGACGCTGCGTGCCCTGGGCGTCCGCTGACCGACCACTGGCTCCAGCTACGACGGCCCGCCTCCACGCCATCCCGGTCCGCACGAGGGAAGATCAGCCATGACCAAGCGCGTCCTCAACGTCGTCACCAACGTCGGCCACTACGACGACCCGTCCCACACCACCGGCCTGTGGCTCTCCGAGCTCACGCACGCCTGGCACATCTTCGAGGAGCACGGCTACGAGCAGACGCTCGTCAGCCCGGCCGGCGGCCCTGTGCCGCTCGAACCGCGTGCACTGAGATTCCCGAACTACGACAAGACCGCCAAGGCATGGCACGCCGACCCCGGAAAGATGGCCATGCTCGAGAACACGGCGAGCCCGGACCAGATCGACCCGTCCGCGTACGACGCGATCTACTTCACCGGCGGTCACGCGGTGATGTACGACTTCCCCGACAGCGAGGGCCTGCAGCGCATCACCCGCGAGATCTACGAGCGCGGCGGCATCGTCTCCTCGGTCTGCCACGGCTACTGCGGCCTGCTCAACACCCGGCTCTCCGACAGCTCATACCTCATCGCCGGCCGCAAGATGACGGGATTCGCCTGGACCGAGGAGGTCCTCGCCCGAGTCGACAAACTGGTCCCCTACAACGCCGAGGAGAAGGCCAAGCAGCGCGGCGCGCTCTACGAGAAGGCGACACTGCCGTTCGTCTCCTACGTCGTGACCGACGGCAACCTGGTCACCGGCCAGAACCCGGGCTCGGCCAAGGCCACAGCAAAGAAGGTCGTCGAGGCCATCGAGGGCAACGCGTCGAAGAAGCGAGGGTAATTTGAAACGCAGCCTTCCGGTGACGGAAGGTTCCGGGACGGATGTTGCCGAAGGACGCGCTCCATATCGGCGACGATAGAACGGCCGGGCGGTCAACCACCCGTCCGCGACCGTCGGCCTCGCCGGACCGCCAGCGCTCCCCCGGCAGACCGGTACCGCCACCAACCTACCGGGGGCCTGAGCCGGCGCCCCTGCGAAGTCCTCCGACGCAACCATGGTCAGCAACGGATTACCTGCCTCACGCACAGACTCAGCGCGGGCCCGGTCGACCTGCGCCCAGCGCAACGAAGCGAACGAGGAAATGACGCGGTCGTGAGACAGGCCGTCAGTGGCCTCAACTTCAGACTGAGGAGGAGCTGCTGGTCAACGGGACACCCAATGCCGCGAGCTGGGAGACCCTACACGTCCAGCCTCCCACCACCACGCTCGCCGCGCCGGTGTGACTGGCGGGATAGTTGGTTCTGACCGCGCTTCCGTGATGGCTACGCCTGCAGGAGGATGCGTGCTCTGAGTAGGGCGAATGAGGCTCTGCCGTACATCTGCCGCTTGATTGTTTTGATTCGGTTGACGTGGCCTTCGATGATCCCGGAGCTGTAGGGCAAGGTGAGGCCGGCGGTAACGGCGTGGAGGTCTTGGCGGATGGAGGCGGCGAAGATGCCGATGGTGTCGGGGCCGCCCAGCTCGGCCTTCTGGATCCAGTCCCGCAGCAGGTGTCCGCGGCGTTGGCGGAGCATGTCGGTGAACTCCCGCGCAAGGTCACAGGCCAGGGCGATCTCCGGGCAGGCACTTCGCACAGCGTCGAGCCGGGCCATGTCGGACGTGCTGAGTGACTCCTCGGGGCGCATGATCCATGAGGTGATGTCGCGAGGGCGGGTAGTGATCGAGCGTGCGGGGGCCGCGATGCCTTTCCGGATGGTCACTACGTAGCGGTGCACGACGTGGTAGCCGCCGGTGTAGCCGAGGTCGAGGACCTCGCGGTAGAGCCGCATCGGGCTGGTGCAGCCTGCATGGAAACGTTGTTGGATGTGCTCCATGTAGGGGTCGAGGACGCCGTGGCCGCGGTCCTGAGCTGAGGCGAGGAGATCTTCAAGATCCTTGTTCCGGTAGCGCCGGACTGTCTTGCGGTCCAGCCGCAGTAGGCGGCCGATGGCGCTGAGCGGCAGACCGGTGGCGGCGAGCTCATTGACCTCAGCGTGGCGTTGTCGGATCCGGCCCAGGAGGGGAGTCTCTGGTGCAGCCAGTGGTGGGCTCGTCCCTGGTCCGGCAGATTGTCGGAGACAGCCGCGGTGCCGGCGGCAGGTTTTCTCGACGGCCGTGGAGAGGTTCTGGAGGAGGTGCCAGCGATCTGCCACCTCCAGGGCGTCGGGGGCAGCCTGTCTGATGGCTTTGGTGAATGCCATCAGCCGGTCCCGGCAGATGATCTCGGCGCCGGGGTGCTCCTGGAGCCATGCGGTAACCGTGCTGGTCTCTCGGTCCGGCAACACATCCACCGGCCGGGAGGACTCGACGTCGACGAGGACGGTTCCGTACGTCCGGCCCTTGCGGAAGGCGAACTCGTCGATGCCGAGGACCCGTGGAGCCCGCGCTGGCACAGACGGAGCAGTCAACTCACCCAGGAGGGATGCCCGCCGGCCGTAGAGCCGCAGCTTTGCGCAGAGACGTGCGCCCGGGCGGCCGCCGAGCTCCACCGCGACCGATCGCATCGCCGACCGCGCCGCCATCGAAGAACGGCGCCGCGGCTCGGTCAGGCCGACCACCTGTTCCACGAAAGTCCGACGCGGGCATCGGGGCTGATCGCAGAAGAACCGACGCACACGGAGACGGACGATCAGCCGGCGTCCGCCGACGGGTAGCCCGGCTATGTGACGCCAGTACCGGCTGTGGACCCGTGCGGCGGGATGCTGACACGCGGGACATCCTCCTGGCGGCCCGCATCCGTTCGCGTCGACCATCAAGTCGTCGTTCACGACCGTGACCTGGCGCACTGCGAGATCCAGACCCGGGAAGAGCACGTCGCGAAGCGTTTTTGTCTCCATGAGGACGTCATCCCCGGGAGGAACGGTCCTGCATGCCGGAGCCGAACCCTCGGGCGAACTCAGGCATCGTCACCGGAAGACGGCGACCAAGTGGTTCTCACTGCGGTTTCACGGCCTATCGGTTGGCGAACCGTGAACGGACTGGCAATGACCGCAACTTTCGCGCCACCCTGCCGATTCCAGGCCGTTCCGCCGAGAGTCGTTGATCAGTAACGCTGCGTACTGCCACGTCTGACCAGGTGGGCAGGGAGCCGGCCAGCGAGGAGACGCCATGTCCGAGACCACGCCCAACTCGAAGGGACCGGCTCCGGTCCAGCTCACGCCCCAAGCAACCGAACCCGTGCTCATTCCGGCCGACCAGGTCGACCCCGAGGACAGGGGCACGCTGGCGATCGAGTACCGCGAGGGTGTGCCCGTGCTCGTTGTCAGAGGTGGGACGTTCATCCCCACTCGGATCACGGTGGTCCATGCGGACCGGCCGCCTGTCGCAGCACGAGAAGCGCGCGGCTTTGTGGATTTCAAACTTTCCGCCGATAGCAACTACGGCAGTGGCGAATTTGCGTTGCAATACGACGGGACGAACGTGACCTTCCATGATGCCTACGGCACCTAGGGCACCCTGCTTGAGGGCTGAGTCAGCACGGCCTTGTACCTGAAGTCCTCGCGTGTCTTAAGTCGATGACACGGACGGCAGAGCGGTTGAACGTTCCCGTCCGCGTCCGCCCCAACCCTCACCAACATAGGAGACAGCCATGTCCGAGACCACGCCCGACGCCAAGGGACCGGCCCCGGTCCAGTACAAGCCCGAAGCAACCGAACCCACGCTCATCCCGGCCGACCAGGTCAAGCCTGAGGACATCGGGACGCTGTCCATTGAGTACCGCGACGGTCAGCCCGTGGTCGTAGTCAGCGGCGGGACGGCCCTGCCAGCTGGACTGACGGTTGTCGACGGGTCCGGGGACGCTGTTGCGGTGTACGCGGCTGGTTCCCCCACGGAAGCCGGAGCACGTGGACTTTTGGGGAACTCTTTCAAGTTTCCCGACGCCGTCCCCTCAGAGGCCGATGATCTTTACGGCAGTTGAGCGGTGACACGGACGGCAGAGCGGTTGAGCCTTCCCGTCCGTGCCCGAAACCCACACCCTCACCAACAGCGGGAGACAGTCATGTCTGAAACCACGCCCGACGCCAAGGGACCGGCCCCGGTCCAGTACAAGCCCGCGGCGACCGAACCCACGCTCATCCCGGCGGAAAAGGTCAACCCCGAGGACATCGGGACGCTCAGCCTGCGCTACACGGACGGTCAGCCCGTCATCGTCGTCAAAGGCGGGAAGTACATTCCCGTAAGTCTTTCCGTGGCGAATGAAGGCAACCATGTAGCGAGCTACCGGGCTCGGAGCGAACTAGAAGCTCTAGAGGCGTATTTGCTTCCGCCCCAGGGGCTTTTCGCGGAGAGTGAGGTAAGCGACCTATATCTCCTGCAACCGGACTTTCTCGATCTCCCGCCTGAAGCAACCGGACGGGCGCTCATCCCCGCAGACAAGGTCAGCTCCGAGGACATCGGCGCACTCAGCCTGCGCTACGTGGACGATCAGCCCGTGATCGTCGTCAGTGGAGGGAAGTACATTCCGGCTTCCCTGCCCTTCGTGAACGACTCCGGCGCCAGCCCGGAAACGTACGCTGCGCAACGATCGCTCTCGCATGACAAGATGTTCCTTGAAATGGTGTCGGAGGTCGACCTCACCTCATCGATGCAATACAGGTTGCACCTTTCGGGCACCGCAAGTTGATTCGGTGTCTGCGCCCTTGAGAAGCGGGGGTCAGAACGGCGGATCCTGAGCCCCGAAGTCCTCGCGCGTCTTGGACTTGTGACACGGACGGCAGAGCGGTTGAACGTTCCCGTCCGTGTCCGCCCCACCTGCCAGCGCCGTCATCCTCATGGTGAGGGCTTTTGCATGTCCGCAGGTCAGGCAGTTAGCGTCACATGCAGGTTGCCTACGGCTTGCGAACCGTGACCGGACGGGACCGCAATTCCCCCTGCTGGCGTACCCGTCACGGAAGCGTGGCCAGAACCAACTTTCCCGCTCAGTCACAGCCGGCCGCTGACCCACCCGGGAAGGCACTCGCACTCGGATTCGAACACGTGTTTTAGTTAGAGGGTGACACCGCACCGCTTCCCCGCCGACCTCCTCGCCCTCCAGAAGACGCGGGAGGAGACTTGCGCCCAGCTCGCGCACACCCCCGCCGGAGCCGGCACGGCCGCCCTGCGGCGCGCCCTGGTCCTCCTGGACCTCCGCCTTGCCACCCACCCGTACTGGGCCTCTCCAGCCCAGTGGCGGACCGGCGCCGCCGAGCTGCGCCGCACCGCCCGCACCCAGGACGAGCGGCTCGCCCGCACCCGACCGTGAGCGATCCCGCCCGAACCGCCAACCCCCCGGTCGGCTCCCACCCGTCCGCGTTCTCCTTCCCGACGGCGAGGTCGGTGGGCGCCTGGTCCGCCGGTGGCAGACCGACGCCGGACGGTGGGTGTACGTGGTCGCCCTGCGCGCGTGGGCCAGCCGCACCGCCAGCACCGGCCAGGACCTGACCGAGGACCTCATCGAGGTCGACGTGCCCAGCGACCGCGTACGGCCCGTCCCGGGGACCTCGTACGCCAACGTCCCGCTGCTGCGCCGCCAGCACCCCACCCCCGCACCGGCCCCGGCCGCACCCGCGCTGACGGCCCTGGGCCAACCGGTCGAGGCCGGCACGGAGATGTGGATCGGGGAACGCGTACGGCGCCCCTCCAACGTGCCGGGCGCCGGCCCGGGGGTACGCCTGCACCGCCCCGGCTGCTGGGCCATCTCCGGCGGGACGGGGGGACAGCTCTCGACCGACGAGGCCCGGATCATGGTCGCGCGCGACCCCATCGCCAGCGCCTGCGACGTGTGCGACGCCCACCAGATGCTGAGCGCGGTGATCGGTTCCGCCGCCGACGACACGAGTGCATGAACACTGCCGTCAGTCCGTCTTGCATCACATGGAGTCCCGGGGCGGGGGCCAGCGGCGGGGGAATCGCCCTCACCCGTCGGCGACGGCCAGGTTGTGCCACCAGTGACCGCATCCGCCGGAGCAGAAGCGTTCGCGGCGCCGTTCGTCTGCGACCGCGAGGACCTCGACCAGTAGCCGGAACGCCTTGCGTCGTTCGTCGACAGGGGTGAGGCCGGCGATCTTCCCCAGTTGCTGGTCGATCGGGCCGCAGGTGATCAAGACCGCAGGGGTGTGCGTCGGGCGCAGCCCGGCACGTCGTATGCTCTCCGGTCCGTCTTCGGTGACGGCGCGCGCTTGCACGCAGTGGTGGCGCAGGAACAGGAGTATCTCGGCCTGCTCCTCCGGGCCGTGGGTGTCGAACCACTCGATGCCCTGTGACATCAGGCGCAGGCCTTGGGCCAGTTCGTTGAGGACGATGTCCCGCTCGGTCATGATCAGCTCCCGCAGGCCAGCGAGGCGAATACCTCAGCGGTCTCGTCGACGAAAGCGCACAGTTGCCCAACGGCCTGTCGACAGTCATGCGGGTCGAGAGCCGCCACGGCCCGGACTTCGAGCCATCGGTCCCAGGGACCGGCCGGGGTAAGGAACCGTGTCGCGTACTCGGAGCCGAGAATCTCATCGAGGTACAGCAGCGTCCCAAGGACGACTGCCTGGTCGTAGTCGAGGTCGGGGCGCGACAAGTAGTGATCAAGGTATGCGCTGAGCAGTTCGGCATCCGCTGCAGTACCGAACTTCGCAAGGGCGACGCAGTATGCCGCGCCCGCATACGGCCCCTCGCTGGCCAACAGGAGCCGGCCGATGAGCTGGCGGAACTCGGACCTGTGGGCCACAGCAACCAGCCAGGCGGCGGTCTTGCGCTCGCGCCATCCGCCCTCGAAGAGGACGCCGAGCTCCGCTGGAGTGACTTCGTACGCAGCCTGAGCCAGATCCCGCACGAACGCGGAGCGCTCGACCGGGCTCAACCGAAACACGCTCCCGCCCAACCGAAGGTATCGCCGATCGGGCGTGACGAACCGCCGAACCAGACCCTGCAACTCGGTATCGCTCCGGACATCACGCATAGCCACATCCTGGCCGGGGACGGTACGCATGTGCCACAGGTTTGCCGACTGCCTCACGGGACCGTAGTTACTGGTTCAGAGAAGAGACGAGTCCGAAGCTGACGATCCCGGTCCATACGGGTCTGGCCATCATGGATCACCACCTTTGACCTGCTGTGCCGTGCTTGCCGCTTCTTCCCTGCCTGCGACCTGATCACCCGTGTCGGTCCGCTCTCGGCGTCGGCAGGCCGAGCAGCACGGGCCCGCCTGATGCCGCCGAGTCGATCTGGCCGATCTTGGATTCGGCGCCGGCGAGGCTTACCCGGAGACCTTCGATCTCACCGAGCCAGCCTTCCCGCTCGGCTTCGGCGATCCGGTCGAGCAGGTTGTCGCGGATCTCCACCAGCCGGCCGCGCTGGGCAGGGTCGGGGCGCAGGAGGGAGCAGCGGACGCAGGCGTGCTCGTGGATGCATGCGGTGCCGTAGGCGCGGGCGCAGGTGCCGACGGAGATGTTCCTCCACACCCAGCTCACCGACGCCCTCGCCCGCACCGGTCGCGACCGGCGTAAGGCCTGGCCGCCGAGTGATGGGGGGCAGACGCGCGCGGTGGCACGGTCGTGGTCAGGCCACCGTGACGCGTAGGACGTACGGTTGGCCCGTACTGATCGCCTGTGCCTGTTCCCGGAGGTCCCCATCCGTGAAGCCGAGCAGCGCATCGTCGGCGGCCCGGCGCAGCAGCGGGAGGATCTCGGCGACGGGCCGGCCTCGGTTCGCTGCGGCGAGCTCGGCGAAGGCCCGCTGGTAGGGGGCTCCGTACGTGCTCGCGCTGTCGGCCAGCAGGTGGTCAAGGTGCTGTCGCTCGATGCTGATCTCGCCCATGGCCCGCTCCCTCGGTCCTCCGGGGTCCCGTCCGGTCCGGGGCCTCGCCTTCGACGCTACGAGGCCGGTCTGACATCGACCCCCGACCGGGCAGCGGCCGCCTTCTGGCTGATGAGGTCCTGGAGGAGCTCGCGGACGGGTGGCGGCATCATGCCCTCGGTGGCGAGGAGGTGCCACTGGCCGCTGGGAATGCGCTGGTCGAGCCGCCGGAACTCCCCGAGCTGGTAGAGCAGCATCAAGGTGTCGAGGGCGTGCTGGGTTGGTGGCCAGTCGCGGTCCTTCAGCGTGCTGAGCAGGGCCGGGGCGGCCGTGAAGCGACTCATCAGCCACTCGCGGGCGGCCTCGCCCGCGTGCCCGGCGGCAAGTTCTTCCTCGACCCGTGTGCTCAGGTCCAGGGCCCACTGACGTACACGCTCCGTGGCCTTCCAGGCCCGTGCGAGGTCCTCCAGTGAGGCCGTGGTGGCCAGGTCGCGCAGATGGTCGCGGGCATCGCGCACGGGGCCGAGAGCCAGATGGTTGTCCTCGGTGAGGACCGCGTCGGCAGCCTCGGGAGCGTCGTTACGGGTGGTCTCGACCAGGGAGGCGATCGGGTTGGCCGTGGCGGTGGGGTTCATTGCGCGGAGCATGTCGCCGATGTCCTCCATGGACATCGTCCCCGTGATGACTGCGGCAGCAGAGGTCAGCGCGGCATCCTTGGGCGTGGCGGCCGACGGGCCGGGGTTCTCGTCGAAGGCAGCGAGCTCGGGCGGGGGCCAGGTGTGTCCGGCGGCGCGGGCGAGGCGGGCGATGCCTTCGTCGATCCGCCGGGCCCGGGCGGGGACCAGGGTCATTGTCAGGCCGGTGTCTGCGATGTGGTCGGCGAGGTCGTCGAGCCGTTGGTCCGGGTCGGTGTCCGGGTCGTCGTCGCCGGGGACGGTGAGGGTGTCCACCGCGGCGGTGAAGGCGGCCCGTACCGTCTGCTCGGGTACGGGGAGCTCTTCGTCGAACAGGAGCAGTGCCACGTCGGCCGGGCGCTTGCCGCGGCCGGCGTGATGGGCGAGGCCGAGGACGAGGTCGAAGCTCTCGGGCGCGGGGGTGGAGGTGCTGCCCCTGCCTCGGCCCAGGCCTCCGCCGGGGACATTGCCGGGCAGCAGGCGGCGGCTTCTCCAGACCTCCAGCATCTTCGCGGTCACGGTGAAGCCGTGGCGGTGCGCGTGGTCGATCAGCAGCTGATCGGCCGAGCTCGGGGTGTCAGTGGACATGCCAGGGAAGGTACCGACGCCTCTCCGGGCCATGACCGAGCTTTCACCTCATCCGGTGACTCCCCGCGGAACTGAAGCCAAAGGGCTACCCCATGACGTAGCGGTGGCGCCCCGTTAGAGCCCCCCTACCTCCGCCGGGTCACCTCGGAGCTCGTCCGCTCAAATGGCGTGGAGCTGAGGGGGGGTTGCGTTGCTAATCCCCCGCACCCGCACTGTGCCGCCCAGGACGCGACGTCAGTGCGCGGCTCTTCATGCTCCGCCCGTCATCACACAGAGACAGGACACCACCATGCTCACCGACGTGCTCACCGGCTGGACCGCGGAGACCCTGGGCGGCCTCACGCTGCTGGCGGGGGCCGCAGCCTGGGGCTGGCTCCGGCGGCGCCGGAACCAGGCCGGCCCCGGCGCGGCCCCGGCCATCGCGGTCGGCGAGGCCGTACGGCCGGTCCGCACCTACACCCTGCTCGGAGCCCGGGCAGCCGACGGCCAGCCCGTCCACTTGCCCAGCAGCCGCCCCGCCGGCATCCGGGTCACCTGGAGCGGCCCCGCAGGCAAGCGGGAGCAGTTCGAGTTGACCGACGCGGTGCTGCCGGACGGCACCTACGCGGCTGAGCGCGTATCGGCGTACATAGAGCGCGGCGCCCTGTGACTGGAACGTCGGACCGCCAACCGGGCTGGGGCCGGGATCTCGGTCCGGCTGTCCGATCCGGTGAAGGTGGCGAGGCGGGGTGGTCGTGACATGCGGTTCGCCAAGTCCGCTGGGACGACAACGGGCCAGAGGGTTCGGCTGATCATGGCGAATCGAGGAGACGGACGGTTCCGCCTTGCAGCTCGGAGTACCAGTAAGGCCTCTGTCACCAGCCGCAAACGGCGGCGTCCCTACGATGTTCCGGGCGGTACGTGTCTGTTGCGCTCTCGATACGGACGCTCACCATGAGGTTGTAGGTGTGCCGTCTGGGTCCAGGCCGTATGGCCACAGCCGGGTGAAGATTCTCGGCTTCTCCTCCAGACGGGGCAGGGCGTGGGTGCTGCCGTGGTCGGCGGCCTGCCGCGCCAGGGCCTCGGCACCCTCCCGATCACCGGCCTCCTCCCGCATCCAGGCCAGGTCGGACAGGACGTCGGGGCTGCCGAGGTTGGCGCCCTGCCGCGCCAGGGCCTCGGCACCCTCCCGATCACCGGCCTCCTCCCGCAGCAAGACCAGGTGCCACAGGGCACCGGTGCTGCCGTGGTCGGCGGCCTGCCGCGCCAGGGCCTCGGCACCCTCCCGATCACCGGCCTCCTCCCGCAGCAGGACCAGGGAGCACAGGGCGTTGTCGTTGCCGTGGTCGGCGGCCTGCCGCACCAGGGCCTCGGCACCCTTCAAGTCCCCGGCCTTCTCCCGCATCCCGGCCAGCCAGTACAAGGCGTCGCTGTTGCCGTGGTCGGCGGCCTGCCCTGCAAAGACCTTGGCACCCTCCGAGTCCCCGGCCAGCTCCCGCATCCTGGCCAGGCGGTACAAGGCGTCGCTGTTGCCGAGGTCGGCGGCCAGTCGGAGCGGCGCTTCGGCACCCTCCCGGTCCCCGGCTCGCTCCCGGATCACGGCCAGGTCAAGCAGGGCAGTGGTGTTGTCGTGGTCGGCGGCGGCCTGCCGTGCCATGGTTTCGGCACTCTCCCGGTCCCCGGCCTTCTCTCGCATCCTGGCCAGGTGAACCAGGATGCCGCTGTTGCCTCGGTCGGCGGCCTGCCGTGCCAGGGCTTCGGCACCCGCCTGGTCCCCGGCCTCCTCCCGCATCCGGGCCAGGTCATACAGGGGACCGGTGTCGTCGAGGTCGGCGGCCTCCCATGCCAGGGCTTCAGCACCCTCCCGATCCCCAGCCCGCCCCCGCAACCTGGCCAAACAACCAAGGGCATGGGTGTTGCCGAGGTCGTCGGCCTGCCAGAGCAGTGCTTCGGCAGCCTCTGAGTCCCCGGCCTCCTCCCGCATGTAGGCCAGGTCAACCAGGGCACGGGTGTTGTCGTGGTCGGCGGCCTGCCGGAGCAGTGCTTCGGCACCCTTCAAGTCCCCGGCGTCCTCCTCCCGCATCCTGGCCAGGAGGTACAAGGCGTCGCTGTTGCCGTGGTCGGCGGCCTGCCCTGCAAAGACCTTGGCACCCTCCGAGTCCCCGGCCTTCTCCCGCATCCTGGCCAGGTGGTACAGGGGGTTGGTGTCGCCGTGGTCGGCGGCCTGCCGGAGTAGTTCTTCGGCACCCTCCCGGTTACCAGCCTTCTCCCGCATCCGGGCCAGGTCAAGCAGGACACTGGTGTTGTCGTGGTCGGCGGCGGCCTGCCGTGCCATGGCTTCGGCACCCTCCCGGTCCCCGGCCTGCTCCTGCATAGCGGCCAAGTGGTGAAAAGCACCGATGTTGCCGTGGTCAGCGGCGCGGTGGCGGAGGGAGTGGGCCCATTGCATGCGGTGCCGGTCCTCGGCCGCACGGACGAGGTTGCCGAGGTCGTCGGGGTCGGTGAGGTGGGTATGGGCGGCGTGCCAGAACGACGCGGGCGGGCACAGGTGCCTGCGGCTGGTGCGGCCGTGTTGTTCGAGGTAGTCGGCGAGTCGGAACACAGGTCCCGCGGTTGAGGGGGCCGGGCCGTGAACGGCCGGGGACGGGGCGGGAGGACGTCGCCGGGTGCGGGGGGTGGTGCGGCGCAAGGGGGCCTGTTTGCCGTGGACGAGGGCGGCGAGTTCGGCGAAGACCTGCTCGGCCCAGTCGTCGCTGAGGTGGTCGTAGTCGGTGTCGGTGAGGTAGTCGGTGGCGGCGTCGGTGAGGAAGGCCTGGGGGAGATGGAGGCCGACACCGAGTCGGCGGGCGTCCATCGCCGCTTCCAGGATCGCTGCGGCGGCCGGAGTCGCATGCCGGTAGCAGTTGAGGAGTTCGGGGGCACCGGCGAGGTCCTGGGTAACCTGCCCGTCGGTGCCCGCACGACTCAGGGCGTCGTCCAGGAGCCGGTCCCCGCTCTCGGCAAGAGCGGCCGCGGCGGCCAGCGCCGGAGCGTCGAAGGCCTCAGGAACTGTCAGCGTCCGGCCGGCCAGTAACTCCCGCACCCGGCTGTGTGGGTCCTCTTCCCCTGGCGCGGGCAGGGCTGTGTACCGGGAGGCGTACTCGGGCCAGAGCGTGCCCAGCACCAGGACCGGCGCGCACTCCGCGGTCACCAGCAGCTGGTGCACGGCCGCCGCGATCTGCTCACCTGCCGAGCGGTTGCCGAGGTAGTGCTGGGCTTCGTTCAGCCACACCACGGTGTGTGGCGCGACGCGCGGCAGGTCTTGAAGGGCGTTTTGGGCGCGGGTCGGGTCGAATGGATGCCACAGCCGCCACCCCCGCTCCGCGAGCGGCTGTACGGCCTCCCAGCACGCCCGTGTCTTCCCCGTTGAGGAACCACCCACCAACACCACGGCCCCGCTGCGGCCCGCTGCGGCATCCTTTACCACCTGGGCCATTACCCGGTCGTGCTCGCGCTGCACATACCCGGGCATCGTCCGGGCCCCCGACCTCCCGGGCCCGGAGGCTGTGTCAGTGGGCCCGGCCGGGTGGACCTCCAGGTCGTGCGGATCCCACTTACCGATCGGACGGCCTGGCACCGACCGCACCCCATCCCTGGTCTCCTCGGCCGCGCTCCGTCGCAACTCCCGCAGCTCCTCCACTGACAGCTGCAGCGCACGGGCCAGGGCCGCCACCGTCTCGGGCGAGGGGGCAGGCTTCGCGGGCGAGAGTGCCTCCGACACCGTCGTGCGCCCCAGCCCGGCACGCTTGGCGAGATCCGTCTGGTTCAGCCGCATGCGGGCCATCCCGCCCTTAAGTCTCTCCCGCAGCTCGGTCAGCGCCGGATTCTGGCCGTTGTACTCGTCGTGCACGGTGCGCCCCCAGGACCGTCGTGTTCGCCGGTGTTCATCTTCCTACCGGCGAACCTCGGCGAACACGGAATCCGCGACCTTCGACCACGTCAACACCCCACCCAATAACGGGAGATTGCCGTGACTGTCGCCGTCGTTCTGCTCACCACCGCATTCGTGATAGTCGTCGCCCTGCTGGCCGCCGCCGGTGCGGGCAAGCTGGCCCGCATGGACAGTGCCAGCTACCCCACGGCCCTCACCCGCGCCGCTGCCACCTTTGCGGCAGTCGTCACCCTCGGCGCCGTCGTAGCAGGCACCCTCACCCCCCTCCTCACCTGACGACCGGCCCTGCTCGTCCCAGTGCCCCCGTTTTGCGGCTGGTGACAAGCTTCTTACCGGCACCCCAACTCGCGCGTTCGTCGGCGAGACGTTCTGGTGGTTCGCCAAGTTGAGCGCACGTTCGCCAAGCTCACTGAGACCCGGTGCTGGTCGTGGAATGACAGACCCACCTCGGCTTCTTGTGTATGAATTACTACAGGTGTAGTTTTTCATACATCGCCTTCCTGTGGAGGATTCCTGCTTCATGCGGATCACCTTCGACCTGCCCGACGTCTCCGGTGGGTCTCAGACCGTCGAGCTTCCCGAGGACGTCGCCGTCGCCCTGTACGACGGCCTCACGAACAGCCGTGCCGTCATCGACCCCAAGGCCGAGGACTTCGACGAGCTCATCGCCTCTACTAGCCTGCTCAGTCGGCTCATCGCCCACCTGACGCTGTCCCGCGAGCGCCACATCGCGGCGGCTGACGCCACCAGCCCGAACGCCAACCGCCGGGCCATCGGCATCGCCGCCGCGATGCAGCCCTCGCAGCTCGGTGTCGTGCTGGAACGCAACGGCCGACCCCGCAACCGGAGGACCTGACCAGCAGCCTCCAGCCCAGTTCCCGAAGTCCTCACAGCCCGGAAGGAAGTCCCGTGGAACTCCACGTCATCGAGCGGTCCGCCAACGCCTTTCAGCAGGGCCTGACCGAACGCCAGATCCTGGCGGTCGCCCGACGAGCCTTCGGGCCTGGCACCGAGGTCCGTTCCGCGACGGAGCTGGGCGGCGGCATGTACAACACCACCTACCGCATCGACCTCGGCGGCCGCGAGGAGCCGGTCGTCCTGCGCGTGGCACCCGAACCGGACAGGCAGTTCCACTCCGAGCAGGAGCTGATGCGCGCGGAGTACGCGTCGGTGCCGTGGCTCGCGCCGATTGCCGACCTCATGCCGCGGGTCCTGGCGGCCGACTTCACCCAGGCTGTCATCGGACGGGACTGGATGATCCAGTCCTTCCTGCCCGGCACCCCGGCGCCGGAACTCCTCGGGTCCTACCCGAAGGAGACGCATGGGGCGTTCTTCCGGCAGATGGGGGAGATCACGGCTTCCGTGCATGCTGTCGCAGGACCGTGGTTCGGTCCGGTCACCGGTCCCGGACACGCGCGTTGGAGCGAGGCCGTCGTCACGTCCCTGCGCCTGATCTCCGAGGACGTGGAGGGCTGCGGCCTGGACGCGGCCGACCTCCGTAAGGCCGCCGACGCCGCCCAGGCCGGCGCCCAGGTCCTCGACGAGGTCGCGGTGCCGCGGCTGCTGACCGGGGACCTGTGGACGGTGAACACCATGCTCGCAGCCGCCCCGGTCCCCACGATCTGCGGCGTCCTGGACATGGACCGCACCTGTTGGGGGGATCCGGAGGCGGACTGGACGATGCGGATGGCCCGGGCCAAGCAGGACGCCCGCCTGGCGTTCTTCGACTCCTACGGCCGCCCCGAGGAGACCGAGGCCGGCGCGTGGCGGCGGCACCTGTACGAGGTGCGCCACCTCGGCGCGCTGCGCCTGGAGCGGCACCGGCTCGGCAACGAGGCCGGAGTCGAAGACTCCTACGGCGCGGTCGCCGAGGAGCTGGCCGCCCTGATCTGACCACGGATACACCGAAGGGGGCGCCACCCAGGTCTGGGTGGCGCCCCCTTCCTCGTTGGGTCAGGCGGGCTGCGGTTCGACGTGGATGTCGATGTCGTCGAGGAGTTGGGCGACGCGGGCCTGGGTGGTGCGGGCGTCGGGGCTGACGACGATGAAGCAGCCGAGCCGTCCAGCGTTGGTGTGGGCGGGACCGACCGCGTCGCCGGGGCGGGCGCGGAGCCGGACAAGGGGGATGTCCGGGCCTGGTCGGGGCAGGCCGGTAACGGCGGTGAGGCGTCCGGCGGCCGGGCTGGTAAGGAAGCGGACAGTGGCGTGGTGGCGGCGGGCGGGGGTGAGCCGGGCGGGGCGGCCGAGGGCGATGTCGAGGAGGGCTGTCCAGGGGTTGATGCCCAGGGCGTGGTGGAGAAGTTCGCCGATGTGGCCGGCGCCGATGCGTGCTGCGGTTTCGATGACGTACGGGCGGCCGATGGGGGTGACGATGACCTCGGTGTGGGAGGCGCCGTTGCGGATGCCGACGGCGCGGACCGCCCTCGCCACCTCCCGATGGATGGCCTGTTCCAGCGCGGGCGGGAGCTGGGTCGGCAGGCTGTGGGCGAGTTCGACCCGGTGGGGGCCTCGGGTGGTGGTCTTGGTGGTGATGGCCAGGTGGGTGGTTCGCCCGTGCTGGGTGAACGACTCGACGCTGTACTCGCGGCCCGGGATGTACTGCTGGAGCAGCACCGTACGGCCTACCGTGGCCGCGTACATGCCCGGCGCGGTGTGGGCCGTCTGCCAGGCGGTGTCGGCGTCGTGGAGGCGGGCGAGGACGGTGACGCCCTGGGAGCCGGCGGCGTCGGCCGGTTTGACGATGACGGGGAGCCGCATGCCGGGCCGCAGGAACCGGGTTCGGAGCATGGCCGGGGTGGCGATGGTGTGGGTGCGGGGCGCGGTGACGCCTGCGGTGGTGAAGGCGTCGGCCATGGCGGCTTTGTCGCGGGCGGCGTGCGCGCGGACGGGTTCGTTGCCGGGCAGGTCCAGGAGGGCGCAGGTGTGGGCGGCCAGAGGGGTGAGGTACTCGTTGGTGGTCAGGACGGCGGCGGCGTTGATGCGGCGGGCGTAGGCCACGGTTTCGGCGAGGGCCTGCTGCGGGTTGCCCAGGTCGGTGGTGAGGGTGCCGGTCAGCAGGCCGCGCAGGGCGGGGCTGTAGCCGGTGAGGGCCTCGGTGGTGGTGACGGTGTGGACGGGGTGGCCGGAGGCGGCCGCGGTCCGGGTCAGGTGCCCGGACTCGGGGCCGGCCGCCTCCAGGAGCAGGACGGGACGGTTCACGTGAGGTAGTCCTCGCACGTGCCGTCTCGGCGGGTGTCGAGGGTGAAGCAGTGGAAGCCGCCGCCGAAGAGCCGGCGGTGGCGGTGCCGTACGGGCACGACGGTGAAGTGCTCGGCTTCGAGGGTCTTGATCAGGCCGGTGCAGTCGGCGTTGACCAGGACGGTGTCCGGGTCGACGGAGAGGACGTTGAGGTCGATGTAGGGGCTGGTCAGGACGAGGTCGGCGTCGCCGTAGGCGGGAAAGGCGCCGGTGTCCGGCTGGGGCGGGACGATGAACTTCCAGCTCTGCAGCGGTTCGGGGAGCATGTCGCGGATGCCGTCGTGCCGGGCGAGGAACACCCCCGGGCGCAGGGCGAGGAGCATGGAGTCGATGTGGTTGTCGGCCATGCGGTAGACGCGGTGGATGCGGTAGCGGCCGGCCAGGTGGCGCTCCAGCCAGTCGACTCCGCGGGCGTGGTTTGCCTGGGCGATGTTGACCACCAGGTCGCGGCCGAGGCGCAGGACCTGGGCGCCGTCGAGCATCATCTCGTAGCCGACGTCGTACGGGCTGGGCTGCGGGTCGTCGATCGGCTCGGTGGGCCCGCCGAGGGTGGTGGTGGCGTCGCGGGCGTAGGAGAGGTCGAAGCTGGCGTCGGTGAGGGTGGGGCGCGGCATCGTGGTCCAGCGGGCGCCGGCCTGCCAGTAGTCGGTGAATACCTGGGCGAGGAGGCGGGTTTCCAGGTAGCGGGCGCGGATCGCGGGCGGGGTCTCGATGATCTCGTCGCCGAGGATGAGGGTGTTGTCGCGGATGTTCAGGGCGGGGACCGGGGGTGCGGTCCAGCCCAGGCCGGCGATCGGAGCCGGGTCGGCGGGCAGGGGGATCGGCCGGTGGACGGTGATGCCGAGGTCGGCCAGGACCTGGGCGAGGTCTTCGACGTCCTCGGCGAGTTCGGCGGCGTAGCGGCGGTTGATCGCCCACTGCTCCGGCCGCGTGTCGGCTTCGGTGGGGGTGACGAGGCGGGGGTAGGCCCAGTCGGAGCGGAAGCCGGTGAGGTTCTCGTGGTGGAACAGCTCGAAGGAGACGTCGCGGTCGTGGCCGGTGTAGTTGGCCGCGGATCCGACGATGATCTCGCGCAGGCGGGTGAAGTCGTCGTGGCTGCTCAGGAGCATGGGTGAGGTTCCTTCGTCTCGCGGGTCAGGCCGTGGCGGCGGTGAGGGTGCGGTGGGTGTGGGTGCGGCCGTGGCGGGCGTGCAGGACGGCGCCGCCGTCCGGGGTGGGGGCGAGGGTGCGGGCCTCGCTCCAGGCGCTGAACCGCCACTCCCCCGGGCCGGCGGGCAGCAGCGCGAAAGTCCGCTCGGCGGTGGTGAGCGTGAGGTGGCCGGCCGCCTGGTCGAGCTTCGCCGTTGTCGGGTCGCCGTCGAGGGGCTGGTCGAGGCTGAAGTCGGTGAACCCGGCTGGGAGGAGCAGGGTGCGGGGCAGGCCGGCGGGGATGGTCCGGCCCAGCGGGGTGGGGTAGTTGATGAGCGCGTCGGCGTCGGTCAGCTGCTCCTGCCAGGCGGGCGGGAACAGCGAGGCGAGCTCCGTGGTGAACAGGACGTCGATGACGGCGTGGACGCGGGTGGTGGTGCCGAGGTTGCGGACGGCGTGCTCGCGGGAGAAGTCGCCGTACCAGAACTCTCCGGGCTGCCAGGTGTGCTCGGTGCCGTCGAGGTAGAGGACGGCGTCGGGGTTGGTGGTCAGGGGGATGTGGAGGCGGGCGCAGCCGCGGGCCAGGCTGTACTTGGGGTCGCAGTGCCGCTCGCCGACGGCGCCCGGGCCGAGGGCCATGAGGCGGGCGGCGTTCAGCGGGGCCGGGATACCGGCGAGGACCTCGGCGAGGTAGGGCATGCGGTCCAGCCAGGCGGTGGGGGCGTAGGTGTCGGGGCCGGGGCCGCCGGGGTCGGTGCGGTCCGCGTCGCCGTTCGGTGCGATCAGCGGCAGGACCCGCCAGTCGATGTCGGTGACGGTGCCGAGCAGGCCGCCCGGGGCGCGGCCCTGCTGGAGGTCCCAGGTATGGCCGGTCACCTGGGCGAGGTCGGCGGCGAGCCGGTCGGCGTCCAGGGAGCGGTTCAGGCGGGCAGCTGCGGGCGGCAGGGGTGTGCTGGGCATGGGTGGGTCTCCGTTCAGGAGGAGAAGGCGGTGACGGGGGCGCCGACGTGGTCGGCGGGGTCGAAGGCGGCCGCGGGGCGGGTGGCGAAGCGGGCGTCGAGCCGGGCGAAGGGCTCCTCGTGGCCGGTCTTGGGGTCGTAGGCGAGGCAGAAGACGAACTGCGCGCCGTCCGGGCCGGGGGTGATGGGCATGGAGACGATCACCCCGGTCCGGCTGGCGGGGTTCCAGTCCAGGTCGAGGTCGGCGAGGGCCTGGTGGAAGGCGGCGGTGTCGGGGACGTGCCAGGTCGGGGGGACGTGGTACTCGACGACCGCGCGGGCCGGGTGGTCTGCGGTGCCGACGATCCGGTGGGCGATGACCTGGTAGATGTGCAGGCTCCCGGAGACCTGGGCGTTGACCTCGGTGAAGTAGAGCTGTCCGTCGGGGGTGGTGATGGCGTCGGCGGGCAGGTGGCCGCGGTAGCCGAGCGCGCGGTAGGCCTCGGCCAGGCGGGCGCCGTTGTCGACCAGGCGGGCGTGGACCAGCGGGCCCAGGCCCTGGAGCGGGACGGTCTGGTGGGAGAGGCGGCGCCCGACGTAGTGCAGGCGGCCCTGCTCGGTCGGGCAGGTGCCGGCGTCGTCGGCGAAGTGCTCGGAGTACACGGCCTCGGCGCCCGGGGCGAACGCGGCGACGACCACGGGGTGGCGGCCGTCGGCGGACGCCCAGTCCCAGCGCTCCTGCCAGTAGGCGGTGACGCCGTCCGGGCCGGGAGTGAGGCGGTGCAGGTGTCGGGCGCCGACGTGGTCGGTGGCCAGCCGGCTGTCGGGGGCGAGGAGGATCTGGTTGCCGACTCCGGCGCCGTTGTGGGCCTGCTGGACGACCACCGCTTCGGCCTGAGCCAGGAGCCGGTGCGTGGCGGCGACGGCCTCCTGGCGGGAGCGGCAGACCTCCCCGGGAACCGTGGGCACGCCGGCAGCCGCGGCGATGGCCCGGAAGTTGGCCTTGTTGTTGCCGATCTCGGCGCCACCCTGCGCGAAGTACGCCAGCCCGGGCATCCGGTCGGCGAGTCCCAGGGCGGTGGCGAAGCGGGCGACGGAGGCCGAGGGCCACAGGGCGAAGATCTCGCCGACCGCCTGCGGGCCGCCGGCCAGCCGCAGCGCGGCGCGGACCTGGTCGAGGAAGGCAGCATCGGTGAGCGCTTCGGGGTCCATGAGCATGCCGCCGTATCGGCCGGGCGGTGCGGTCAGCACGGTGACCTCGCCGGGGCCGGTGCCGGTGAGCGTGAGGGCGTAGTCGAGGAAGACGGGGTCGGGTTCGGTGCACAGGATCAGGACGTCGCCGGGGCGGGCGAACCAGGCCAGACGCTGGGTCCAGGCCCGCATGTCCGTACGGGCGCGGATGGCGGGGTCGATGTGGTTGCCGATCAGGATGCGCAAGGGAGGTCTCCGAGCAGAAGGGCGGGCGGCGAGGGCGCGGCTGTCAGGGGTGGAGGGTGGCGGGGAGGACGGCGAAGGTGCGCATCGTGGCCGACGGCTGCCGGCGCGCGGTGCCCGCCGGCCGGAGCGGCGTGGGGTGGGTGCGCAGGGCGTCGAGGGCGGCGCGCAGACAGGCCTGGGCGGCGCGGGTGCCGATGCAGGAGTGGCTGCCCCAGCCGTAGCCGAGATGCCGGTTGTCGCGGCGCTCCAGGAGCAGCTGGTCGGGGGCGGGGAAGCGGGCGGGGTCGCGATTGGCGGCGGCGAAGAGCAGCACCACCGCATCGCCTGCCGGGATGGGGATGCCGGCGATCGTGGTGGCGCGGGTGGCGGTGCGGCTGGTGCCCTGGACGGGCCCGTCGAAGCGGACCAGTTCCTCGGCCGCCCCCGGCACGACCCTCGGCTCCGAGCGCAGCCGGTACTGGACGTCCGGGTGGCGGGTGAGGGTGTGCAGGGCGTTGCCCAGGGCGGCGGTCATGGTGCTGTAGCCGCCCTGGAACATCACCCGCGCGGTGTTGCGGATGAACAGCTCCTCCACCTCGCCGGCTCCGGCGGGGATGCGGGTGCGTACGTGGGCCAGGAGCCCGCTCGGGCGGCCGGTGTCGGCGAACCACGAGTCGACCAGGGCGGTCAGCTCCTCGCGGGCCCGGCGGCCGGGCTCGACCAGGGCGGGGTCGAGGCCGCCGTCCATGCTGCGCATGATCGCGTCGGAGGCGGCGGCAAACTCGGCCAGCGGCGGCTCGTCCACGCCGAGCAGGTCGCAGACCACCGACAGGGACAGCGGTGCGGCGAGCCCGGTCATCACGTCGAACGACGGCTGCTCGGCCGCCGCGTGCAGAAGGCCGGCGGCGCGGGTACGGGCGCGGGCCTCCAGGCCGGGCAGGTTCTGAGCGCGCAGGGCGTTCATGAAGAGCGAGCGCACGTCGGCCTGGTCGGGCGGGTCCAAGGACTGCACGCTCAGGCTCGCCGCGGGCACGGTGGCGACGGTGCGGCGCCGATCGCGGGCGAAGACGGTGTGGTCGCGCAGGACGGCCGTGCAGTCGGCGTACCGGGTGACCAGCCAGGAGGACATGCCGTCGTGCCAGGACACCGGGGCCTGCTCCCGCAGGGCGGCCAGGGCCGGGTAGGGGTTGTTGACGGTGGCGGGGTCGAGGGGGTCGTAGGTCAGCACCGGCAGCACGAGCATCTCCAGGTGATCTCAGGGCGGGGTGGCACAGGGTCCCGGGCCCGGCGCTGAGGCCGGACCCGGGCCCCCGTCACGGGGGACACGCGGGTGATCAGTGGTCGTAGGACATGACGGGGTCACCCCCCTTCGTCCTCGGGATGCGCTGCCCGGTCGGGCTCGCCTCACCAGAGTCAGCCCGCACCTGACCCGCCGTCATTGCCACCGGGACGAGGGGACATTGCGGGGCTCCCGCAATGCGCTGGACGGGCTGTGACGGAGTGGTGTCGCCCTGTCACAGGGGTGGGCTACGGTTGCTGTCCCGATATCCCGCTCCCTCCGGGGGTGCCCATGGCCGCCGCCATCGCCCGCTCACGCCGCGCCGCCATCAAGAAAGAGGCAGCCGGCATCCGGATGCGCTGCGAGCGCGAACGCCTCGACACCGAACAGACCGCCGCCGAGATCCGCCGCGCCCTGCCCGAGGTGAGGCAGCTGGAGGCCTGGCGGCTCGCGCTGGGCTGGTCCCGTGCCGAGACCATCACCCAGGTCAAGGCCCTGTACGTCGCCGACGGGCTGTTACCGCGCAGCCTGTCCGATCCGATGCTGTGCCGGTGGGAACACGACCCCCGCGAGCGCCCCGACCGCGAGTACACCGTCATGCTCTGCCGCGCCTACGGCGCCACCCCCGCACAGCTCGGCCTGGGCTTCCTCGAACAAGTCTTTCCGGAGCACGAGTTGCCCACCGTGATCCGGTACGGTCGGCCCGAGACCGACACGTGCAGCGCTGGCGCACGGGAAATGGTGGTGCACATGACCACAGCCGCCGGCCTTCCGGCCGTCCGCGAATCCCTCCAGCTCGCCCTCCTCGCCGACCCCCACGGCAGCACCGAGGTCACCGAGCTGGCGGACGCAGCCGTCGAGCACTACGCCCTCACCTACCCCAAACACCCCCCGTACCTCCTGTTCGAGGAAGTACGGGCCGCCCGCGGCCTGCTCACCGACTGCCTGGTCACCGGCCACGTCCACGAACAGGTCGCGGGCGGACTTCACCGCAACGTCGGCTGGCTCTCGGCCCTGATGGGCAACCTGGCCTTCCACCTCGACGACCACACCGGCGCCCGCGCCCACCTGGCCACCGCCACCGCATACGGCACCCGCACCGACGACGCACGCCTGACCGCCTGGGCCCTGGGCGCGCAAAGCATGGTCGCCCGAGCCGAGAACCGCTACGAGAACGCCCTGGCCTACGCCGAGCGCGCTGTCGCCCACGCCCCCGCCGGCCTGCCGAAAGCCCAGGCACACGCATGGGCGCAGCTGACCTCCCTCGCCGGTCTCGGCCGGGAGCAGGAAGCCGACACGGCGCTCACCGCGGCCGCCCGCGAACTCGAAGCCGACCCCGTCGGGTTCGCCCCCGGCCGGTTCGGCTTCGACGCCGCCGAGTACACCCTCCACCAGGCCGAGTCCGCCATCGCCCTCGGACACCACAACCGCGCACGCTCCGCCGCCGAAACGTCCATCGCATCCACTGCCGTAGCCACCCCCGGCTGGGCCGCGGCCACCCTGGTCCTCGCACAGGCCGAGGCGCCCACCCAACCCGGAGACGCCGCTCAGCGAGCCCTGGACGTCCTCGCCCGCGTCCCCGCCGCCCGGCTCCGCTCGACGTCACGCGCCCGCCTCACCCGCCTCGACCAGGTCCTGGCCGGCGTACCGGCCACGGGAGTCGGAGACCTGCACGAACGTGTCCGCGTCCTCGTCCCCCTGATCGACAACCACGGCAACGCCAGCACCTGACGGCGAGGCCAGATGTGCCGCGGCGGACCTGACCTGTCGCGCCAGGCGGGCGGATCGGTCAGGCTGGCGCTGTCCACTTCGCCTCTACTGCCTGCAGGAACTCATGCACTTCAAGCGCTATATCATCGCGCCCCACTGCCTGCGCGAGCTGGAGTTGGAGGGGCAGGACCTGGCACAGCACCTCCCGGGCCCGATCCTTGTGGCCCCGCTCGACCAGCAGCTGAAGCACACCGACGGCATCAAAAAGAACGCGCATGGCCCTGGACAACGAGCAGTGTGCCTTGCGTACCAAGCGGCTCGCCAAGTGGGTGACCTGCAACAGATCCTGCAGGTCCAGCCCCAACAAGCGGGGGTGCGCGAGCGTCTCTGTGTATCCGCCCTGCGGCATGGCGGCCTGCAGGACTGTGGAGGTTGCCCCGCATGAGCGCAGGAAGGACAGCACCGCGCGTTCGACCTGCAGCGCTTGGTGACCGGTCTCGAACTCAATTCGAAGCTCTGTTGTCCAACCGTGCCGCCGGTGTGCCTGCAACCGCAGTTCCTGGCCAGCAGCACTCGCTATGCCCACCTTGAGCGCGTCCTGCACCTCGTGGTGCAGGACGTAAAGGATGGCTGGGTCATCGGCGTAATCATGGAAGTTTCGTGCTGACATCTCAGGCCCCCTGCGCTGCGTGCGGCAGGCAGGACTGTATCTGCCGCCTCCCACAGCAGGGGATTATGCGGTGTTCGGACTGCGCCCCGCCTTGGCTTTGTTCACGAGAACGGGTTCTGGCTCAGGTTCTGTGGTCTTGCCACTCTCCGTTACGAAAGTAGGACGCGTTTGCGGAGGAGTCGGAAGCCTGCGCGTCCGAACATTTGGCGCTTGAGCATCTTGATCCTGTTGACGTGTCCTTCGACGACGCCCGAGCTCCAGGGCAGGGTGAGGCCGGCGATGACGGCGTCGCGGTCGCGTTCGAGTCCTGTGGCGAGGGTGTGGAGGCTGGGGAGGTCGTCCTGCCGGACGGCATCGAGCCACTGTGGCAGGTGTTCGCCTTGGCGCTCGGTCAGCATGACCGCGAAGGACCGGACGTGGCTGGTGAGGGCGGCGATTTCGGGGCAGTTGGTCGAGACGGTCTTGAGCTGGAGCTGTTCGGACTCACTGAGCGTCTCAGGGCGCCGCAGGATCCATCCGACGACTGCGCGGGGCGACGGTGGCCGGGCAGCCACCGGCCGCGGAGATGTGCGTTTGAGGTGCAGGTAGGCGCGGACGCGCCCGTAGCTGCCCTGGTAGCCGAGGGGCACGATCTCCTCCCACAGTTTCCAGGCGTTGGTGCAGCCCTCGCTCCAGCGGTCATCAAGGTAGGGCTTGTACTCGTCCAGGACGGAGGACCGGTTCTGCCACTGGCCGGTGAAGAGGTCTTCCGGCAGTGGAGCGTCGGCGAATCGCTGTACGGTGCGGTAGGTCATGCCAAGCTGCCGCTGGATCGAGCGTCGGCTGTGCCCCGCCTCGATCAGGGCGTGGATGGTGGCATGCCGGGCTCTAGGCGGTGTCCTGGCGATCACGAGCGGAGCCAGATGACGAGCGCGGCTGCGGTAACGGTTCCGAGGTAGACGTAGCCGCGCTTGTC
>NZ_LFML01000080.1 GCF_001044425.1 Streptomyces roseus
GGGCGAGGAGGGTGCCGCCGAGGAAGGCGAGTGCGGGCCAGCCCGCGACGAGGATGCGCAGCCAGGGCGGAACGTTGTGCAGGTCGAGTAGGCGGCCCGGGTGGAGACCGCGGTATATCGATAGGCCCGGCCTTCGGCTTCCCGGCGGACCCAGCCCTTCTGATGGAGATTGTCCATAACCGTCATCACCGTGGTGTAGGCGATGGACCGTTCCTGCTGGAGGTCTTCCAGAACTTCACGAACAGTGACCGGGCGGTTCCACTGCCACACCCGCGTCATGACCGCGTCTTCGAGTTCTCCCAAGGGGCGAGGCACAACAGCACGATACGGCGGAATGTGGGGAATTGCCCGGCTATTCGGAAGGCAACGCGCCGCGAGAATGCGGGGGCGCAGCGTGACGAGGGAGGGCGCGCGGAAGCGAGGCGCGCGCGGGTCCCGCGGGGAAGGCCGGTCGGACTACTTGGCCGGCCCGGTCTGCTGGGCGGCCTCGGCACGGGCGATCACGGCGTCGACGGCCGCGTCCTCCTTGGCCTTGTTGGCGCCGCCCTGGCTCTTCACGATCGTCACGACGAGCGCGATGAAGAAGCCGGCCATCACTACGGGGGGCACGAGCGCGGAAACGTAGTCCATGCCCCCAGCGTAGCTACCCGGCGGCGCGGTCGGCCGCCGGGGGCGGGGTGGGCTTGCGGCGCGGCGGGAACACCTCGCCCGGGGTCGGGATGGGGCGCTCGGACGGGCGTTCGGGGTGCGACGGCTCCTTGGGGGCCGGCGCGGGCCGGGCGGGCTCCTCCTTGCCGTCCTTGTCGCCCTCGCCTTCCTTGCCGCTCCTGATCCCCTTGCCGTCCCTGGACTCCCTGGTCGCGTCCCTGCCCCCGGACAGGGCCAGCAGCCGGGTCCGGGGCGCCGGGGTCGTCGAGAGCCGCCTGCGCACGGAGCGCTCGGCGATGCCCTGGCAGCGCTCCAGCAGCGCCGCCGCGACCGGGTTGACCCGCAGGGCGCGCAGTGCGGCCAGATCGTCGGGTACGGGCTCGTACCCCGCCGCCAGGGCGTCCTGGAGCAGCTCCAGGTAGCCGGAGAGGCTGCCGGGCAGGGCGTCGCGGTACCGGGCGAGGTCGGCGAGGAGGAATTCTCTGAGCCGCCCCGCCTCCTGGACCGCTTCGTCCACCGACTGCGCGAGGCGCAGACAGTCCTGGACCTCCGGGGTCGTCAGGCGGGTGAGGGCCGTTGAGGACTGGAGGGCGTGGGCGAGCGTTCGCCTGAGCACGTGCAGCTCGGCGGCGCTGAACGCCATGCCGCCGCGGGATCCGTAGGGCGTGGGCATGGGCCGAAGATACGCGCTAATCGGACAAAATCCCCTCAGCGGCATGATTCCGGGCGCGCCGAGGGCTACCCGTCCGCCTTGACGGCGTCAAGGAAGTCGGCCCAGGCGGACTGGGTCGTGGCGAGAACCAGGTGCGCCGGGTCGGCCCGGTCGGCCACCCGGACCAGGTGGCCCGGCGCGGCGCTGACGTAGACGCAGTTGTCGCCTTCGCCGCAGTACGTGGACTTCTGCCAGGCGGGGTGAGCGGTCATGGTGTCTCCTCCGGGGGGACGGCTCCGTTGCTTTCCCGTGGAGGGAAGGTAACCGGGCGGCGGCGCCGGACCGATGACTTCGGCGGAAATCGGTGCGTCGCTGTTGCACGAGCGGGACCATTCGCCCCTCGGCGGCGCCGCGTCCCGTCAGGGGTCGAGGCGGGTGAGGAAGGCCTTCAGCGCCTCGTGCACGTCCTGCGCGCTCCAGTCGAGCCCCGCGGCGGTGACCGTCAGCTCCGTCACCGAGACACCCGGCACCGGCGCCGGCGACCAGCGGCGGAAGAGCACCGTGCCCGTCTCCTCCGCCGTGCGGACCCCCGCCTCCGTCAGCCGGTCCGCCCCGTACGGCAGCCAGACCTGGAACTGGTGGGTGTGCGGGGTCTCCGGGTTGATCCGGAACCACGGGACCGGGGAGCCGGCCAGCGCCTCCCCCAGCGCCGCGGCCACCTCGCGCGCCTGGGCCACGTACGAGGGCAGGCGCGGCAGCTCCCGCTCCAGCCCGTCCAGCGCGGAGAGGGCCTGCGGGAACTGGCGGAAGACCTGGCCCCCGTACCGGTGGCGCCAGACGCGCGCCTCCGCGATCAGGGAGGAGGAACCCGCCAGAGCCGCGCCGCTGAGGCCGCCGAGCGATTTGTAGAACGAGACGTACACGGAGTCCGCGAGCCCCGCGATCTCCTCCAGCGGCCGCCCGAAGTGCACCGTCGACTCCCACAGCCGGGCCCCGTCGAAGTGGACCACCGCGTCCCGGTCGCGGGCCGCGCCGACCAGCGCCTCCAGCTCCTCCCAGGTGGGGAGCAGGAAACCCGCCTCGCGCAGCGGGAGCTCCAGCATCAGCGTGCCGAAGGGCTCCGCGAGGTCGGCGACCTCCTCCGCCGAGGGCTGGCGCGGCTCCTTGGTGGGGTGCACCGTGCGCAGGCCCGAGACCACCGACAGCGCCCCGCCCTCCCACAGCTCCGGGTGGCTCGCCGGGTGCAGGGCGACGACCGGGTTCCCGGTCCGCCCCGCCCAGCAGCGCAGCGCGACCTGCTGGGCCATCGTCCCCGAGGGGAAGAACGCCGCGTCCTGCGTCCCCAGCAGCTGAGCCACCCGCTCTTCGAGCCGGGCCACCACCCCGTCGCCGTACACGTCGGCCGGCTCGTCGGGATCCGGCGCGGCCAGCCCCGCCAGCAGCTCCCCCACCGTCGCGTCGCGCCCTCCGGACGAGAGCGTCCGCTCCGCCGCACGCCCCGCCGCCACCAGCCGCTTCGCCAGATCCTCGTCATTGGTCATGCCCCGATCATCGCCGACCGGTCAACACGCCCAGGGGCTAGCATGGCGGCGTATCGTCCGGTACCCCCCGCGGACTGGAACGGAAGGCCTTCCCCGCGTGAACTCATCCCAGCAACCGCGCCCCGCCCGGCTCACCGTCGGCGTCGTCGGCGCAGGCCGGGTCGGCCCCGCGCTGGCCCGTGCGCTCCAGCAGGCCGGACACCGCCCGGTCGCCGTCTCCGGAGTCTCCGACGCCTCCCGCCGGCGCGCCGCGCGCATGCTGCCCGACGTGCCGCTCGTACCGCCCGCGCAGGTGCTGGAGCTGGCCGACCTGGTGCTGCTGACCGTGCCCGACGACGCGCTGCCGGCCCTCGTCGAGGGGCTCGCCGAGACCAGGGCGATCCGGCCCGGTCAGCTGCTCGTCCACACCTCCGGCCGGTACGGGACCGCCGTCCTGGACCCGGCCCGGCGCGCGGGCGCGCTCCCGCTGGCCCTGCACCCCGCGATGACGTTCACCGGCACCGAGGTGGACGTGCAGCGGCTCGCCGGCTGCTCGTTCGGCGTCACGGCCCCCGAGGAGCTGCGGCTCGCGGCCGAGGCCCTGGTGATCGAGATGGGCGGGGAGCCCGAGTGGATCGCGGAGGAGAACCGTCCGCTCTACCACGCGGCCCTCGCCCTCGGCGCGAACCACCTGGTCACGCTGGTCGCACAGGCCATGGAACTGCTGCACAAGGCCGGGGTCGAGCACCCCGACCGGATGCTCGGCCCCCTGCTCGGCGCCGCCCTCGACAACGCCCTGCGCTCGGGGGACGCCGCGCTCACCGGCCCGGTGGCCCGCGGCGACGCCGGTACCGTCGCCGCGCACGTCGCGGAGTTGCGCAAGCACGCGCCCGCCTCGGTCGCCGGGTACCTGGCGATGGCCCGCACCACCGCCGACCGGGCCCTCGCGCACGGCCTCCTCAAGCCCGAACTCGCCGAGGACCTCCTGGGCGTGCTCGCCGATCCCGAGGGTGGGGACCAGTGACCGACCTGCTGCTGATCGACACCGCCGAGGAGCTGCACAAGCTCCCGCGCACCGCCGACGGCCCGCGCGCCGTCGTCATGACCATGGGCGCCCTGCACGAGGGACACGCCACCCTCATCCGCTCGGCGCGCGAACGGGCCGGGGCGACGGGCCAGGTCGTGGTCACCGTCTTCGTGAACCCGCTGCAGTTCGGGGCCGGCGAGGACCTCGACCGCTACCCCCGCACCCTGGACGCGGATCTGGAGATCGCCCGCGCGGCCGGCGCCGACGCCGTGTTCGCCCCGGCCGTCGACGAGGTCTACCCCGGCGGCGACCCCCAGGTGCGGGTCAGCGCCGGCCCGATGGGCGAGCGCCTCGAAGGCGCCACCCGGCCCGGGCACTTCGACGGCATGCTGACCGTCGTCGCCAAGCTGCTCCACCTCACCCGCCCCGACCTGGCCCTCTTCGGCCAGAAGGACGCGCAGCAACTGGCCTTGATCCGGCGGATGGTGACCGACCTGAACTTCCCCGTGGAGGTGGTCGGCGTACCGACCGTCCGCGAGGAGGACGGGCTCGCGCTGTCCTCGCGCAACCGGTACCTCTCCGCCCAGGAGCGCCGCAGCGCCCTCGCGCTGTCCCGCGCCCTGTTCGCCGGGCAGGACCGGCTCGCCGCGCAGGCCGCGCTGCGGGCCCGCGCCGAGGCCGCCCCCACCAGCGACGAACGGGCCGCCGCCCTGGCCCGGATCGGCGAGATCCGCTCCGCCGCCGACGCGCACGCCGTGTCCGCCGCGGGCACCGGACTGCCGGACGCCGTACGGTCCGCCGCCCGGCACGTCCTGGAGGAGGCGGCCCGCCACGATCCGCCGCTGCTGCTGGACTACCTGGCGCTGGTGGACCCCCGCGACTTCACCGACGTCCGCCCCGACTTCACCGGGCAGGCCGTCCTGGCCGTCGCCGCCAAGGTGGGGACGACCCGGCTGATCGACAACATCCCATTGGAGTTCGGAGCACACACGTGAGCACCCCAGGCACAGGCACCGCCGGTACCGGCATACGGCTGCACGCCAACGCCCCCGGCTGGGCCCTCGACGCCGACGTCGTGGTCGTCGGCTCCGGCGTCGCCGGCCTGACCGCGGCACTGCGCTGCGCCGCCGCGGGCCGCCGTACGGTCGTGGTCACCAAGGCCCGCCTCGACGACGGCTCCACGCGCTGGGCGCAGGGCGGGATCGCGGCGGCCCTCGGCGAGGGCGACACCCCCGAGCAGCACCTGGCCGACACGCTGGTCGCGGGCGCCGGGCTGTGCGACGAGGCCGCCGTACGGCTCCTGGTGACCGAGGGGCCGGACGCCGTGCGCCGGCTCATGGCCACCGGCGCCGTCTTCGACACCTCCGCCGAGACCGGCGAGATAGAGCTGACCCGCGAGGGCGGCCACCACCGCCGCCGGATCGCGCACGCGGGCGGCGACGCCACGGGCGCAGAGATCTCGCGCGCGCTGGTCGAGGCCGTCCAGCGGGCGGGCATCCGTACGGTCGAGAACGCGCTCGTACTGGACCTGCTCCAGGACGCCGAGGGCCGTACGGCCGGGGTCACCCTGCACGTCATGGGCGAGGGCCAGCACGACGGTGTCGGCGCGGTCCACGCGCCCGCGGTCATCCTGGCGACCGGCGGCATGGGCCAGGTCTTCTCGGCCACCACCAACCCGCCGGTGTCCACCGGGGACGGGGTCGCGCTCGCGCTGCGGGCCGGGGCCGAGGTCTCCGACCTGGAGTTCGTCCAGTTCCACCCGACCGTGCTGTTCCTCGGCCCGGACGCCGAGGGCCAGCAGCCGCTGGTCTCGGAGGCGGTCCGCGGCGAGGGCGCGTACCTGGTCGACGCCGACGGCGTCCGCTTCATGCAGGGGCAGCACGAGCTGGCCGAGCTGGCCCCGCGCGACATCGTCGCCAAGGGCATCACGCGCCGCATGCAGGAGCAGGGCGCCCAGCACATGTACCTGGACGCCCGGCACTTCGGCGCGCGGATGTGGGAGCAGCGCTTCCCGACCATCCTCGCCGCCTGCCGCTCGCACGGCATCGACCCGGTGACCGAGCCGATCCCCGTCGCGCCCGCCGCGCACTACGCCTCCGGCGGCGTGCGGACCGACCTGCACGGCCGCACCACCGTCCCCGGCCTGTACGCGTGCGGCGAGGTGGCCTGCACCGGCGTGCACGGCGCGAACCGGCTCGCCTCCAACTCCCTGCTGGAGGGGCTGGTCTTCGCCGAGCGGATCGCCGCCGACATCGCGGGCGGCGCGCCCGCCGGCAGCGGCCCCGGCGTCCCGGTCCCGGCGGCCGGCCCGCTCCAGCCCGCCGAGGCGCGGTACGAGGTCCAGCGCATCATGACGGACGGCGCGGGCGTGCTCCGCTCCGCCGAGTCCCTGCGCGCGGCGGCCGCCGCCCTGGAGGACCTGTACGCGAAGGCTCTCACCGCGCTGGAGACGGACGGCAAGACCGCCGTGCCCGGCGTCGAGACCTGGGAGGCCACGAACCTGCTGTGCGTGGCCCGCGTCCTGGTCGCCGCGGCCCTGCGCCGCGAGGAGACCCGCGGCTGCCACTGGCGCGAGGACCACCCCGACCGCGACGACGCCGCCTGGCGCCGCCACCTCGTCGTCCGGCTGTCCGCCACCGAGAGGCGGGCCCTGGTCGTCACCCCCACCGACTCCGCGGGCTTTCCGTCCGTACAGCACCCCCTGAGCCAGGAGCAGTCATCGTGAGCACCGAACAGCACGAGCACGACCACGAGCACGCGGAGCTGCCGCTCCTCGACCAGTCCGCGGGCGGCGGCTGCGGCGACGACTGCGCGTGCGGCGACGGCGAGGAGAGCGGCCTGGACCCGGCGCTCGCCCAGCTGCTCGCCGACGCGGGCCTGGACCCGATCGAGGTCGAGGACATCGCCCACATGGCGATCTCCGAGGACCTGGACGGCGGGGTCGACGTGACCACCGTGGCCACCGTCCCCGAGGAGGCCGTCGCGCACGCCGACTTCACCGCGCGCGAGGCGGGCACGGTCGCCGGCCTGCGCGTGGCCGAGGCCGTCCTGTCGGTCGTCTGCGAGGACGAGTTCGAGGTCGAGCGGCACGTGGAGGACGGCGACCGGGTCAAGCCCGGCCAGGTGCTGCTGACGGTCAAGGCCCGTACCCGGGACCTGCTCACCGGCGAGCGCAGCGCGCTGAACCTGCTCTGCCTGATGTCGGGCATCGCGACGGCGACCCGCAAGTGGGCCGACGAGCTGGAGGGCACCAAGGCGAAGGTCCGCGACACCCGCAAGACCACGCCGGGCCTGCGCTCCCTGGAGAAGTACGCGGTGCGCTGCGGTGGCGGCGTCAACCACCGCATGTCCCTGTCGGACGCGGCGCTGGTCAAGGACAACCACGTGATCGCGGCGGGCGGTGTCGCGGAGGCGTTCCAGGCCGTCCGCGAGCAGTTCCCCGACCTGCCCATCGAGGTCGAGGTGGACACCCTGCACCAAGTCCGCGAGGCGCTGGACGCGGGCGCGGACCTGATCCTGCTGGACAACTTCACGCCGATCGAGACCGAGGAGGCCGTGGCCCTGGTCGCCGGCCGCGCGGTGCTGGAGTCCTCGGGCCGGCTCACGCTGGCCAATGCCCGCGCGTACGCGGAGACGGGCGTGGACTACCTGGCGGTGGGCGGGCTCACGCACTCCTCCCCGATCCTGGACATCGGCCTGGACCTGCGCGAGGAGCGGTAATGCTGCTGACCATCGACGTCGGCAACACCCACACCGTCCTCGGCCTGTTCGACGGCGAGGAGATCGTCGAGCACTGGCGCATCTCCACCGACCCGCGCCGCACGGCCGACGAGATGGCCGTCCTGATGCAGGGCCTGATGGGGATGCACCCGATGCTCGGCAGCGAGCTCGGCGACGGCATCCACGGCATCGCGATCTGCTCGACCGTCCCGTCCGTGCTGCACGAGCTGCGCGAGGTGACCCGCCGCTACTACGGCGACGTCCCCGCGGTGCTGGTGGAGCCGGGGATCAAGACGGGCGTGCCGATCCTGATGGACAACCCCAAGGAGGTCGGCGCGGACCGCATCATCAACGCGGTCGCCGCCGTCGAGCTCTACGGCGGCCCGGCGATCGTGGTCGACTTCGGTACGGCCACCACCTTCGACGCGGTCTCCGCGAAGGGCGAGTACGTGGGCGGGGTGATCTCCCCGGGCATCGAGATCTCGATGGAGGCCCTCGGCGTACGGGGTGCCCAGCTCCGCAAGATCGAGCTGGCGCGGCCGCGCAACGTCATCGGCAAGTCCACGGTCGAGGCCATGCAGTCGGGCGTCGTCTACGGGTTCGCCGGCCAGGTCGACGGGGTCGTCACGAGGATGGCCAAGGAGCTGGCCGGACCGCACGGCGACCCGAGCGACGTGCGCGTGATCGCCACCGGCGGGCTGGCGCCGATGGTCCTCGGCGAGTCCTCGGTCATCGACGACCACGAGCCGTGGCTGACGCTGATCGGGCTGCGCCTGGTCTACGAGCGCAACGCGCCGAACTTCGACTGAGGCCGACCCCGCCTGCGCCCGCCTCCGTCTCCGCCCGCCCGCCCGCCCGCCCGCGTCCGCTGCCGGCGGGCGGGCGCAGCCGTGTGTGGTGCTCGTCTCACTCCCCGCCGTTCCGAAGTCCCGGGTCGGACCCGATGAATTAGCTTGGGCCCAACTCCTCGACAGGCACAGGACGGCTCGCATGGCCCGTGATACGGCGTACGTGAAAGTGGCCGACGCGCTGCGCGCCCGGATCCGGGCCGGGGAGTGGCAAGTCGGCGCCAAGCTGCCGTCCCGCTCGCGCTTCGCCCTGGAGTACGGGGTCGGGCAGAGCGTCACGCAGCGCGCGCTGGAGCTGCTGGTCATCGAGGGGCTCCTGGAGGGCCGCGCCGGATCCGGCACCTACCTGAGCGCGCCGCGCGAGCGGCTGCGGATCGTCCGCTCCCGGCGCCGCCGCCGGGCCGGACTGGGCGCCGGCCTGACGTGGGAAGCGCACTCCACGGCCCGTACGCCGGCGCCCGAACGCATCGCGGAGCGGCTCTGCGTCGCGCCGGGCGACCCGTGCGTGCGCACCACGTACGAGTTCCTGGCCGAGGGCCGGCCGGTGGAGGTCTGCGAGTCCTGGGAGCCGATGGCGGTCACGGACGGCACTCCGGTCGTGCTCCCCGAGGCGGGCCCGTTCAAGGGGGCCGGGGTCATCGAGCGGATGCGCTCGATCGGCGTGCTGGTGGCCTCGGCGACGGAGGTCCCCCGTCCGGCGCGCGCCAGCCAGGCGCAGGCCCAGCTGCTCGGCATCGGCGTCGGCGAGCTGATCACCGAGATCGAGCGGACGTACTACGCCGTGGACGGCCGGGCGGTGGAGACCGCCGACATCGTGGTCGCGGACCGCCGCTCGGAGATCGCGTACGTGATCGACTTCCACCCCGGGGACCGCTGACCGGCCCGGGTCAGGGGCCGCACTGCGGGGCCGCGTGGGGGTGGGTCAGCCGGTGCAGGGCCGCCCGCCAGGGGTGCCGGGCCTCCCTGCCGTCCACGACGGCCCGGAACTGGGCGTACGTACGGGCCGAGCGCAGGACGGCCACGTCGTCGCGGCCCGGCGGCGGGGGCATCGGCGCGCCCAGCTGGGCCGCCCGGTAGGTGTCGATGAGGTACTGCTCGATCGCTGTCATGCATCCACCCTGAACCCGCTCGGGCCACCCCGCACGACGATTGACGCTCCTCGTCAATCGAACCGTGTCCGTGCAGGTCACAGGCCGGGCACAGGTCAGAATGGCCCGATGAGCGTCACCATCGACATTGCCGGGCTCCCCGCGGGGCGCATCCGTTTCGCGCCCTCGCCGCTCTCCGAGCTCTGCATGACGCTGCACGCCCTCGCGCAGCCCGCCCACCACCCGGGCCTGGCCTCCTGGACCACCGCCACGGCCGCGGCGCTGGACCCCTGCCTGGCGGACCGGCTGCTGGAGGGCGAGTTCATGTGGCGCAGCTCGTTCTCCGACATCTTCATGGCCTTCGCGGGCATCCCCGGGGGCGACGGGCTGCCGGCCGCGACCCTGGCCGAGGAGCTCGACGTACTGGACCGCATGGACGACGAGCGGTTCGTGATGGCCGCCCTGGAGCACTGCTGGCTGGCGCTGTACAACGAGGGCGGCGGCCCCTCCCCGCTGACGGACCCGCGGGCCAGGACCAAGGCGCTGGAGACGGCCGCCGCGCGCGGCCCGCGCCAGCTGGACTTCTCGCTGCGGCTGCTGGACGACCCGGCCTCCGTACGGGTGTGGCTGCGGCGGCTCCTGGAGGACTGCGACGAGGCGTTCTTCGCGCAGACCTGGCGCCGGATGGAACCGCAGCAGAGCGCCGACGCCCGGCACAAGACGGAGGTGCTGCGCCGCAAGGGGCTCGCGGCGACGCTGCGCGAGGTGTCGCCGGCGCTGAGCGTGGACGCGGCCGCCACCACCATCACCGTCGACAAGATGGTGCACGGCTCGGCCACCGCGACGGACCCCGGGATAGGCCCCGGCCTGGTCTTCGTGCCGACCAACTTCGGCTGGCCGCACCTGCTGGTGCTGCACGCGCCCGGCTGGGTGCCGGTGGTGCACTATCCGATCCGCTCCCCCGAACTGCCCGAGCCGGGCTCGGTGGAGCTGCTCCAGCGGCGGATGGAGGCGCTGGCCCACCCGATGCGGATGATGCTGTGCCGGAGCCTGGCGCGGGCCTCGTACACGACGAGCGAGCTGGCGACCGTGCATGGGATCACGGCGCCGGAGGTCTCGCGGCACCTGTCGGCGCTGAAGAAGGCGGGCCTGCTGCACACCTGGCGCCAAGGGCGGTACGTCCAGCACCAGTTGGATCTGAAGGTCGTCGCCCGGATCGGCTCGGAGTTCATCGAGGGCATCCTGCGCTGACGGATGTCCGAAAGCCGGCGGCGGCTCTCACCGGTATGCGGAGGCGCCCACCCGGAATCAGCGAAACCTCTGGCGAGACCGGCGCCGCGGTCTATACCGTGCGTCCACCGCGCACCACCGGCGCCAGACCGGCCGTCACGTCAGTCCGTCCCATCCGTCCGTCACGCCCGTCCGTCACGCCCGTCCGTCGCGCCCCTCCGTCCGTCTGTCTGCTCGCACTTGTCGTGGAAGGACCTTCATGCCCTCACGCCGTATAGCCGCAGCAACCGCCGCCCTGGCCGCCGCGGCCCTCGTCTCCCCGCTGATGCTGGCGGGACCCGCCGGCGCCACCGGCAGCCCGCAGAGCGACGCAGCCCGGGGGGACGCGCTGGCCCGGAAACTGGTCAAGGACTCGACCGGCAAAGGCGCGTACAACCACCTGAAGGTCCTCCAGGCGATCGCGGACTACAACAAGGGCACGCGCGTGGCCGGTTCCAAGGGCCACGTGCAGTCCGCGCAGTACGTCGAGGCGGTGATGCGGGCGGCCGGCTACAAGGTCTCGAAGAACGAGTTCGACTTCGTGTACGTCGAGACGATCGCCGAGACGCTGAAGGTCAACGGCGCGGGCGGGCGCGACGTCCCCATCAAGCTGATGACGTACACGGCGAGCGGCCCCGAGGGCGGGGTGACCGCGCGGATCGCCGTCGCGCCGGTGGACGCGGACGGTACGAACGGCTGCGAGCCCGGCGACTTCGCCGCGGGCGCCTTCACCGGGAAGATCGCGCTGATCAAGCGCGGCGGCTGCACCTTCGCGGTCAAGCAGGCCAACGCGGCGGCGGCCGGGGCCGTCGGCGCGGTCATCTACAACAACACCCAGGGCGCCCTGAACGGCACCCTGGGCGACGCGAACGCGGGCAAGGTGCCGACCGGCGGCCTCTCGCAGGCCGAGGGCGAGCGGCTGGCCGCCGAGGCGGCGGCCGGACCGGTCGAGGTCACCCTCGACATCCGCGAGTTCCGGGAGAACCGCAAGACGTACAACGTGATCGCGGAGACGCGGGGCGGCGACGAGAACAACACCGTCTTCCTCGGCGCCCACCTCGACTCGGTCGCGGCCGGCCCGGGCATCAACGACAACGGGTCGGGCTCGGCCGGAATCCTCCAGGTCGCGCAGCGGCTCGCGAGCAGCCAGACGAAGATCAAGAACAAGGTCAAGTTCGCGTGGTGGTCGGCGGAGGAGTTCGGCCTGCTGGGCTCCGAGGCGTACGTCGGCGGACTGACGGACGCGCAGAAGAAGCAGATCCGGCTCTACCTGAACTTCGACATGATCGCCTCGCCGAACGCGGCGTACTTCGTCTACGACGGCGACGACTCGGACAAGGTCGGCTCCGGCCCCGGGCCGGAGGGTTCGGCGCAGCTGGAGAAGGGCATCACCGACTTCCTCGACGCGCAGAAGATCCCGCACGAGGGGTCGGACTTCACGGGCCGCTCGGACTACGGCCCGTTCATCGAGGCCGGCATCCCGTCGGGCGGTACGGACACGGGCGCCGAGGGCATCAAGACGGCGGCGCAGGAGGCGAAGTTCGGCGGCCGGGCCGGGATCGCGTACGACGTGAACTACCACGGCAAGGGCGACGACATCACCAACATCGACCGGAAGGCGCTCGACATCAACGTCGACGTCATCGCGAACGCGGTCGGCCACTACGCCTTCGACCTGGCCCCGCTGACGCAGCCGGTCGCCTCGAAGCCGACCTCCGGCGGCGCCACGGGAGGCGGCCTGCGCCCCGGCCACGACCACGACACCGCGCAGTAGGCGGCCCTTGCGCCGTGCGGGGCGGGGCGGCGCCCCGCACGGCGGAGCCGGTCAGGCGGCCGGCCACGGGCGCACGCCGACCGGCTGCACCAGCCAGCCGAAGTCTCCGAGGCCGCCGCGGGCGGTGAGTTCCGCCGCTTCCCCCGCGCGGGAAAGGGCCCGGACGTACCCCGCGGGGTCCGAGGACGCCGTCGCCAGCGGGGGACGGGCCCCCGAGACCCCGAGCAGGGCCAGCGCCTCGCGCTGCGGGAGCAGCACCGCCCCCTCCCCCGCGCACGCGTCCAGCGCCACGTGGGCCGTCACGTCGCAGCTCCCGTCCGGTACGGGCGCCACCTCCCGGCCGCCCCGGAAGCCCGTCAGGGTGCCGTACGGGGGGCGGGCCCCGCGGGTGTGCGCGTAGTCCACCGCCACGGCCAGGCCCTGCGACAGCGAGCGCACGGCGGCGGCCCAGGCCTCGTCCCGGGGGCGCCCGATCTCCGCCCGGCCGGACCCCGGCCACCACCGCTCCAGCCACGCCCGGTCCGCGCCGTCCACCACCGGGCCGGGGCTCTCCGTACCGTCCGGGGCGACCAGCACGTAGCGGCCGTCCTGCGCGATCTCCAGGGGTACGTTGTCCAGCCACTCGTTCGCGAACAGCAGCCCCCGCGCCCCCTCGGGCGGGCGCGGCACCCACCGGATCCGCGCGTCCAGCCCGGCCGGCCGCTCCGCCCGCTCCACGGCCCACGCCCGCACCCGCCCCGCGACCTCGGCGGGCAGGGCGGCCAGCACCCCGGTCAGCAGCTCAGCGCGCCCGGCCCCGACGTCGACCAGGTCCAGCTCGGCCGGGTGTCCCAGCTCCGCGTCCACCCACCGCAGCAGGCGGGCCACGGCCCCCGCGTACAGCGGCGAGGCGTGCACGGACGTGCGGAAGTGCCCGGCCGGCCCCGGCCCGCCCGGCCGTACGTAGAACCCGTCCGGCCCGTACAGCGCGGCCTCCATCGCCGTCCGCCATCCGACCGGAGCCGTATGCGGAACCGGATCCGGAACCGCGGCTTCTCCCTCAGTCCTCACCCACGAAAGGTTAAGCTCGCCCTCCACCTTGGGGAGTACGGCCCCGTCACACGGATCGCACCTGTGGTTGACTCCAGCACCTATCTGCTTTGCCTACTCTGGGTTACGTGCAGCGCCTCTACGACTTCCTCCGCAGACACCCGACGGGCGTCGACAGCTTCTGGGCTGTCCTCCTGGTCGTGCTCGGGCTGCTGCAAGTCGCCGACGACCATGTCGACAGCACCGCCGCGCGCCTGATCGCCGTCCCCTCGGTGCTCGCGATGGGCGTCGTGGTGGCCCTGCGCCGCAAATGGACGCAGGCGATGTTCTGGCTGGCCGTCGGCGTCGGGGTCTACAAACTGGTCACCCACACCGAGTTGATCAACTCCGACCTCGCGATGCTGATCATCCTGTACACCGTGGCCGCCTCGGCCGAGATCCCGCGCTGGCTGTCCCGCACGGCCCTCGCCATCGGACTGTCCGCCGCCCCGCTGTACGTGCTGCGCTTCCGCGCGGACCGGCTCGACACCTCCGAGAACATCCTGACCGCGCTCTTCGCCGTCGTCCCGTTCGCCCTCGCCTGGGTGCTGGGCGACTCCCTGCGCACCCGCCGGGCCTACTACGCCCAGCTCGTCGAGCGGAACCAGCGCCTGGAGAAGGAGCGCGAGGCCCAGGCCAAGGTGGCCGTCGCCGCCGAGCGCGCCCGGATCGCCCGCGAGCTGCACGACGTCGTCGCGCACAACGTCTCGGTGATGGTGGTCCAGGCCGACGGCGCCGCGTACGTCATGGACGTGGCCCCGGAGCAGGCCAAGGAGGCCCTCCAGACCATCTCCGGCACCGGCCGCCAGGCCCTGGCCGAGATGCGCCGCCTCCTCGGCGTACTGCGCACCGGGGAGCCCCAGGAGTCCGAGGACTACGTGCCCCAGCCCGACGTGGAGCAGATCGAGGTCCTCGTCGAACAGGTCCGGGCGGCCGGGCTCACGGTGGACTTCGAGGTCGAGGGCGCCCCCAGGCGGCTGCCCACGGGCGTCGAGCTCACCGCGTACCGGATCGTGCAGGAGGCACTGACGAACACCCGCAAGCACGGCGGCCCGGACGCCAGGGCGAGCGTCCGGCTGGTCTACTTCGACGACGGGCTCGGCCTGCTGGTCGAGGACGACGGCCGGGGCGCGGCCCACGAGCTGTACGAGGACGGCGGCGCCGACGGCGCCGGGCACGGACTGATCGGCATGCGCGAACGGATCGGGATGGTCGGCGGCACCCTGGACGCGGGGCCGCGCCCGGGCGGCGGCTTCCGGATCAGCGCACTTCTCCCGCTGAAGAAGAAATGACGAGGTCGAGGTAACTGATGTCCATCCGAGTGATGCTGGTCGACGACCAGGTGCTGCTGCGCACGGGCTTCCGCATGGTGCTGGCGGCCCAGCCGGACATGGAGGTCGTCGCCGAGGCCGGCGACGGCCTGGAGGCGCTGGAGGTGCTGCGGTCCACGAAGGTGGACGTGGTGCTGATGGACGTCCGGATGCCCAAGCTCGACGGGGTCGAGGCCACGCGCCGGATCTGCGAGCGGGACGAGCACCCCGACGTGATCATCCTGACCACCTTCGACCTGGACGAGTACGCCTTCTCGGGACTGAAGGCGGGCGCGAGCGGGTTCATGCTGAAGGACGTGCCGCCGGCCGAGCTGCTGGCCGCGATCCGCTCGGTGCACAGCGGTGACGCGGTGGTGGCCCCGTCCACGACCCGGCGCCTGCTGGACCGCTTCGCGCCGATGCTGCCCACCGCCACCCAGGAGCCGCAGAACAAGGAGATCGAGCGGCTGACGGAGCGCGAGCGCGAGGTCATGCTGCTGGTGGCCCAGGGCATGTCCAACGGCGAGATCGCCGCCCGCCTCGTCCTCTCCGAAGCCACCGTCAAGACGCACGTGGGCCGCATCCTGACCAAGCTGAACCTGCGCGACCGCGTCCAGGTGGTCGTCCTCGCGTACGAGACGGGCCTGGTCCGCGCCGGCGGCGCGTGACCGGCTCCCGCCCGGCCCGCCCGGCCGCCGTCCCTCCGTCCGTCCGTCAGGTCATCCAGCGGTCCGGACGGGCGTCCGCGCGGGAGGTGCGGGAGCGGGCCGCCTGGGCGTCCAGCAGCGCGGCGGCCTCGGCCGCCGGGCGCAGCCGGGCCGTGACCGTGCCGCCCGCCCCGTTGTCCACGTGGACCTCGGCGAGGCCCTGCACCCGCTCCCACGGGCCCTGGGTGAGCCGGACGCTCTGCACCTTGGCGTGCGGGACGATCTCCGTACGGCGGCACAGCAGCCCCCGGCGGGCGGCGAACACGTCCGCGGAGACGGCCAGGGCGTAGCCCCGCCACCACACCGGGACCACCCACCGCGATCCGCGCCTCGGGGACCGGACGAAGCCGAGGGCGGCCAGGTCCACGCCCGGCAGCACGCGGGCGACGACCGCCTGGGCGGCGGCCCGTGAGGCCACCGGGACCAGGACCCCGTTCTTCGATCCGGCCACCGCCAGCTCCACGCGGACCCAGTCCCGGCGCCGCCACAGCAGGGGCTCCACGATCCGTACGGTCTGCACGCGGCCCGGCGGCACCGTCTCGTGGGCCCGGTCCAGCAGCCCGTGGTCCAGGCGCAGCCCGTCGGGGGACTCGGCGACCCGCCAGTCGAACTCGCTCAGGAAACGGCCGGCCGTCCCGGACCACAGGCCGCCCAGCATGGGCAGCATGGTGGCGATCGTCGCCCACGGGTTGCCGCTGAACCACCACACCGCGACGGGGGCGATCAGCCCGGCGGCGAGCGCCGCCCACGCCGAGAGCGTGAGCAGCAGCGACACCACGAGATCGGCGGGCCGCACCCGCAGCAGCTCCCGCTGCGGGGCCTCGCCGAGCGCGACGGCCTCGGCGGGCGCGAACCCGGCGGCGCGGGCCAGCAGCTCGGCGCGCAGCGCGACGGCCTCGCGCTCTTCGAGGAAGGCGAGCTCGTCCTTGTCCTCGGCGCCGATCACGTCGAGCCGCAGCTTGGCCACACCCGCGACCCGGGCCAGCAGCGGCCGGGTCACGTCGATGGCCTGGATGCGGTCGAGGCGGATGTGTGCGGTGCGGCGGAAGAGCAGCCCGCTGCGGATGCGCAGCTCGGTGTCGGTGACGGCGTAGTGGGTGAACCACCAGCTCAGGAACCCGTAGACGCCGAAGACCACGACGAGTGCGAGCAGCGCGAGGCCGCGCAGGGTCACGGAGAGTCCGCTCGCCCACCGCTGGATCTGGTCGGCCTGCTGGGCGGCGACACCGACGGTCGCGCCGATGGGCACCCAGGCCCGGCGCAGCGGCGTGAGCAGGTGCAGCCGGCGCTCGACGGCGGGGGCGGCTGAGGCGGCGGGGGCGGCTGCGTCCGGTCCCGCGGCCTCGGCCTCGGCTCCTGCTTCGGCGGTCACAGGCCCGCCGACCTTGCCTCGCCGAGCTCCGTCAGCCGGTCCCGCAGCCGCTGCGCCTCCTGCGGAGCCAGCCCCGGAATCTTGGCGTCCGTCGCCGCGGCCGCCGTGTGCAGCTGTACGGAGGCCAGCCCGAAGCGCCGCTCCAGCGGCCCCGAGGTCACCTCGACCAGCTGCATGCGGCCGTACGGGACCACGGTCTGGGCCCGCCACAGCACGCCGCGGCTGATCAGCAGGTCGTCGGCGCGCTCGGCGTACCGCCACGAGCGCCAGTTGCGGCCGAGCAGGACCCAGCCCCAGGCCAGGGCGGCCATCCACGACGCCCCCAGGGCCGCCCACGGCGGACCGGCCGTCAAGCCGAGCAGCAGGGCGGTCCCCGCGGCGAGCGGCACCGTCCACATCACCAGCAGCAGCCTGCGCAGCCGCAGCAGCCCGCCGGGCAGGCCCACCCACTCGCCCCGCCCCGTGTCACCCGTCGTCCCCGTTTCCATCCCCTCAGAGTAGGGGGGTGGCGTGTCGGCCGGACCGGGCTCACGGTGCCTGGCCGACACGCCACCCGCTGCGGCTGCGACAATGCGCCCATGACGGAGACCACGGTCGGCATCGGCGGAGCGGCGGAGAGCACCGACATGGTGCTCAACATCGGACCCCAGCACCCTTCCACGCACGGCGTGCTGCGCCTGCGGCTCGTCCTGGACGGCGAGCGGATCGTCAGCGCCGAGCCGGTCGTCGGCTATATGCACCGCGGCGCCGAGAAACTCTTCGAGGCGCGCGACTACCGGCAGATCGTGATGCTCGCGAACCGCCACGACTGGCTGTCCGCGTTCTCCAACGAGCTCGGCGTGGTCATGGCCGTCGAGCGGATGCTCGGCATGGAGGTCCCCGAGCGGGCCGTTTGGATGCGGACCCTGCTCGCCGAGCTGAACCGGGTGCTCAACCACCTGATGTTCCTCGGCTCGTACCCCCTCGAACTGGGCGGGATCACCCCGATCTTCCACGCGTTCCGCGAGCGCGAGGAGCTCCAGGCCGTCATGGAGGAGATCTCCGGCGGCCGCATGCACTACATGTTCAACCGCGTCGGCGGCCTCAAGGAGGACCTCCCGGCGGGCTGGCTCGGCCGGGCGCGCGCCGCGATCGCCGACGTCCGCAGCCGCATGGACGTGTACGACAAGCTGGTCCACGGCAACGAGATCTTCCGCGGCCGCACGCGCGCGGTGGGGGTGCTCTCCGCCGAGGCGGTGCACGCGTACGGGGTGTCCGGCCCGATCGCCCGCGCCTCCGGCGTCGACTTCGACCTGCGCCGGGACGAGCCGTACCTGGCGTACGGGGAGCTCCAGGACGTACTGAAGGTGGTCACCCGCACCGAGGGCGACTGCCTGGCCCGCTTCGAATGCCTCCTGGACCAGACGCACAACGCGCTCGACCTGGCCGCGGCCTGCCTGGACCGGATGGCCGAGCTGCCGCCCGGGCCGATCAACCAGCGCCTGCCGAAGGTGCTGAAGGCGCCCGAGGGAGCCACGTACGCGTGGACCGAGAACCCCCTCGGCATCAACGGCTACTACCTCGTCTCCAAGGGCGAGAAGACCCCGTACCGGCTGAAGCTGCGCTCCGCCTCGTACAACAACATCCAGGCCCTGGCGGTGCTGCTGCCGGGGCAGCTGGTCGCGGACATGGTGGCGATCCTGGGCTCGCTGTTCTTCGTCGTGGGAGACATCGACAAGTGAGGAGTCCGGGAACTCCCGTGCTCGATCGGGAGTTCCCTGCTTAGGGTGCGGGCATGACCACTGGCCTGTTCGACGGCTACCTGAGGCGGCTCGGCTTCGCACGGCCGCCCCGGCCCACCATCGAGGCGCTGTTCGCGCTCCAGCGCGCCCACGTCGAGCGCGTACCGTACGAGAACCTCGGCATACAGCTCGGCCGGCCGCCCGGCATCGACCCGGAGCTGTCCGTACGCCGCATCGCGGCCGGGCGCGGCGGGTACTGCTTCCACCTCAACGGGGCCTTCGCGGTGCTCCTGGAGGCCCTCGGCTTCGACGTGACCCGGCATCTGGCGGGCGTCATCGGCCGGGACGAGCGCGAGCGCCGGGACGTCAACGGCGACCACCTCGCGCTGACGGTCCGGGCCGGCGGCGAGGAGTTCTTCGTCGACACCGGGCTCGGCGACGGCCCGTACGAGCCGCTGCCGCTGCGCGCCGGAACGTACCGGCAGGGGGAGTTCACGTACGAACTGCACCCGCTGGGCGGGGACCTGCCCGGCTGGCGCTACGTCTACGAGGCGGGACCCTTCCCGGTGGTCAACATGCTCGCGGCCCCGGCGGCGGCGCCGGCCGACTTCGAGGCCACGCACGTACGGCTGTCGACCGGGCCGGACTCGGGCTTCGTACGGACCCTCGCGCTGCTGCGGCGCGACGCCCACGGCATCGACGCGCTGCGGGGCCGGGTGCTGAGCCGGACCGAGCCGGGGAAGGGCACGACCGAGCGGGTCCTGGACACGCCGGGCGAGTTCTGGGCGGTGGTGGGCGGCGTCTTCGGCCGGGAGCTCGACGACCTGTCCCCGGCGGACCGCACGGCGCTGTGGGAGCGGGTCTGCACGGCCCACGCGTCATGGCTGGCCGCCCGGACCTGATGTCGGTACGGGGGTGCAGACTTGGGGCATGTCCCTCTCTCCCCGACGGGCCTGCCCCGCATGCGGGCGCGACTGCGCCGTGACCGCCGGCCGGATCGCCCGCCACGACCCTCCCGCCGGCCGCGCCCGGGCGGACCTGGTCTCCTGCCCGGGCTCGCGGGCCCGCGTGGTGCTCGGCGCCTCGGCCCCCACCCTGGACGGCTTCACCCTGGCGCCCCTGCCGGGCCAACTCCCGCTGTTCTGAGGGCCGGCGGGCGTCCGCCTACGAGATGGCGGTGCGCAGGCGGACGACGTCGATCGGCTCCGTCTCGTCGTGGGCCGTCAGGTCGATGACCTGGCCCACCGCGCGCTGTTCGGGGGTGGGCTGCTTGAAGCCCTGCTCCTTGGCCGGCTGCTCCGCGGCCGCCGGCTCCGCCTGAGCGGATTCCGCGTGGTGGACCGCGAGGGCCTCCGCACCGACCACGTCCGCCAGGTCCTCGTTCTGGACCGATTCGATGACCGCGCGGGCCTGGGCCGCGGTCTTGGTGCCGAAGAAGTCGAAGCCGCCCTCGACGCGGGAGGCCGAGCGGCGCGCGGCCGAGTACGGGGCCACGGCGGCGGCCGGACGGCGCGCCGGTACGGCGCCCGTACGGGCGGGGCCGGCCCCCGGCGCCACCGGCTCGGCGGCGTCCCCGGTCTGCGGCGTCTTCGGCCGGGACGGCTCGGGCTCGCTCCTCCCCGAGGCCTTCGCCTTCCCCTTCGCCTCGGCCTTCGACTCGGCCTTTTCCTCGGCCTTCGCCTCCGCCTTGCGGACCAGGGCGGCCATGGCGGCGTTGGCCCGGGCGTAGCCCACGCTGGTGGGCGCCCCGCTCGACGTGCGCTCCTCGGTCACCGCCGGGAGCTCCTTCGGCGCCGCCGGGGAGGCCGGGGCCGCCGAGGCCTCGATGGCGAGCAGCCGGCGGCCCTCCAGGGCGCTGGCCCGCTCGGTCTCGGCGGTGGCGTACCGCCGCAGCAGCGCGGCGTGCTCACCGCGCAGCCCCGCGAGTTCGACCCGCTTGGCCCGCAGCTTCGCGTCCAGCTTGGCGCGCAGCGCCCGGGCCTCTTCGAGATCGGACTCCAGCTCGGCTATCCGCTCCTCGGTCTTCCACTCGTCCTTGACCCGCTCGCGGGCGAGTTCGGCCACGCGGCGGCCGGCCGCGCGGTCCCAGGCGCGCATGAGGACGGCGCCGGACACGCCCGCCGCGCCCGCGAGGGCCACGAGCAGGCGCAGGGGCAGGGGTTCCGCGAGCAGCCAGGCCGCGGCCGCGCTGGCGACGGAGACTCCGGCCACGGTCGTCGGCGTGAGCAGCCGGTGCAGGGGTTCGGGATTGCGGTGGCGTCCACGGGGCATGGCCTGAAATTTACAGGGCGTGGGGGTCGAGTGGGGTAACTGCCCGGCAATCTGTGGCCGGGCAGTTACCCGTCATTTCTCCACCAAACCCGTAACTACTCCTACTTCGTGAGGCCCTTCGCCTTCAGATAGGCCTTCGCGGCGTCCGCCGGCTTCTCGCGCTGGGCGTCCACCTTCTTGTTCAACTCGACGAGGTCGGCGGTCGTGAGGACCTTGGTGAGCTTGTCGAGGGCGGCCGCGATCTCCGGGGATCCGGCGTCCCTCGCGTTGACCACCGGCAGGACGTTGTCGGCGTTCTGGAGCTTCTTGTCGTCCTCCAGCAGGACCAGGCCGAAGGTGTCGAGCGTGGCGTCGGTGGTCGTGGTGAGCGCCAGCTGGTCCACGCCGTCCTTGACGGCCTGCTTGGCCTGCGGGGTGCCGACGCCCTTCGGGTCAATACCGGAAACGTCGATTCCGTACGTCTTCTTCAACCCCGGTGCGCAGAAGGGCCGTACGGCGCATTCGTCACCCGCCGCGATCTTCACCTTCAGCCCCGACTTACCAAGATCGGAAAGCGTCTTCAGGTTGTTCTTCTGCGCGAATTCCTTCGACACGGCGAACGCGTTCTGGTCGACCGCCGGGCCCGCCGGCAGCGCCTTCAGGCCGAGCGGCCCCGCCAGCTTCTCCAGCCCCGCGACCGTCGCCGCCACGTCGCTGGACGCGACCGGCTTCTCCTCCGGCGCCTTCGGGCCGTTCACCTTGGCGTTGAGGAACTCCGCGAGGGTGGCCGCGTACTCCGGGACGACGTCGATCTCGCCCTTCTCCAGCGAGGGCTCGTACAGCTCGCGGTTGTTCACCGTGGTGACCGACGTGCTGTAGCCGGCGTCGGCCAGCACCTGCGCGTACAGCTCCGCCAGCACGTTGGACTCCGTGAACCCGGCGGCGCCGATCACGATCTTGCCCTTGGCGGAACCGGAACCGGAGTCGGAGGGCGCGGAGGCACCCGACCCCGTGTCCTTGCTCTTCTCCAGGCTGTCTCCGCCGCACGCGGCGAGAGAGGCGGTCAGGGCCGCCGCCCCCAGTACGGCGCCGAGGACGCGCGTGGACTTGCTCATCTTGTGCTCCTCCAAGGGAGTGGGAACGACCAACGAACGAGAAGGACCGCGGAACGGACGGGCGGCGGGCGCGGGTCAGCGCGCCGCCGGCCGCGGGAAGAGCCGGTCCGCCGCCACCAGGGCGCCCTCGACCAGCAGGGCCAGCGCCGCCACCAGCAGCGCCCCCGCGAAGACCTGCGGGGTGTTGTACGTGTTGAAGCCGGCGGTGATGATCCGGCCGAGGCCGCCCTGGCCGACCATGGCCGCGATCGTGGCCGTCGCGATCACCTGGACGGCGCCCGAGCGCAGCCCGGTCATCACCAGCTCCCGCGCGAGCGGCAGTTCCACCCGCCAGAACAGCTGCCCGCCGGACATGCCCATGCCCCGGGCGGCCTCCACGACCGAGCGGTCCACCTCGCGCATGCCCACGTAGGCATTGGTCAGCAGCGGCGGTACGGCGAAGAGCACGAGCGCGGCGATGGTGGGCAGATAGCCCGCGCTGCGCAGCGGCGAGACCATGAACAGGGCCAGCACCGCGAAGACGGGGACGGCCCGCCCGATGTTGGAGATGTTGATCGCGAGGGTCCCGCCCTTGCCCACGTGGCCGAGCCACAGGCCGATCGGCAGGGCCAGCGCGCAGGCGATGGCGAGGGAGATCCCGCTGACGTAGACGTGTTCGCCGAGGCGGTGCCACACCCCGTTCTCCCCCGACCAGTTGGCCCCGTCGGCCAGCCAGTCCCAGGCCTGTCCCAGCACGCCCATCGCCTCATGCCCCCTTCGTCGGAGTCGTCGCGGCGGGCGGAGCGGGCTCGGCGGGCACCGGCTGCGCGCGCCGGGCCGCCCGCGGCGCGCGCGTCGCCCGCGTCCAGGGGGTGAGCAGCCGCTGTACGCCCAGCAGCAGCAGGTCCGCCACCAGGGCGAGCAGGACGCACAGCACGGAGGCCGTGAGCACCTGGGCCTTGAAGGAGCTGTTGACCGCCGGGGCGATGAGGTTGCCCAGGCCGCCCTTGCCGACGATGGAGCCGACGGTGGTCAGCGCCACCGTGGACACCGTGGCGATCCGCACCCCGGCGAGCAGGGCGGGCAGCGCCAGCGGCAGTTCGACCTGCCACAGCAGCCGCCCCGGCCCGTAGCCCATGCCGCGCGCCGCCTCCCGCACCTCCTCGGGCACCGCTTCCAGGCCGGCCATCGCGTTGCGGACCAGGATGGTCAGCGAGTACAGCACCAGCCCGGTCACCACGAGCGAGGCCGACAGCCCGAACAGCGGCAGCAGCAGGGAGAACATGGCGAGCGAGGGGACCGTGTAGAGCAGGGTGGTCAGGCCCAGCACGGGCGCGGCCCAGCGCCGGCCGCGGCGGGCCAGCAGGGCCAGCGGCAGGGACACCACGAGGCCGATGAGCACCGACACGGCCGTGATCCAGACATGCTGGACCGTGGCGTCGGTGAGCTCCTGGGAGCGGGACGTGACGTAGTCCCAGCAGATCCAGTCGTTCGCCACCAGGCAGTTCTGCCCGGCCATGCCCTCACCCCCTGCCGCCACTGCGTACACCCGTCCGAACGGGCTCGGTCACAAGCGACCATAACCCCCGGGGCGGACAATGGCCGGAAACCTTCGCACCGGGGTAATACTCCCGTCACAAACAACCCGCAGCGTGTGGGGGAGGATGGGCGAGTGATCCGATTCGAGCATGTGACCAAGCGCTACCCCGACGGGACCACGGCCGTCGAGGACCTGTCCTTCGAGGTGGCGGAGGGTGAGCTGGTCACGCTCGTGGGCCCGTCCGGCTGCGGCAAGACGACCACGATGAAGATGGTCAACCGGCTCATCGAGCCGACCTCCGGCCGGATCCTGCTCGGCGGCGAGGACATCGCGAGCGCCGACCCGGTCGAACTGCGCCGGCACATCGGCTACGTCATCCAGCAGGTCGGGCTGTTCCCGCACAAGACGGTGCTGGAGAACACGGCGACCGTCCCGCAGCTGATCGGCACCCCCAAGGCCAAGGCCCGCGCCCGGGCCGCCGAACTCCTCGAACTGGTGGGGCTGGATCCCGCCGTGTACGGGGGCCGGTACCCGGAGCAGCTGTCCGGCGGGCAGCGCCAGCGCGTCGGCGTCGCGCGCGCCCTGGCGGCCGATCCGCCGGTGCTGCTGATGGACGAGCCGTTCGGGGCGGTGGACCCGGTGGTCCGCGAGCGCCTCCAGAACGAGTTCCTGGCGCTCCAGCGGACGGTGCGCAAGACGATCCTGCTGGTCACCCACGACCTGGAGGAGGCGATCCGGCTCGGGGACCGCATCGCCGTGTACGGCACGGGCACCATCGAGCAGTTCGCCCGCCCGGCCGCGGTACTGGCCGCCCCTGCCACCGAGTACGTGGCCTCCTTCGTCGGCGCGGACCGGGGCCTCAAGCACCTCGCGGTCACCCCGGTGGAGCGGGCCGACCTGGCGCGGGCGGACGGGGACGGGAAAGCCCCCACTGCCGGGGTGGCACTGGGGGCGAGTCTGCGCGAGGCGCTCGCGCTGCTGCTGCAGGAGGACTCCGGCCGGATCGCGGTCACGGACCCGGACTCGGGTGAGCTGGTCGGCGTACTGACCCCGGAGGGGGTCCACCGGGCGCTGCGCCGGGCCCAGCTGCAGGAGGCGTAGCGCCGCGGGGCACGGCCCCGGGCCCGGGGCGGGCCGGGGGTCAGGCCTGGATGCGGTTGCTCATCCACACCAGCATCGAGGGGATCTCACGACGCCAGGTGTTGAAGTTGTGGCCGCCGCTGTCGAGGATGATCGAGGAGACCCGGTCCGGGCCCTTGACCAGCTTGATGAACTTCTTCGTGTCGTCGAGGTTGGGCTCGCCCGTCTCGCTGCTGGTGACCAGGAACGACGTACCGGTCGGCTTCTTGTGCTCGATGCTGTGCAGGACGTCCGCGCGCTTCTTCAGCTTGTCGTCGCCCTGGAACAGGTTGCCGGTGGTCGCGTCGTTCGCCGCGTCGTAGTACGCGGACAGACCCGCGGCGGCGCCGAAGGTCTGCGGGTAGTGCGCGGCGATCTTCAGGGCGCAGTAGCCGCCCGTCGAGTTCCCGATGAAGCCCATGTTCTGCGGCTTCTTGCCCACCCGGAAGGTCGCCTGGATGGCCTGCGGCAGGTCCTCGGCGAAGAAGGTCTCGGTCTGCGGTCCGCCGGGTATGTCCACGCACTCGGTGTCGCGCGGCGGCGCGATGGTCGGGCGCAGCATCACCAGGATCATCGGCTTCATCTTGCCCGCCTTGGCCTGCTTGAAGGCCGTCATCGGATAGTTCAGCCCTTTGATCAGGTTCTCGGCGGTGCCCGGGTAGCCCGTCAGTACGATGGAAGCCGGAAAGTTCTGCTGCTTGTGCTGCGGCTGGAAGTACTCCGGCGGCAGCCACACGTAGCCCGGGCTCGTTATTTTCGACTTCTGCCCGGTTATGGCAACCTTCAGGATCTGTCCGCCGACCTGGGGCTGGGCCCCGCCCGGCACGTCGAGCTTCTGCTTGTCGACGACCTTGATGTCCTTGCTGCTCATGGAGTGGTCCACGACCTTGCCGACAGATGTCTGCTGGCCGAACAGGTCCGCCCACGAGCCGTAGAAGGAGAAGGACTTGTTCGCCGCCAGGCCCACGGCCGAGAACAGCGCGAGCTGGGTCGCGAGCAGCAGCCCGACCCGGCCGAGCAGCGCACGCCAGGTGCGGCCCGCGAGCCGGGGCCAGCACCACACCGTGGCCGCGAACAGCAGCACACCGGCGATGATGGCCAGCGCCAAAACCGTATTACTGGTGAGACCCATGAGCAGTCAGTCGACTTTCTGATGGCAGGACTAGTTTTTCTCGGCGGAAGAGTGAACCCGCTCGACCCCGATGTCGTCCTAGTGGACGCACCACACTCCGGAGGCTGTCGCGGCCTTCGGCCACATGATCTCTCGCGGAGCAACGGGAAGCGATGTCTAGCAGGATAGATGGCGATAAGTCGGGACAGGTTCCGAAGCAGGTCCGCCGAATCTTCCGCGGCCCACGACCGGAGTCGGTGCCCGGGCTGGTAGGTACGGCCGTCATGATCGTCGGCCTTCTGGACATCGCGGCGGGAGTGTTCCCGCGGTTCCGTCACAGCCGCATCCACGCGGTCACCGAGGTGCTGCCCGGTTCGCTGGGCCCGTTCGCAGCCGCCCTCGCCATCAGCGCGGGCGTCCTGCTCCTTCTGCTCGCCCACGGCCTCAAGCGCCGCAAGCGCCGCGCCTGGCGGGCGGCCGTCGTGCTGCTCCCGGCCGGAGCCGCGGCGCAGTTCATGTACCGGCACTCCGTCATCAGCGTGGTCATCGCCGCGGTGCTCCTGGGGCTCATCCTGCGCCACCAGGAGGAGTTCAAGGCCCTGCCCGACCCGCGCAGCCGCTGGAAGGCCCTGGCCAACTTCGTGCTGATGAGCGCCGGCTCCATCGGCCTCGGTCTGGTCATCGTCAACTCCCACCCCAACCGTGTCGTCGGCCATCCGGGTGTTTACGAGCAGATCAGCCACGTCGTGTACGGGCTCTTCGGCATGGAGGGCCCGGTCGACTACTCCGGCCGGGTCTCGTGGACCGTCGGCTACTCGCTCGGCGCCCTCGGCATGCTGACCGCGCTCACCACCGTCTACCTGGCCTTCCGCCCCGAGCACCCGGCCGCCCGGCTCACCGCCGACGACGAGACCAGGCTGCGCGAGCTGCTCGCCCGGCACGGCGGCCGCGACTCGCTGGGCCACTTCGCGCTCCGCCGCGACAAGGCCGTCGTCTTCTCCCCCAGCGGCAAGGCGGCCGTCACCTACCGCGTGGTCTCCGGCGTGATGCTCGCCTCCGGCGACCCCATCGGCGACGTCGAGGCCTGGCCCGGGGCCATCGAGCGGTTCATGGAGGAGGCCAAGGCCCACTCCTGGACCCCGGCCGTCGTCGGCTGCAGCGAGACCGGCGGCGAGGTCTGGACCCGCGAGACCGGGCTGGACGCGCTGGAGCTGGGCGACGAGGCGATCGTCGACGTCAAAGACTTCTCGCTGACCGGCCGCCCCATGCGCAACGTCCGCCAGATGGTGAAGCGCATCGAGCGCAACGGCTACACCACCAAGGTCCGCCGCGTCAGCGAGCTGACCGAGGAGGAGCTGGAGCAGGTCCGCGGCGCGGCCGTCGCCTGGCGCGGCACCGACACGGAGCGCGGCTTCTCCATGGCCCTGGGCCGTGTCGGCGACGAGGGCGACGGCGACTGCTTCATCGCCACCGCCCACCGGGTCGAGGAGGGCGACACCAGCCCGTTCGGCGACCTCAAGGCCATCCAGCACTTCGTGCCGTGGGGCAAGGACGGCATGTCGCTGGAGATGATGCGCCGCGACCGCGCCGCCGACCCGGGCATGAACGAGCTGCTGATCGTCGCCTCCCTCCAGCAGGCCCCCGAGCTCGGCATCGAGAAGGTCTCGCTGAACTTCGCGATGTTCCGCGCGGCCCTGGCCCGCGGCGAGAAGATCGGCGCGGGGCCGGTCCTGCGCATGTGGCGCAGCCTGCTGGTCTTCCTGTCCCGCTGGTTCCAGATCGAGTCGCTGTACAAGTTCAACGAGAAGTTCCGCCCCCGCTGGGAGCCGCGCTTCATGGTCTACCGCAACAGCGGCGACCTGCCCCGCATCGGCTTCGCCGTGATGCAGGCCGAGGGCTTCATCACGCTGGCCCTGCCGCGGCTGTTCGCGAGCCGCCGCCGTCCCAAGCCGGTCCGCACCTGCGCCCACACGCACCCGGCCGCGCCGGTGCCGGGCCAGTCCAAGCAGGAGCGCGAGGTCCAGGTCGCCTGAGCCCGGAGCCCTGGTCCCGGGAGCCCTGGCTCCCCGGACCCCCGGCTCCCCGGATCCCCGAGCCCGGCCCGCCGCACCGTCGGCGGGCCGGGCTCCGCCGCTTCCCGGCCCCGGACGCACCCGGCCGGGGGCCCCGATCCCCGCATACGGCCCGGCCAGGGCCCCGGCCCTACCCTGGAGCCATGAACATCAAGCGCGGGGCCGCCGGCAGGGGCCGGGTCGAAGGCCTGCCGGAATGGGACCGCTGCGGGGTCATGGGCGTCGTCAACGTCACCCCCGACTCCTTCTCCGACGGGGGGCGCTGGTTCGACACCACCGCCGCCGTCAAGCGCGGCCTCGACCTCGTCGCCCGGGGCGCCGACCTCGTCGACGTCGGCGGCGAATCCACCCGTCCCGGCGCCACCCGCGTCGACGAGGAGGAGGAGCTGCGCCGCGTCGTCCCCGTGGTGCGCGGCCTGGCCTCCGAGGGGGTCACCGTCTCCGTCGACACCATGCGCGCCTCCGTCGCCGCCCGGGCCGTGGCCGCCGGCGCCACGCTGGTCAACGACGTCAGCGGCGGCCTCGCCGACCCCGGCATGATCCCGGCCGTCGCCGCCGCCGAGGTGCCCTTCGTGGTGATGCACTGGCGCGGCTTCAGCGACGGGATGAACAAGCTGGCCGTGTACGAGGACGTCGTCGCCGAGGTCACCGCCGAGCTCCGGAGCCGCATCGACGCCGTCGTGGCCGGCGGGATCGCCCCCGAGCGGCTCCTCGTCGACCCCGGCCTCGGCTTCGCGAAGATGGCCGAGCACGACCTGGCCCTGGTCGCCCACCTGCCCGAACTGCGCGCCCTCGGCTTCCCGCTGCTGGTCGCCGCCTCGCGGAAGCGTTTCCTCGGCCGCATCCTGGCCGGCGCCGCCGACGCCGCACCGCCGCCCGCCCGCGAGCGGGACGCCGCCACCGCCGCGGTCTCCGCCATCGCGGCCCACCAGGGCGCTTGGGCCGTACGGGTCCACGAGGTACGGGCGACCGCCGACGCGGTTCGGGTGGCCCGGGCCGTGGAAGGAGCGCTGTGACCATCGAACCGGAAGGAGCACGGTGAGCAGAACCGACATCGAAGCGGTCGACGAGGTCAACACGGCCTTCTACGAGGCCATGGAGCGGGGGGACTTCGACGCACTGTCGGCGCTCTGGCTGGAGGACGAGATCTCCTGCGTGCACCCGGGCTGGCCCGTGCTCTCCGGCCGCGGGGAGGTGCTGCGCTCGTACGCGCTGATCATGTCCCACACCGACTACATCCAATTTTTCCTCACCGATACGAAGGTCGCCGTCATAGGTGACACGGCCCTGGTGACGTGCACGGAAAACATCCTCAGCGGCGGGCCCGCCGAGGACGGCGGGGAGCTGGGACCGCTCGTCGGCCAGCTGGTCGTCGCCACGAATGTGTTCCGACGCACATCGGAGGGCTGGCGCCTCTGGTCCCACCACGGTTCTCCCGTGCTGACGGACTCCGCCGAGGACGAGGAAGAGGACCCCGCCTGACCCCACCGGCGGGGGCCGGGGTCTTTCGCAGGTAAATTCGAAGACGGACGACGCCGACCGCACTCGGCGCAGGCCCATGGATCCGGGGAGTCCCGGACGGCAAGCACCTACGAAAGCAGGAGTGATTCGCGTGGATCGTGTCGCGCTGCGCGGCCTCAAGGCTCGCGGGCACCACGGCGTCTTCCCCCGGGAACGCGAGGAGGGCCAGACCTTCATCGTCGACCTCGTGCTGCACATCGACACCCGCCCCGCGGCGGCCGACGACGACCTGGCGAAGACCGTGCACTACGGGGTCGTCGCCGAAGAGGTCGTCGATGTGGTCCAGGGAGAGCCCGTCGACCTGATCGAGACCCTCGCCGAGCGGATCGCCCAGCAGTGCCTGAAGCACGAAGCGGTGGCACAGGTGGAGGTCGTCGTCCACAAACCGGACGCCCCCATCACCGTCCCCTTCGACGACGTGACCATCACGATCACCCGGACCCGCGTGTGAACAACGGACTGAACGCCCCGAGCGACCCCACCGTCCAGCCGGTGCCCGCATCCGTCGTCGAGACGGTGGACGCCGCGGACACCACCCTCTCCAACCCCAAGTGGGCCGTCGTCGCGCTCGGTGCGAACCTCGGCAACCGCCTGGAGACCCTCCAGGGCGCCATCGACGCCCTCGGCGACACCCCCGGCCTGCGGGTCAAGGCAGTCTCCCCCGTCTACGAGACGGAGCCGTGGGGCGTCGAGCCCGGCTCGCAGCCCTCGTACCTCAACGCGGTCGTCGCGCTGAAGACGACGCTGCCGCCGTCCTCCCTGCTGGAGCGCGGCCACGCCATCGAGGAGGCCTTCGACCGCGTCCGCGAGGAGCGCTGGGGCCCGCGCACGATCGACGTCGACATCGTGTCGTACGCCGACGTGGTCTCGGACGACCCCGTCCTCACCCTCCCGCACCCGCGGGCCCACCAGCGGGCCTTCGTCCTGGCCCCGTGGAACGACGTCGACCCCGAGGCGCAGATCCCGGGCCGCGGCCCCGTCGCGGCGCTGCTTGCGGGAATCGGCCTGGCGGGCGTCACGCCGCGCCCGGACCTGGAACTCCGCCTGCCCGAGTAGTCGTTAACCTGTGGCTGGAGCCGGGGCGTCGAGGAGTCCGCGGCACGGAAAGCGGGGAACGGGCACGTGAAGCAACTGAGGCCGACGGTCCTGGCGGGGATCTTCGCCGTCGCCGGGGTGCTGTCCTGGGCGGGCGCCCGGCTGTGGAACGCGTACGGGACCCTGCCGGGCGTCCCGCTCGCGGCGCCCGTCGTCCTGGGCGCCATCGCCGTCGTCCTGCTGGCCACGGCCCTCTCGCTGCGCGCCCGCCTCAAGGCGCAGCGCGAGCGCAGGCCCGGAGCCAAGGGTGTGGAGCCGCTGATGGCGGCCCGCGCGGTCGTCTTCGGCCAGGCCAGCGCGCTCGTCGCCGCCCTGGTCGCGGGGATGTACGGCGGCGTGGGCGTCTTCCTGCTGATGGACTCCCTCGACGTCCCCGCCCGCCGCGACCAGACCTGGTACGCCGGCTTCGCGGTCCTGGCGGGCGCGGCCGTGATCGCCGCCGCCCTCTTCCTGGAGCACGTCCTCAAGCTCCCGGAAGACGACGACACGACCCCCCAGAGCCCCTCCCGAGCCTGATCCCCGGCCCGAGCCCGATCCCCGCCCGGGATCCCGGGCGGGGATCGGGCCGAGGCCCTGCTAGGACCAGCCGTTGTCCGGCGCCACCTGCGGGACGGGGACCGACCAGCCGTTGTCCGCGACAACGACCCGGTCCGAGGGGGTGTCACCCACAGGGGAGTGGCCGATAATGAGCGCCGTTGCCGCTGCGAGGCCAGAGACGATCAGGGTGATTCGTACGGTGAACGAGTGCATTGTGGTCCTTTTCGTGATGCGTGACGCGAACGCGATAGGGGCATAACGGGCGGCGCTGTCGGTCGTCCAGCGCTCGCTTCCTGTGTCGCCGGGCTCCGGCCCGCCCGGCGACGTCGTCAGCCTGCCGTGTTTGACTTTGCCTAGGGAGACCACCTGACCTGCGGTATTCACGCCTGTCGCAAACACGAAGGGTGGAAATCGATATGGAACATGCCGAGCAGGGCGCCCAGACCGTGGAGCTGACGCCCGCCGGCCTGGCGCTCTACGAATACGCAGCCGGCATCCCCTCCTTCACGAGGGAGGAAGCCTGTGCCGCGCTGGGCCTCGCCCGGCCGGAATTGAGCGCTGCCATCGAGCGGCTGGAAGGGCTGCGGCTGCTGCGCCGCGACGCCGACCGGCCGGACCGGCTCACCGTCGTCTCCCCCCAGTTCGCGGCGGGCCAGCTGCTGTGGCCCCTGGAGCGCGAGATCCGTCGCCAGACCGAGGACGTGGAGCGGATCCGCACGGCCTTCGCCGCGCTCGGCCCCTGCTACCAGAACGGCCGCCAGCGCCAGCAGCGCAAGGACGTCGAGCTGCTGACCGACCTGGACGACGTACGGCGCATGATCGACGAGCTGACGGACAGCTGCCGGACCGAGGCGCTGCACGTCCAGCCGGGCGGCGCCCGGGACCCGGAGGCACTGCTGAAGGCGCGCGGCAGCATGGGACGGCTGCTCAGCCGCGGGGTGAGCAGCCGCTCCATCTACCAGCACCCGGCCCGCTACAGCCAGCACACGGTGGAGTTCGCCGAGTGGATGATGGAGCGCGGTGCGGAGGTGCGGACCCTCGCGGACGGCCCGGACCGCATGCTGGTCTACGACCGCAAGGCGGCGGTGGTCAGCGTCCAGGGCAACTCCGCGCACGCGCTCGTCGTGTACGAACCCAACCTCGTGGCCTTCATGGTGTCCTCGTTCGAAACGGCGTGGCGGGCCGCCGACCCCTTCCCCGTGGGCTTCGACCGCGAGTGGGCCAAGCAGGTCTCCGACGATCTCCGCCAGTCGATCGTCCGGCTGCTGACCGAGGGGCTGGACGACAAGGCCATCTCCCGCCGCCTGGGCATGTCCATGCGTACCGTGCAGCGGCACGTGGCAGAGATCATGCGCACCCTCGATACGAAGAGCCGTTTCCAGACCGGCTACCTGGTGGGTCTGGAGGAGGCGGGCGGCGCCGCGGGCGCCCTCACCGCCGAGGAACCGGCCGCCGGGGGGCCGGCCGAGGGCGTCACCACAGAGGAACGGTCCTAGGGCGGCCCACCGCCCGGCGGCTGTGCCCGAGCGTCATCGCGCGGATCACGTCCGGGGTGATCCGTCCGGCGAGCAGCGCATCCATCACGGCGCCGAGCGCCGCCGCGAGCCGCATGTCCTCGTCGTGCGGAGCCCGGAGCCGGGCGAGCGCCGGGTCAAGCCAGGCCGGCCCGGCCGGCGGTGCGCCGGGCAGGGTCATCACGTACTCGTACTCGCTCTCGTACGGGCCCTTGTGGGGCGCCCGGAGCCACCAGGCCGTCCCCGGCCCGGCCGCCTCCAGAGGCGGTACCGGCGGTGTGACCGGTTGCGGCGTCCGCCCGGTCAGCCGGCGTACGGCCTCCGCGGCGGCCTCGGCGGGATCGGCGCCCTCGGGTAACACCGCGTGCGGCAGCTGCGGTGGATCTCCGGGGAGCACCCCCAGCAGCCACGGCGTACCGGAGGTGGCGGGGTCGCCGGGGGCGCCGGGGTTCCGCGCGTACACGAAACAGCGCAGGGCCGAACCGTTCGGGGCGGTGCGCTGGAGGGTCACCGCGCGGGCATCCGGTCGGGGAGCCCGAGCAGCAGCAGGGCCAGGTTGACGCCCGGGCGGCCGAGCTCCTCCCGGTAGCGGTCGATGACGACGTTCTCCTCGGCGAGGGAGGTGCGCGAGCCGCCCGAGTCCATCCGGGCGCGCGTCTGTTGCCGGGCGGCCGCCGCACGGCGGCCCACGAGGTGGATGATCTGCTGGTCGAGCGTGGCGATCTCGTCGGACATGGGGCTCTCCGTTGTCGTTTCGAGCGGGGTCAGGCGACCGGTACGGGTTCGGACACGGGAACGACGGCGGCGCCGCGGGCCCTGCGGCGCACGGTGGTGAGGGCCACGAGGCCGCAGAGCGCGGCGAGCGGCAGCCACACCCAGGCGGCGTGCCGCCCGCCGATCAGCAGGACGCCGAGGGAGGGGCCGAAGAACATGCCGACGCCCATCATCGAGTTGCACAGGGCGCTGGCGCGGGTGAGCTCCCGGTCGGGGACCTTGGAGATCAGCCAGGGGTGGAAGGAGCAGGAGTACGCGCACTCGCCGAGGCCGAAGAGGACCGCGTACGCCAGCAGTCCGGCGAGCCGGACCGGGCCCGGGCCGAAGGCGGTGACCCCGGCGACCACCAGGCCCGCCGCCCACAGGGCGACGGCGATGCGCAGTCCGTGTTCCTCGGGGCGCTTCTCCAGCAGTCGGGTGATGCGGCGCTGGAAGGCCACGATGCTGACCACGTTGAGGGTGAGCATCACGGAGATCCAGCCGATGCCGGTGTCCATGAGCCGGTCGGCGACCAGGGGGGCGGTGGCCTCGAACTGGCTGAAGCCGACCGCGTAGGCACCGAACTGGAAGAGCGCCGCGCCGAGCGAGGCCCGGACGAGGAGGCCGATGCCCAGCGGCGCGGGGGCGGCGCCCGCGGTCGGCGCTCCGCCGACCGCGCCGGCCTCCGGCGCCTGCGGCACCTCCGGGAGCTCCGAAACCTCCGGGACCTCCGGCACCCCGGGCACCTTGCGCGCCAGACCGAGTGCGAGGGCGACGGGCAGGTAGCCGACGGCGTTGGCCACGAGGAGCCAGGTGATGGCCTCCCGGGAGAAGACGGTCAGGAAGAGCCCGGCCACCAGGGAGCCGGCCGCGAGGGTGGCGTTGAGGATCTGGTAGCGGCGGGCGAAGACCCGGCGGCGTTCCTCGGGCGGGACCAGGGAGTTGACGATCGGGATGATCGCGGCCATGAAGCAGCCCTGCCCGGCGCCGCCCAGCACGGCCGCGGCAGCGGCGGCGGCCAGGGTGTCGCCCCCGGTCAGCAGCAGGAAGCAGCCGACCCAGAGCAGCAGGCCGGTGATCCCGAGGGCGTGCCGGGGCAGGCGCACGGCCGCCGAGGCGAGCAGGAGCGAGACGGCGAGGTTGGCGAGGCCGCTGACGCCGTAGTAGACGGCGACCCCGCCGGTGCCGATGCCGGGCCGCGAGGCCAGGTGGATGCCGATGAAGGGGAAGACCATGCCGTAGCAGAACGACGACAGGCCGTGCAGGACGAGGATGCGGTTGACCGACCTGCGGCGCAGCGCGGCCGGGCCGTCGGACGTGCGGAACACGGGATGAGCCACCTTCCGTGGGGTCAGCCGGATACGAGGGCGAGCACCCGCGCCGGGCTGCCGGAGCCCCCGACGATCGGCAGGGGCGCGGCGATGAGTACGGCGCCCTGCGGGGGCAGCCGGTGGAGGTTGCGCAGCTGGGTGACGCCGTACTTGCCGGCGCCGTGGAAGTACCAGTGGCAGGGGTAGGGCTGGTCGTCGAAATCGCCGGCCTGCCCGGCGTCGGTGCCCACGGTCTCGACGCCGATGCCGATGATCCCGGTCTCCTCGGCCAGCCACTGGGCGCACTCGGGAGAGATGCCGGGGGTGTGCTTGCCGTTGAGGAAGTTCTCCTGGGAGTCCTGCCGGGCCTCCCAGCCGGTGCGGTAGAGCAGCCAGCCGCCGGCGGCGAGCGGGCCGTGCTGCTCCTGCCAGGCCTCGACGTGGTGGCGCTGGAGGAGGAAGTCCGGGTCGGCGGCGGCCTCGGCGGAGAAGTCCAGTACGGAGGCGGGGCCGACCAGGCGCTGCGCGGGGACCTGGGAGACGTCGTCGAGGTCCTTGCCGGTGAGCCAGTGGATCGGGGCGTCGAAGTGGGTGCCGGTGTGCTCGGAGAGGCGGATGTTGTTCCAGTAGACGGTCGGGCCGGCCTCGTCGTAGTGGCTGATGACCTCGCGTTCGAATGGCCAGGGCTGGCCGCGCTCGGGCGGCAGCTGGATGAGAGGGGTCTCCTCGGAGAGCGGCGAGGTGAGGTCGACGACCTGGACGGAACCGTCGAGCAGGGCGGTCAGCAGCGGAGCGAGGGCGCCCGCGGCCGGCGGCGTCGCGGCGGGGGCCGCCGGCCGGGTGGTGGTGTCGCCGGTGTCCGCCATGTCAGTTCCCCCCGGTGGTGTGGACGATCGTGGACCAGTGCCGGTAGTCCGGGTGTTCGCCGCGCACGACCGCGTCGTAGATCTCCTGGAGCTTGCGGACGGTCACGCCGGGGGCGCCGTCGCCTACCGCGATCCGGTCCAGGCTCGTGATCGGGGCGATCTCGGCGAGCGTGCCGGCGACGAAGATCTCGTCGGCGGTGTAGAGCTCGGTGCGGTCGATCTCGCGGCGCTCCATGGGGATGCCGAGCTCGCGCTCGGCGATCTCGCCGATGGTGGCGACGGTGATGCCTTCGAGGACGCCACTGGTGCCGGGCGGGGTGACGAGCTTGCCCTCGCGGAGCATGACCACGCAGGAACCGGGGGCCTCGGAGACGCTGCCGCGCTGGTTGAGCAGCAGCGTCGTGTCGTAGCCGTTGCGGATCGCCTCGTGGTGCGCGAGGCGGCTGTTGTGGTAGTTGGCGCCCGCCTTGATGCGCGGCGGCATCGAGTCGTCGCTGATGCGGCGCCAGGAGGAGATGGTGGCGGCGAGGCCGCCGTCGAAGCCCCGGCCGCGCGGGGCGCGGGTGGAGGTGATGTGGACGCCCGCGTCGTCGGTGTGGCTGAGCGGGTCCGCGTTCGGGCCCATGTTGAAGTACGCGACGACGCAGATGTGCACGTCCTCCTCGAAGGCGTTGGCCCGCAGGACGTCGAGCACCCCCTGGCGCAACTCCTCGTCGCTGAAGGGGATCTCCATGCGCAGGCTCTTCATCGAGCGACGCAGCCGGGCCAGGTGCTCGTCGATCCGGAAGACGGCGAGCCCGTCCTGGCCGCGGCGGCGGTAGGCGCGCAAGCCCTCGAAGACGTTGGCGCCCCAGAACGCGCCCTGCGAGCGGGCGTGGACCGTGCACTTGTCCCAGTCGACGATGGTGCCGCCCAGCCAGGCATGGGTGGGGGGTAGGGGTGTGGTCACTTCGTA
>NZ_LFML01000081.1:0-30050 GCF_001044425.1 Streptomyces roseus
CGGCCCGCAGCAGCTCGGCCTGGACCACCGCGCCACCGGCCGTGACCCCGGCGGCCAGTGCCTCGGCGGCGGCCCGCCAGAGCGCGGCGGCGGCGCGGCGCTGGGCCGCGGTGAGCACCTCGGGCGCGGGCCCGTCGGCTCCCCCCGAAGGCTCCCCTGCCCCGCCCCCGGCTTCAGCCCCGTCTCCGGGCCCGGCACCGGCACCCGCGCCGGCACCCGAGCCCGCGCCCGCATCGGGGCGCTGCCCGGCATCGGGGGCCGGATCGGCTTCGGGGTGCGGCGCGACCAGGTCCGCCGGGTCGGCCAGGGGAGCGGCGCCCAGGACCGCCGCCCGGTGCAGGCAGCGCGGGGCCAACAGGCACGTACACGTGGCCTGTTCGGCTGCGGTCACCGCACCGCCCGGCCCAGGCCGCAGGGTGACGAGCGCGTCCTCGCTGAAGCGGACGGTCACGGCCCCGTCCTCCCCCGGGTGCGCCCCCGCCGCGCAGTCCCGGGTGGCCGCGTCCAGCTTCTTGCGCAGCCGGGCCGTGAGCTGCTCGACGGCCTCGGCGAGGACCTCGGGGGCCACCGGCGGCAGGTTCGGCTCGGTACTCGGCTCACTGCTCATCGGGATTCTCCACGGAGGCGGTCGCCCACCCAGCGGGCGAGGGCGAGCGGACTGAGGGCGGCCACGGGCATTCCGGCCGCCACGAGCTGCCGGGCGACCGGGACCGAGTACCGGGGCGCGCCCGCGTCGTCGAGCGCGGCGCAGCCCAGCAGATGGGCGCCGGACGCGGCCAGCGCGCGGACCTCTCCGAGGAGTCCGCCGATCGGCGCGCCCTCCTCGAAGTCGCTGACCACGACGACGAGCGTGCGGCTCGGCACGGTGATCAGGGAGCGGGCGTGGGCCAGACCCGCGGCGATGTGCGTACCGCCTCCGACGCGGACCTCCAGCAGCAGCGAGAGCGGGTCCTCGACCCGGTCGGTGAGGTCGACGACCTGTGTGGAGAAGGCCAGGAAGTGGGTGGACAGGGTCGGCACTCCGCCGAGTACGGCTGCGGTGAGGGCCGACCAGATGACCGAGGCCTCCATGGAACCGGAGACGTCGACGACCAGGACCAGCCGCCAGTCCGCCTCGCGGCTGACCCGGGTGCCGAACACCGGCCGCTCCGGGACGACCACCACCCGGCCGTCACCGAGGCGGCGCGTGTGCGCGAGGTTCGCGCGCAGGGTCCGGGCCAGGTCGAGCCTGCCTCCGGGGCGGCGCGTGGGACGCGGGGTGGCGAGGCCGGAAAGGGCCGGGCGCAGCCGGGTGGCGAGCTCCTTGGCGAGTTCGTCGACGAGTCGCTTGACCAGGGGCCGCAGCCGGCCCAGTTGGGACTCCGGCATGCCGCCGGCCAGCGACAGCACCGAACCGAGCAGTTCCACGGAGGGGCGGACGGCCGCCGGGTCGAGCTGGCCCAGCACGTCGGCGCGGCCCGCGTCGGCCGCGTCGGCGAGCACCTCCTCGCGCACGTCGGCGCCGAAGAGCGCTTCGAGCTCCTGCGACCATTCGCGGGCCGTGGGGAAGGAGGCTTCCCGACCGCCACCGCCGCCACTGCCCCGGCCGCCCTCCAGGTCGGCGGAACCTTCGCCGCGGCCGTGGCCGTACAGCTCGTCGAGCGCGTGGGCGTAGCGGCGTGCGCCGGCGGCGAGCCGGTCGCTGCGTCGGCCGAGCAGCAGACGCCAGCGGTCGGCGGGGGCCAGCCGGTCCTCGCCCCGCCGCGGGGGCGCGGGGACGGGCGGTACGGGTGCCTCCGGCTCGCGGCCGCAATCGGGAGCGGAACCGGGGCCAGGGTCAGGATCGGGATCGGGAGCCGTAGGGGGTGTGCCGCCTGCCGGGAGCGCCTCGAGGGCCTTGAGCGCGGCGGCGCCCGCGGCGTCCGCGGCGGCCCACAGGGCGAGCAGCGCGGGCGGCGCGTCGAGGGACAGATCGAGGCGGTCGCCGAGCCGCTCGGTGACGGCGTCCAGCATCCGGTCGCGGGCGGCCGGGGCCAGTACGTCGAAGCCTGCGCGCAGGGCCGGGAGCCGGTCGAGGAACTCCTTGTCGGCGAGGCCGTCGATCCGGTCCAGGACCGGGCTGAGCGCGGCGGCGGAGGACTGGAGCAGCGGCCCGGCGGCGGCCAGGACCCCGCAGAGGCGGCGGGCCAGGGAGCGCCGGCCGTCCGGGGTCGTGGCGCCGTCGATCCATCCGGCGGCCCGCTCCCCCAGGCCGGCGGCCGGGTCGAGATCGAGGACGACGCGTACGGCCGATGCGGCGCCCTGCATCAACGGGGACGCGCTGACGGTCAGTTCCGCCAGAGCGGTGTCCATCCTCAGGCCCAGGTGCAGGGTCGCGGCCCGGTCGGCGAGGGCCACGAGGGCGCGCGCGTCGGCGTGGTCCTCGCTGCCGGCCAGGCCGGGCAGGGACCGTACGGCGGCTTCGAGGAGCCGGCCGGTGAGGGCGGCCGCGGCGGCGCGGGAATCCTCGGCGGTACTCGGGAAGTGCCCGCGCGCGAGGCCCTCCAGCAGGTCGAGCGAGGCGAGGAGTTCGGGCAGGGTGGCGGTCTGCGGAAGGATCTCCGCGGCCTCCTCCAGCCGTACGCCGACCAGCTCGGGCAGATCGCACCGCGCGGCCGCGGCCAGGCCGGTGAGGATCTGGGCCGGGGTCGGACCGCCGTCGGCGGCGGCCCGCCGGGCGGTCTCCCGCAGGGTGCCGGCGGCGGCCTGCGCGGCGGTGACCCCGCGGACCGCGACCAGGTCGAGGCGGGCCGGGACCGAAGGCGTCCAGGTCAGCCGCCACTTGGTGCCGAGCGCGGTGCCGTCGCCGGTGGCGGCCACCTCCAGGGGCTCCCCGTACGCGGCCCCGCAGACGGCCAGCCGCTGGAGCAGCACCTCGCGGCGGCGGTCGAGGTCGGAGCGGAGCGGGTCGAGGCGGACCTCGCGGGAGGCGGGGTCCTTAGGGCCGGGCAGCCGCAGCTCGGCGAGCTCGGCCTCGACACGGGGGCCGAGTCCGGAGCGCGGGGCGTGCGGGGTGACGCGGCCGCGGCCGGTGCCGACGAGCACGGCCTCCAGAGCCCTGGCCAACGCCCGGCCCCGGCCGAGGGGTTCGCCCTGGCCGAGGACGGTGGTGACGGCTTCGAGGAGCTCGCCCCGGCCGGGCGCGGGCAGCCCGCGCAAGGCGGCCAGGTCGCAGGCCAGCCGCAGCGTCTCGGCGGCCTCGCCGGTCCCCGCGGTGTGGCCGGCGCGGCGCAGCTCGCGGCAGATGCCGGTGAGCGCGACGGACGCGGCATCACGCACCTGTCCGGCGTCCCCGCCGGCCCGGAACACGGCCTGCTGCCACAGCGGGTCCCGGATTCCGGCGGGGTACCCGGAGCGGGAGTCCAGCAGGTCGAACGAGTAGGGCACGAGGGAGGTCACCGCGCCGCCCGCCCCGGCTGCGGGAGCGGGGCCGGGCACGGCCGGGGCACCGTCACCGTCACCGGAGTCGGCGCGGGGCCCGGGGACCCGCGCCCGCCCCGCGGCCCTGATACGGCCACCGGAGCCGGCGGCCCCGAGGCCGGCAACGAAGCCGGCCGCGTCGTCCGCGGCCGGCCCGGCGGCAGGCTCGCCGCCGAGGAGTGCCGGGGCGTGGAAAGCGCCCACGAGGGCGGCGACCCGTCGGCCGCCCGACGCCGCGGCGTCGACGACCGCGCGCATGTGGGCCTCGCGGGCCAGGTCGGACGCGGGGACCGGTCCGTCCGTGCGCAGGGCCCAGCCCACGCCCAGGGCCGCCCGCCGGACGGCTTCCGGCGTGCAGCCGGGGGCCAGGACCTCCACGGCCCGGTCCCACAGGTCGTCGCCGTCACGCCCGGTGCCGGACGCGGTCAGGGCCGCCGCGTACGCGCTGCCGTCCACCGGGGCGGCCGGGTCCCCGGACCGGGCCGCGGCCCAGCCGGCATCGGCCAGCGGGAGGTCGCAGCAGAGGACCTCCACGCCGCGCCGGCGCGCCCAGCGGATCGCCGCCAGCTCCGGGGAGAAGTCCGCGAACGGGTAGAAGGCGAGCCCGCCCTCGCGGCCCGTGCCCGCCAGGGCGACGGGCGCGAGGGTCTCGGGGTCCGCCAAGTGCTCCAGCCACGGCTGGAAGTCGGTCGGCAGCTCGATGCACAGCACCTCAGCCTCCGAGGCGTCGAGCAGCGCCGGCACCACCGCGGCCACGGCCGGGCTGTGGTGCCGTACGCCCAACAGGTACGGCGCCCGCGAGGCGGCGAGCCCGTCCACGGCCGTCCGCGGATCGGCCCCCGCCGCCAGGGCGGTCGTCCGGTCGGCAGGAGCGGCGGGGTCGGAGGGAGCAGCGGGGTCGGAGGGAACGGCGGGAGCGGTGCGGTGGTCGGCAGCCGTCATCGGAGGTTCCCGCGCAGGTCCCACAGGCGGCGCCACATCGCCGAGCCGTCCTCGGCGCGGCGGCGGACCGGGCCGTCCCAGTACCCCAGCAGGCGGCCGTGGTCGGCCGGGTCGTCCTTGCGGACCACGCCCAGCAGGTGCCCGGGCAGCAGGTCCAGCACGTCGCCGCCCGGCAGGTACGCGGCGGCCACGCCCAGCGAGGCCGCCACCTGGACCGCCTCGGCCGTGGACATGACCGTACCGGGCCGCTCCACGTCCCAGCCCTCCGCCGAGCGCCCCGACCGCAGGTCTCGGAAGACCGTGACCAGCGCGTCGAGGACCGCGTCGTCCACGGCGAACGCCGCGCCCGCCCGCCGCACCGCCGCCACCGCCTGGCGGCGGATCAGCGCGGCCTCCGCGTCCGCGTCCGCGATCGGCGCGACCGTCTCGAAGTTGAAGCGCCGCTTGAGGGCGGCGGACATCTCGGAGACCCCGCGGTCCCGCAGGTTGGCGGTGGCGATGACCGTGAACCCGGAGGCCGCTGCGACCACCGCGTCCTCGGTGGCGGTCAGTTCGGGCACGCTCACCCGCCGGTCGGACAGGATCGACACCAGCGCGTCCTGCACCTCGGGCAGGCAGCGGGTGATCTCCTCCACCCGGACGACCCGCCCGGTCCGCATGGCGGAGAGGACCGGGGAGTCGACGAGCGCCTGCGAGGTCGGGCCCTGGGCGAGCAGCAGGGCGTAGTTCCAGCCGTACCGGAAGGCGTCCTCCGTGGTGCCGGCCGTGCCCTGCACGGTGAGGGCGCTGGTGCCGCAGACGGCGGCGGCCAGCAGCTCGGACAGCATCGACTTCGCCGTGCCGGGTTCGCCGGTGAGGAGCAGGCCGCGCTCTCCGGCGAGGGTGACGACGCAGCGCTCGACCAGCGCCCGTTCGCCGACGAACTTGGGGGCGATCACGAGCTTGGCCGCGAGGCCGGCGCGGCGCCGGCCCGCGATGGCCAGTTCCGCGCCCTCGCTGCCGCACACGAAGGTGACGACGGCGCGCGGGGTGAGTGCCCAGCCGGGCGGGCGGGGGCCGGTGTCCTGGGCGGCGAGGAAGGCGAGTTCGTCGGCGTAGCGCTCCTCGGCGGGCAGCGACTGCCGGGCCGGGGAACTCTGGACGGGTGTGTCGGTCACGGTCATGGCGTGGTGGTTCCTTCGCGAGATGTGAGGGCAGGCAGGTGCGGGAGGTGGGTACCGGCCTGCGCGGCGCCCCCCGGAAGCCGGGGGGCGCCGCGCGGGCCGGGGCGTCAGCGGCGGCGTGCGCGCGTCCGCTTGACCTTCAGGGCCTCGAAGCGCGGTACGTCGCCCTCGCGGACCCGCTGCCAGGCCCGCCGGTAGAGGTCCGCGGCCGGCTCGTCCGGCACCAGCACCCCGAGCACCGGCCGCCCGCCCGGGGCCAGCCCGTACATCGGCAGCTTCCACAGCTCCACCGGCAGCACCGGCGAGGACATCTCCGCCCAGCCGCCGGGCAGGAACAGCGAGCGCCCGGCCCGGGTGCGCGAGGCCGTCACCACCAGTTCGGTGGCGGCCAGTTCGGCGCGGGCGGCCTTGAGGCGGGCCGGCTTCCAGCCCGTCCAGCGGGCCACGTTGCGGTCGGTCGGGTCGGGCATGGCGAGCAGCGCCAGGTACACGGCGGCCGCGTCCGATCCCAGCCCGTGCGCCTCGGACACCTCCGCGACCAGCTCGGGCACCGAGCGGCTCGGGTCCTGCGGCCACCACGTGCCGTCCTTGTCGACGGCGCCGGCCGCCGGTGCGCCGGGGTCCGCCAGCAGGGCGGCGAGCCGCGGATCGTGCACGGCGCGCAGCGCCGTCTCCTCCGGCGAGGGCTGCTGGTCCTCGCCGCGCAGGGCGGGCAGGTACGGGTCGCAGCCGGTCGAGTCGAGCAGGGCCGGCCGCACGGCGGGCCGGGGCCGGTCGTCGTGGGTGGCCATGACCACCGCGCCGTAGCGTTCGTACCCCTCGCCCGTCTCGGTCGGCGTGCCCGCGGCCTTGCGGAACTCCGGCAGGTGGGTGAAGTGGCCGATGCTGAGCATCAGTTCGGGAGCGGCGAGCCGCTGCCGTACGGCGGTCAGGGCGGGCGGCAGCGCGGCGCGCAGCGGGTCCCCGGCGGGCAGCCGGTGGGCCAGCCAGGCCGTCAGGGTCACGGCGCCGGTCAGGACGGTCGAGGTGAACGGCTCGGTGGCGGGCTCGGCGGGCTCGACGTGGTCCCCCTTGACCTCCCAGGCGACGTCGACGCCGAGCGGGCGCGACTGCGCCGGGTCGAGGAGCGCGGCCAGGGCCCGGTGCGTGGACCAGCCGGTCTTCGCGGCGCGGGTGGCCTCGGCGAGCAGCCACTCGGGCACGGGGGTACGGCGGCCCACGCGGGCGTTCCACACCTGCGCCGCGGCGGCCACGTCGGGGCCCTCGCTCCACAACCGCGCCGGATCGGCGGGCAGCAGCGCGGCGACGACCTCGCGCCGCACCTCGATCTGGAGGCTCGTGAGCTCGGACCGGGCGTGCTTCGCCTCGGCCGCCTTGACGCCGAGGGCGGTGCGCAGTTCGGCCGGCAGGAAATGGTGCTCGTAGCTGTCGATGTGGGGCAGGCCGGCCAGGAGCAGCCGCGCGAGGGTGGTGGACACGCCCGTGAGCCGGGCGAACTCCTCGGCCGCCTCGGGGAGGAACGGCGCCGGACCGCGCTCGGCGGCCTCGGTCAGGAACGCCCCGAGCCAGCCCGGGCCGCGTTCCCGCTCGCCGAGCGGGGCGGCGCCGCGCAGGGTGTAGGGGCCGGGCACGGTGAAACGGCCCGACGGGTCGTACAGCAACGCGCCGAACTCGTGCCCGTCGGGTACGGACACGTGGTGCTCGGTGAGACCGAGGACGGCCCCGCCGCCCAGCGGCAGCAGGCTGCGGTGCGAGGTGTCGCGCTCGATGCCGTCGGGGGTGCTCAGGTGGCGCTGGTCGAGGTGGACCAGGACCCGGCGCCAGCGGTCCGCGGAGCCCTCGGCCGAGTCCAGCCCGAGCGCCTGCACCCGGCCGAGCAGGGTGCACAGGGCGGTCCGCTGCTCCTCGGTGGTGCCGAGGGCGACGGCCCGGTAGGCGATCGCCGCGGGCTGGTCCAGCAGCTGCGTGAACGGGAGGGCGGAGTAGGGCAGTGCGGGCACGTCGAAGTGGAGCCTGCCGGGTACGGCCGCGGCTTCGGTGTCGGCGGCCGCCCGGAGCAGCCCGTCCAGGTAGCGGTGGGTGACGTCGCCGCGGGCGCCCCAGCGGTAGTACCCGGTGCCGACGAGCCCGTGCAGCGCGTCGGCGATCAGTTCGTCGGTGGGGCCTTCCGGCTCCCGGCCACCGGTGTCCGCGTCGGGGTCGAGCCGGGCGGCGACCCCGTCCAGCGCCTCCTGCTGGGTGAGGGCGAAGCGCAGTACCTCGACGATGCCCCCGATCAGCTGCGGAGCGGTGACCTGCGGCAGCGCCGTGCGGACCAGCTCGGGCAGCTCGGTGGCCGCCTCGGCGGCGGCGGCCGCCTTGAGCAGGACCCCGATGGAGGGGCCGTCGGCGGCGCGCAAGGCGGCCGAGGCCTGCGGGTCGCGCGGGCGCAGCGCGTACCAGAAGGGCAGGGGCGGGAGTTCGACGCTGCCGGTGGCGAAGGCCGCGGTGCGGTAGTCGCCGCGCGACTGGGCGGTGACCACGCCTTCCGGGTCGCTGATGCTCAGCTCGCGCCAGCGGTGGGTGAGTGCGCGCGGCCGCTCGTCGCCGGGGAAGGTGAGCGCGGCGACGGGCATCTCGGAGCCCTCGGGCACGGCGACCCTGCGGCCGCCGGTGTCGGAGGCCTCCCAGCCCCGCCCGGGGACGCGTACGACCCGCCAGCCGAGCAGGCCGTCCGCGGGCGTGCCGAGGACCGAGCCCTCCACGGCGGGAGCGGGCCGCAGCCAGCAGGATCCGGTGCGGACCGTGTTGCCGTTGCCGGGGTGGGCGGTCCGTGCGTCGGCGAGGAAGCCGGGCACCGAGAACCGGCCGAGGGTCCCGCCGGCCGGGTCGTACTCGCGCCAGCCGCCCTCGTGTTCCTGGTCGCGGTGCTGCCACACCCAGTACGCGGTCCCGTCGGACAGCAGCCGCCGCTCGCCGGGCAGTGCGGTGTCCCCCGCGTGCAGGACCCCGCCGCCGGTGGCGCGGCCGCCGCCCGGCAGGGGCAGGCTGATGTCCTCGGAGCGCAGGTTCCAGTGGCGGCCGGTGGTGTCGACGGTGAAGACGTTGGCGGGGTCGGTGTGCCAGTAGCCCTTGATGTCCCCGGTGCCGTAGTGGCCCCAGAAGACGAGGAGTTCGCCGTCGACGTAGTGGAACCCGTACCGGCGCGCGTTGCCGCTCGCCGCCCGCAGGTCGTGGGTGAGTACGGTGGATTCGGCGTCGATGACGCGGACCTGACGGGAGTTGGCGACGATCAGGTGGGGCCATGCCTCGACGACGGTCAGATCGCTCCCGTTGTGGCCGGAGGGTGTCATCTCGGCGACGGCGCTCTCCCAGGCGGGCCAGGTCAGTTCCTCGAAGAGCCCCGTGCGCAGGGTGCGGGCGAGGATGGAGCCGAGGTCGGCGGCGGCCGCGGCGGCCACCTCCTCACGGGCGAGTTCGAGGGCTTCGGCGGGCAGCCAGGTCAGCCGGCGGATGGCGTCGGGCAGTCCGGGCAGTCCGGCGGCGGTGGAGGCCGCGGCCACCTCGTGCATCCACTCGGTGAGCATCGGACGGCCGCCGGGCGCGGCGGCGAGCAGGCGCATGACCTCCACCGCGTGGGCGTCACCGCCCAGGCCGTACGCGGCCCGCCGGAACGCGGGCCGAAAGCGCGGGTCGGCGGCGATGGCGAGGAGGTCCCGCCGCTGGTCGGAACGCGCCCAGTCGGCCAGGTTCAGCTGGTCGTGGCGTCGGCGGGAGTCGGAATCGGGGTCGGGGTCGGTGACCGGGACGCCCAGGGAGAGCAGCAGGTCCAGCAGGTCGGCGTCCTCGACGCCCACCTTCAGGCCCGCTGCGCGACCGGACCCGGCCGGTTCGGCCCGAGCGGCGAGCTCGGCCCGCAGCCGGCCGGCGGCGCGCGTGACCAGGTCCAGCAGTGCGGGAAGCGAGGGACGCGAGCCCCAGCCGGTGTGCCGGGCGGCGTGGAAGCGCTCCAGCCAGCCGGCGGCGCCGTCGGAGCAGCGCTCCTCGGCCGGCAGGTCGGCGCTGACCAGCCCGGCGGTGGCGCCGGATTCCTCCAGCAGGCCGAGCCACAGCTCCAGGAGCTCGCCGTCCCCGCCGCCGGGCGGCATCAGGCCGAGCAGGGTGCCCCGTACGGCCGGCACCCGGCGGGCCAGTGCGACGAGCGCGGTGCGGTGGGCCTTCCACCAGCCGTACGCGGCGCGCAGCGTGGCGGGCAGCGGGAGCAGCTCGGCGAGGTACTCCTGCTCGGCCTCGGTGCCGGTCAGTCCGGCGGCGCGGGCGAGGCGTCGCAGTTCGGTCGCGGCCTGCGCGGAGGGCGGCAGTCCGCCGGCCGTGCGGCGCACGCACAGGCGGCGGAAGCGCATCAGGGCCTCGGCGGGGCCGACCCGGGCGGACAGCTCCTTGCCGTAGCCGGTGAGCACCTTGACCGGGAGGGCGCCGACCAGGGCGAATTCGAGGAACACCGCGTCGAGGCGGTCCTCGTCGACGGTCAGGCCGTGCTGGGCCTCGCTGGTGCGGGCCCGGCCGAACAGCTGGGCGGCGTACGTGGTGTTCTCGACGGCGAGGAAGGCCCGGGCGGCCTGCTCGTAGAAGACGGGCAGGAAGTGCGGGACGGCGGCGCCGAGCCGGCCGGCCAGTTCGTGGCAGGCGTCGAGGGCGGCCTTCGGCTTGGTCTTGGCGGTACGGGCGATCCGGTCGAGCTCGGGGACCACGGCGAGGGCGTGGTGGCCGTCCTGCGGGTGGTGGACGAGGACCCATTCGGGGAAGCCGAGGGCCTGGCGCTGCCCGAGGCCCACCACGGGCGGTGCGCCCTCGGCCTCGTCGGGCACGAGCCCGAGGAATCCGGCGGCGAGGTCCTCCGCCGGGCCCAGTTCGGCGGCCGCGAGCCGGACGACGACGCGGCCGTCCGGCAGGGCGGGGTGGCGGTAGGTGCGTGCGGTCAGGTCGACCGCCGTGGGGCCCGCGCCCTCGGTGCCGTTCGGCAGTACGGCGCCGGCCTTGAGCAGCAGTTCGGCGGTCTCCGCCGCCGGGGCCGCCGCAGCCGTGGTGTCGGTGGTGGTGCTCATCGCGCGTCCCCGCCCTCTTCGATCTTGCGCCCGGCGTACAGCGCCGCGGCCATCCGCATTCCCTCGGACCAGGCGACCGGTCCGACCTCCGTCAGCCGCACCGCCCGGCCGTTCTCGTCGTGCCAGCTCAGGGCGCCGGTGCTCGTCTCGTCCTCGTAGTACGGCTCGCCGATCCAGACGGCCGCCTCCGTGCCCCTGCCGGTGTCGCGGACCTTGCAGGTCGCGTAGCCGCCGGAGACCCGGTACCCGAGGCCGGTCGCCCGTGCGGCCAGGCCGAACCGGCTCGCGAACACCCCGCCCGCGTAGTCCCGTACCTCGGTGGCGGTGGCGGCCGGCGCCTCGGGCTTCACCCAGGTCGGCCTGTGGATCTGCTCGACGCGCTGGACGATGCCGAGTTCGGCCGCGAAGTCCCGTACGTCGTCGAGGTCGGGCAGCAGCACCGGGTGCGGCAGGGTCACCGTGAGCGGGGAGAGCCGTACGGTCTCGCCGTCGAGGTTGACCACCTTCAGCTCACCGCCGGCGGTGGCGTCCCGCAGGAAGCCCACCTCGTCCGGGTCGTCGCCGACGACCGCGATGTCGCGCAGCGCGCTCTGCCAGGCCTCGTCCGGCCAGACCCGGGCGAGCAGCGCCGTCGGCACGGGCAGCGAGGACACCATCCAGGTGTCCACCTGGGCGACGCAGGCGGCCTCGTGCCGATCCAGCCATTCGGCGAGCCGGCGCAGCCGGTCCACCTCGGGGTGGTCGCGCAGGGCCTTGGGCAGCGTCTTCAACTGCCGTCCCGCCGTGCGCCCGGTGGCGGACCGCGCCGCCACCTTCCCTTCCACCAGGGCGATCTCGTACCCCTCGCCCGCCGCCAGCCATGCCATCAGTACGTGCCCCTCCGCCTGCCCGAAACCCGGATGCGCGCAGCGTCGACCAGGGGGACGAAGCCCCCTGAGCTGCGGTATGCCGGGAGACTAGCGAGGGCCACTGACAACACCCACCGAGGGGCCCCGCCGAGCGCCCGCCCCGGCGGCCCGGGGAGCACACGGTTCGGTGGCCGCGGGGCGCGACGCGTGGGTCGTCCGCTTGAATGTCCGGTTCTGGGTAGTCTTTCGGGGACAGCGTGCGGTGCGGAGCCGGCTCGGGGTGGGTTGATGGGACGTCAGATACGTGTGCGGGGTGCTGCCCTGACGGCGGCGGTGCTGCTGGCCGTGGCCGGGTGCTCGGGTACCGGTACCGCGCCGGGCAAGGGCGGCGGGTCCTCGGCGGGCGGTTCGCCGTCTTCCGCTCCGGGCGGCTCGGACGCCAAACCGGCCTCGGGGGACGTGCTGCCCGGCATGGTCGGCGTGGAGGCGGCCCGGGCGCAGCTGGCCGCGCTGAAGGTCGCGGCGCCCGGGACCATGGCCGGCTACAGCCGGGCCAAGTTCACCCACTGGGCCGAGCAGGGCAACAAGTGCGACACGCGCGAGGTGGTCCTCAAGCGCGACGGCACGGACGTCAAGCAGGACTCCGAGTGCAAGGCCGTCTCCGGCACGTGGAAGAGCCTGTACGACGGGGTCGTGGTCACCGAGGCCTCGAAGATGGACATCGACCACATCGTGCCGCTCGCCGAGGGCTGGCGCTCGGGTGCGGCCGGCTGGGACGCCGCGCGGCGCAAGGCCTTCGCCAACGACCTGACCCACCCTCAGCTGTTGTCGGTGTCGGCGGCCTCGAACCGCTCCAAGGGCGACCAGAGTCCCGACCTGTGGCAGCCGCCGGACAAGGCGAGCTGGTGCCAGTACGGGCGGGCCTGGACCACCGTGAAATCGACGTACGGGCTGACCGTGACGGAAGCCGAGAAGAAGATGCTCGCGACGATGCTGGACAGCTGCGCGGGATGACGGGACGAGAGGACGAGAGCACATGAGCGGACGCGGGCAGTGGTGCGACGAGGTCCTCGCCGGGCCGGGCGGGGCGATGACGGACGAGGTCGGGGTGATCACGGGCCCGCTGACCCTGCGTACGACGACGCTCCCGGACGGTGGCCTGGTCCGGATCGAGGTCCAGTACAAGGACGCGGAGGAGTGGTACACCCTGACGGGCAGCCCGGTCCCCCACCGCGGTGACCCGGCCGCCGTCCACGCGGCCGCCCTCGCCGCGGTCCGCGCCGGCCACGCCGCCGAAGCCCCGGGCCCGGCCAAGCCCTGACCGGCCGCGTCGCGCCCGGCCGACCGGCGACCCTGCCGGTTCGCGGCCCGGGGGCCCGAATGTGCGGCCGCGTATACTGGGATGGCCGCCAGGATCACTCGATCGACCGTTGCTTTACCCAGTCGATGGGAGGCTCCCGATGATCGGCGTGCTCGTGACTTTCACGCAGACCGACAAGTTCGATCGTTCAACCATCGCCAAGATCGCCGACGAACTCCGGGGACCGTTCGAAGGCATGGCCGGCCTTCGCCTCAAGAGCTTCATGCTCGCCGAAGACGGCGTCCACGCGCGGAACTTCTACGTCTGGGACGACGAGGAGAAGGCCCGGGCCTTCTTCACGCAAGAGCTCGTCGACAAGGTGACGGGGGTCTACGGCGTCCCGCCCGAAGTCGAGTTTCTCGACGTCGTGGGCCTCGTCGACAACTCCGGCACCTGATGGCCCGGGGGGCCGTCGCCCCCTGGCCCGGAGCCCTCGGGTGCCCAGGACCCTCCGGTGCCCGGAGCCCTCGGGTCAGGCCTCGTATTCCGTGAGGTCGATGCTGTGGACCTGGAGGAGGTGGCCGTGCTCCGGGTCCGTCGTGTCCAGTTCCGCCACCATGCCCAGCTTGCGGATCACGTTCTCGGACTCCTCGTGGCCCGACCGGTTGACCGCGATCACCCGGTCGAGGCCCCGGTCCTGGAGGGCGAACTCCAACGTGGCCTGCGCGGCCTCGGAGGCGTAACCCTGGCCCCAGTACGGCCGGCCGAGCCGCCAGCTGATCGCCACGAAGTCCCGTACCTCCGCCGGGGACTGCGCCACGCTCAGGCCGACCGCGCCGATCAGCTCGCCGGAGGCCAGCAGCTCGACGGCGAAGAGGCCGAAGCCCTCGTCGTCCCACTCCTCCTCCCAGCGCTCGATCTCCTCGGCGGTCTGGTCCAGGTCGAGGGTGGAGCCGTCGCCGATCCAGCGCATCACATCGGGGTCGGCGTTGATCTCCGACAGGGGGACGAGGTCGTCGTCGGTCCAGCGGCGCAGCAGCAGGCGGGGGGTGCGGATCTCGGTCATGCCCCCATCCTGCCGAACACCGCCGACCAGCGGTAATCGGGCCGGGCGGCCGCCGCGGACCCGGTACCACCGGCGCCACGAGGTCGGGAGGCGTCAGGACACCGTGATCGCGTCCAGCTTCGCCCTCAGGTACGCGTGGGAGTCCACGGGTTCGTGCACCACCCGCCCCACCGGCGCCGGCAGCGACTCGACCCGGGTGTGCGGATCGCATTCGTAGAAATAGACCAGCGAGACGAGCTCCTCGGCCGGGGCGTCGGCGGGCGGCGGCAGCACCCGGTGGCGTCCCGCGCGCCAGCGGTCGCCCGTCCAGCGGGCCATCAGGTCGCCGATGTTCACGGTGAGCGCGGCCGGATCGTACGGGGCGTCCTGCCAGCCGTCGGCGTCGGTGTGGATCTGGAGCCCGCCCGAGCCCGGCTCGCGGTCGAGGATCGTGACCGTCCCGAAGTCGGTGTGCGCCCCGATGCGGAACTGGCCGGGCAGCGGCTCGCCGAGCACCTCCGTGCCCGGGTACCAGTTGAGGTTGAACCCCCACGTGGGGTGGCCGGTGTGGCGGGTGAAGTGGTCGGCGTCGAGGCCGAGTGAGGTGGCGAGGAGCTCCAGCAGCTCGTCCGACAGGGCCCGCATCCGGGCGATGTACTCGACGGCCGGCGCTCGCAGCGCCGGCACCTCGGCCGGCCAGGCGTTCGGCCGGAACCACTCGGCGTCCACGGACAGGTCCCCGGTGGGCTCGTCGGCCGCGCAGGACCAGGACTCCTTGAGGTCGGGCGGCGAGGCGGCCCCTTCCGCGTAGCTGTTGGCCTCGGCGCCCGGACCGAGCCAGCCCCGCCCACCGACCGCGACCGCGTACGGGTCCTTGGCCTCGGCCGGCTGCCGGAAGAACTCCCGGGCCGCCTCCCGGATCCGCGCGGGCAGACGCGGATCCACCCCGTGCCCGGTGATCAGCAGGAACCCGGCCGCCTGGAGCGCCTCGTCGACGCGGGCGGCGATCCGTTGCCGCGCCCCCGCCTCGCCGGACCGCCACGGTCCGAGGTCGATCACGGGGATCCGGGAACGGGCGGAAGAAGCGGAAGAAGGTGAAGAAGCGGAAGAAGGGGGAATCGGAGAACTCGCCATCGGGGCCTGCCTTCCGAGCCGGTGTCGGGCGTCCGCCGCCGAGGCTACCGCCCGGACACCCCCGCGGACCCCTGCTCCATGCCGCCGCACGGCGGGGAATAGTCGACGTACGGCAGGTGCGCGGACCACTGGGCGCGCGTGATCCGCGGTCCGGTGTGCGCGCACGCCCCGGCGATGACGCGCGCCTGGTCGGTACCCGCCAGCCGGACCGTGCCGTCGAATCCGGCGGAGGCCAGCACCGCGCCGTCGGGACTGAAGGCGACCGAGCTGACGGCGGTGAGATGGCCGGTCAGCGTGGTCATCAGCCCGGGGTGGGCGGGGCGGGCCACACTCCACACGCGCACCGTGCGGTCGTCGCTCGCGCTGGCGAGGGTCCGCCCGTCGGGGCTGAACACCACCGAGCCGACGACGTCGGTGTGGCCCGCGAGGACGGCGAGCGGGGCGGGGCGCCGCGGATCGGTGACGTTCCAGAGGCGGATCGAGGTGCGTCCGCCGCCGGCGGCGGCGAGCGTGTGTCCGTCGGGGGCGAAGGCCACGGAGAACACGGCGATGTCGTGGCCCTCCAGGACGGCCAGCGGCTCCGGGCGCCGCGGGTCGGCCACGTCGGTCAGCCGTACGGTGCGGTCCTCGCCCGCGCTGGCCAGCGTACGGCCGTCCGGGCTGAAGGCGACGGAACGGACGGCGTCCCGGTGCCCGGCGAGGCGGGCGAGCAGGGCGGGGCGGGCGGGGTCGGCGACGTCCCACAGCCCCACGCTCCCGTCGGCCCCGGAGATGGCGAGCGTACGGCCGTCCGGCCCGTAGGCCAGGGAGCGCACGTCGCCCCCTTGGCCGGTGAGCGAGGCCAGCGGGGCGGGCCGGGACGGGTCCGCCGCGTCCCACAGCCGGACGCTCCCGTCGGCGGCCCCGGTGGCGAGCGCGCGGCCGTCCGGCCGGTAGGCCGCGCAGCGCACGTCGTCGCCGTGCCCGCCGAGCGTGGCCTCGGCGACGGGCGCGTCGGTGCCGTGCATCCGCCAGAGCCGCGCGGTGTGGTCGCCGCTCGTGGTCGCCAGCTGCCCGCCGTCGGGGCGGTAGGCGAGCGCGAGGACCTCCTTGGCGTGCGCGGGCGTGGCGGTCATCAGGGTGCTGGCCAGGCTGTCGCGCGTCTTGGTGGTGGGGGCGAGGCGGTACGCGGTCAGGCCCAGCTGTACGGCCAGCCCCGGCTCGGTGTTGGCGAGGTCGGGGGCGCTGTCGGCGAGGTTCTGGGCGACGGCGTCGTTGCGCTGTCGGGTGACCTCGTCCTCGGCGCGCACGGCGTTGGTGGTGGCGGCCCCGGCCACCACGACGAGGGCGGCGAGGAGGCCGACGAGGGTGCGCAGGCGGCGGGCGCGGCGGCGGGCGGCGTTCCCGGCGGCGGCCTCGGCCGCGGTGCTCGCTTCGAGGAAGGCCCGTTCCGCGGCGGAGAGTCCGGTGGTGCGGGTGGCGGCCAGGTCACGGGCGAGGTCGAGCCGGGTGCCGCGGTAGAGGGCGCCGGGGTCACGGCCGAGGGCCTCCCAGGCCCGGGCGGCGTCGGTGAGGCGGCGGTGGAGGCGTAAGCGTTCGCGGTCGTCGGTGAGCCAGCCGCGCAGCCGGGGCCAGGCGCGGATGAGGGCCTCGTGGGTGAGCTCGACCCGTCCGTCGTCGAGGGTGAGCAGGCGCAGCCGCGCGGCCCGGGCGAGGACGGTGGCGGTGTCGGCGTCCTGGTTCAGCTCTTCGCGGGCCACCGGGCGTTTGGTGTCCTGCGTGCCCTCGCCGAGGGCGATGAGGTGGACGAAGATCTGCTGGGCGAGCCGTTGCTGGCGCACTGAGAGGGAGGTGTGGAGGGTTTCCGCGGACTGGGCGAGCGCTCCCTCGAAGCCGCCCGCCGCGTGGAATCCGTCCAGGGTCAGGGCGGCGCCGCGGCGCCGCCGCCAGGTCTCCAGGAGCGCGTGGGAGAGCAGGGGCAGGGCGCCGACCTGCCCGTGGGCATGGGCGACGAGCGTGGCCTGGAGGGCGCCTTCCACGGTGAGGCCGCCCCGGCGGGCGGGTTCGACGACGGCGCGGCGCAGTTCGGCCGCGCTCATCGGCCCGACGAGGACCTGGCCTTGGCGCAGGACCTCGACGAGAGCTGCGTACCGGGTGCAGTGGCCGTAGAAGTCGGCGCGCAGGCCGAGGACGACGCGGCAGCGCGATGCGGGCCGCCGGGCCTGCGCGATGAGCGCGTCGATGCAGCCGGCGCGCTCGCCGGGGTCGGCGCAGACCGTGAAGACCTCCTCGAACTGGTCGACGACCAGTACGAGTTCGCCGCCGTCGGCCGCGTGCGCGTCCAGGGCGTGGCGCACCCGATCGAGCGGGTGCGGTCCGGGGGTCAGGACGCGGACCGCGGTGGGCGGGCTCTGGGCGCTCAGCCGGGGCAGCAGCCCGGCGTGCAGGACGGAGGACTTGCCGGCTCCCGAGGCGCCGACGAGAGCCACCACGCGCTGCCGGGCGAGGCTCGCGAGGAGGTCCTCGACGAGCCGCTCGCGGCCGAAGAACAGGTCCGCGTCCTCGGTGCGGAAGGCCGCGAGGCCGACGTACGGAGTTCCGTGCGTCCCGTTCTCGCCCGTCACCTCCTCGGGCTCCGGGGCTCCGGCCGCCGCCAGTTGTGCGGCGACGGCGTGCCAGCGGCCCTCCCACTCCCGGACGTCGCCGCCGCAGGCGCGGACGTACGACAGCGTCACGTCGAGGCTCGGCAGCCGGCGGCCGGACGCGGCCCCGGACAAGGTCGCCACGGAGTAGTGGGCGCGGGACGCCAGTTCCCGGTACGGCGGGGATCCGGCCTCGTGGCGCAGGCGGCGCAGGGCGGTGGCGAACCGCCTCAGCGGTCCGTCCTCACCCTCCAGCGGACGCTCCTTGCGGGCCATGTCCTCCCCTTTCCCGCCTGGTGAGTTTGCTGCCCTCTGGGGTGGATTGTTCAGCAATTGTTTGTTCACTGCCACCACGCCGACGCCGAACAACCGATCGCCGCTAGACCTGGGTTCGCCGCACCACCGTCGCCGCGAGAGGAAGGGGCACACCGATGCGACGACACCACCCCGCCCGGGCCGCCGCCGCGGCCGCGGCGGCCCTCCTGCTCCTGGGAGGCTGCGGGCCGGCCGCCGAGGCCCCCGACGGAGCTTCACCGAAGGTCGCGGCCGGCCCGGCCGGCCGGCCCGCACCGCTCGCCCCCGCCCGTGAGCCCAGCGCCGCCGAGACCCGGCTGCTGGAGCGGGCCGAGCAGATCCTGATCAGCCGGTGCATGGACGGGCGGGGCTTCCCGTACGCCGTCACCGAGGTCGCCGACACCGGCGCGCGGTCCTTCCCGTACGGGGTGGACGACGTCGAGTGGGCGCGGGCCCACGGCTACGGCGGCCGGGAGGAACGCGCCGCGGCGAAGGCCCGGGAGGCCGATCCCAACCAGCGGTACTTCCGCGGGCTGTCGGCGTCCGGGCGGGCGGCCGCCCGGACCGCGCTCATGGGTTCCGCCCCCGTGGGGCTCTCCGCCACCGCCCCCACCGGAATGACGATCACCGCCTCCCCCGAGGGCTGCATCGCGGAGGCCGAACGCACCCTCTACGGGGATCTGGCGACCTGGTTCCGCGTCAAGGTCGTCACGATGAACCTGCGGCCGGTGCGCGAGACGCGCGTACACGGGGACCGCCAGTACGCGGACGCCGTAGGGCAGTGGGCCGCGTGCATGCGGGCGGCCGGCCGCCCGTACGCGGACCCCGACGCCTCCCGGCAGGCCGCGGCCCGGTTCGGCGAGAGCATGCCGCCGGCGCGGGCGGACGCGGCCGAGGCCGAACTGGCGGTCATCGAAGCGACCTGTGCGACCGGCACCGCGCTGGCCCGGGTCTCCAAGGCTCTGGACCACACCTACGGCGAACAACTCCGTGCCCAGCACCAGGAGGAGATCGCGCTCAGGTGGCGGCTCCAGAACGGCGCGCTGGCGACGGCGCGCCAGGCATGTGAAGAACACGGCTGTGAAGACCACGGCCCCGAAGAAGCAGACCGGACACCGAACCCACGACCTTCCGGAGGATCCCATGCGTAAGTTCCGCACCCTGCTGCTCGCCGGCGCGCTCGCCGTACCGCTGCTGGCCGTCCCCGCGACCATGACCGCCGCCGGCGCCGCCACGGCCGGCACCGCCGCCACGGCCGGGGCCTTTGACGCCTCCGGCGCGGCCGCGGACGGCAACTACTGGGTCTGGGAGGACACCAACCGCGGCGGCCACTCCTGCGGCTGGAGCGGCAACGACGCCGACTGGCGCACCTGTGGGGCCGGCGGCAACTTCAACATGAACGACCGGGCCTCGTCCTGGTGGAACAACGGGTACGCCGGTTCCTTCGGGGACGTGCGCGTCTACGAGAACATCGGCTACGGCGGCGCATCCACCTGCGCCCCGAACGGCGGGTCCGGCAACATCCCGTGGGAGTGGAACGACCGCATCTCCTCTCACAAGTGGGTCACCGGCTGCGGCTTCTGAGCGGCGGCGCCTACTGAGCGGCCGCACGCAGGGTGTACCGGGCTCCGCCGTTCTCGGTGGAGCCCGTCCGCTCGAATCCCGCCCGGCCCAGCACGGCGTGGGACGGCGCGTTGCCGGCGTCGACCTCGGCGTGCAGCGCGGTCACCCCGGGCTGCGCGAAGGCCCAGACGACCAGGCCCTTCAGGGCGTCGGTGACGTAGCCGTTGCCCCGGGCCGAGGGGACGAGGTCGTAGCCGACCTCCGCGTTCCCCTCGGCGTCCGGGGCGCCGTGGAAGCCGATCCCGCCGATCGCGCGCCGGTCCTGTTCACGGACGATGGCGTAGGCGCCCCATCCCGGGCGGAACGTACCCTCCTCGCGCGCCTTGGCCACCATCGTGGAGGCGACCCGGGTGCCCTCGCCGGGGCCGTCCCCGGCCCAGGCGAAGCCGCCGGTGCCGCCGTCCCGGATGTCCGCGGCGACGAGCGGGGAGATCTCGCAGAGCACGACGCGTTCCGCGGCGACGGGTTCGGCGTACCAGCGCCATGCGGTGCGGCGGGGCAGGCCGGGAAGGGCGCCGCGGCCGGTCACCCACAGCAGCGTCGGCCACGGGGCGGCGACATCGCGCGGCACCTGCGGGAAGAGCCGGTCGAGGACCTGCTCGCAGAGGTCCGCGTCGGGCTCCCAGTCGTGGACGCCGAGACCGTTCAGGATGTCGTGGGTGTGCAGCAGCGTCTCGACGACGCCCATCGCGGCGAACCCGTCCGGGCCCGCGAAGCCGTACGGATGCCAGGCCCGGACCGCGGGGTCGGTCACGGCCACGGCGGCGGACAGCAGTCCCCCGGTGGCCTCGATGACCTGGATCAGGCCGTCGGGGGTGGTGCCGGGGTCGGCGGTGATGTCGAAGGGGGCGTATCCGCTGGTGGAGCGGCCGGTGAGCTGGGTGGCGTAGCCGGTGAAATCGCTCGCCACGTGCACGGCGGTGTCGAAACAGCTCCACTCCAGGCCGGCGGCGGGGACGGACCAGTCGAGGTGCGCCACCTTGCGCAGGGCCTGTGCGGTGAGGGACACGGATCGGTTCACGGATTCTGAGCTCATGATCGTCATGGCCCGCACCCTAGGACCGCCGCCCTCGCCGGGGCCAGTGGATATCGGGCGCGGTCGCGCGGGCCTCACGGTCCGCAGTCCGGGAGCGGGGCGCCGCAGCGGGAACAGGACCGCGCGCCGTGTTCGTCGGCGAGCCGTCCGCAGTCGGGACAGACCAGGTGGAGCATGCAGGCCGGCTCCCCGCCCCCGGCGGGCTCGGGGGCCCGGTGGGCGGCGGGCGGGGGCGGGGGTACCTCCGCGTCTGGGCCGTGCGTCGTCATGTTCCGTCCTTCCCGTACCCGTATCCCTCCCCGGATGCGTGCCCCGCACACCTGACGGATAGGGTCGTAGCCGCTCCGCGTCGGCCGTACCAGGGACGGGCGCGAGGCCGAGGCGGCGGTCGATCACCCCGTCTCCGTGCCGCCTCGGCCGCATTCCCCGTGACCGCACTCCCCGTTTCCCCGTCGTCCTGCCCCGGAAGTCGTACATGAGCACCGTCCTGCCCTCGCCCTCCGCCTCCGCGCCCGCCCCGGAGTCGGCCGCCAGGTCCGCCCGGTCCCGGATCGCCGCCGGCCGGGCGCCCGCCCGTCCCACCACCGCGGCCGCCTTCCACAGCACCAGCGCCGTGACCGCGGTGCTGCTGGGGCTCGTCGGGATCGGCGCACTGCTGCACGAGCCGGTGCTGATACCGCCGCTGGCCGCCAGCGCCGCCCTCGTGCACAGCACCCCCGCCCTGCCTCTGGCCCAGCCGCGCAGTGTGGTCGCCGGCCATCTGCTGGCCACCGCCGTCGGCTACCTCGCCCTCACCGCGGCGGGCAGCAGCGCCTGGGTCGCGGCCGTCGCGGCCGGTGTCACGCTCGCGCTGCTGATGACCGCCCGTACCCCGCACTCGCCCGCGTGCGCCACTTCCGTGGTGATCGTGCTCCAGAGCCCGGCCCCCGCCCGATTCGTCCCGCTGCTGTTCGGCGCGTCGGTGCTCCTCGTCCTGACCGGGTACGCCGCGTCACGCATCCGGCGCAAGGCGCCGCGGTACCCCGCCTACTGGTGGTGACCCGTCCGGCCGTCCGCCGCGCGTCCGGCCGATGAATGCGCGGCGCTGCGGGAGTCTGGGGAGGAGGTATCCGCAGCGGCATCGGGAGAGGTGGAGTGATGAGCGATCTGCGCGACATCCTGGAACGGCACGTGGGCAGCGGATCGCTGCCCGGGGCGGTGGGACTGGTGGCCCGGGGCGACCGGGTGGAGGTGGCGGCCGTCGGCTCGGCCGACCTGGAGGGCACGGCTCCGATGGTCCGGGATTCGATCTTCCGGATCGCCTCGATGACCAAACCGGTGACGGCCGCGGCCGTGATGACGCTGGTCGAGGAGGGCCTGCTGGCCCTGGAGGACGAGATCGCGCCGTGGCTGCCCGAGCTGGCCTCGCCGCTGGTCGCCCGCACGCCCGGGAGCGCGCTCGACGACCTGGTGCCCGCCGAGCGCCCGATCACCGTGTTCGACCTGCTGACCTCCCGCGCCGGGTACGGGTTCCCGGCGGACTTCTCGCTGCCCGCGGTCGGCCCGCTCGTCAGCGAGCTGAAGCAGGGGCCGCCGCAGCCACAGGAGGTCGCGGAGCCGGACGCGTGGCTGAAGACGCTGTCGGGCGTTCCGATGCTGTGCCAGCCGGGCGAGGCGTTCCTGTACAACACCTGCTACGACATCCTGGGCGTGCTGATCTCCCGGGTCTCCGGGCAGTCCCTGCCCGAGTTCATGGCCGAGCGGATCTTCGAACCGCTGGGCATGGCCGACACCGGGTTCTGCGTTCCCCCCGCCGACCTGGGCCGGTTCACGAGCCTCTACCGCGAGGGCGACGGCGGCCTCGCGTTGGCCGATGCCCCCCACGGGCAGTGGAGCAGCCTGCCCCCCTTCGCCTCCGGCGCCGGCGGCCTGGTCTCGACCGCCGACGACTGGTGCGCGTTCGGCCGGATGCTGCTCGCGCAGGGGGCGCTGGAGGGGGACCGGGGTCGGCTCCTGTCGCCCGATTCCGTACGGAAGATGACCACCGACTGGCTGACCCCGGCCCAGCGGGCCGGCGGCGAGCTGTTCCTGGAGGGCCAGGGCTGGGGGTTCGGCGGCTCGGTGGACGTCACGGACCGCGATCCGTGGAACGTGCCGGGGCGGTACGGCTGGGTCGGCGGCACCGGGACCGCGGGCCACGTCATCCCGGCCACCGACTCCGTGTCCGTCCTGCTCACGCAGGTGGCGATGACCAGCCCGACGCCGTCCGCCCCGGTGCGCGAGGTCTGGGCGTACGCGGCCGGCGCCTGAGCGCCGCGCCTCAGAGACGGACCGTCCAGTCGACCGTGGACCTCAGGGTGCGGGCGATCTTCGGGTCGCGGACCGAGGGGGTGCGGTCCTCGGCGGTCACCGACAGCTTGTGCGTGCGCAGGTCGAAGAGCCACAGCTCGGCGACCGCGACCTCGGTGCGGCCCGCGAACCGCTTCAGCTCGCGGCCGTCGAGGTACCAGCGGACCTCGGGCTGGCGGCCGTCCGCGCCGGTCAGCCGGGGCACGGAGACCTTCGCCGTGTTGCGCAGCCGCAGGGTGCGGCCGGTGGGGGTGAGGGGGGCGGCGGCCTTCGCGTGCTGGTAGAAGCCGGCGATCATCGCCTCGGTGCCGGGCGGGTTGAAGGGCTTGCCCAGCACCCGCATGATCGAGCTGTCGGTGGGCCGGTAGAGGCCGGTGACGTAGTAGCCGCCGCCCTCGTACGCGCCGACCGTGCCGCCGTCGGGCGATGCGGCGCCGAGCCAGCGGTACCACTTGGCCCGTTCGGCGGCCATCCGGTCGGCGGGCAGCGTGGAGGTGTTGGAGTCGGCGGGCTCGGGGCCCTCGTACTTCTCGTAGCCGGGGGTGCCGGGGTAGAAGTACTCGTCCGCCAGCTTGCCCAGGGAGTGGCCCGTCTCGTGGATGGCGACCTGCCCGGACTTGGCGTTGCCCGCGGACGCGGTCGATATCCCCTCGTAGCCGAGGGTGGCGCTGGGCTCGTTGTACCCGGCTCCACCGTACTTGGCGCTGTTGGACAGGACCAGGACCAGGTCGGCCGCCGGCGCCTTCGCCACGTACGCGTCCACCTTCGGCTGGTCGATGCAGAGCAGCCGCTCGATGTCCTCGCACCAGAAGTACGAGCCGAGGGCGGTGTCGCGGACGGTGGCCGGGGTGGGGTCGCCGGAGACTCCGGAATCGCGGGAGACGGCGTCGACCGTCCAGACGTTGAAGAGGTTCCGGTACGTGGAGTACGGCTCGACGGCGGTGATCTCGGCCCATTTGGCCCGGGCGTCGGCGTGGAAGCGGTCCTGTTCGGCGGCGGTGTACCCGTCGCCGACGACGACGATGTCGAGGCGGTCGGACGTCGGACCGTTGTCGACCATCTTGGCGACGTCGCCGTCGGCCGCCCGCTCGGCCTCGGAGAGCTGCGGGGCCTTCCTCGCCTTCCCGGCGGCGGGGACGCGGACGTGGCCGGATCCGGCGACGGTGCCGTCCTCGGGTCCGGGAACCTCCACCTGGGTCCCGGCGCCGTTCCCGGTCCCGACGCCCGCCGGTACCGGTGGCGGCGGCGCGGCGGCCGCCGTGCCGAGCGGGCCCGCGGCCAGCAGCAGGGCCGTCGTACAGGCCGCGGCGAGGGCGGCGCGCAGCGTCAAGCGGAGGGACGCGTCCATGAGTTCTCCCCGGGAAGCCGGAAGTCACCGGAAGTTAAGCGAAGTGATAAGTGCGCTGAATCGGTTGCTTAAACTAGAGGGCGCACGGGAGGTGCGCAATGGCCTGCCGCCCCTGCACCATGGGGAGTTGGAGCAACGAGGGGGTCCACATGGACGAACCGGCCGAGATCGGACGCAGGGTTCAGCGCATGCGCGCCGAACGCGGGCTGACGCAGCGGGCGTTGGCGGAGCCCTCGTACACTTCCGCCTACATCTCGACCCTGGAGTCGGGCAAGGTCCGTCCCTCCGAGACGGCGCTGCGCTTCCTCGCCGGGCGGCTCGGCACCTCGTACGAGGAGCTGGCCACCGGGCGCCCCGCCCATCTGGCCACCGAGCTGCGCCTGGCCCTCACCGACGCCCAGCGGACGCTGGCCACGGGGGACGCCGCCGAAGCGGCCCCGCGCTACCGGCGGCTGCTGGCGGAGGCGGAGCGGCTCGGCCTCGACGCCGAGCGGGCCGAGGCCCTGCTGGGCCTCGGCGACTGCGCCCTGGAGGCAGGTGAACTGCCGGACGCCATCGGGCACTTCGAGGCGGCCGAGAAACTGCTGGCGGATGAGCCGCTGCCCCGCCGGGCCCGCCCGATCCGGGGCCGGGCCGTCGCGCACCTGCTCGCCGGGGAGCTCCGCTACGCCTGCTACCTGCTCGAATCGGCCATCGACGAGCTGAACGCGGGCGGCCTGGCGGATCCGGAGGCACTGGTGCTGCTGTACGCGGCCGTGATCAGCCCGTACATCGACATGGGCGCCCACGCCCGGGCCGCGCACGCCGCCGAGCTGGCGCTGGCACTGGCCCCGCGGGTGGCCGATCCGGCACTGGTGGCGGGGATGCACCGGCAGGTCGCGCGTACGTTCCTCACCGCGGGCCGGACCGCGGAGGCGGACGCCTCCCTCGCCAAGGCACAGGCGATCTACCAGCAGCTGCGGCTGCGGACGGACCTGGCGCACTGCCACTGGATGCGCGGCTACGTCCAGGCGCAGAACGGCGATCTGGTGGCGGCGGAGGCGGAGTTGCGCACGGCGCGGGACATGCTCGCCGCGCGGCGGGCCGCCCTGTACGCGGCGCAGGTCGAGGTGGAGCTCGCCGACGTGCTGCGCCGGCTGGGCCGGTGCGAGGAGGCCGCCGAGTTGCTGTCGGGGCTGCTGGAGCTGGGCGACAGCCATGGCGCCGTGCACGCGGGCGGGGCCCACCGGCTGCTCGGGCTGATGGCGGAGGAGCGCGGGGAGGCCGAGTCCGCCGAGGAGCACTACGTCCAGGCGCTGACCCTGCTGGAGCGCAGCGGGGCCGGCGGGGACCTGGCGGACCTGTGCCGCCTGCTGGGCGATCTGCTGCGGCGTACCGGGCGCACCGAGGCCGCGCTGGACGCGTACCGGACGGGGCTCGGCCACCGCGCGGCGCCGGGCACCACCACGCTGGGCCCGGCGCCCGCGTCGCCGCTGCGGCGGTGAGGCCGTGGGGCGGCGACGCGGCGACCGAGGGCCGCGGGGACGGGGTGTCGCGGTGACCGGGTGTCGCGGTGACACCGGCGGCCGGGCCCGGTCCTCGTGTCAGTGGTTCTCGGTGGGCCGCAGGTCGCGCGGGATCAGCGTCCAGGTGGTGGCCGCCGCGGCGACCGCGAGGAGGCCCGCGATGAGGAACGCCGGGGTGATGGCGAGGGTGTAGGCCTGGGAGGCCGCGTCGATCAGGCCCTTGCCCACGGCGCCGCCCAGCTGTTCGGCGACGTGGGCGGCCTCGCCCACGGACTCGCGGACCGCCGCGGCGGCGGCGCCGTCCAGGTCGAGGACCGGCAGGTTGCCCCGGTACAGGACGGCCGCGGTGCTGCCGAGGATGGCGACGCCCATGGCCGAACCCAGTTCGTAGCAGGTCTCCTCGATGGCGGCGGCGCTGGAGACCTCGTCCGCGGGCGCGGTCGAGATCAGCGTGACCGAGGCGACGGTGGTGGCGGTGCCGGCGCCCAGGCCCATGACGGTGAGGGCCACGGCGAACGCCGGGTAGCCGAGCTCGGCGATCTGCTGGAAGGTCCAGGGCAGGGCCATGCCGACGGCCAGGAGCACCAGCGCGGAGCCCAGCACGTGCCGGATGGCGAAGCGCTGCATCAGGGTGGGGGCCACCATCGAGGCGCAGATCAGGGCGAGCGGGGCGGGCAGCAGGCGCAGGCCCGCTTCGAGCGGGGTGTAGCCCTGGCCGTACTGGAACCACTGGGTGACGAGGAAGAGGATCGCGCCCATGCCCACCATGGGCAGGAAGATCGCGGTGGCGGCGACGCTGAAGGCGGGCTTCGCGAACAGCCGGACCTGGAGCAGCGGGTTGTCCAGGCGCAGCTGACGGCGTACGAAGACGGTCAGGGCGAGGGCGGCGACGGCGAGCAGGGCCCACGGGAGCGGATCGGCGATCCCGCTCTTGCCGAGCTGCTTGATGCCGCCCGCGAGGGCGAGCATGCCGACGATCGACTGGCCGACGCCCCACCAGTCCCAGCGGCCGCCGCTGCGCGGGGAGCGGGATTCGGGGAGGTAGCGCAGGCCGGCCGCGACGATGACGGCGGCGACGGGGAGGTTCAGGAGGAAGGCGGAGTGCCAGCCGTAGTCCTGGACGAGGAGTCCGCCGACGACCGGGCCGAAGGCCATGCCGCCGCCGAAGACCGCGGCCCAGACGGCGAGTGCGAAGGCCCGCTCCCTGGCGTCGGTGAACGCGCTGCGCAGGATCGAGAGGGTGGAGGGCATGATCGCCGCGCCGCCGACGCCGAGGAGGGCGCGGGCCGCGATCACGTGCCAGGCCTCGGTGGAGAAGACGGCGATGAGGGAGGCGACGGAGAAGATCACGAAGCCGGCCATGAGCAGCCGCTTGCGGCCCCAGCGGTCGCCGAGGGCGCCGGCGGTGACGAGCAGGCCGGACAGGGCGAGCGCGTAGACGTCGATGATCCACAGCTGCTGCACGGCGCCGGGCTGGAGATCGCCGACGAGGGAGGGGAAGGCCACGTTGAGGATCGTGGTGTCCATGGAGATCAGCAGCAGGCTGCCGGAGAGGATCGCGAGGACGATCCAGCGGCGCGGGTCGAGTGGAGCGGCGGGACGGCGGGCGTGCATGGGGTTCCGTTCGGGTGAGCGGGCGGGGAGGCCCACCGCAGCGCACAGCAATGAGCCTCCTTCGCCTCGAATGATACATCAATGTCTCATTCGAGGCGAAGGAGGCTCATGCTGCGCTGGCGGTCTGCCCGGTCGCGCATACGGCGAAGGTCGAGCACACCAGGAAGGTCCAGCTCACCGGAAAGGTCCAGCACACCGGAAAGGGGACCCGCGAGGCCGGGAGCGGCAGGTGGCGCCGCTCAGCCCTCGCCGGTCCGGGCGCGGGCGCCCGACCGGGTCCGCCCCGGCGTCTGCGCGCGCTGCGGGTGTCGGCGCACGTACTCGTGCTCCAGCTCGTTCATCCGCTGCGTGTGGGTGACCAGCGCCTCGTCCGACCCGTAGAGCAGGGTCTCGTGGCGGGTCCGGTGGATGGCCTCCAGCTCCTTGAGCAGCTTGCCATCCTCCAGGTTCGCCGCCGAGGGACCGCCGTCATGCTCCGCCATGGCCCGTACACCTCCTCCTCTCCATCATCCCCTCGGATGCCCCTTTCGTCCCGGCCGCACTTGATTCAGCCACCCTTCCCGGGCACTTTGAGCCGTGGCGCTGCGGCTACCCTTGGGCCATGACGATGCGTGCGGTTGTCCATGTGAATGTGGACGCGATGATCGAGGACCTCAGGACACTCGTCGAGATCGAGTCCCCCTCGCGGGACCTCGACGCCCTGGGGGTATCGGCCAAAACCGTCGCCGCGATCATCGAGAACCGCCTCGGCGGGGAGGCCGTCCTCATCGAGAGCGAGACCGGACCGCACGTCCACTGGTCCGGGGGCGGCGAACCGCGGGTGCTGATCCTCGGCCACCACGACACGGTGTTCCCGCTCGGCACCCTCGAACGCCGGCCGTTCGCCGTCGAGGACGGGCGGGTGACCGGCCCCGGGGTCTTCGACATGCTCGGCGGCCTCGTACAGGCCATCCACGGGCTCGCGCTGCTCGACGACCTGTCGGGCGTCGAGATCCTGGTGACGGCCGACGAGGAGATCGGCTCCCCCTCCTCCCGGGCCCTCATCGAGGAACGCGCGCTGGCCTGCGGCGCCGCCCTGGTGTTCGAAGGCGCCGCCGACGGCGGCGCCCTGAAGACGGGACGCAAGGGCTGCGGCTCGTTCCACGTCTCCGTCGCGGGCCGGGCCTCGCACGCGGGCCTGGAGCCCGAGGCCGGGGTCAACGCCCTGATCGAGGCGGCGCACCTCGTACTGGACATCGCCGCGCTCGGCCGGCCCGAGATCGGCACCACCGTGACCCCGACCGTCGCGTCCGCGGGGGGGCGTGGACAACGTCGTGCCCGCCGAGGCGACCGTCACCGCCGACGTGCGGGTCGAGTCGGCCCGCGAGCAGGCGCGCATCGAGTCCGCGTTCGCCGCGCTCGCGCCGCACCTCGAAGACGCGGAGATCTCGGTCCACGGGTCCATCGGCCGGCCGCCGATGCCGGAGTCGGCCTCCGCCGACCTCTTCGCCGTCGCCCAGCAGCTGCTCCCCGGCCTCGAAGGCCGTTCGGTCGGCGGCGGCAGCGACGGCAACTTCACGGCGGCGCTGGGCGTGCCGACCCTCGACGGCCTGGGCGCGGTCGGCGGCGGCGCGCATGCCGACCACGAGTACGTGCTCGTCGATGCCATGGCCGAGCGGGCGAACCTCGTCGCCGGACTGGTGCGGGCGATCCGGGAGATGCACGCGGACGCGTAGCGCCCGGCAGGACCGCGGGCGCCACCTCCTGGCGTGGCAGCTGCTCCCGGCGAGCGCCTCGCCCATGCGACCGCCTCCTCGCCGCGCGAGCAGGCGCGGACGCTCGGGTGCGCGTATGCCGGCTACGCGCCGGAGAACCGCGGGACGCTCGTCGCCCCCGAGGGCACCGTCCCCAGCGTGGCGCAGCCCAGCGTGCGCCACGACCTGGGAGCGCGCGTGGCCCAGGTCCGGTGGACCAGCACCGCCTACCTCCCCACCCTGGCCGCCCTCCAGTGTCATCGGCGCGGCCGGTCCGCTGCTCGGGGGCGTGCTGGGCGCGCACGCGGGCCGGCGTTCCGTGTTCGTGCTGAACGTTCCGATCGCCCTCGTGATCGCCGCCCTCGTCCTCGCCGTGCGGGTGCCCACGCCGGACCGGACCGGCCCGCGCTGACCGGGGCGGCGCTGCCGGCCGCGGCCCCCGCCGTACTCGTGCACGCGCTGGCCGGCGCACCGGCCCTCGGCTGGACCGGGCCGCCGACGCTGCTGGGGCTCGGCGGGTCGGCCGCCTTCGCGGCCGTGCTCGTACGGTATACGAACGGCGGGCCGCAGCCACTCGTACCGGCAGCCGTGGCGCGGTTCGGCCAGTCGCGGCCTCGACGGCCCTGCTGACGGCCACCTTCCTGCTCCAGGACGGACGGGGCAGGGCCCGCTCGCCGCCGGCCTGCTGGTGCTCCCGTTGACCGGCCGCAGGGTCGCGGGCGGGCCGCTGCCGGGCCTGGCGCTGCGCCGGTGACGAACGTCGGTCCGGCCCTGGGCATCGCCGTCGCGGCGGGCGGGGGCGCGGGGGCCGGGAAGACCGCGCCGTTCGCCCCTGCGGCGCTCGCGGCCGTGGGACTGCTGCCCGCCTCACTGCCGCCGCGCGGCGCGGGCCGTGCAGCTGCGGGCGACGTCGTCGGCGAAGACCCGGGCCAGCGGGGACAGCGCCGTCCAGCGGCGGACGGCCCAGCCGACCGCGAGCGGCGGCAGGGCCGGG
>NZ_LFML01000081.1:30461-51286 GCF_001044425.1 Streptomyces roseus
CGTATCCGGATGCCGGATTCCGCGAAGGCGGCGTCGAGGTGGGCGCGGGACGCGGAGCTCTCCGGGAGCCGGATGTGGCGGATGCCGGTGAGGTCGGCAGGGTCGATGCGGGGCCGGGCGGCCAGGGGGTCGTCGGCGCAGACCGCGAGCACCCAGGGCAGCTCCATCACCGGGCGCTGCTCGATGCCGCGCACGGGCCGGCCGATGGTGATCCAGGCGAGGTCCAGGTCGTCGGCGGCGAGGGCGTCGAAGCAGCTGCGGCTGGAGTTCTCGGTCTGGAACTCCAGGCTGACCTGCGGGTGGCGGCGCCGGAATCCGACGACGGCCTCGGACATGAAGTGCCGTACGGTCGTCGCGCCCGTGGTGATGCGCACCGATCCGCCGTCCCCGCGGACGAGTTCACCGACGCGGCGCAGGGCGCCGTCGAGGCCGGCGATGCCGTCGGCGGCGGCCGCCTGGAGGATGCGCCCGGCCTCGGTGGGGACGACGCCGCGGGCGTGCCGCTCCAGCAGTTCCGTACCCGTCCGCTTTTCGAGGCGGCGGATGTGCTGGCTGACCGCGGACTGCGTACGGCCGAGGTCGCGGGCGACGGCGCTGAGGCTGCCGGCTCGGCAGACGGCCACGAACACGCGCAGATCGTCGAGGGTCACGGGGTGCAGGCTACTCCAAGGCAGAGCTTGGGTCTTGATAGGCAATCAGTGGATTGACTTGGGTCTGGAGGTGGACAACGATCAATGCAGGGCCCCAGGGCGGCAACCCGTCCGCGCGCGCGCCACGGTCCGGACCCCGGCGCGGGAGCGGACGGGTGTCGACCCGCCCACCTCGTTCGGTCTCGCGGAGAGGAGAACGCCCATGGCGGCACCGGAAGCGGCCGAGCCCCGGGAGGCACGCGCCCTGGCGCTGCTGCGGGAGCTGGGCGCGGGAGACCTGGACCACCCGGGCGGCACCCTGCTGGCGCATCTGGAACGCGTGCACGCGCGGCTCGGGGCGTGGGGGGCCCGGCCCGCCCTGCGGCTCGCCGGCCTGTGCCATGCCTGCTACGGGACGGACGGCTTCGCCACCGCCCTGCTGCCGCTCGCCCGGCGGGGCGAACTGGCGGCGGTGATCGGCGCGGAGGCCGAGGAGATCGTCTACTTCTACGCCTGCTGTGACCGCGCGGCCTCCTATCCGACGCTCGCCGCCGACGACCCGACCGTCGAGGACCCGGCCGTCGATGACCCGGTCGGCGCAGGCGCCGCCGACGACGAAGCGGTGTCGTCGGTGGCGCCTGCGTTCCGCGACCGGTTCACCGGCCGTATCCACTCCCCCGGCCGGCAGTCCCGGCGGGACTTCGCCGAGCTGTCCGCGGCGAACGAGCTCGACCTGGCCGCGATCGACCCGGCGTTCCGCGCGGCCCACGGGCCGGGCCTGCGCGCCCTGTTCACGCGGCTGCGCGGGCTGCTCTCCGAGCCGGCCCGGCGGGATTGCCGGGCCGTGCTCGGAGTCGGGCCGTCCTGACGGCGGCCGCCGTCAGGGTGTGAAGCTCCAGCGCTGCGCGGGGCTGCCGTCGCAGGCGGCGCGGGAGAGCTCAGTGCCGTCGGCGGTGGCCGCGCCGACGGTCGTCAGGCACTGGCCGAGCGTACGGAGGCTGCCGTCCGGGCCCTGCTGCCAGCGCTGCCCGGTGGCCGCGCCGCACGTGCGGATGGTGACCGGGGCGGCGTCCGTACCGTCGAGGCAGACCCCGCCGAGGCCCGTGACCCGGCCCTCGGCCGTCAGGCTCCAGCGCTGGTTGGGGCCGCCGTGACAGGTGTAGAGGGTGGGTGCGGTGCCGGGTGTGGTGGCGCTGTGCGGCAGGTCCGCGCAGCGGGCGGAGGCGGCCTGGACGAGGGTGGCGTCGGCCGGGAGGGGGGCGGCGCGACCGGTCAGGCCGATCTCGGCGGCGCTGGTCCAGGGCCCGCGGCCGCCGGCTTCGCTCAGGGCGCGCAGCCGCAGGTAGCGGCCCGTCTTCGGGGCCGTCCGGACGGACTGGGCGGCGGCGGTGTCGGCGAAGGTGCCCGTGGCCACGGGTGGGCCCCAGTCGGTGGTGCTGTCGGAGACGTACACCTCGTAGCCGCCGATCCGGCCGTTGACTCCGCCGTCCTGGCGGGGCAGGTAGCCGAGGCCGTCGACCGCGTAGCGGGCGCCGAGGTCGATGCGGATCTCGTGCGGCAGCGCCGCCGGGGTGCCCGAGGACCAGGCGGTGTGCCAGAGCGTGGCCGGGTTGCCGTCGAAGGCGTTCTTGGCCGCGCCGTTCTCGGCGGCGGTCTCCTGGCTGTCGGCGGAGACCAGGGTCCACGCCGACTGCGGGACGGGGGTGGAGGCCGTCGGGATCGGGTCGGCCGCGGGGACGGAGGTGCCGGTGACCGTGACGCCGAACGCGCCGGACTTCGTACCGGACTTGACCCACAGGAGGCCGCCGCGGTCGGCGGGGTCGAAGAACCAGCCGGTCGCGGCCGCGTCGTAGGCGGCCTTGGAGCTCTGGCGGGCCAGGGCGGCGCCGTCGGCGGCGACCGTGCCCGGGGCGGAGGCCACGTGGAGGCTGAACTCGTAGCCGCGGGAGGCCGGTTTGCCGGTGTAGTTGCCGGTGGGGGCGCCGACGGAGACGGTGACCGTGCCGGAGCCGGCGGCCGGGGCCGTGACGTCCACCCGCTGGCGGGCGAACGCGCCTGACTCGTGGGCGCGGGTGATCCCGTCGTCCTCGTAGAGGCTGAACGAGGAGTTCCCGCGCGGGTGGATGTCGTACGTCAGGGTGGAGACGGGCTTCTCGCCGGTGTGGTTCATCTGCGGCCACATCGGCACGATCGCGCCGCCCTTGACGAACAGCGGCAGGGTGTCGAGCGGCGCCTGGTAGCCGCTCAGCCAACCGGGTCCCGCGTACGTCTTCCCGCTCCAGTAGTCCGTCCAGGTCCCGGCGGGCAGGTAGATGCCGTCGCGGACGGAGGTGTCGGAGACGACCGGGGCGACGAGGAAGGAGTCACCGGCCATGAACTCGCCGCTGGTGAGGTTGCCACGGGCCACCGGGTCGTCCGGGTACTCGAGGACCAGGGCGCGGGTGCTCGGCACACCGCTCTCGTGCGCCGTACGGCTCATGGTGTACAGGTACGGCATCAGCCGCATCTTGAGCTGGAGGTACTTGCGGTTGATGGAGAGGTACGGCTCGGCGAAGCGCCAGGGCTGCTTGTCCTGGTAGCCGGCGGCCGGGTTGGCGGCGCCCCAGCCCGACATGGTCATGAAGGCGGGGGTGAAGGCCTTCCACTGGAGGTCGCGGGTGTACGTCTTGGGGCTGCCGCCGAAGATGCCGTCGACGTCGCCGGAGGCGTAGTTGAGCGCGGACAGGCCCGCTCCGGCGATGGCGGGGACGTGCCAGCGCATGTCGTCCCAGGTGCCGTTGGTGTCGCCGGTCCAGACGACGGCGTTGCGCTGGGTGCCGGCCCAGCCGTCGACGGTCCAGACGTAGCGGCGGGCGTCGGAGTTCTTCTCGATGCCGTCGACGGCCTGCTGGACGCCGGTGAACGCGCTCTTGTAGCCGCCGCCGATCCAGGCCACGTCCGTCTTCACGCCGCGGGTGCCGGCGGTTCCCACCTCGTCGGCGATGGAGCCGAGACCGGTGGAGGTCCACAGGCCGGTCTGGAAGCCCTTCGCCTTCAGGGCGTCGACCGTCGATTTGAGCGGGGCGGTGTAGCCGCATCCGTAACCGTCGTTGGGCAGGAACCAGCCCGAGGGCATGTCGGCGGCGCGGGCGTCGGTGGCGTATCCGACCACGTCGGGGGTGGTCTGGTGGCGCAGGCGGTTGTGGTCGCCCTGGTATGCGGGGTTGGAGGCGTTGAAACAGTCGGCGTTGCCGAGCTCCATGCCCCACAGGGGTGCGAGGAACGGCTTGCCGCTCACGTCGGTGTAGGCGTCGAGTACGGATTTCAGCGAATCACCGGTGAAGTACCAGGCGTCGAAGCGCTTCTCGTCGTGGGCGAGGGTGGTGGGGGCGTTGAAGGCGTAGGAGCCGGGGGCCCAGGTGTTGCGCATGACGCCGTAGCCGTTGGTGGACATGTAGAAGGGGGCGGGGCTGGCGTTGTCGTTCTCCCGCCACTTGTTGTCGACGGCGACGGGGACGGTCTTGTCGCGCAGTGCCCATTCGCCGAGGCGCAGGCCGGTTCCGTAGAACTGCTCATCGGCCCCGCGGGCCAGGTACTGGGTGGTCCGGGTCCCGGTCCAGGAGGTGGGCTGGGTCTCCTGCCAGACGAGGGTGGCGTTGTCGGCGCGGTAGACGGAGAACTGGAGGGGGGTCTTGTTGACGCGGATGTTCAGGGCGCCGGTGGTGATGCGGTAGTAGGCGCCCGCGTCGGCGGAGGAGGCGTCGACGGAGCCGAAGTCGGTGGTCGGGGCGAGGTCGGAGCCGGCCGGGTCGTTGGTGAAGGCCCCGTCGGGCGAGAGCCAGAGCCGGAAGATGTCGGCGCGGGCGATGACGATGCGGGCCTTCGCTCCGGCGGAGGTGGTGACGGTGAAGGTGTTTCCGGACCGGGTGAGCCCGGTGGCGTTTCCCGCCGTCGCGGGAGCGGGAGCCGCGGCGGCCGGTGAGGTCATGGGCCCGGCTGCGGCCAGCCCGGCGACGGCGAGGACCCCGGCGAGCAGCGCGGCGAAGGGGGCCCGCCGCCGCTGGGGCTTCTTGCGCATGCGGGTGGGGATACGCCTGGGCGTGCGCCTGGGGATGCGGATGAGTCTCATGGGGCAGCTCCTCGTGCGGTCCGGATTGCGGACACACCGCTTTGGCATGCGCCTGGCAAGATAGCGGGCCAGGGAGATCATTTGAAGGATGCTGCTCGAAATCGTCTTCAACCAAGCAGCTTTGAGCATGCGTCAGCAGGACGCCCACCGGCGGTGGCGTGCCGTTTCTGCGGTGAACCGGTCCGTCCGATCGGGTGACCGCACGACCCGAGCCCTTACGGCGGGACGGGCCGGACGGCTACAAACCGGTGCCGTGACCATGAACCGCAAGAACCGCATCCTGGCCGCCCTCGCCGTGCCCGTCCTGCCCCTTCTCGCGACCTCCGTCCCGGCCCACGGTGCGCAGGCCGCGGCGCTGCCGCCGGGCGGCCCGGCCAAGCTCGTGAACAGGAAGTCGTCGAAGTGCGCCGATGTCGAGGCGTGGTCCAGGGACAACGGCGGCAACGTGCACCAGTGGAGCTGCCGGCTGGACAACGACTCGAACCAGAAGTGGACGTTCCGCCGCACGGCCGACGGCTACTGGAACGTCGTCAACGAGAACAGCGGCAAGTGCCTGGACGTCCAAGGCCCTTCGTACGCCGACGGAGCCCACCTCCACCAGTGGACCTGCTCGGGCTACGGCAGCCAGAAGTGGGAGCTCCAGTACACGAGCACCGAGTACTTCAAGCTGGTCAGCCCGTACAGCGGGAAGTGCATGGACGTGGCGGGCCCTTCCGTGGACGACGGGGCGCAGATCCACCAGTGGAGCTGCCGCGGCCAGGACGACTCCAGCCAGCAGTGGCGGTTCTTCACCGCCGCCTGAGGGGTGTCCGCAAACGCTCACCGGCCCGGGCCCGGGGCGTCCGCCGGGTCGTGTGACCGGGGGGTCTGCCCGTTCCCTTAGGGTGCTCCGAATGGACGACAGCACTTCACGGCAGCCCTCGACGGCGACACGGACCCTGTACTTCCATCCCGACTATCTCGATGCGGTACGCGCCGAGGAGAAGACGACCACGGTGCGTTTCCGTGACCCGGTGGAGGCGGGCCCGGTGAGCCTCGTGTTCGAGTTGGACGAGGAGGTGGCACTACCGGGTGTCGTCACGCAGGTCCTTGCCAAGACGGTGGCCCAGCTGAGCGAGTCGGACGCCCGGGCGGACGGCTTTCGTGATCTCGCCGAGCTTCACGAGCGACTGCGGTTCCACTACCCCCGGATCGAGCCGACCGACACCGTCGCCGTCGTGCACTTCCGGCTGGCGAAGTGACCGCCGTTCCCGTTCGGCGCGGCGGGAGTCGGCGGTGGGGGCACCCCGACGGCACTCGGGGGGCGTTGTCAGACCCCTGGGCGACGATGGGGGCATGACGCCCACCACCGCCGCGCCGGCCGGTTCCGCCCTAGGCTCCCGGGACGAAGCCGCCGACGCGATCGGCGCGGCCATCCGGGCCGCCGCGGTCCACTACGGCTCCGGCGACCCCCGGCTCGACGACGCCTCGTTCGACCTGCTCCTCTCCCTGATACAGGCGTACGAGGAGCGGTACCCGGCGCGCACCGGCGCGGGCCCGCCGACCGGGTAGCCGGCCGAGGGCGCGGTGGCACCCCGGCGCCGCGGGCTACGCCGGCGGCGCGGTGACGGCCAGGTGGGGCGGGGTCGAGGAGGCGTACCGGTGGCCGCAGGGGTCGAAGACCAGCACCACCGGCCGGCCCGGGCGCTGACGCCAGGAGATCCGCTCCGGCGCGCTCGCGCACACCGGGCAGCGCGGCAGCGGGCCCGGCTCCGCCGGTGCCTCGGGCGCGCCCACGAGCCGGGGCACGGTGTGCGGATCGCGCATGGGGGCTCCCTGGTCCGGCGGTGCTGTTCCAGGCACTGTGCCACGGCATCCCCCTCCGGGGCACGGGGCGGATCATCCAGGATCCCGGCAGGTCAGAGGTACGTTCCCGGATCCGCGACGGCGCACGCGGCCGCGGCCCGCACACGACGAAGGCGCCGGCGGGCCGGTGGAGCGTACTCCTCCACCGGCCCGCCGGCGCCTTCACACCCGTACGGGGGTCAGGCCGCCTTCGCGACCTCCGGGTGCTCCTTGAGCCAGGTACGGACGGCCTGCTGCTCCTTGCCCTTGCCCGCGTCCTGGATCTTCGCCTCCAGGCCGGTCAGCTGGGCCTCGGTCAGCTTGAACGAGCGCAGCCAGGAGGCCACTTCCGGCTCGTCCGCGGCGAAGCCCTTGCGGGCCAGGGTGTGGATGCCGTCGCCCTTGCCCCAGGCCCCCTTCGGATCCGCCAGCTTCTTCAGGTCGTACGAGGCGTACGCCCAGTGCGGCGACCAGAGGACGACCGCGACGGGCTCCTGCTTCTCGTAGGCCCGCTTCAGCTCGGCGAGCATGCCGGGGGTCGATCCGTCGACGACCTGGTACTCGCCGTCGAGGCCGTACTCCTTGAGGAGCTTGCCCTTCAGGATCCCCATCGCGCCCGCGCTGGGCTCGATGCCGATGATCCGGCCCTTGAACCGGTCGCCCTTGCCCTTGAGGTCGGCGAGGGAGGTGACGTCCTTCATGTACGAGGGGACGGTCAGCTCGATGGAGGTGGGGCCGTACCAGGAACCCAGGTCGTCCAGCTTGTTACCGTACTTCTCCCAGTACTGGGCCTGCGTGACCGGCAGCCAGGAGTCGGTCTGGAAGTCCACCTGCCCGCCCGCCAGCCCGGTGAACAGGGCGCCGAGCTCCAGCTGCTTGGCCTCCACCTGGAAGCCGCGGCGCTCCAGGAGCTCCTTCCACAGGTAGGTCGAGGCGATGCCCTCGTCCCACGGGATGTAGCCGATGCTGATCTTGCGTCCCTTGCCGATCGCGTCGGGCCCGGCGGCGGCCGGCTGACCGGAGCCGCCGAAGGTGTTCAGGCCGCCCGCGACGAGGGCGAGGACCACGGCGCCGGTGATGGCGTAGGCGGGCTGGGGGCGGTGGTTCCACACCTTGGCGGCGCCGCTCGCGGCGGCCCGCGCCTTGGCGAGGGTGCGCCGGCCGAGCGGGGAGACCTGGCGGCCCAGCGCCCCGGTCATCCGGTCCAGGTACATGGCGAGGATGACGATGGAGACGCCCGCCTCGAAGCCGAGGCCGATGTCGACGTTGCCGATGGCCTTGTAGACGGCGCCGCCGAGGCCGCCGCCGCCGACCATGCCGGCGATGACGACCATGGACAGGCCCAGCATGATGACCTGGTTGATGCCCGCCATGATGGTGGGCAGGGCCAGCGGCAGCTGGACGCGTACGAGGGTGTCGCGCGGGGTGGTCCCGAAGGCGTCGGCGGCCTCGACCAGTTCCGCGTCGACCTGGCGGATGCCGAGCTCGGTCATCCGTACGCCGGGCGGCAGCGCGAAGATGATGGTCGCGATGATGCCGGGCACCACGCCCACGCCGAAGAAGATGATGCCGGGGATCAGGTAGACCATGGCCGGCATGGTCTGCATGAAGTCCAGGACGGGCCTCAGGACGGCGCTGACCCGGTCGGAGCGGGAGGCCCAGATCCCGAGCGGGACGGCGATCACCAGCGTGACCAGGGTCGCGACGAGGACCAGCGAGAGCGTGGACATCGCGTCGCCCCACAGGTCGACGGAGTCGACGACCGCGAAGCCGGCGAAGGCGAGGAGGCCGGCGAGCAGCCCGCGCAGCCACCAGGCGGCGACGGCCAGGATGCCGGCGAACAGCAGCGGGGCGGGCGCGTCGAGCACGGCGTGGATGGCGTCGTACAGGCCGGTGACGAGCGCGCTGATGGCGTCGAAGAGCCAGGACAGGTGGCGCTGGAGGAAGTCGACGCCGCTGTCGACCCAGGCGCCGAGGTGCAGGCGGGGCATCAGGCGGCCACCTCCGCGCAGCGCACCGGGGCGCGCTGTTCGTCGCCGATGAAGGCGACGAGGCGGTCCTGCGGTACGGAGCCCACGACGACCCCGGCGCCGTCGGTGACGGCGACGGCGTGCGGGACGCGGGCGCTGACCGCGCACAGGTCGGCGATCGGGGTGTCCGCGGTGACGCTGGGGCAGCCGCAGGCGCAGCTCCCGCCGGCCGGACCGGTCATCACGGCGTCGGCCGTGAGCACGCGCGAGCGGTCGACGTCCTGGATGAAGGAGGCGACGTAATCGTCGGCGGGGCGGGTGAGGATGTCCTCGGCGCTGCCCTGCTGGACGACGCGGCCGTCGCGCATGACGGCGATGCCGTCGCCCAGGCGCATGGCCTCGTTGAGGTCGTGCGTGATGAACACGATGGTCTTCTTGAGCCGCTGCTGGAGCTCCAGCAGCTGGTCCTGCATGTCGCGGCGGATCAGCGGGTCCAGCGCGCTGAAGGACTCGTCCATGAGGAGCAGGTCGGCGTCGGTTGCCAGGGCGCGGGCGAGGCCCACGCGCTGCTGCATGCCGCCGGACAGCTCGTCGGGCCAGGAGGTCTCCCAGCCGGCGAGCCCGCACAGCTCCAGCGCCTCGGCGGCGCGGCGCAGCCGATCGGCGCGGGCGACGCCCTGCACCTCCAGCCCGTAGGCGGCGTTCTCCAGCACGCTGCGGTGCGGGAAGAGCGCGAAGTGCTGGAACACCATGCTGATCTTGGTGGAGCGGACGTGGCGCAGCTCACGCCGGGAGAGGGTCGTGAGGTCCTGGCCGTCGAAGAGGATGCGCCCCTCGGTGGGTGCGAGCAGTCCGTTGAGCATGCGCAGCAGCGTGGACTTGCCGGACCCCGACAGACCCATGACGACGAAGATCTCGCCGGGCTCGACGCGGAATGAGGCGTCGATCACAGCGGCCTTCGTACCGTCCGCGCGCAGCTCCTCGCGGCTCGCGCCGGCTCGGAGGGCGCGGACGGCGGCGGCGGCGTCGCCGGGTCGTCGTCCGAACACCTTGTAGACGTGTTCGGCCTGGAGCGTGGACACATGCACCTCGCGGTTCGTACCGGGAACGGCCTGCGCCCGGCCACGAGGGCCGGGCGCAGGCCGTGGAGCGGTACGGGATCCGCCCGCACCCGCGCCGGCCGCGTGACGGCCGACGGAAGGGTCCGCTCCGGATCCGCGAGTGCCCAGGCTGTTCCGGGGTAAACGCCGAGGTGATCCACCTCACGCCCGGGTGAGGATCGAACGCGGTGTCCGGGTCCAGGCAGCCGGTCCGGGGTCTTCCAGCATGGAGGCGCGCAGGTGGGCGAGGACGCGGCCGAGCACCCGGGAGACCTGCATCTGCGAGATGCCGAGCTCCGCGCCGATCTGCGCCTGGGTGAGCTCCTCGCCGAAGCGCATCCGCAGCATCCGGCGCTCGCGCTCCGAGAGCTGTTCGAGCAGCGGCGCGAGGGTCTGGATGTCCTCGACGCGCTCCAGGGCCGGCTCCTCCGCGCCCATGACGTCGGCGAGGGTGTGGCCGTCGGCCGAACCGTCGCCGCCCTCGGCGCGCCCGGAGTGCGGGGCGTCCAGGGAGCCGGTCGTGTGGCCGTTGGCGGCGACGAGACCCTCTATGACGTCTTCCTCCGCGAGGCCGAGGTGGCCCGCGAGGTCGGCGACGGTGGGCGAGCGGTCGAGCGTGGTGGTGAGCTCCTCCTTCGCCTTGGCGATGTCGAGGCGAAGCTCCTGGAGGCGGCGCGGGACGCGTACGGCCCAGGAGGTGTCACGGAAGTGCCGTTTGATCTCGCCTGTGATGTACGGCATGGCGAGGGTGGCGAATTCGTTCTCGCGGGCCGGGTCGAACCGGTCGATCGCCTTGATGAGGCCGATGGTGCCGACCTGGACGATGTCCTCGATGTCGTCTCCGTCACTCCGGCCGCGGAAACGGCGGACGGCGTACTGGACGAGTGAGGCGTTCATCTCTATGAGCGCGTTGCGGACGTATTGGTGTTCCGGCGTACCCGGGGGCAGTTCGCTCAGCCGCCGGAAGAACGCCCGTGACAGCTCCCTCGCGTCGGAGGGGGCCACCTCCCTGGGCTCCTCGATCCGCGGCAGGTCCGCGATCCGGGCGGCCTGGAGGCCGCGGCACGGACGGGGGACGACTGCGTCGGTTTCGGAAGTGGAGGACGGGGCAAGGGCGGGCATGGGGTTCGCTCCTTGGGCTTGTCGGCTTGCGGCGCGGGACCTTGACTGCCGTCGATGGTGGTCTCTTTCAGCTTGAACGTCAACAATTGCCGGAAATGCGGGCGTCCGCTTACCCGCGCGCACGCGCGTGACCGCGCGCGGCTCCCGTTCGCCTTGTTTCCTTCTGTACGCGCCGACTTGCGCGAATCGCCGTGGCGCCCCGGACGGAGCGCACCACTCGAGGGGCCGGCGGCCCGGGCGTCCGGGACATGGCACTCATCACACCCACGAAGCAGGTCACGCGCGTTGCGCAGATCACACGCATTGCGTAGGTCACATCGACCATATGGCTCGCATGGGACGCACAAGTCGCGTGGATCACATGGGTCGCACGGATGACGGCAGTTGGGAGGGCGGCGGTGCCGGGCCGCGCGCCCGTACGGCCGGACGCGGAACGGGGCACCGGGCACCGGACACCCGGACTCCGCCGCCCCCCAGGTCGATCCGACCGGCGTGCGGGGTGCCGGTCTCAGGTGACGCGGAATCCGGCCGCGTCGTGGTCCCGGTGGAAGGTCAGCCGGTTCCAGGTGGGGAAGGCGAGGTCGGTGACGGCGAGCAGCCGGCCCGACCCGTCGTACAGGGTGCGGCGTACGGTCAGGCCGCAGGCGGGCAGGGCGGCCGGCGCCCCGCTGCTGCGGGTCATGGTGAGGGTCTCGGCCATCCGCCCCCGTTCGGCCGCCCGGTCGAGCCACCGGAACAGGGGGCCGAGGTCCTCGTCGCGGACGGGCGCCGCCGCCGACGCCGTCGCCCGGTCGAGGTAGCCGGTGAGTTCGGGCTCGGCGGCGACCGCGCCCGGGCAGAGGTACGTGACCGCGTCCCGGAGGGCCTCCCCCGACGGGCCGTGCTCACGGCGGTGGAGCACCAGGGTCCGCTCCCCGCCGCGCATGCCCAGCAGTTGGGCGAGCGAGGGCGGCACGCTGACCAGGGTGAGCCGGCTCCGGTCGGACAAGGCGGCCGGACGGGCGGCGGGTTGGTGGGCGGGTTGACGCGCGGCCCGGCTTCCCGGCGCGGCGCCTACGACGGCCGGACGGGTGCCCCGCCGTTCGGTGACGATCAGGCCGTCCTCGCGCAGGTGCTGGAGGGCGGCCCGGACGGTCTGCCGGTTGACCTGGTAGCGGGCGGCGAGGGTGCGCTCCGAGGGCAGTCTGGCGCCGGGGGTGTGGGCGGCGCGTTCGAGCTCGCTCCGCAGGGCCGCGGCGATCCGCTGGTACTTGGGCATGGCGGCGGCCGGGCCGCCGTCCCGCATAAGGGAGGACATGACTTCTCCTCTGACGGGTGGTCAAGGACTGCGCGGTACGCAACCTAGCATTGGTCTATACCTGTGGATGAGGGGATGCCCCCGATCCCGCCCCACCTTGGCCGGATTCCACCGCCCGCGGGACGCGGCCCGGACCGCGTCCTTCGGTTCAGGGCGCGGCCTGACCGCGCAGCGGGTTCGGGAGCGGGATGTAGCGGGCGTCCGCGCCGTCGGCCCGCGTCCAGCGCAGCAGCAGGTTCGTTTTGGCCGGGAGGGAAGGGGCCGAGAGCAGCTCCCCGATCTCGGGCAGGCCGAGTTCCGCGTCGCAGCGCAGGAACTCCTCGCGCACCGCCGGCCACACTGCCGCGGCCATGGCCGGGTGCGCCTCGGCGAGGGCCCCGGCCACCTCCGTGAGGTGGTTGACGACCAGGCAGTAGACCAGTCGCTGCCAGGCGGCGGCGCGCTCCGTCTCCGGCAGCAGCTTCACCCCCTCCGCGTCCCGGAAGAGGGCCTGCACCGGCACGCCCTGCGCGTCGACGGCCACGAGGCTGTTCTGCAGGTGCGCCTCCAGTACGACGCCGTGCCGGGCGAACACCTCCAGTACGGGCGGCACCACATGGCGCAGGTACGCCCGCCACCAGCCGGCCGGATCGGCCGTCGCGGCGAGCGGACTGCCGGCGAACCCCTCCGCGAGCGCGGCGGACGCGAGCGGCGTGGCCCCCGGCTCCAGCCGTGCGTGCAGCCCGTCGCGGACCAGGACGGCGAGTTCCTCGAAGGCGAAGGAGGCGGTGCGGTAGCCGCGGTCGGCGAGCCAGACCGCGTTCGACCCGCGGCGGCGCAGCGCGGTGAACGCGGCCCCGACCGCGGCGTCCGTGCGGCGCAGTTTCACGAGGTCGTGCCGCCACAGCCGGCGCACGTCGTTGGTGATCCGGACGTCGAGGCTGAATTTGACGAAGAGGTCCGCCTCCCCCGGCACGTACAGGGTGCGGATCGATGCCGTCGGCCGGACCGTCCGGCGGCCGGGGCCCAAGCGCAGCAGCCGCCCGTCGGCGAAGGCCGTGCGGACGGCCTCCGAGCCGGCGACCAGCTCCAGCTGCCAGGGGTGGGCGGGCAGCAGCCGGTATCCGGCGGGCGGGCGCGGGCCGTCGAGCAGCCCGGCCAGCGCGTCGATCGCGTCGGCGGCGGCCGGGCCGCCCTCCTCGGCCACCTGGTCCTCGCGCAGCCCCAGGAAGACCAGCGGGTGGCGGGCGTACGCCTCCGGCGCGTACGGCAGCCAGCTCGCGGCGGGCGCGCCGCCCCGCGCCTTGGGGGCGGGGTGGTACGGATGACCCATGACCAGGGACTGCTCGGAGCGGACGTACGGGTCCTGCGGCGGCTCGGCGGCGGCGCGGGCGGCCAGCAGCGCGGCGACGGCCTCGCGGCTGTCGGCGATCTCGACGGGGAGCTCGTCGTTCGGGACGCCCGTGTACCGGCGCAGCTCCTCGGCCGTCAGCTTGACGAGCTCCGTGTGGCTGAGCGGATGCCAGCCGTCCGCCGTGCGCAGCTCGGGGCGCAGCGGCCGGCGCCCCTCCCGGACGCGCAGCAGCCGGCCGCTGCCGCGTAGCCGGTGGACCGCGCCGCCGCCGTCCGCCGGGTCCCCCGCGGAAGCGGGCTCCTGCCCGGCGGGATCGGCCGCTTCCCGCAGCAGGCAGTTCAGCAGGGGGGTGGCGGCGTACGCGTCGGCTGCGGCGTTGAGGTCCACGGATTCCATTCGGTCCATCCAGGTGCCGGGGTGCGCGGGGCGCACCACCGGTCGTGATCTTCAGTATCCGCGATGATGAAGTGATCATCACGTCACCCGTGAGAGACCCGTGAGAGGAACAGGGCCCTGCACCCCAGCATGAACCTCCCCGCCTCCCCGGCCGAAGAGGCCGTGTCCGCCGAACTGGCCGAGGTGCGTCCCGCCCTCGGTTCCGCCTACGCCTCCGCGCTCGACGGGGCCCGGGCCGCCGTGCTGACCCGGCTGTGGCGGGCGCTGGCCGTCGAGCCGCTGCCGTGGGTGGAGCGCCGTGAGCGCGGGCCGGGCGGCCTGTCCCTGACGCTGGCCGGGGGCCGCCGGCTGGAGGGTCCGCTCCCGGATCCGTACGCGACCGACCCGTACGTCCGGGAGGTGCTGCTCGACGGCACCGCGTACCGGCAGGCGGCGCGGCTCGTGGCGGCCCTGGGCGTGCCGCACGGGGACGCCTTCGCCGCCGAGCTCGACGACAGCACGGCCTCGCTCGCGCTGTCCCGGGCCGGGCAGCCGCCCGCCGGGGAAGCCGCTGCGGACAGCGTCTGGGAGTGGGAGCAGCGGGTCGTCGACGGCCATCCGTACCACCCCAACTGCCGCTCGCGGCCCGGCTTCTCGGTGGCCGAGCAGCTGGCGTACGCGCCGGAGCACCGGCCGCTGGTCGAGCTCGGGCTGGTCTCCGTGCCGGCCGGGGAGTGCCTGGTCACGGGTGCGTGGCCGGACGAGCTGCGCGACGGCGGCCGGCTCCTGCTGCCGGTGCACCCGTGGCAGGCGGAGCACGTCCTGAAGCAGACGGGCCGGGGGGCGGCCGGGGTGCTGCGCCCCGGCTTCGCGGCGCACCCCCTGATGTCCCTGCGCACTTTGGCCCCCGCGGCGGGCGGCGCACACGTCAAGACGGCGCTGAGCACACGTCTGACCTCCTCCGTACGGGACATCTCGGAGTACTCCGTCGAGACGGCGGCGGCGGTCTCCGGCTTCGCGCAGGCCCTGTCGGAGCGGCTCGACGGGCGGCTGCACATCACCCGCACCCTGGGCGCGGCGACGGCGCACAGTCCGGACCTGGCGGCGGTGCTGCGCGAGCCTCCCGAGGTGTACGCGGACGCGGCGGCGGGCGAGCGGGTGGTGCCGGTGGCGGCTCTGGGCGGGGCGGCCTTCACGCGTTCGCCGGCCTGGCGGGCCGAGTTCTCCCGCCTCGCGCTGTCGGTGTGCCTGCGGGTGCTGGACCTCGGCGTGGCGCTGGAGGCGCACGGCCAGAACCTGCTGGTCGTCCTGTCCGCGACGGGGGCCCCGCTGCGGCTGGTCTACCGCGATCTGGCCGACATCCGGATCAGCCCGGGGCGGCTGGTGCGGCACGGCCTGCCGGTGCCGGCGCTCTCGGGCCGACTGGTCACCGACGACGTGACCCTGCTGCGGCGCAAACTGTTCGGCTCCTTGCTGACCGGCGCCCTGGGGGCCAGCGCGGGCTCGGCGGCCGCCTTCGGCGAGGCGCTGGCCGAGGCCGCGGCCCTTCCCGCCACCGCGGACACCGAGGCCCTGCTGACGGCTCCGCTGCCGACCAAGGCCCTGACCCTGATGCGGCTGAGCCCCGGGATCCCGGGCGACCAGTGGGCGGAGCTGGACAATCCGCTCACCGGGACCACCGGCCGGGGGCGGCGCGCCGGCTGACCTGGAGGACGCGGGCTAGCGGGTGCCGACCGCGCCCTCCAGCACCTCCAGCCGCTGCCGGGTCAGCTCCAGGAGGCGCGGCTCCAGGCTGGGCAGGGCGCGCAGCAGGCGGACGAGTTCGGGGCCGGAATCCCTGGCCGCCGCCTGGTCCTTGAGCTGGGTCCAGCAGTACAGGGCGCCCGCCGCGGCCGCGAGGACTTCCGGGTCGTCCGGCGGCTGGCGCTCCAGGCGGGTGTGCCCGGCGTTGATCCAGAGCCGGGTCGCCGAACCGTAGTTTCCGGCCATCCGGGCCAGGTCGGCCCGGATTTCGGCCCAGTGGGTGGCCTCGGGCGAGGTGTGGCCCCGGGTCCGGAGGACGTGCTCCTCCCAGGCCTGGGCGAGGGTGGCGGCCTCCTGGTGCCGGCCGCCGGTGGCCAGGGCGTGGATGTGCGGGCGCGGGTCGGGAGCCGGCTGCTCGGCCGCGTGTGGCGCGTGCGGTGCCTGCTGGGCGTGCGGGTCGGCGGTGGCGCTGAGTTCGCGCGTGGCGGGCAGCACGATGGTGCCGGGCGGCAGGGCTGCGGCTCCGACGGCGAAGGCGTGCAGGGGGAGGTTGGCGGGGCGGGTGGGGCTGCGGCGCAGCTGGTCGATCCAGTGCCGGGTGTACGCGCTGACCTGGTGGGGGCCGCCGGCGAAGGCGGGCGGGACGACCACCCCGTACACCTCGGCGGAGGGTGAGGCGGGCAGGCTCCCGTACTCCTGGAGCACCGGCCAGGCGGACTTGTCGGCGACGAGGTCCAGCACCACCGTGGTCGGGCCGGTGGGACGGGCCGCGAGCTCGGTCCCCAGCCAGTCCCACGGCAGGGCCGTGTAGCGGACGGTGGAGGCCGTGGTCCCGGCGAGCGCGAGGTGCAGGCCGTGGCCGCGGCGGTCGAGCGTGAGCCGGCCGGAGAGGTAGACGAGCAGCGGCCCGGGGGTCGCGGCGGCGGCGCGCAGCCGCATCAGCACGGTGTTGGGGTCGCGCGCCCCGTCGAGGTACGTGGTGTCGCTGGGGACGTGACTGTTCAACAGCGCCGATGCGGGCAGCACTCCGAGCGCGGCCAGATTGGCGCTGGGCGCGACCTGAACGGCCCGCCGCCGCAGGGCGGCGTCGCCCGCTATGAGAAGAACATGCCCTCGCTGCTGCCTGCCGGCTCCGTCGATCTGCATGGGCAGACCGTACTCATCTCACGACCCCGTCGCAGCCCGCGGGTTCGAACGACACCCTTGCGGCCCCCGTCGGCCGGCCCGGACGTGCATCGCACCGGGCGCCCGCACGGGGAGGTGCGCGGAGCGGGCGGTCGGGCGGGCGTGGCCGTGGGCCGTTCGGGGGGCAGCGGCCCGGGCGTGGGCCCGCCTTCGCCGTGATCGGGCCGGGCGATGGCAGGAAAGAGGCATGAGCCTCCATCGCCGCCGGTTGCTGGGCGGCGCACCCGCACTCCTGCTGGCCGCCCTCGGGGCCACCGGGGCGCACGCCCGCGCTCCCGACTGGGCGGCACTCGCGCGCGGGATCGACGGGCGCGTGGTGCTGCCCGGCGATCGCGACTACCCGCAGGCCCGGCAGCTGTTCCAGCCCCGCTACGACGCCATCGCGCCCGGCGCGGTCGCCTACCCCGCGCACGCCGCGGACGTGGCCGTCTGCCTGGACTTCGCCCGCCGGTGCGCCGTCCCCGTCGTGCCGCGCGGCGGCGGGCACAGCTACGCCGGCTGGTCCACCCGCGCCGGCGGGCTCGTCGTCGACGTCGGCGCGATGGCCGGGCTGACGGTCGAAGGGGCCGGCGCGCGCATCGGCGCCGGGGCCCGGCTCGGCGACGTCAACCGGAGCCTCGCCGCGCGCGGCCTCGCCCTGCCGACCGGGCTCTGCCCCACCGTCGGGATCGCCGGACTCACCCTGGGCGGCGGCCTGGGCCTCGCCTCCCGCGCCCACGGCACCACCTCCGACGCCCTCACCGGCGCCACCGTCGTCACCCCCGACGGCCGCGTGCGCGAGGTCGACGCCACCCGTGACCCGGACCTGTTCTGGGCGCTGCGCGGCGGCGGTGGCGGCAACTTCGGCGTGGTCACCGAGTTCCGCTTCCGCACCCATGCCGCCGCGGACGGGGCCTACGCCGAGCTGCACTGGCCCGAGGCCGACTGCGCCGCCCTGCTGCGCGGCTGGCAGCGCTGGCTGGGCGCCCTGCCCGACCCCTTCTGGAGCCAGGTCGAGTTCCTGATCGAGGGCCCCGCGGCCCCGGCCCCCGCCGTCCGCGTCCTGTGCTTCGACGGACGCGCCGAGCTGGAGCGGCAGCTGACCCGCCTGTGCGACCTGGTCGGCCGGCCGCAGCGGGACAGCTGGATCGCCGTACGCGGCTACGAGGAGACCCTGCGGGCCATGTCGGGCTGCGCGCAGCGGAGCGCCGCCCAGTGCCATCTGCCCGGCACCCTGCCCGGCCGCACCCCCGAGGGCGTGATCGGCCGGGACTCGTACGGCGGGCGCTGCGACCTCTGGGGCGCCGCCGGGCTGCCCGATGCGGGCGTGGCCGCCGTGCTGGCGGCCGTACGGCGTTACGGGCAGGCCGTGCCGGCCGGCGGCCTCGGGGTCGTCCAGTTCACCGCGGAGTTCGGGGGCGCCGTGAACCGGAGGGCGGCCGGCGACACCGCGTTCGTGCACCGCGACTGCGCCTTCCTCACCCAGTACCTCGCCTACTGGCCCGCCTCGGCCTCCCCGGCGCAGGTGTCCGCGCACCAGGCCTGGCTCGACGGGCTGTGGCAGGACCTGCGCCCCTGGGCGAGCGGCCGCGCCTACCAGAACTACATCGATCCCCGCCTGCCCACGTGGCGCGAGGCGTACTACGGGCCGAACCTCGCCCGCCTCGAAGCGGTCCGGCGCACCTACGACCCGGACCGGCTGTTCCGCTTCCCGCAGGCCATCTGACCGTCCAGCCGTCCAGAGGAGTTCGACATGCGACGTACGTTGACCGTGGCGGCGGCGACGGCAGCCCTGCTGCTGCCCGCCGGACCGCTGCCGGTGGCCGAGGCCGGGAGCGCCGTCGCGCCGCCCGGCCGGTGGTCCGCCCGTGAGGCCCAGACCTTCTGGACAGCCGCGCGGATGGCCAGCGCGGTGCCCATGACCCCCGCGTCGGCGGTCGCGGCCACGGATCCCGGCACCGGGCAGGACTTCGACGGGATCCCGGTCGTCGGGCGGATGTTCGTGATGAAGGGCGGCGGCGCGTACTTCTGCACCGCGAGCGTGGTCTCCTCCCCCGGCCACGACCTGGTGCTCAGCGCGGCGCACTGCCTGCTCGGCACCGACGCCCGCCAGGTGGCCTTCGTACCGCTGTACACGGCGGCCGACCCGCAGCCGTACGGGATGTTCCCGGTGCTGCGGACCGCCGACGGGAAGTCCAAGGTGTGGATCGACCCGCGCTACAAGAGCCTGGGGGCCGACAAAGGGGCCACCCTGGACGTGGCCTTCGCGCAGGTAGGGCCGGACGCCGACGGGTTCCCCGTCGAGGACGTGGTCGGCGGGAACCGGCTGGTGACCGGCGCCGACTACGAGCACGCGAAGGTGTCACTGATCGGCTACCCGGCCTCGGCCGCGCGCCCGCGGCTGTGCGTGAACCGCACGACCAAGTTCACCAGCACGGATCCGGGGATCCCCGGTTCGTTCCTGCGGATCGACTGCACCGGGTACCCGGGCGGGACCAGCGGCGGGCCCTTCCTCAAGAACTACGACAAGGTGACCGAGACCGGGGACGTGGTGGGGGTCATCGGCGGGTGGAAGACCGGCGGGGACACCGCCGACACCTCGTACAGCTCGTACTTCGGCACGGAGGTCAAGAAGTTGTACGAGCAGGCGGTTGCCGGGGCGAAGGCGGGGTGAGCACCCGGACCCAGCGGGTGCGCCGCGGGTTGCCCACCGAGCGCGGGGTCTCGGGGATCCCGTCGGCGGTCAGCCGGTCGGCGGGCGGCAGCCCGAGCTGGCGGCGCAGGTCGGCGAGGGCGGCGTGGACCGGGGCCAGGAGCACCTCGGCGCGCGGATGGGCGTACGCGAGGGCGTGCGCGGTGGTCTCGATGGTCTCGGCGGCGTCCTCGGCGGACGTACGGCTCCACCCGCCCGGCTCGGCGGAACTCCACGGCGCGACGGCGTCGTAGAGGTGGCAGGCGGCATCGGCCGCGGCGTCGGCCCGCTCACCGACTCCCGGCGCCGCGATGGTCGGCAACAGCTCCATGCCGGATCAACGACCGAAGCCGCCGCGGGGAACGTACGGCGGGCCGCCGGTTCGGCCCGCTCAGCCGGCCACCGTCTGGAGCCAGAGCGGGAGCAGCAGCAGCGAGACCAGCGAACTCTTGATCACGAGCGAGGCGGAGAGGTCCACGCCCACGTCGTAGCGCTGGGCGAAGACGAACAGGTTCTGCGGGGTCGGCATGGCGGCGATCAGGACGAGGTACGTCAGCCACTCGCCCCGCACGCCGAACAGCAGCCCGCACACCGCCCAGGCCAGCAGCGGGAAGGCCAGGCATTTGAAGGCGATGAGGGCCATCTCCTCGCGGGAGGTGCCGCGGACGTCCAGTCCCACGCCGCCGAGGTGCAGTCCGAGGGCGAACAGGGCGATCGGCGAGGCGCTGTCGCCGACGAAGGAGGCCCCGTCCAGCACCGCCTTCGGGAGGTGCACGGAGAGGAGGTTGAGCACGATGCCGGCATTGCAGGCCAGGACCACCGGGGTGGCGAGTGAGGCGACGACGGCCCGCGAGAGGCGCTGCGCGGGGCCCGCCGAACTCTCGCCGGCGCGGCCCAGCTCCATGATGGAGATGACGACGAGGGAGAGCACGCAGACCTGGAAGAGCAGGACGGGGAAGATCGGCGCCGCCGTCCCGAAGAAGGTGATGAACACGGGGACGGCGAAGTAGGCCGTGTTCACCTGGACTCCGGCCATGACGCGCAGCGCCACGTCGCGGGGATCGCGCAGGCCCCGGGCGCCCGAGGCGAAGGCTATGAGGAGTACGGCGAGGGCGGCGGCCGCGGCGTAGGCGCCGATCGCGTGCCAGTCGAAGAGGGCGCCGAGATCGCTGGTGTAGATGTTGCCGAAGAGGTAGCAGGGGACCGCGAAGAGGAAGGCGTAGTCGGCGAAGGCCTTGGAGGCCTCGGCCGGGACGGTCTTGCGGCGGGCGAGCAGGACACCTGCGCCGAAGGCCAGCAGCACCGGGACGAGTTTTTCGAGTGCTGCCGCCGTGCCCATGCGTACCGGCTCCCCCTGTGATCGACAGCGAGCAGCGTACTCCTGCCTTCCTGGAGGGACTCCGGAGCGGAGCATAGGCTGGACCGATCATGAGCGATCGCGATGAAGCCCGCCCCCGCCGCCCCCGCC
>NZ_LFML01000082.1 GCF_001044425.1 Streptomyces roseus
GGGGGGCCGTCCTACGGGGGTGGGACGGGGGCCTGCGGGGGGAGGAGGCGGGATCAAGCGGCCGGGGGTCCGCGTGGTCCCGCCTTCTCGTACGTCCGGTGCTACGCCTGGGGCCGGTGCTACGCCTGGGGTCGGTGCTACGCCGCCGCCGCCGTGCGATGGCGGCCCGCCGCGCAGGCGGCCAGGCGGCCCAGCGCCTCGTCCCGGCCGCAGGCGTACGCGCCGAGGGCGGTGTGCCGGGCCACGATGCCCCGCTCCGCCCGCATCAGCCGCCAGCCCCTGCGCAGCAGGAACGGCAGCGACTTGCGGCCCTCGCGCAGGTCCCGGGCGAGCCTGCGCCGGAACGTCGTGGAGGGCCGGCCGCGCAGGCAGATCGCGTCGGCCAGCAACCCCATCTCCTGGCAGCGGGCCACGATGTCGGCCGCGAAGATCCCCTCCGCGATGAACAGCGGGGTGCGGGAGATGTCCAGCGTCTCCGTGCCCGTACGGGAGGAGGTGGCGATGGAGTACACCGGCACCTCGGTACGGCCGCCCGCGCACAGCTCGACGATCGCGGCGACCGCCGCGTCGGCGTCCCACGAGAGGGGGGAGTCCCAGTCGATGTCGGAACTGCCCTCCACCAGCGGGAGGCTCGGGTCGTCCGCCTCCTTGTAGAAGTCGTCCAGACGCAGCACCGGCAGCCCGGACCGGGCGGCCAGCCTGGACTTGCCGGACCCCGAGGGCCCGGTCAGCAGGACGACACGCGTAGGCAAAGGAGAGGAGGAGCTCACGGAACACAAGTGTGAACCATTCCCCCGCGCAGGGGATGCCTCCGGTGGCCGGTTGGTATCCAGGATCACACCTCAACTACGCTGCGTACGCACGCGACTACGACCTCAGGTGGGATCCCCATGGCACGTCACGCAGCTCCCGGCAGCTCCACGCTGCGCTCCGCAGGCATCACGCTCTCCCTGGCCGGTGCGGCCCTGGCCATGACCGCCGGTGGCGCGCAGGCCGGTGAGCTCTCCGTCCCGGCGGCCCTCGCGGGGGTCACCGACCCCCTCGCGAACCTCAAGGTGAACCCGCTGGCCCACACCGGCGTGGACCCGCTCGACAACGGCGTCGCCACCAAGGTCGCCGACTTCCCGGCGGTCGGCACCACCATGGTCACGGGGATCCTGACGCAGGGTCCGTCCGTCGGCGAGCTGCCCGCGGCGGCCGCGTCCTCGCTGCTCGGCCCGCTGGCGCCGAAGCAGCCGTAACGGCCGAGGCAGCCGTAACAGCAGAAGCGGCCCGAAGCAGGCGTAGCAGCCGTAGGGCCGCACCGAGGCGCGAAAAGGCCCCGGTAGCGCGGGAAGCGCTGCCGGGGCCGGCTTTCGAGGCGGACCGCTCAGTACGAGGATCCGCCCGCGCCCAGCGAACCCGTGGGGTGCCAGACCGTCTTCGTCTCCAGGAACGCCGTCATGCGCGACGTGCCCGGGTCGGCGCTCCAGTCGTCCACAGGCTGTGGACGCAGGACGCGCTTGAGGTTGTCGGCCGCCGCGATCTCCAGCTCCTTGGCCAGCGCGGCGCCCGCGCCCGCCAGGTCGATCGCGTTGACGTCCTGGTGGGAGGCCAGGTGCGGGCCCATCTCGGCGGCCTTGCCGGACAGGATGTTGACGACGCCGCCCGGGAGGTCGGAGGTGGCCAGCACCTCGCCCAGGGAGAGGGCGGGCAGCGGGGACTTCTCCGAGGTGATCACGACCGCCGTGTTGCCCGTCGCGATGACGGGGGCGAGGACCGAGATCAGGCCCAGGAACGAGGAGTCCTGCGGGGCGAGGACCGTGACGACGCCGGTCGGCTCCGGCGTGGAGAGGTTGAAGAACGGGCCCGCGACCGGGTTGGCCCCGCCCACGAGCTGGCCGATCTTGTCGGTCCAGCCCGCGTACCAGATCCAGCGGTCGATGGCCGCGTCGACGACGGCGCCCGCCTTCGACTTGGACAGGCCCTCGGCCTCGCCGACCTCGCGGACGAACTGCTCGCGCCGGCCCTCCAGCATCTCGGCGATGCGATAGAGGATCTGCCCGCGGTTGTACGCGGTCGCGCCCGACCAGCCGCCGAAGGCCTTGCGGGCCGCGACGACCGCGTCACGCGCGTCCTTGCGGGAGGACAGGGGGGCGTTGGCCAGCCACTTGCCCTTGGAGTCGGTCACCTCGTACACCCGGCCGCTCTCGGAGCGGGGGAACTTGCCCCCGACGTACAGCTTGTAGGTCTTGAAGACGCTCAGGCGCGTCGCAGAAGACTCAGACATCGAGGTAGCCCTCCAGGCCGTGGCGGCCGCCCTCGCGGCCGAAGCCCGACTCCTTGTAGCCGCCGAAGGGCGAGGTCGGGTCGAACTTGTTGAACGTGTTGGCCCAGATGACGCCCGCGCGGAGCTTGTCGGCCACCGCCAGGATGCGGCTGCCCTTCTCCGTCCAGATGCCGGCGGACAGGCCGTACTGGCTGTTGTTGGCCTTGGCGACGGCCTCGTCGGGCGTACGGAACGTCAGCACGGACAGGACCGGGCCGAAGATCTCGTCGCGGGCGACGGTGTGCGCCTGGGTGACGTTCGTGAAGAGCGTCGGGGCGAACCAGTAGCCGGAGGACGGCAGCTCGCACGCCGGGGACCAGCGCTCGGCGCCCTCGGCCTCGCCGGTCTCGGCGAGCGCGGTGATCCGGGCCAGCTGCTCGGCGGAGTTGATCGCGCCGATGTCGGTGTTCTTGTCGAGCGGGTCGCCCAGGCGCAGGGTGGACAGGCGGCGCTTGAGGGAGTCCAGCAGCTCGTCGTGGATCGACTCCTGGACCAGCAGGCGCGAGCCCGCGCAGCAGACCTGGCCCTGATTGAAGAAGATGCCGTTGACGATGCCCTCGACGGCCTGGTCGATGGGGGCGTCGTCGAAGACGATGTTGGCGCCCTTGCCGCCCAGCTCCAGGGTGACCTTCTTGTCGGTGCCGGCGACGTGGCGGGCGATCTTCTTGCCCACGGCCGTCGAGCCGGTGAAGGCGACCTTGTTGACGTCCGGGTGCTCGACGAGAGCCGCGCCGGCGTCCCCGTAACCCGTGAGGATGTTGACGACGCCCTTGGGCAGGCCCGCCTGGCGGCAGATGTCCGCGAAGAACAGCGCGCTGAGCGGGGTCGTCTCGGCGGGCTTGAGGACGACGGTGTTGCCGGTGGCGAGCGCCGGGGCGATCTTCCACGCCAGCATCAGCAGCGGGAAGTTCCACGGGATGACCTGGCCGGCCACGCCGAGCGGGCGCGGGTTCGCGCCGTAACCCGCGTGGTCGAGCTTGTCGGCCCAGCCCGCGTAGTAGAAGAAGTGCGCGGCGACGAGCGGGAGGTCCGCGTCGCGGGTCTCCTTGATCGGCTTGCCGTTGTCCAGCGTCTCCAGGACGGCCAGCTCGCGGCTGCGCTCCTGGATGATCCGGGCGATGCGGAAGAGGTACTTGGCGCGCTCGGAGCCGGGCAGCGCGGACCAGGTCGCGAAGGCCTTGCGGGCGGCCTTGACGGCGCGGTCCACGTCGGCGGCGCCCGCCTGGGCCACCTCGGAGAGGACCTCCTCGGACGACGGGGAGACGGTCTTGAAGACCTTGCCGTCGGCGGCGTCGGTGAACTCGCCGTCGATGAAGAGCCCGTACGAGGGGGCGATGTCGACGACCGAACGCGACTCGGGGGCCGGTGCGTACTCGAAAAGGGAAGCCATGGTGATCAGTCCACCGTCACGTAGTCGGGACCGGAGTAACGCCCGGTGCTCAGCTTCTGGCGCTGCATGAGCAGGTCGTTCAGGAGGCTGGACGCGCCGAAGCGGAACCAGTGGTTGGACAGCCAGTCCTCGCCCACGGTCTCGTTGACCAGGACCAGGAACTTGAGGGCGTCCTTCGTGGTCCGGATGCCGCCGGCCGGCTTCACGCCGATCTGGATTCCAGTCTGCGCCTTGAAGTCCCGGACGGCTTCGAGCATCAGCAGCGTGTTGGCGGGGGTGGCGTTGACGCCGACCTTGCCGGTGGAGGTCTTGATGAAGTCGGCGCCCGCGAGCATGCCGATCCACGAGGCGCGGCGGATGTTGTCGTACGTCGACAGCTCGCCGGTCTCGAAGATGACCTTGAGGCGGGCGGCGGTGCCGTCGGGGCGTACGCACGCCTCCTTGACGGCCTTGATCAGCTCGTACGTGTCCAGGTAGCGGCCGGCGAGGAAGGCGCCACGGTCGATGACCATGTCGATCTCGTCGGCGCCGGCGGCGACGGCGTCACGGGTGTCGGCAAGCTTGACGGGCAGCGCGGCGCGGCCGGCCGGGAAGGCCGTCGCGACGGAGGCCACCTTGACGTCGGCGCCGTTCAGGGCGGCCTTGGCGGTGGCCACCATGTCGGGGTACACGCAGACCGCGGCGGTCATGGGCGTGCTGCGGTCGGTCGGGTCGGGGTTGACGGCCTTGGCGGAGAGCGCTCGGACCTTGCCCGGGGTGTCCGCACCCTCAAGCGTGGTCAGGTCGATCATCGAAATGGCCAGGTCAATGGCGTAGGCCTTGGCCGTGGTCTTGATCGAACGGGTACCGAGCGCGGCCGCGCGGGCCTCCAGGCCGACGGCGTCTACGCCGGGCAGCCCGTGCAGGAAGCGGCGCAGCGCGCTGTCGGACGTCGTCACGTCAGCGAATGCGGTGAGGGTGGTGGGCATGGTCACCAGATGAGCATATCTACGCGCGTAGCGGCCTGTCACCCCCCACTGGCGCACATATGTGCGGACCCGGACACATCCGGGCGCGGTGGGGCCGCTGGTCGGCCCGGCCTGCGGACCGCTGACCTCCACTTTTCCTGTTGCGTGGCGAAGACGGGACCGCCATGGTCCAGTCGAACAAGAAACGTAAATTTCTCTCCAGCAGCCCGCCAGACCTCACCGGATGACAGCCTCGGCACCTCGGCAGAGAACCCGTGGAGACAAAGGGGCATGCGGCTCTCCCACCTTCTCGCGACACGTGCTTCCAGGAGTCGTTATGCGTTCCGCCCTCCGTACCTCGATCGTCACCGCCGCCCTCGCCGCGGCCCTCCTCGCACCAGCCGCGACCGCCATCGCCGCGCCGGCCGTGCAGAGCGCGACGGCTTCGGTGTACGGGACCGTCTCGGACAACGACCGCTACGCGGGCGAGCCGGTCTACATCGGCGAAGGCCTGGTCGCGGTACTGCGCAACGGGCCCGAGGGCCCGGAGGCCTGGATCCGCGCCGTGGGCGAGCAGTGGAAGCCGGGCGACGTCTACATGGTCCGCGTCCTGACCGTGCTGGACCGCTCCCACACCGGCGACACCGTCAAGGGGCTCAGCCTGAAGCTCACCAGGCTGGACACCGGCGCCCCGGTGCTGACGGTCACCAAGGACGGCGCCGCCCAGTCCTTCCCGCTGCCGAAGGCCGGGGCCCCGAAGGGCCCGGAGGCGCCGAAGACCCCGGTCACGCCCGCCCCGGAGGACCCGAAGTCCCCCGAGGCCCCGAAGACCCCGGTCACCACGGCGGGCACGGCCACCACGGCTGCCACGGCCACCACGGCCACGGACCGCTACGCCGGTGAGCTGGTGCTCGTCGGCAAGGGCCGGCTCGCGGTGCTGCGGGGCGGGGCCGAGGGCCCCGAGGTCTGGATCCGCGCCGTCTCCGGGAACTGGAAGCCGGCCGACGGCTGGGCGGGCCACGTCCTGGCGACGCTGACCCCCTCCGCCCCCCACGCGGTGCTCGACGGCACCGACTACAGGATCGCGAAGACGGACGACGGGCGCTACGGCCTCACCGTCCGTGCGCAGGGCGGTGGCGACTCGGACTTCTACCTGCTGCCGCAGGCCGCGCCCACCGCCAAGACCGCTTCCGTGCGGCAGGCCGCGGACGTCACGCCGCTGACGGGCGCGCAGACGGTGGTCGTCCCGCAGGGCGCGGTGGCGGCGGGCGCCGAGATCGCCGCCGAGGACACCGACGACACCACCACCCTGGCGGCCGGCGGCGCCCTGGTCGCGATCCTGGCCGGGCTCGGTGCGGCATGGGCCGCCCGCAACCGCAGCCCCCGCAACCGCGCCTGACCCACGCTCTCGCCGCCCCGACCGGCTGCGCCGCCGCGGCGCCGGCGCTCCCGCCCGCACCCCGCGTCGCCACGGCCCGGCGCCGTCCCCGGCGGCTTCGCGGGCCCCGGCCGCGTCCGCCGCGGCGCTGCCCGCCTCCGAGCCCGTACGAGTACGGATCCCCGCGGCCGGGACGGACACGGGGCCGCTGCTGAAACCGGGGCCGGCCGCGAACGGCACCGTCGAGGTGCCGTCCTGCGCGACGTGGCGGAGATCCACCCCGGCGGCGAGACCACCGAAGGGCACCGCCCGGCCGGCATCATCGTGTACGCCGATCTCGTCGGCTGAGATGACGTGAGGCAGAATCGGCCTCATGAGCAGCCAGCAGCACCCTGAGGAACCGGCGTACGACGACCGGGTCTACCGCTCCCCCATGGCCGTGGTCACGGGGGTCCTGCTGCTCGCGCTGATCGCGTGGCTGTGCGGGGACGCCCTCGTGCGGGGTGCGGGGAACGCCCCCTGGTTCGCCGCGGCGATCGCCTTGGTGACCGTACCGCTGACCGTGGCGTTCACCATCCGCCCGGCCGTCTTCGCCAACGCCGACCGGATGCGCGTGCGGAACCCCTTCCGGGTCATCGAACTGCCCTGGGGCGCCGTGGACGTGGTGCGTGCGGGGTACTCGGCGGAGGTGCTGGCCGAGGGGTCGAAGTACCAGCTGTGGTCCATCCCCGTCTCGCTGCGCGACCGGAAGAAGGCGAACCGGCAGAGCGCCAGGGGCGCGGCCACGGCCGGGGCGGCGGCCTCCGCCGAGCCGCGGCGGGCCCAGGCCGACCAGGCGATCGACGAACTGCGGGAGCTGGCCGAACGCGGCGCCTCGCGGGCCGCCGCCCAGGGCGGCGTGCGCGTGCGCTGGTCGTACGAGATCCTCGCCCCCGCGGTCCTCGGCGCGGTGTTCCTGATCGTGCTCTTCGCCCTGCGCTGACACCGGGCCCGTACGCGCAGCCGCGCCGGGGCCGTGCCCCAGCTGCCAGCGGGTGCCGCACGGTCCCGCCCGCCGCCCGGTGTCCGGGTGCGAGCCCGCTCACAGGATCCGACCGGAACCGCGGCCACCGGGGGCTGCGTCCTCGCACATGTGCAGCGCAACGAGGTCGGCCGCAGTGCCGCCACCGCCATTCACCTCCGGCTCCGGCTCCTGGGCGGGGGGCTGCTGGTCGCGCATCTCCTCCTCGTCGGCTGGCTCACTCTGCGGCCCCTTGACGTGCCCTGGGCCGCCGCTGCCAACCTGACCCCGCTGGAGGGGATCCGGGAGGACCTCTCGTACGGGCCGCTGGAGGCGGCGCGCCGGATCGGCGAGAGCCTCGCGCTGCTCGCCCCGCTCGGAGTGCTGCTGCCGCTCGCCAACGGGAACCTGGCTCCGTCGCCGCTGGCCGCGTGGTCCTCGCTGGGCCGGACCGCCGCCGCGGGCGTGCTCGTATCGCTCCTCATCGCGATGCTCCAGAGCGGAGTTCCCGGGCAGGTCGTCGATGTGGACTCGGTGCTGCTGAACGGCCTGGGCGTCGTCCTCGCCCACGCCGCCGTCGTACCGGCGCTGCGTGCGCGACTGCGGCGCGCGCGGCGCTGCGGGCAGTCCTCTCAGGGGTCCACCCCGAGAATTCCCAGGGTCGGGCTCGGCCCCTGGACCGACGTTTTGTCCGCGGTGCCGCGGGAGTATTGAGGCAGCGCGGGAAAACCTCCCGCCGGATGCCTTTGAGGAGAACCCATGAGCGCCATTGTCCGTCCCCGTGAGGGTCGCTGGATCGGCGGCGTCTGCGCCGGACTGGCGCGCCGCTTCGGAATATCCGCGAACACGATGCGCGTGATTTTCGTCGTCTCGTGCCTGCTGCCCGGCCCGCAGTTCCTCATCTACCTGGCGCTGTGGCTGCTCCTGCCGAACGAGAAGCCCGCCTCCAACGCCTGGTAAAGCGGCCGGGGCGCACTTCCCGGGCTTCGGGCCGCCTCCGGCCCGGTCTCCGGGCCGGCCGGGTCGTCAGCTCGCGCCGCGGACCTTCTCCAGCTGCTTGTCCGCCACCTCTTGCGGGACCAGCGCCTTCTGCTGGCCTCCGGCGACGTTGAGGGCCATCAGGCGGACGACGGTGGCGCCCTGGCGGACCACGACCACGTGGACCTGGGCGGAGACGCCTTGAGCGGCCGCGGTGGTGGTCCAGCTGACGGTCTCGTCGCCGGCCGTCTTGTACTCGGCGGTCCGTACCTCGCGGTAGCTGCCGCTCTGCTTGTCGACGGTGGCGGTGAAGCCCGTACCGCAGGCGCCGACGGCGCTCCTCAGGCGGGCGATGAGCGCCTTGGCGTCGGTTTCGGCGTAGGAGCTGACGGAGGCGGAGACGGCGAGTCCGACCTGCTTCTGGGAGCCGATACCGCGGTTGACGGTCTCGCGGGCGGCCGGGTCCGGCTTGTCGCCCATGATGTCGGCCAGCGGCTGGCAGGCCTTGCGGTCGGCTTGCGGCTGCCCGTCGGGGGCGTTCGGATTCTTGCCCTGCGCCGAGACCTGGTAGCCGGGCAGATCGCCCTGTTCGAGTGCGGAGCGCTCCAGCTTGCTCGCCCCGGCCTTCGGCGCGGCGGCGCCGCCGGGGGCGGAGCCCGGGGACGCGGCGGCGGAGCCGGAGGGGGCGGAGCCCTTGGGGTCGGGCGTCTTGCCCGCCGCGGGGGCGGCGTCCTTGTTGCTGCTGCACCCCACGGCCCCCAGGAGGAGGGCGGGGAGCAGGGCGGCGGCGGCCGCTCCGACCGTGACTCGTGCCTTCAAGCGCATGACCGATGACCTCATACCCAGTGCGTCGGCGGGCAGTTGGTGGTGATCGTGGCACACGCCACGACGTGGCACACACCCGATCGAACCGGTGTGCGCCACGTGTGTGCGCGTACGAAATCCGCGGACGGGTCCGCGGACCGATCGGGCAGGGATCAGCTTCCGCCGAGCGCGCCGATGGGCAGGCCGCCGAGGGTCGGGCCGACCGCGTTGGTGAGCTCGTTGAGCGGGGCCGCCGGGTCGCTCTGCTGCTGACCACCCTCGGGGCTCACCTGCTGCTGGCTGGTGAGGCCCTGGGCGGCGCCGGTCACGGTGCCCAGCGCGTCGGAGAGGCCGATCGCGGGCACGGCGGCCGAGGCGGAACCCGCGGCGGCGGCGACGAAGGCGGCGCCGAGGGCGGCGGCACCGAGGGTCTTGGCAGCTGACTTCTTCATGAAGATTTAGTCCTTGCGACGGGGAATTGAGCGGCTCCGCAAACTAGTCACTTCAAACCCCCGCCCGCAAACATACGTAAATACGAGAAAGCACCCGGGAATTGCTCCTCCCGGGCGCTTTCCGTCTGTCATGCCATGGCCTAGGCCAAGGAAGAACCGCTGGTCGCGACGGTCTGCCGGAAGAGCCATTCCGACTTCAGCTCGGCGTAACCGGGCTTGATGACCTCATTGATCATGGCCAGTCGTTCATCGAAAGGAATGAACGCGGACTTCATCGCATTGACGGTGAACCACTGCATGTCATCGAGCGTGTAGCCGAAGGTGTCGACGAGGTGCTCGAACTCGCGGCTCATGCTGGTGCCGCTCATCAGGCGGTTGTCGGTGTTGACCGTCAGCCTGAAGTGCAGCTTGCGCAGCAGCCCGATCGGGTGCTCGGCGTACGAGGCGGCCGCGGCGGTCTGCAGGTTCGAGGTGGGGCACATCTCCAGGGGGATGCGCTTGTCCCGGACGTACGAGGCCAGCCGGCCGAGCTTCACGGAGCCGTCGGCGGCGACCTCGATGTCGTCGATGATCTTCACGCCGTGACCGAGGCGGTCGGCGCCGCACCACTGCAGGGCCTGCCAGATCGACGGCAGGCCGAAGGCCTCGCCCGCGTGGATCGTGAAGTGGTTGTTCTCGCGCTTGAGGTACTCGAACGCATCCAGGTGGCGGGTGGGAGGGAACCCGGCCTCGGCACCGGCGATGTCGAAGCCGACCACGCCGTTGTCGCGGTAGCGGTTGGCCAGCTCCGCGATCTCCAGCGCGCGGGCGGCGTGGCGCATCGCGGTGAGCAGGGCGCCGACGCGGATGCGGTGGCCGTTCGCCTTCGCGCGGCGCTCGCCCTCGCGGAAGCCGTCGTTCACGGCCTCTACGACCTCTTCGAGGGTCAGGCCGGCTTCCAGGTGCTGCTCGGGGGCGTAGCGGATCTCGGCGTACACGACGCCGTCCTCGGCCAGGTCCTCGGCGCACTCGGCGGCGACGCGGAACAGCGCCGCCTTCGTCTGCATGACGGCGCACGTGTGCGCGAACGTCTCCAGGTAGCGCGGCAGGGAGCCGGAGTCGGCGGCTTCGCGGAACCAGATGCCGAGCTTGTCGGCGTCGGTCTCGGGAAGGTTCTCGTAGCCGGCCTCCCGGGCCAGCTCGATGATGGTCCCGGGGCGCAGGCCACCGTCGAGGTGGTCGTGGAGCAGCACCTTCGGGGAGCGGCGGATCTGATCCGGGGTCGGCAGGTTGGGGGTCTCGCTCGTCATCCGGGCACTCTACTCCTACGCGCGTAGAGCAGCGCGTCGGCGACAGGGGTCGATACGTAACAGAGACCGTACGGACGGGTCGCGTACACCTGTCAGTCTGAGACTGTTCCGCCATGGCACAGCATGCGCCGCCGGCGCGCGGGGCCCGCCTGGGGCGGGCGGCCGGCGCGAACGGCTCGGTCTCAGAAGGCAACACGGTCAACGGGGTCGTCCTCTTACTCCCCGGGAGGTCCAGACTGTCCCCCGGTCCGGTGCGTCCGCTGGCGCGGGCGCTGGTCCGGGCGGGCGGGGCGGAGGGGCTGGTCACGCACACCGTGCTGCACGGCAAGGGGGCCTGCCGGGAGGACGACGCCCGGTGGGCGGCCGACGAGGTGGTGCGCAGGTACGGGGACGTGCCGGTGTGCCTCGCCGGGTACGACGCGGGCGGCCGTGCGGCGCTGCTGGCGGCGGGCCACGAGGCCGTCAACTCGGTGCTGGCCCTCGCCCCTTCCCTGGGTGAGGTGGTCTCCCCGGAGTCCCCGGAACCGGTGAAACAGCTGTCGGGGCGGCAGGTGCTGATCGTGCACGGGACGAACGACGCGCACAGCGACCCGGAGGCATCGTTTCGGCTGGCGGCCCAGGCGAAGAAGGCGAACCGTTCCACCTGCCGGTTCGAGGTGCACTCGGACGGGCACCGCCTGCGCGAGCACCAGGCGGAAGTCGTCGCGCTGTCCGTGGATTTCATCCTGGGCGCGATGTTCTCGGGACGGTTCTCGCGGCCGGTGACGGACGCGCTGGCGGCGCCGCCGCCGCTGGGGCTGCGGATGCCGCTCGCGACGGGCTTCGGACGTTCACTGCGGGGATGAGGCCCCGGGCCGGCCGGGTGCGGAGCGCGGGGTGTGGCCCCCGCGCGCGGAGCCCCGGCGGGAGGCGCCGGGTCCGAAGCACCGAGCGTAAAGTGAAAAGAGGACTCGGGGCGCTTCTCCGCGGGAGGCGATTCGGCATGGCCGCGATCGTGCGCAAGAACTTCGACCAAGCGGACGAGACCCGCCCGTTCGTGGACGGCAAGGGCAGGCTCGACCTCATCCAGACGGCCCGCGGGGACGTGGGCCGAGCGGTCTTCGAGCCCGGCTGGCGCTGGTCCGAGCACATCAAGCCGCTGGCGGGCACCGACAGCTGCCAGGCCGCGCACACGGGCTACGTGGTGAGCGGCCGGATGAAGGTGGTCATGGACGACGGGGCCAGCGAGGAGTACGGCCCCGGCGACTTCATGCAGATCGAGCCGGGGCACGACGCCTGGGTGCTCGGCGACGAGCAGTGCGTGGCGGTCGACTGGACCGGCTTCGGCGCGTACGCGAAGCCGGACTCCTGACCCCCTGCCCTTCTCACCCCGCGGGCAGCCACACCGGGTTCGTGAACGCCGCCAGGGCGCCCGGCAGCGGCGGGAGCGCGGCGGGGTGGCGGACCTCGGCCCGTACGTAGGCCGAGCGGGCCGGGCTGGTGCGCCACTCCAGGGGCGCGTCCGCCGAGGTCAGGGCCAGGCCCTGGACGGTGACCAGCCTCAGCTCGCAGCCGGGGGCGCCCGTGACCGTGAGCCGAACGCTCACGTCGGCGTCCGGGGCCACCCGCAGCCGCTCCCCGATGCCGGCGTGCTCCCCGCGCGGCCCCACCGCCTCGAAGGCCACCGAGACCTGCGCGGACTCGGCCCCGTAGCACCGCCCGGCCCGCATGCCCGCGAGGACCGCCTCCCGCGTCAGGTCCTCGGCCAGGACCACGGTCTGGGGGCCGCCGACGCGGTCCGGGTCGCGGTGGTGGTCGCTGTTCGCCACGGCGGGCAGCCACCGCTCTCCGTCGGCGCCGCGCAGGGCGGCGTCCCAGGAGGCCAGGGAGACCTCGTCGTCCGGGGTCCAGGGCCCGTTCCACACCTCCACGGCGTCGGCCTCGCCGAAGCCGAACTTCCAGGCGCAGCCGATGCAGGTGGCGTGCGGGTGGGCCGGTACGACCAGCCCGCCCGCGCCGCGGATCGTACGGGCGAACCGGCCGAAGCGGTTCTCGCGGGCCCGGTAGCGCCAGTCGACGAAGGTGCCCGGGTCGGTGCCGACGGCCAGGACGTGGCCGGTGCGGGTGGTGATCTCCTCGCCGGTCATGATCAGCAGGTCCGGGGAGAGCGCGTCGGTCCAGGCCGCGTGCGCGCTGTGGGTGTTGTGCTCCGAGGAGTTGATGAAGTCCAGGCCGGCCGCGCGGGCGAGGGCGGCTATCTCGGCGGGGGTGCGCCGCCCGTCGGAGTGGACCGAGTGGATGTGGCAGTCGCCGCGGTACCAGGCGCGGCCGCGGCCCCGGGCGCGCTGGGGCGGGTAGACCGGGCGGGGCGTGCGGCCCGGCTCGCCGAAGGTGAAGCGCGCGGTGATCTCGTACGGGAGTCCCTGCGGGGCGACGGTGTACGGGCCGAGCAGGACGTGCCAGCGGCCGGCCCCTATCGGGCCGGGCAGGTAGCCGGGGGTCGCGTCGTCGGCGCGGAGGAAGAACTCGCCGCGGGCGCCGCCGGACCAGCCGCGGAAGCCGCGGCCGCCGAGGGCGGTGCCGTGCTGGTCGAAGATGCCGATGTCGAGGGCGTTGCCGGGGATGCCGGGAGGTACGGGCGGCTTGCCGTAGGTGTAGGCCACGCGTAACTCGCTGACGCCGCGCGGTACGTCGAGGGGTATCTCGACGAAGTCGGGGGCGCCCGGCGGGATCGTGCCGGTCAGGATGCGGGTGTCCGGCGAGGGCGCGGACAGGTGCGGGGTGGTGACCGCGGCGGCGCCGGACACACCGGTCGCCAGAACTTCACGTCGGGTGAGGGCCATGCCCCCACGGTGGGGGCGGTACGTGAATCCCGTGTGAATCGGGGGTGAGGGGTCCCGGTCGGCCGCCGAGCAGGGCAGCGGCCCGGTCCAGGGCGCGGCCCAGGGACTGCGCCGTCGGGGCGGTGGCCAGGACGTGGGCGTGGTGCAGCGACCCGGTCGGGGGCCCGTGCACCGTCGCCCCCGGCGGCACCTGGAGCCCCACCCGGAACACCCCCGGCACGGCGCGGGCGGCGGCCAGTCCGGGGCGGGCCCGCGCGACGCGGGTGCCGGGCGGGAAGTCCACGTACCGCAGCCCGGCGTGCGCGGCGCGCGGGTGGCGGACCGGCTCGGGCAGTCCCAGTCCGGCGGCGAGGGCGAGGGCGAGCACGTCGGTGCCGTGGCCGAGCCGGAGCAGCGCGAGGAGCTCCTCGGGGCCGGGGTGGGCGTGCGCCTCGATGAGGCGGGGGCCGTACGGGGTGAGGACGAGCTCGGTGTGGGAGGGCCCGTCGCGGTGTCCGGCGAGGTCGAGGACCCCGCGTACGAGGTCCCGTACGGCCGCGGCGGCCTCGGCGGGGAGCACGACGGGCAGCTCGTGTCCGGTGGCGGTGAGGGCGGCGGCCCCCGGCCCCGGGATCCGGCGGGCCCAGCCGAGGACGCGGTGGCGGCCCCCGCGGGACAGGGCTTCGACGGCGAGCTCGGGGCCCTCCAGGTACTCCTCGACGAGGAGGTCGGTGACCTGGGGGTATTCGCGGACGGCGGCCTCCGCCCCCGCCGGGCCGGCCAGCAGCCGCACGCCCTCGCCCAGGACGCCGGCGCGGGGTTTGACCACGCAGGGGAAGCCGATGAGGGCGGCGAGGAAGGGGATCAGCGCGGCGCGCCCGCAGCGGACGAAGGAGACGGGCCTGACGGTGTGTAACGCGTTGGAGCGGGCGCGCAGGGCGGCCTTGTCCATGAGGGCGGCGACGGCCGCCGCGGGGGTGCCGGGCAGGCCCAGGGCCTCGTTGGCGCGGGCGGCGGCGAGCGCCGCGGCGGGGTCGAAGCCGAAGACGCGGGCGCGCCCGCGGCGG
>NZ_LFML01000083.1 GCF_001044425.1 Streptomyces roseus
CCGCGTCGACCCCTTCGCGCCGCCCGCGCCCGGGTCCTTCGCGCCGCCCGCGTCCGCACCCCCGGCCCCCTCCTTCGGTGCGCCCGTGCCGCCCGTACCGCCCGCCGGCGGCGCCTGGGGGGCCCACCCCGGCGCCCCAGGCGCCCCCGGCAACCCGTGGGGCACCCCCGCCCCGAGCACCACCAACGGCCTGGCCGTCGCCGCCCTCACGCTCGGCATCGCCGCCGTGATCATCGGCATCATCCCGTTCCTCTTCTGGGCGGGCGGCATCCTCGCCCTGGTCGGGATCGGCATCGGCATCGGCGCCCTCGTCCGCGCCTCGAAGGGTGCCGGCCGCAAGGCGATGGCCGTCACCGGCACGGCCCTGGCCGTGCTCGGCCTCGGCGCCTCAGTCGGAGGCCTCTTCCTCACCGGCTACGTCGTCACGAACGTGGCCGACAAGAAGCTGCGCGAGGGCTGGGACGTCCCGCCCGACCCCGACGGCGGCCCGTCCGCGTACCCCTACCCCTCACCGACGCCGTCGCCCAAGCAGGTCCCCGGCATCGACTCCCCGCTGGCGTTCGGCGAGACGTACACGTACCCGAACGGCATCAAGGTGACCCTCTCGAAGCCGAAGAAGTACGTCACGAAGAACAAGTACTCGACGGTCGAGAACGCGGTGGAGCTCACGCTCACCATCACCAACAACTCCACCGAGACCCACAACGTCATCTACGCGGTGCCCAACGTCCGCGACGACAAGGGCATGACCGCCAAGCTGGCCTTCGACGGCGGCGACGTCCCCAAGATGATCCGGGGCGACATCCTGCCCGGCGAGTCCGCCAGCGGGGTCCTGGCCTACGAGGTCCCCGAGGGCACCGAGCACCTCGTGGCGGACATCTCCCCGGGCATCAGCCTTCCCAGCGCGAAGTTCAGCGGCTCGATCGGCTGACCGGGGGCCCCGTACGACACGGCAGGAGGCACGGACCCAGGACATCGCGTCAGAAAGACGATTACACTGGGCCCGTGCCTCAACTTCGCCTCGCTCTGAATCAGATCGACTCGCAGGTCGGCAACATCGCCGCCAACGCCGAATCGGTCGTGCACTGGACCCGGCACTCCGCCGAGCAGGGCGCCCACCTGGTGGCGTTCCCGGAGATGATGCTGACCGGGTACCCCGTCGAGGACCTCGCCCTGCGCGCCTCCTTCGTCGAAGCCTCCCGTACGGCGCTGCGCGAACTCGCGGAGCGGCTGGCGGCCGAGGGCTTCGGCGGACTGCCGGTCGTCGTCGGCTACCTCGACCGGACGGAGCACGCCGCCCCGCGGCTCGGCCGCCCCGCCGGCTCCCCGGAGAACGCGGCGGCCGTGCTGTACGGCGGGAAGGTCGTCCTGCGCTTCGCCAAGCACCACCTCCCCAATTACGGCGTGTTCGACGAGTTCCGGTACTTCGTGCCCGGCGACACGCAGCCGGTCATCCGGGTGCACGGCGTCGACGTGGCCCTGGCCATCTGCGAGGACCTCTGGCAGGACGGCGGCCGCGTCCCGGCCACCCGCTCCGCCGGGGCGGCGCTGCTCATCTCGATCAACGCCTCCCCGTACGAGCGCGAAAAGGACGACCAGCGCCTCGAACTGGTGCGCAGGCGTGCCGAGGAGGCCGGCTGCACCCTCGCCTACCTGGCGATGATCGGCGGCCAGGACGAGCTGGTCTTCGACGGGGACTCGATCGTCGTCGGCGCCGACGGAGAGGTCGTCGTCCGCGCCCCGCAGTTCTCCGAGGGCTGCGTCCTCGTCGACCTCGACCTGCCCGCCGCCCGGGCCGACGCCCCCGAGGGCCTCGTCGGCGACGGGCTGCGCATCGACCGCGTGGTCCTCTCCGAGGAGCCGCTGGAGGCGTACGAGCCCGTGGTCACCGGCGGTTACGCGGACCGCCTGGACGACGACGAGGAGGTCTACGACGCGCTCGTCGTGGGCCTGCGCGCGTACGTCACGAAGAACGGATTCCGCTCCGTCCTGATCGGGCTCTCCGGCGGCATCGACTCCGCGCTCGTCGCGGCCATCGCCTGCGACGCGGTCGGCGCGCAGAACGTGTACGGGATCTCGATGCCCTCGAAGTACTCCTCGGAGCATTCCAGGGGCGACGCGGCCGACCTCGCCGACCGGACCGGCCTGAACTTCCGGACCGTGCCCATCGAGCCGATGTTCGACGCGTACATGGGCTCGCTGGGCCTGACGGGCCTGGCGGAGGAGAACCTCCAGTCCCGGCTGCGCGGCACGATGCTGATGGCGGTCTCCAACCAGGAGGGCCACCTCGTGCTGGCCCCGGGCAACAAGTCGGAGCTGGCCGTCGGCTACTCCACGCTGTACGGCGACTCGGTGGGCGCGTACGGCCCGATCAAGGACGTCTACAAGACGGACGTCTTCCGGCTCGCGCGGTACCGCAACCGGGCCGCGGCCGAGCGCGGCGAGACCCCGCCGATCCCGGAGAACTCCATCGTCAAACCGCCGAGCGCCGAACTGCGCCCGGGCCAGGTGGACACGGATTCGCTGCCCGACTATCCGGTGCTCGACGCGATCCTGGCGCTGTACGTGGACCGCGACCAGGGCATCGACGCGATCGTGGAAGCCGGTTTCGACCGCGCGCTGGTCGCCAAGACCCTGCGGATGGTGGACACGGCCGAGTACAAGCGGCGCCAGTACCCGCCGGGCACGAAGATCTCCGCGAAGGGCTTCGGGAAGGACCGCCGCCTGCCCATCACGAACGGCTGGCGCGAGCACGCCTAGGCCGTGTCTTGAGCCGCGACCGGCGCAGGGGCCCCGCCGCCGGAGCGGCGGGGCCCCTCTCTCACCCGTACGGGCGTACGGCCGCAGGGACGGGCAGGGCTACGGCTTCACGGTGACCCGCGCGGCGACCGGCAGGTGGTCGCTGCCCGTGCGCGGCAGGGTCCAGGAAGCCTCCGGCTTGATTCCGCGGACCATGATCTGGTCGATCCGGGCCATCGGGAACTGGGCGGGCCAGCTGAAGCCGAAGCCGTCGCCCGCCGCGCCCTGCGTGGAGCGCATCTGCGAGGTGACGTCGGACAGGGACCGGTCGTTCATGGTGCCGTTGAGATCGCCGAGCAGGATGACCTTCTTCAGCGGATCGGCGGCGAGCGCGTTGCCCAGGGCGGCGGCGCTGTTGTCGCGCTGGTTGGCGGTGAAGCCGGCGTTGAGCTTGACCCGGACGGAGGGCAGGTGGGCGGCGAAGACGGCGATCCGGCCGTACGGGCTGTCCACGGTGGTGCGCATGGCGCGGGTCCAGCCCATCTTGATGTCGACGGGCGCGCTGGAGCTGAGCGGGTACTTGCTCCACACGCCGACCGTGCCCTCGACGGAGTGGTACTTGTACGCGCCCGCCAGGGCCTGCTCGTAGACGGGGACGGCGCTGCCCTTGAGCTCGGTCAGGGCCAGGACGTCGGCGCCGGACTTGGCGATCTGGACGGCGGTGCCCCGCGGGTCGGGGTTGTCGGCGTCGACGTTGTGCGTGGCGACCATCAGGTTGCCGCCGGAGCCGGACTTGTCGAGGACCAGGCTGCCGAAGAGGTTCACCCACACGACGGCCGTCAGCAGTATCGCGATCAGGGCGGTCGCCGACTTGCGCACGACGGCCGCGGCGAGCAGCAGCGGCACGGCCAGGCCCAGCCAGGGCAGGAAGGTCTCGGTGAGGCTGCCGAGGTTGCCCACGTCGTTCGGCAGCTCGGCGTGGAAGATCATGACCAGGGAGATCAGGGCGGCCAGGGCCGCGGTCACGATCCCGCGCCGCCAGATGCCCCGGTCCCGGAGCAGCCCGGCCAGTCGGCGCCGGAGGCGGGATCCGGAGGGCTCGGGCTCCGAGCCGCCGTTCCCCGTCTCCGTCATGTACGCCTGTGCCATGCCACTGCCCTCGCTGCCGTGCTCGCGCTCCGTCCCCGCACCTTGACCCTAGGCGATCGACGGAGCCTTCCATGCCGTGTTCCGGCCGTACGTCCGGGAGGACGAACGGCCGTGTGGCCGAGGTTCCGCTTGTCACGAAACGCGCACATTGCCTCCCGCGCGCGCCGAACCGCCGGGGAGGGGACCATGAGAGGGCCAAGAGGGGGCCATGAGGGGGCAATGAGGGTGCAGGCAGTGCTCCTCGCGTACGGCAGGAGTGTGACGTACGGGTCCTCCCACCACTTTCGCCACGGGCCCGGCAGGTGCCACCATGGTGGGTGAGTCCGGGGACGCCGTGAGGGCGCCTCGAGATGACATCAAGGAGCAGTTGCAATGACGCATGCCGTTTCGCCTGCCCGCGAAGCCGCCGCCCCCAGCCTGTACGGGGGCAAGCGCAACCGGCGGACGACCGTCCGCGACCTCACCCTCGCCAAGGAGCGCGGTGAGAAGTGGCCGATGCTCACGGCCTACGACGCGATGACCGCCTCCGTGTTCGACGAGGCCGGCATCCCGGTCATCCTCGTCGGCGACTCCATGGGCAACTGCCACCTCGGCTACGAGACCACCGTCCCGGTCACGATGGACGAGATGACCATGCTCTCGGCCGCGGTCGTACGGGGCACCAGCCGGGCCATGGTCGTCGGCGACCTGCCGTTCGGCTCGTACCAGGAAGGCGCCGTGCAGGCGCTGCGCAGCGCCACCCGCCTCGTGAAGGAGGCCGGCGTCGGGGCCGTGAAGCTGGAGGGCGGCGAGCGCTCGCTGCACCAGACCGAGCTGATCGTGCAGTCCGGCATCCCCGTCATGTCCCACCTGGGCCTGACCCCGCAGTCCGTGAACGCCATGGGCTACCGGGTGCAGGGCCGCGGCGACGAGGCCGCGCACCAGCTGCTGCGCGACGCCAAGGCGGCGCAGGACGCGGGCGCCTTCGCGGTGGTGCTGGAGCTGGTCCCCGCCGAGCTGGCCGCCGAGGTCACCCGGTCCCTGCACATCCCGACGGTCGGCATCGGGGCCGGCGCGGAGTGCGACGCGCAGGTGCTGGTGTGGACGGACATGATGGGCCTGACCGGCGGGAAGATGCCGAAGTTCGTGAAGCAGTACGCGAACCTGCGGGCGACCATGGGCGACGCGGCGAAGGCCTTCGCCGAGGACGTGGTCGGCGGAACGTTCCCGCAGGCGGAGCACAGCTTCCACTGACCCGCTGAGCCCGTACCGCAGGCCCGCCGACCCCGCGTCGGCGGGCCTGCGGCGTCCCGGGGATCCCCCGAGGACTTACCCGACGGCTGCCTGTCGGTCGGCTGTCGGTCCACTGTCGGTGCGTTGTCGGTGGCGGATGGTCCCATGTGGGACATGACGCGAAACGACAAGAATCCCGTGAGCGGCCCGCACGCCGTGGAGGTACGGGGGCTGGTCAAGCACTACGGCGAGACGAAGGCCCTGGACGGGGTCGACCTGGACGTCCGCGAGGGCACGGTCCTCGGTGTCCTCGGCCCCAACGGCGCGGGCAAGACCACCCTCGTGCGCTGCCTGTCCACCCTGATCGTCCCGGACGCCGGGACCGCGACCGTCGCCGGCTACGACGTGGTCCGCCAGCCGCGGCAGCTGCGCCGCACCATAGGCCTGACCGGCCAGTACGCCTCGGTCGACGAGAAGCTCTCCGGCTGGGAGAACCTCTACATGATCGGCCGGCTGCTCGACCTGTCCCGCAAGGACGCCCGTTCGCGCGCCGACGAGCTGCTGGAGCGGTTCTCGCTCACCGACGCCGCCAAGAAGGCCGCGATGAACTACTCCGGCGGCATGCGCCGCCGGCTCGACCTGGCCGCCTCGATGATCGGCCGCCCGGCCGTGCTGTACCTGGACGAGCCGACCACCGGTCTCGACCCCCGCACCCGCAACGAGGTGTGGGACGAGGTGCAGCGGATGGTCGCCGAGGGGGCCACCGTCCTGCTCACCACCCAGTACATGGAGGAGGCCGAGCAGCTCGCGAACGAGCTGACGGTCATCGACAAGGGCAAGGTCATCGCCAACGGCAAGGTCGACGAGCTGAAGGCCCGCGTCGGCGGCCGGACCCTGAGGATCCGCCCCGTGGACCCCTCCGACCTGCCGGGCATGGCCCGTTCCCTGGCGGAGAACGGCCTCGACGGGGTCGCCGGCTCGCAGGCCGTCCCGGACGAGGGCGTGCTGCTGGTCCCGATCCTGAGCGACGAGCAGCTGACCGCCGTCGTGGGCCTGCTGGCCGCCCGCGGGTACGCGATCGCCGACCTCGGCACCTACCTGCCCAGCCTCGACGAGGTGTTCCTGGCCATCACGGGCCAGCGGCCCGCCGTCGACGACTCCGTTCCCACCGAGCAGACCGAGGAGGTCGCGGTATGAGCACCGTCACCACCGCCAAGCCCGCGCCCGCCCCGGCGGCAGCGGTGTCCGCCCCGGCCGGCGAGGGCCGGATCGGCCTGCGGGCCAATCTGCGGCACATCGGCGCCCTGGTGCGCCGCAACGCCCTGCAGATCAAGCAGGACCCCGAGTCGATGTTCGACGTCCTGTTCATGCCGATCATCTTCACGCTGCTGTTCGTGTTCGTCTTCGGCGGCGCGATCTCCGGCAAGGGCCAGCAGGAGGCGTACGTCAACTACGTCGTCCCGGGCCTGATGGCCATGATGGGCATGAACATTGCCATGGGCGTCGGCACCGGCGTCAACGATGACTTCAAGAAGGGCGTGATGGACCGGTTCCGGTCCATGCCGATCGCCCGCTCGTCCGTCCTGATCGCCAAGATCGTCGTAGAGCTCGGCCGGATGATGGTCGCCATCGCGATCCTGCTCGCCGTGGGCTTCATGCTCGGTCTGTCGATCAAGACCTCGGTGTTCGACCTGTTCCTGTCCATCGGCCTGTCGGCGGTCTTCGGCGCCTCGCTGATGTGGATCTTCATCCTGCTCGGTCTCACCATGAAGACCGCGCAGGCCGTCCAGGGCATGGCGATGCTGGTCCTGATGCCGCTGCAGTTCGGCAGCTCGATCTTCGCCCCGCCGTCGACGATGCCCGGCTGGCTGCAGGCCTTCACGGACTACAACCCGCTGTCCAACCTGGCCGACGCGGCCCGCGGACTGATCAACGGCGGCGCGGTCGCCCACCCGGTGACGGTGACCCTGATCTGGTCGGTCGCCATCACGGCGGTCACCATGCCGCTCGCGGTCCGCAAGTTCCGCCAGAAGACCTGATCCGGGCAGACCGGTCCGTTCCGGATCGCGTCCCGGACGGGCCCCGGACGGGGGCCGGGTCAGATGAGGGCGGTGGCCTCCTCCAGGGTGAGGCCGCCGCCTTCGGCGTACGCCGCCGCGTACGCGGCCCCGCCGAGCGCGGCCCTCGTCAGTTCCTCGGCGCGGGCCGAGTCCTCGCGTTCCGTACTGACCGGGAAGTGCTGGGCCGGCAACTGGGCCCGGTAGGCGCCGAGCAGGCGCGCGGCGGCGTACGCGTGCTCCCCGCCGCCGAGGCGGGCGTGCGAGAGGGCCGCCGTCAGCAGGTTCACGGCGGGCATCTGCGGGGCGACCATGAGGGCGAGGGGATCCCGGGCGGACCCCAGCATGGCTTTGCGCAGATGGGCGAGGGCGTCCTCGTACGCGCCGGCCTGGTTCTCCAGCCAGGCCATCATGCCGAAAAGGAACCCGTCGAAGACGGCGAAGGCACCGAGCGCGAACTCCTCGCGCATCACCTTGAGCTGCCGGCGGGCCTCGGGTATGCGGCCGGTGCGGCCGTAGACGCCCGCGAGGAACATCCGGGCGACCGGCAGGGCCTCGTTGCCGTAGGGGTGGGGGGTCTCCAGCAGTTCGCCGAGGATGGACTCGGCCTCGGCGAGTTCGCCGCTCTCGACGAGGGTCCCGGCCATCCGTACCCGCAGAACCGTGACCTGGGACCGGGCGCCGAGCCGCTCCGCGTGCTCGATCGCCGCCCGGAAGTCCTCGGCGGCCGCCGCGTAGTCGCCGCGCTTCTCACGGGATTCGGCGCGGGCGGAGAGGGCCTCGGCGCAGCCCCAGTCGTCGCCCAGCGACTCGAAGATGGCGTGGCTCTCGTCGGCGTCGCGCTCCGCGTCCCCCGACCATGCGGCCCGGTTGGCGAGCCAGTTGGCCCGCACCTGGAGGGTGCCGGCCAGCTCCCAGCGGTAGTCCAGCTCCCGTGCGGTGTCGACGGAGGTGTCGAGGACGTGCTGGAGCAGCGCGGTGTCCCCGTTGACGATCACGGCGTACACCCACAGGCCTCCGGGGTTGCGGCAGGTCTGCGGCAGACCCGGCCGGTAGGCGGCGACGATCCCCGCGACCTCCTCCCGGACCCCGGGCGCCTCCCAGCCCTCGTCGGTCTGGTTGCGCGAGGCGAGCCGGATCAGCCGGATGCCGCGCCAGGCCTCGGCGAGCAGTTCCCCGCTGTACGGCGGGGGCGCGTCCACGACCTGTGCGTACACCGGCTGCGCGGGTACGACGGGCGCCCGGAAGGGGTCGGGGCCGAGCGCGGCGGCCGCTTCGGCCCAGTGCCGGGACTCGGTGCGCAGTTCGTGCATCGACCAGTACCAGGCGAGGGAGTGGACGAGGCAGAGCACCTCGCCGGTGTCGCGGGCGGCGATGGCGCGGCGCAGCGCGCTGCGGAGGTTCTCGTACTCGGTGGCGAACCGCCGGGTGGCCTCGCGCTGGCGGCGGCCGCGCAGCAGCGGGTCGGTGGTGCGGGCGAGTTCGCGGTAGTACGTGAGGTGGCGGTGCTCGGTGGCCCCGCGGTCCCCGTCGGCCTCCGCGAGGCGCTCGGCGGCGTACTCGGCGACCGTCTCCAGGAGCCCGTAGCGCATGCCGGTGCCGCCCTGGCCGGGGGTGGCGACGACGAGGGACTTGTCGACGAGGGAGCCGAGGAGGTCCAGGACGTCGGGGGCGCCCGGGTCGGCGCAGACGGCTTCGGCGGCGGAGAGGTCGCAGCCGCCGGAGAAGACGGAGAGGCGGCGCAGCACGGCCCGTTCGAATGCGTCGAGGAGGTCCCAGGACCAGTCGACGACGGCGCGCAGGGTCTGCTGGCGGGGCAGTACGGTACGGGCGCCGCCGGTCAGGAGCCGGAAGCGGTCGTCGAGGCGGTCGGCGATCTGGCGCGGGGTGAGCAGCCGCAGCCGGGCCGCGGCCAGCTCGATGGCGAGCGGCAGCCCGTCGAGGCGGCGGCAGATCTCGGCGGCGGCCGCGGGGTCGTCCTCGGTCCGGAACCCGGGCCGGGCGGCGGCCCCCCGCTCTCCCAGGAGCCGGAGCGCGACGGGGTCGGGCAGTGGCTCGACCGGGCGCAGGAACTCCCCCGGCACGCCGAGGGGTTCGCGGCTGGTGGCCAGGATCCGGATGCCGGGGCAGCGGGCGAGGAGTTCTTCGGCGATTTCGGCGGCGGCGCCGATGACGTGCTCGCAATTGTCCAGGACGAGCAGCAGCCGCCGCCGCGCGCAGTAATCCGCGAGCCGGTCGAGGGGCTGGTCGCCGGCGCGGTCGGTCAGCGCCCGCAGCTCCTCGGCGGCGCCGCCGCGCAGCTTGGTCTCGCGGGCGCCGAGCGCGGCGAGGGCGGCCTCGGCGACGTCCTCGGGGTCGCCGTGCCCGTCGATGGACGCGAGCTCCACGAGCCACACCCCGTCGGGCCAGGCCCCGGCGGCGTGCTCGGCGGCTTCCAGGGACAGCCGGGTCTTCCCGGCCCCGCCGGGCCCGAGCAGGGTGACGAGCCGGGCCCGCCCGAGTTCCTCGCCGATGGCCCGGATGTCGCCCTCGCGCCCCACGAAGCTGGTCACCCGGGCCCGCAGGTTCCCCGGGCGGGGGGCTGCGGGTCCGCCGTGCGCTCCGGCCGGTGCTGCGGGTTCGCCGAGCGCGCCGGCGGGGGCCGGCAGCGGGGCGGGAGGGGCGGCTGCGCCCGTACGGCCCCCGTCCGGCGCCTGCGCGCCGGGCCCCGGGCCGGCCGGGCCTGCGGGCGCGCCGGGAGCCGGGGCGAG
>NZ_LFML01000084.1:0-16303 GCF_001044425.1 Streptomyces roseus
CGAGCACCCACCCGCATCAGCCCCTACGCAGCACTCCGCCCCGCCGGATCAGATCCAGCGGGGCGGAGTTAGCCAACAGCGTCCCCTCGGAAGGGGACCGGGCCACCGGACGGCGCTGCGGGGATCAGGCCTGCGCGGTCTCCACGACGGGAGCGGCGGCCTTGCGGGTCCGCGTGCGCTTCGGCTTCGCGGGGGCCTCCTCGGCCACGGCGACGGCCTCGGCGACCGGAGCCTCGGCGACCGCTGCGGCGGCCTTGCGGGTCCGCGTGCGCTTCGGCTTGGCCGGGGCCTCCTCGGCCACCGCGACGGCCTCGGCGACCGGAGCGGCCGCCACGGCCTTGCGGGTCCGGGCGGGGGCCGCGCGGCGGGCCCGGACCGGGGGCTCCACCATCGGGGCCACCTGGAAGTCCGGCTCCGGGGCAGCGTCGACGGCCTTGCGGGTCCGGGGGCGGCGGGCCTTGACCACGACCTCCTCGGCCGGAGCCTCCGCGATCGGGGTCACCTGGGCGAGGACGGGCTTCTGGGTCGGCACCCGGCGGGCACGGACCGGCTCGGTCCTGACGGGCTCCGCCGTGGCCGGCTCGGCCGGCGGGGCCTGCTCGAAGGCCGGCTCCGCGAAGACCGCGGCGGCCGCGACCTTGCGGGTACGGGTGCGGCGGGCCTTGACCGGGGCCTCCTCGGCCGGAGCCTCGGCGACCGGCACGACGGCGACGGGGGCGACCTCGACGACCGGAGCGACGGTGGCGACCGGAGCCTGCTCGGCCACGGCGGCGGCCGCGGCGGCAGCCGTGGTCACCGAGCGCGTCCGACGACGGCGCGGCTTGCGCGCCTCGTCACCGGCCGCGGCCTCGGGGGCCTCGGCCACCGGCGTCACGGCGGCGGTCTCGGCGCCTAGCTCGGTACCGCCGCGCGTACGGCGGCGCTGGCGCGGGGTGCGCGTACGGTCGCCGCGCTCCTCGACCGGGGCAGCGGCGGCGGCCGGACCGCGGTCACCGCGGTCACCGCGACCGCCACGGCCACCGCGGCCGCCGGTCTCGCCCAGGTCTTCCAGGTCCTCGGCCTTCAGGCCGGCCCGCGTGCGCTCGGCGCGCGGCAGGATGCCCTTGGTGCCGGCCGGGATGTTCATCTCCTCGAACAGGTGCGGGGACGTGGAGTACGTCTCGACCGGGTCGTGGAAGTCCAGCTCCAGCGCCTTGTTGATCAGCTGCCAGCGCGGGATGTCGTCCCAGTCGACCAGCGTGACGGCGATGCCCTTGTTGCCCGCGCGGCCGGTGCGGCCCACGCGGTGCAGGAAGGTCTTCTCGTCCTCGGGCGTCTGGTAGTTGATGACGTGGGTGACACCCTCGACATCGATGCCGCGCGCGGCGACGTCGGTGCACACCAGCACGTCGACCTTGCCGTTGCGGAAGGCGCGCAGCGCCTGCTCGCGCGCCCCCTGGCCCAGGTCGCCGTGGACGGCGCCGGACGCGAAGCCGCGCTTCTCCAGCTGCTCGGCGATGTCGGCCGCCGTGCGCTTCGTACGGCAGAAGATCATGGCCAGCCCGCGGCCCTCGGCCTGCAGGATGCGGGAGACGAGCTCCGGCTTGTCCATGTTGTGCGCACGGAAGACGTGCTGCTTGATGTTGGCGACGGTGACGCCCTCGCCCTCGGGCGAGGTGGCGCGGATGTGCGTCGGCTGCGTCATGTACCGGCGGGCCCGGCCGATGACCGCGCCCGGCATGGTCGCCGAGAACAGCATCGTCTGGCGCTTGGCCGGGAGGTAGTTGATGATCTTCTCGACGTCGGGCAGGAAGCCCAGGTCGAGCATCTCGTCGGCCTCGTCGAGGACGAGGGCCTTGACGTGCGACAGGTCCAGCTTGCGCTGGCCGGCCAGGTCGAGCAGGCGGCCCGGGGTGCCGACGATCACGTCGACGCCCTTCTTGAGCGCCTCGACCTGCGGCTCGTACGCGCGGCCGCCGTATATGGCGAGGACGCGGACGTTGCGGACCTTGCCCGCGGTCAGCAGGTCGTTGGTGACCTGGGTGCACAGCTCGCGCGTGGGGACGACGACGAGGGCCTGCGGGGCGTCGGTGAGCTGCTCGGGCGTGGCCCGGCCGGCCTCGACGTCCGCGGGGACGACGACCCGCTCCAGCAGGGGAAGGCCGAAGCCGAGCGTCTTGCCGGTTCCGGTCTTGGCCTGGCCGATGACGTCCGTGCCGGAAAGGGCGACGGGGAGGGTCATCTCCTGGATCGGGAAGGGGGACACAATGCCGACGGCCTCAAGGGCTTCGGCCGTCTCGGGAAAGATCCCGAGGTCTCGGAACGTAGTCAGGGTGCTGCCTCTTCTGTGAGACGCGGCGCGAGGCGGCGAAGGGGGGTCGTACCGTGCCGGGCTTGCAGTACTGCGCCCACCCGGGTTCGGGGGAGCCGTGCAAAGCTGCTCGGGACCACTGGCCTTCGCTCAAGCGCTCGTACCGCTGAGGGGGCCCCTCGTGGAGACGCGGTACGCATGTGCGTACGCATCACGCCGAGGGCGGTCGGGTGGAGCCGATCGGGCCACCGACCGGGCATCCTCATTCGGATGGCCCGCCGAGTATCCGGCAGGCGCATTACCACTGTACCTCGGAATCGCGCAGCTGTGTCGGGTGAATTCACCTGGTAGTCGCGTTTGGGCGGACCACGGGTGACCTGGTGCGGTGCCTGGGGCGGGGCCGTGGCGGGCTATTGTGCGGAGCATGTCGACCGTTGAAAACGCATCGCCCTCCGACGACAGCGCCGCCGCCGAGGCGACCGGGATCGCCGCCCAGGACTGGGCGACCGCCTCCGCCTCGCCGCAGTACCGGGCCGCCGTCGTGGACCTGCTGGGAGCGCTCGCGTACGGAGAGCTCGCCGCCTTCGAGCGCCTCGCGGAGGACGCGAAGCTCGCGCCCACCCTTGACGACAAGGCCGAGCTCGCGAAGATGGCCTCCGCGGAGTTCCACCACTTCGAGCGGCTGCGCGACCGGCTCGCCGCGATCGACGCCGAGCCGACCGCCGCCATGGAGCCCTTCGCCAAGGGCGTCGACGACTTCCACCGCCAGACCGCGCCCTCGGACTGGCTGGAGGGCCTGGTCAAGGCGTACGTCGGCGACTCGATCGCCAGTGACTTCTACCGCGAGGTCGCCACCCACCTGGACACCGACACCCGCGCCCTCGTCGTGAGCGTGCTCGACGACACCGGCCACGGCGGCTTCGCCGTCGAGAAGGTGCGCGCCGCCATCGAGGCCGACCCCCGCTGCGGCGGCAGGCTCGCCCTGTGGGCCCGCCGGCTGATGGGCGAGGCGCTCTCGCAGGCGCAGCGCGTGGTCGCCGAGCGCGACGCGCTCTCCACGATGCTGGTGGGCGGCGTGGACGGGATGGCGGCCGGCTTCGACCTGGCGGCCGTCGGCGAGATGTTCACCCGCATCACCAAGGCGCACACCAAGCGCATGGCCGCCCTGGGCCTCGCCGCCTGATCCGGCTCCCGCCGCTCGTACGCCGGCCCCGGCGCGGAATCCCGCGCCGGGGCCGGCGCATGAGGTGACGGAGTACGGAGGGGAATGGATCAGGTCACTTCCAGGACCGGTCAGCCCTGCGACGGGAGCGAAAACGGAGCCCGGCGCGATGAGCGCCGGCGCCCGCTCGCGGGGCGCAGCAGCAGCGACAGCACCACCGCGGAGACCAGCACCGAACCGACCAGGGTCGCGAAGAGCGTGTTGTGTCCCGGGCCGAGCGCGAACTGCGTCAGCCAGGCCCCGAACAGCGCCCCCAACACCCCGCTGACCAGCACGGTCCTCGGGGAGGGCAGCCGCTGGGCCAGCGCTCGCAGGGCCGCTCCGGCCAGGGCGAGGCCCAGGAGGGCGGAGCCGAGCACTTCCAACAGCAGCATGGGGGTCTCCCGCAGGTCAGGGGCAAACCGGGTCACTGCGGTCCTACCCGAAGCGGAGGCAAGGGAAACGGCCCGGTGGAATCAACCACCGGGCCGTTGCACCCAGTTCTGCCGAATGCCGGTCGCGACGCGTCAGAGCGCGCCGAAACCGACCTTGCGCACGCTCGGCTCGCCCAGGTCGACGTAGGACAGGCGGTCGGCCGGCACCAGGACCTTGCGGCCCTTGTTGTCGGTGAGGCTCAGCAGCGGCTCCGAACCGGTCAGCGCGGCGGTGACGACACGCTCCAGCTCCTCGGCGCTCAAGTCGCTCTCCAGCACGATCTCCCGGGGTGCGTGCTGCACGCCGATCTTGACCTCCACGGCTTTGTCCCTCCGATGGTCGGTTGTGCGCGATCAGCCGCGCCGTACCCGGTCCACATTAGCCCGGAGAGGGGACCCGGATGCGGCGCACCGGACACGCTCGCAGCGAACACCACGCCCCGCCGGCAGGCCGGGCCTTCCTGGTCCAGCCTTCCCGGCCGGGCTTTCCCGGCCTGGCTTTCCCGGTCAGGCCTGCGGGGCCTGGCCGCCCTCCGTGCCGTGCAGCGGGAATCCGGCGATGCCGCGCCAGGCCAGCGAGGTCAGCAGGCCCACCGCCGTGTCGCGGGCGACCGGGCTCTCGCTGGAGAGCCAGTACCGGGCCACGACCTGCGAGACCCCGCCCAGGCCCACGGCCAGCAGCATCGACTCGTCCTTGGACAGGCCGGTGTCCTCGGCGATGACGTCGGAGATGGCCTCGGCGCACTGGAGCGAGACGCGGTCGACGCGCTCGCGCACCGCCGGCTCGTTCGTCAGGTCGGACTCGAAGACCAGCCGGAACGCGCCGCCCTCGTCCTCCACGTACGCGAAGTAGGCGTCCATGGTCGCGGCCACGCGCAGCTTGTTGTCCGTCGTCGACGCGAGCGCCGTGCGCACCGCGAGCAGCAGGGCCTCGCAGTGCTGGTCCAGCAGCGCCAGGTAGAGGTCCAGCTTGCCCGGGAAGTGCTGGTACAGCACGGGCTTGCTGACGCCCGCCCGCTCCGCGATGTCGTCCATCGCCGCCGCGTGGTAACCCTGCGCGACGAAGACCTCCTGGGCCGCGCCCAGGAGCTGATTGCGTCGGGCTCGGCGCGGCAGTCGCGTGCCCCGGGGACGCGCTGCCTCGGTCTGCTCGATGGCTGTCACGCCGCCTCCCACTTTCTCTAAGAACACAGTGCGCTCTGCGCCGCGCGGCCATCGTACTTTTCGGTAACCGAATCTGTAGGGTCCAAGCCGAGTTTTCTCGCTTGACGGACCGCCCGAGACCGCCCGGAGACGCTGGTCAGCGGTAGTCGTCCTCGTCCAGGGTCACCACCCGCGCCTGCTCGGCGGCGTCCCCGTCCGCGGCCTCGCCGCGGTCCACCCCGGTGACCCGGTCGTCGTCGTCCGGTTGCAGCTCGGCCAGCTGTTCCGCCGCATCGGCCTCGGGCGCCTCGGCGTCGAGGGTCTCCGGGAAACGCTCCTGGAAGGTTTCCGGCTCTGCGGGGTCGATGGTCATGTGGCTCCCCTTCTTCCCTCGCCCCTCGTGGGCCGGCCGTCCCTGTGGCCTGCCCCATCTATGAGCGTAGGAGGATCGCGAATACCCCGCTACGCGGATCCCCATGCATCTGTGACGCCGAACACAAGAGTCCGGACGTGATCGTCTCGTAACATTGACCGCATGTCTTCGACCGAGCTGCCGGGTGTGCGATCCGCATCCGAAGCGTCCCCCCAGGTGGGAGCCGTCCACGTCGCCGAGGGGGAGCAGCTGCGCACGGTGGCGCTGCCCGGACTGGAGCTCACCGTCCGGTCCCGGCCCCCGCGGCGCGCGGGTCTGCCCCCCGCGCTGTTCGTCCACGGGCTCGGCGGTTCGTCGACGAACTGGACGGACCTCATGGCACAGCTGGAGGACACCGTCGACGGCGAGGCCGTCGACCTGCCCGGCTTCGGCTGGTCCCCGCCGCCCGCCGACCGGGACTACTCGGTCACGTCGCTGGCCCGCGCGGTCATCCGGCACCTCGACGCCGCCGGCCGCGGCCCCGTCCACCTCTTCGGCAACTCCCTCGGCGGCGCCGTCTCCACCCGCGTCGCGGCCGTCCGACCCGACCTCGTGCGCACGCTCACCCTGATCTCGCCCGCGCTGCCCGAGCTGCGCGTGCAGCGGTCGGCCGTGCCGACCGCCCTGCTCGCCGTACCCGGGATGGCCTCGCTGGTCGTACGGCTCACCCGCGGGCTGAGCGCCGAGGAGCGCACCCGCGGGGTGACGGCCCTGTGTTACGGGGACCTCTCCCGGGTGACACCGGAGGGCTTCGCGCACGCCGTCACGGAGATGGAGCGGCGGATGGCCCTCCCCTACTTCTGGGAGGCGATGACCCGCTCCTCGCGCGGCATCGTCGACGCCTACACCCTCGGCGGCCAGCACGGACTGTGGCGCCAGGCGCAGCGGGTGCTCGCCCCGACCCTGCTGGTCTACGGTGGCCGGGACCAACTGGTCTCGTACCGTATGGCGCAGAAGGCGGCGGCCTCCTTCCGGGGTTCGCGGCTGCTTACCCTTCCCCGGGCCGGGCACGTGGCGATGATGGAGTACCCCGAGGTCGTGGCGCAGGCCTTCCGGGAGCTGCTGCGCGACACCGCTCCGGCCGCGGGCGACACGCAGGACACGCGCGACACGCAGGACACGCTCGACATCCGGGATACCGAAGACGGCAGAGGCTGAGGACCGTGGGACGACATAGTCGCAAGGGGCCCGCTCCGGCCCCCGCCCCTGTCCGCCCGGCCCCGGAGACGGAGCCCGCGGCGGCCTTCCCGTACGAGGAGCGGTCCCTCTTCGGGGAGCGCCGCCCCTCCGGGGAGCACCCGTCGTACGAGGAGCCCGCGTCGTACGCGCAGCAGCCGGCGTACGCGGAGCAGCCCGCCCCGGCGGGACGGTCCGCGGCGGAGCCGTCCGTGTTCGAGAGGCGTCCGTCCGAGGGACGGAACCGGCACGGCGACGGGCAGCGCCCGCGCGAGGAGCACCGGCCGCACGAGGAGCCGTGGCCCTCCGGCGGGTACCCCGCGTACGAGGAGCCCCGCGGCGGCCACCCCGAGCAGCGCGAGCCCGGCGGCGCCTGGGGCGCGGAGACCGACGCGGTGTACGGGGACTGGCGCGGCGTCCCGCGGCCGCCGCGTTCGGCCGCCGCAGCACCGGACACCGACACCCCGGCCTTCGGCACCCCCGCGGTCGGCTTCCCCCGGGTGACCCTCCCGCAGCCCGCGGCCGACCCCCTGACCTCCACCGGCTCGCACCGCCGGGTGCCCGGGCCGCGCGCCCCGGTGACGGCGGGCGCCCCGGCGGCCGCGCCCGCCGCCCCCGCCCCGGCGGCCGCTCCCGCCGAGGAGCCGCCCGCCTCCGGGCGCGGGCGGAAGGTCCGTACGTACGCCGGGATGGCCGCGGCGGCGGTCACGACCGCGCTCGCCGTCGTCGTCGCCGTGCAGATGGCCGGCGACGGGGACGCCGGGTCCTCCGCCACCGCGAGCGCCGCCGGCGGCGCCCAGAAGCGCGCCGAGGCCGGCACGTCGGCCGCCTCCCGCGCCGACCGCCGCGGGACGCCGGCCGCGTCCGCCGCTCCGGCCGCGCCCGCGGTGGAGCTGTCGTACGAGCAGCAGATGGCCCGGCAGTTCCCCATCGACGAGAAGCTGAAGGGGTCCGGCACCTTCGACACCGTCCCCGGGGTGGCTCCGGCGCCCGGCAAGGGCAAGAAGGTCCGCTACCGGGTCGACGTGGAGCAGGGGCTCGGGCTGGACGCGCAGCTGTTCGCCGAGGCCGTCCACCGCACCCTCAACGACGACCGCAGCTGGGGCCACGGCGGGACCAAGACCTTCGAGCGGGTGCCAGGCGGCGAGGCCGACTTCGTCATCACGCTGGCCAGCCCGGGCACCACCGCCGTGTGGTGCGCCAAGTCCGACCTGGACACCACCGTCGACAACGTCAGCTGTGACTCCGCGAGCACCGAGCGGGTCATGATCAACGCGTTCCGCTGGGCGCAGGGCTCGCCGACGTACGGGGCGGACCAGATGTTCGCGTACCGGCAGATGCTCATCAACCACGAGGTCGGCCACCGCCTCGGGCACGGGCACGTGAACTGCCAGACCCCGGGCGCCCTCGCGCCGATCATGCAGCAGCAGACGAAGTCCCTCGACATCGGCGGGATCCAGTGCAAGCCCAACCCGTGGGTGTTCCCCGGAGGTTGACCGGCGCCCGGGGCACGAGGGCCGCAGGCCCTTTCTAGCGCGCTCGAACGCGGGTCGTGGGCGAAAGTTACGACTCTTCACCCCTTCCGGTGGCGCGACGGACAACCGTCCGTCGCGCCTTCGGCATATCCGCTTGAGTTTCCCGCGGCGGGTCACCGGACCACGGCGACCGCCTGAACGGGAGATCGGGGGTGCCACTCGTGCGGATCGGACTGCTCACGGAAGGTGGTTATCCGTATGCGACGGGAGAGGCGCGGCTGTGGTGCGACCGGCTGGTCCGCGGACTGCCGCAGCACGAGTTCGAGCTCTACGCCCTGAGCCGCAGCGCCGAGCAGGAGGAGCGCGGCCGCGTCGTCCTGCCCGAGCACGTCACCCGCGTCTGGACCGCCCCGCTCTGGGCCCCGGCGGACGACGGGCGCACGTACTCCCGCCGTGAGCGCCGGCGCTTCGCCGACAGCTTCAAGGAGCTGGTCCGCGGGATCTGCTCGGGCGATCCGGAGCCCGACTCCTTCGCCTCCGGTCTGTACGGACTGGCCGAACTCGCCCGCGAACAGGGCGGGATGTACGCGGCCCTGCGCTCCGAGACCGCGGTACGGGCGGTGGAGGCGGGCTGCAGGGCGAGCGGCGCGCGCCGCTCCGTACAGCGCGCCCAGGTGGCCGACCTGCTGGACTTCGTCGACGAACTGGAGCGGCTGCTGCGGCCGTTGTCCCTCGACTGGTACGAGGACCTGCGCGAGGTGGACGTCTGCCACGCGGCGGCGGGCGGGATCGCCGCGCTCCCCGGCCTGCTGGCCAAACGCTTCTTCGGGGTTCCGCTGCTGGTCACGGAGTACGGGGTCCAGCTGCGGGCGCACTACCTGGAGCACGCGGCGGACCCGCCCGGGCCGGCGGCCGGGGGGGCCGCTCCGCGGCCGGCCGTACGGGCCCTGCTGGCGGCGTTCCACACGCGGCTGGCCGCCGAGATCTACGCCGAGGCCGACCTCCTCACCCCCGGCAACGCGCACGCCCGGCGCTGGCAGGAGCGCTGCGGCGCCACCCGTGACCGGCTGCGGACGGTCTACCCGGGGATGGAGGCGGACCGATTCGCCACCGTCGGCGAGGACCCCGACCGCGGGGACCCCGACACCCTGGTCTGGGTCGGGCGGATAGAGCCCGCCAAGGACCTGATCGCGCTGCTGCACGCCTTCGCCGATGTGCGCCGGGCCGCGCCGCAGACCCGGCTGCGGATCTTCGCGACCGCCGTGGTCCCCGGCTACCTCGCCGACTGCCGCTCGCTCGCCGCGCAGCTCTTCCCCGACGAGGCCGCCGACGCCGTCACGGTCGGGGAGAACCCGGTCACCTTCGAGGAGATCGGCGGCCCCGAAGCCCCCACGTCCGCCCACGCGTACGGCTCCGGGCGGGTGGTCGTGCTGTCCTCCGTGATCGAGGGGTTCCCGATCACGCTGGCCGAGGCGATGCTCTGCGGCCGGGCCACCGTCTCCACCGACGTCGGCGCCGTGTGCGAGGTCATCGGCGGTACGGGACTGGTCGTTCCGCCGCGCAATCCGCAGGCGCTGGCCGACGCGTGCCTGTCGCTGCTGCGCGATCCGGAGCGGGCCCACCGGCTGGGCGCGGCGGCCCGGGCGCGCGCCCTGGAGCTGTTCACCGTCGAGCAGAACGTGGCCGCCTTCCGGGAGATCTACCTCCAGCTGCTGGCCCGCGGACCGGCCCGGGCGGAGGGCGGGGTCCCGTTCGAACAGCCCCTGGAGGCCCGGGTTCCGGGCCACTGGACGAGTCCTTCGTGGGCGGAGCCGGGGGCGGCTTCCGCGAAGTCCCCGGGCGCTCCGGACGCCCCGGGGGCTCCCCGTACCCCGCACGCACCGGACGCACCGGGCACCCCGGGCACCCCGGACACGACCACCACCACGGCCAAGGAGGCGACCGTATGACCCTGGACGAAGCCGCCCCCGTCGCCCCGGCCCCCCGCCGCAGGGCCGCCGGGGACCCCGTCAAGCTGCTGCTGCACCGCCACCGGGCCCTGTGCGAGCGGGCCGTGGACCCGCTGGAGATCGCCGCCGGGCTGGAGGCGCAGGGCATCACCGACCGCACCGCCGCGCGCTTCCGGCACCGGGACGTGTTCTCGCTCGCGGAGGAGCTGTACGCCCGTACCCCGCGCGGGGACGAGCCGGCCGCGCCCTCCGCCGCCCTGCCCGCCGACGCCCGGGCCTTACGCGGCTTCGGCTGCGCCCTGCTCCCCGGCGCCCTCGCGCTCGGGGCGGCCGCCGCCGGGATGCCGTTCGCCGGGCCCGCCGCCGTGCTCGTCACCGTCGCCGCACTGGTGTGGCCCGCCAGTCCCGGACGGGCCGCCCCCGGGCGGTTCCCGTACGCCGTGCTGCTGATCGCCGCGGCCGCCGTGGGCTGGGCGGTGTACCGCCACGGCGCCCCGCTCGGGGCCGCTCTCGCCCTGGCCGCGGCCCCCGGGCACCTGGCCGGCGCCGTGTTCGCCGCCCGCGCCCGGAGCCGGCTCGCCGGGAGCCGGGCTCTGGAGGACTTCGCCGACCGGGCCCGACCGCTGCTCGCCCTGGCCGTCCTCGCCTTCGCAGCGGCCGCCGCGGGGGCGGCCGCGCTGGCCGGGACCCCGCTCGGCGTCGCCGTACCGCTCGCCGTGCTGCTGTTCCTGACCCGCCTGCTGCTGGGGCACGGGGCTCCGCGCGGGCCCGTCGCCGCGGCCCTGGCCCTCGCCCTGGTCCCGACCCCGCTGGCGGTTCCCGCCGCCGCGGCGGGGCTCCTCGTACAGGCCGTCCTCACGCTGTCCCGGGCGTCCGCGCACGCCCGGCCCTGAGCCCGGCCGGACCGCGCCCGTCCGCCTCCGCCCCTTCGGAGCGGTCGCCGAGGCGCCGTACCCGCCCCCTATTCCCCTGCCCTTACCCCGACCCCCCTGCCCATCGACCAAGGAGACACAGGATGACCGGCCAGCCAACCAACCACGGGGCCGCGCGATGAGGGTGCTGCTGATCGGAGCCAACGGATACCTCGGGCGCTACGTCGCCGACCGGCTGCTCGCCGACCCCGCCGTCCAGCTCACCGCGCTCGGCCGCGGCGATGACGCGGACGTCCGCTTCGACCTCGCCACCGGCAGCCCCGGCGCCCTCACCCGGTTCCTCGACGCGGTCCACCCCGGCGTCGTCATCAACTGCGCCGGGGCCACCCGCGGCGGGGCACGGGAGCTGACCCGGCACAACACCGTCGCCGTGGCCACCATCTGCGAATCCCTGCGCCGCAGCGGCTGCGGGGCCCGGCTCGTCCAGCTCGGCTGCGCCGCCGAGTACGGGCCCAGCCAGCCCGGATCCTCCACGGCCGAGGACGCCGTGCCGAGACCGGGCGGGCCGTACGGCGTCAGCAAGCTGGCCGCCACCGAGCTGGTGCTCGGGTCGGGGCTGGACGCGGTCGTCCTGCGGATCTTCTCGCCCGTCGGGCCCGGCACCCCCGCCGGGTCCCCGCTCGGCCGGCTCGCCGAGGCCATGCGCCGCGCGATGCAGAACGGGGACGGCGAGCTCAAGCTCAGCGGCCTCGGTGTCCAGCGCGACTTCGTGGACGTACGGGACGTGGCGCGGGCCGTGCACGCCGCCTCCCTCTCCGCCGCCCAGGGCGTCGTCAACATCGGCACCGGGCGCGCGGTCCGGCTGCGCGACGCGGCGGCGGTGCTGGCCCGGGTCGCCGGGTACGGAGGAGCCCTGCACGAGCTGGACCTACCGCAGCAGGGCCAGCACGGCCAGGGACACGGCCACGGGCCGGGCCACGGCCTCGGCGCCGGGCACGGCCACGCCCACCAGGCCGGCGGCCGGCCGGGGCTCGCCGCCATCGGCTCGCCGCGCTCCGAGGCGACGGCCGAGCAGCTCGCCGCCGGCGGGGCCGTGACGCAGCCGTACCCCTACCCGGACGGCTGCGGCGCCTGGCAGCAGGCCGACGTGCGCACGGCCCGCGACCGGCTGGGCTGGCGGCCCCGGATCGGCCTGGAGGAGTCCCTCGCGGACATCTGGATGGAGGCGGCGTGCCGCATCTGACGACCGCGGCCACGGCGGCCGCCGCGACCGAGGCCGGCCGCCTCGGCCTCGGCGTCCCCGGGTACGCGCACCCGCTGCTCGCGCCGGTCGAATGGGCCGAGCTGACCCGGCCCGGTACCCCGCTGCACTGGACGGTGCTCAACGTCGCGGACGGGCCCGGCGGCCGGCCCGACCCGCACTGCACCGAGGCCGCGGGCAGGCTCCGGGAGGCCGGCGGGACGGTCCTCGGCCATCTCGCGATGCGAGACGGCGCGCGCTCGTTCGGTGAGCTGGTCTCCGACGCCCACCGGTTCCTCGACTGGTACCGGGTCGGCGGCTTCTACCTGGCCGGAGCCCCGGCGGACCGGGCCGAGCTGGCCGCGGTGCGCCGGGTCGTCGACGCCCTGCGCGGCCTCGGCGAGGAGCTGCACCTCGTGCTGGGCCACGGCACGCACCCGTACGAGGGCTACGCGGACGCCGCCGACCAACTGGTCACGTTCTCCGGGGCGTGGGCCGACTACCGCTGGTCTCAGGTGGCGGAGTGGACCGCCGAGCACCCGCCCGAGCGCTTCTGCCACCTGGTCCACGGGGTGCCGCGCTCCCACCTGGAGGAGGCGGTGCGGATCGCGCGCTGGCAGGGCGCCGGCACGATCTGGTTCACCGACCGCGGCGACGCCGGAGGCCGCGACCCGTGGGCCTCGATGCCCGCGTACTGGGACGAAATCGTCTCGCAGATCGGACCGGGTGTCTCGGAATGAAGAAGGGCGTGGCAGTGTTACGGGGAGAACCACCGTTACGACGTAACCATCTACGGAGTCCCCGTGTCGCTGCCACCCCTGGTCGAGCCAGCTGCTGAGCTCACCGTTGACGAGGTCCGTCGGTACTCCCGCCACCTGATCATCCCGGACGTCGGGATGGACGGCCAGAAGCGCCTGAAGAACGCCAAGGTGCTGGCCGTGGGCGCGGGCGGCCTCGGCTCGCCCGCCCTCATGTACCTGGCCGCGGCCGGTGTCGGCACGCTGGGCATCGTGGAGTTCGACGAGGTCGACGAGTCGAATCTCCAGCGCCAGATCATCCACAGCCAGTCGGACATCGGCCGTTCCAAGGCCGAGTCCGCGCGGGACAGCGTGCTGGGCATCAACCCGTACGTGAACGTGGTCCTTCACGAGGAGCGGCTCGAAGCCGAGAACGTGATGGAGATCTTCAGCCAGTACGACCTCATCGTCGACGGCACGGACAACTTCGCCACGCGCTACCTCGTCAACGACGCCTGCGTGCTGCTGAACAAGCCGTACGTATGGGGTTCGATCTACCGCTTCGACGGCCAGGCCTCGGTCTTCTGGTCCGAGCACGGGCCGTGCTACCGCTGCCTGTACCCGGAGCCCCCGCCGCCGGGCATGGTCCCGAGCTGCGCCGAGGGCGGCGTGCTGGGCGTGCTCTGCGCGTCCATCGGGTCGATCCAGGTGACGGAGGCCATCAAGGTCCTCACCGGCGTCGGCGAGCCGCTGGTCGGCCGCCTGATGATCTACGACGCCCTGGAGATGCAGTACCGGCAGGTCAAGGTCCGCAAGGACCCCGACTGCGCGGTGTGCGGCCCGAACGCGACGGTCACCGAACTCATCGACTACGAGGCCTTCTGCGGCGTCGTGTCGGAAGAGGCCCAGGAGGCGGCGCTCGGCTCCACCATCACTCCGAAGCAGCTCAAGGAGTGGATCGACGGGGACGAGCCGATCGAGATCATCGACGTCCGCGAGAAGAACGAGTACGAGATCGTCTCGATCCCCGGCGCGAAGCTGATCCCCAAGGGCGAGTTCCTGATGGGCACCGCCCTCCAGGACCTCCCGCAGGACAAGCGCATCGTCTTGCACTGCAAGACGGGTGTCCGCAGTGCGGAAGTCCTCGCGGTCCTGAAGTCCGCGGGCTTCGCGGACGCCGTCCACGTTGGCGGCGGCGTGATCGGCTGGGTCCACCAGATCGAGCCCGAGAAGCCGGTGTACTAGAGGCCGGTGTACCAGGCCGGGGCACCACTGGACCGGTGCGACGCTCCGCGCGCCCGAGCGTTCGAGGCCCTCACCCCGCGACCGGGGTGGGGGCCTCCTCGCTGGGCGGGGCGGCCGCCTTGGTGCAGACGGTGTCGGCGGGGGGCACCTTGCCGTCCAGCAGGTAGCCGTTCACCGCGGCCTGCACGCACTTGTCGCCGCTGTTGTAGGCGCCGTGTCCCTCGCCCTTGTACGTGAGCTCCACGCCGACGCCGGGACCGAGCCGCTCCACCATCTTGCGGGCGCCCTCGTACGGGGTCGCGGGGTCGCCGGTGTTGCCGATCACCAGGATGGGCGCCGACCCGGGGGCGGAGACGTCCGGGGTCTCCCAGGCGCCGGGGACGGGCCAGTCGGTGCAGCTCATCATCGCCCAGCCGAGGAAGTCCCCGAAGACGGGGGAGGCCGCACGGAAGGCGGGCAGCTTCTCCTTGGTCTGCGCCAGCGTGTACCGGCCCTTGGAGTCGGCGCAGTTGATCGCCGTGTTGGCGGCGCCGATGTTGCTGTAGTGCCCCTGCTGGTCGCGGCCGTTGAGCGCGTCGGACAGCGCCATCAGCAGCTGCCCCTGCCCGCCCTCGGCCTCGTCGAGCCCCTGCTCCAGCAGTGGCCACAGTTCCTGGGAGTACAGGGCCTGGGCGATGCCGTTCGTGGCGGCGGAGTCGGTGAGCATCCGGCCGCCGATGCCGGGGATGGGCTTGGCGGCAAGGCTCTTCTGGAGCTTGATGATGTTGTCCTCGATCTCCTTGGGGGTGCTGCCCTGGAGCCGGCACTCGTCGCCCCGGTTCACGCAGTCCTGCGCGAAGTTGCCGAGGGCGAGCTGGAACCCCTTGGCCTGGCCGAGAGCCCCCTCCTCGGAGTTCTGCGTCGGATCGACGACGGCGTCGAAGACGGCCCGGCCGACGTTCTTGGGGAAGAGGTGGGCGTAGACCCCGCCCAGCTCGGTGCCGTAGGAGATCCCGAAGTAGTTCAGCTTCTCGTCGCCGAGGGCCTGGCGGATCCGGTCGAGGTCGCGGGCGGCGTTCTCGGTGCCGACGTAGGGCAGCAGGTGCCCGGACCTGGCCTTGCAGGCGTTCTTGTACTTCTCCAGGTTCCCGAGGAAGGCCTTCTCCTCCTCGGGCGTCTCGGGCGAGGAGTCCTGCGCGTAGTAGGCGTCGAGCTGCTTGTCGTCCTCGCACAGGACGGGGGCGCTGCGCCCCACGCCGCGCGGATCGAAGCTGACGAGGTCGTAGCGCGCCCGCAGGGCCTCGTACTCCTTGGCGGCGCCGGGCAGCGTACTGATCCCGGATCCGCCGGGGCCGCCGAAGTTGAACACGAGCGAGCCGAGCCGCTTGTTCTTGTCCCGGGCCTTGGCCCGGATCAGGGCCAGCGGGATCGTCTCGCCCTCGGGCTTGGCGTAGTCGAGGGGGACGTGGAGCGTGGCGCACTCCCAGTCCTTGGGCGGCGCCTGCCCGCCGCCTTCGGCGACGTCCGGAGCCTCGCACTCCCCCCACTTCAGGGGCGCGGCCCCCGGAGTCCCGCCGGCCTCGGGCTTGCCCTCACCGCCGTCGGAACAGCCGCTGACCCCGGCCAGCCCGAGAGCGACGACGACGGCCACGGCACCCCGCACCAAGTTTCGACCCATGCCCCCATCCTGCGACCCCCACACCCACCCCGCCCGCGCGCTGACCCATTCGGGCGTCGAGGGACGGGAGTGACGGTACGGCCTAGATGTGTTGTCCGGGGACGTTGGTGACACGCGTGCTGGGTTCTTGAAATGGGTGAGGGCCTGCGGGTTCGGTGTGGATTGCGACATCTACATCGTTCCGAGGAGGCCCTCGTGGTCCACCGTAATGCCCCGCTGACCGAGACCGGACGACTTCGGCTGGCCCGCTGTGTCGTGGACGACGGCTGGCCCGTGCGGCGGGCCGCGGAGCGTTTCCAGGTCAGCCACACCACCGCCGCCCGCTGGGCCGCCCGCTACCGCACGCTGGGTGTCGCCGGAATGAGTGACCGCTCCAGCCGCCCGCACCGCCAGCCGCGGCGGACCGCGGCCGCAGTCGAGGAACACGTCCTGCGGCTACGACGCGAGCACCGGATCGGACCCCTGCGCCTGG
>NZ_LFML01000084.1:16629-37973 GCF_001044425.1 Streptomyces roseus
GCCCGCCACGGCCTGCCGCCACTGGCTGCCTGCGACCGGGCCACCGGCGAGCCCGTGCGCCGCTACGAACGGGCCCGCCCCGGCGAGCTCGTCCACATCGACGTCAAAAAGCTGGGCCGGATCCCCGACGGCGGCGGCCACAAGACCCTCGGCCGGGCCGAAGGCCGCCGCAACAAGACCGGCGCCGGCTGGGCCTACCTCCACACCGCCCTCGACGACCACACCCGCCTCGCCTACACCGAAGACCTCCCCGACGAGACCGCCCCGACCTGCGCGGCCTTCCTGACACGGGCAACGGCCTGGTTCGCCTCTGTGGGCATCACCGTCGAACGCGTCCTGACCGACAACGCCTGGGCCTACAGCAAGAACACCTGGCGCCAGACCTGCCGGGACCTCGGCATCCAGCCACGATGGACCAGGCCCTGGCGCCCGCAGACCAACGGCAAGGTCGAACGCTTCCACCGCACCCTGCTCGAGGAATGGGCCTACCACCGGCCCTCCACCTCAGACCAGGAACGGCAGAGCGCGTTCACCCACTGGATCGACTGGTACAACTCCCACCGACCCCACACCGGCATCCAAGGCCAAACCCGCCAGCCGCGTCACCAACCTGTCCGGACAACACACCTAGATCGCTTCCTTGCGGGTCAGGTAGTTGAACGACAGCCAGCCCGGCAGTACCGGCAGCCAGAACGTCATCAGGCGGAACAGCAGCACCGCCGAGATGGCGACCTCCTTCTCCAGCCCCGCCGCGATCAGACCCAGCGTCAGCGTGGTCTCCACCGCGCCGATGCCGCCCGGCGTCGGCGCCGCCGAGCCCAGCGCGTTGCCCGCCAGGAACACCACCGCGATGCTCGCGTAGCTGATGGCCTGGCCGCCGCCGAACGCCCGGATCGAGGCGTCCAGGCACATCACGAAGCAGCCGGTCAGCAGCAGCATGCCGCCGATGCCCGTCATCAGCTTCTGCGGCCGCTGGAGGACGTCCAGCATGCGCGGCACCACACCGGCGAACAGCGCCCGCACCCGCGTCGCCACGAACTTCCGCAGGAACGGCACGGCCGTGACCACCAGCACCAGCACCGCCACCGTCAGCAGACCGGCGATGACCGTACGGGACGGCGTCATCTCCGGGGTCTTCTCGGTGCCGGTCAGATAGCCGAAGGCCAGCAGCAGCAGGACGTGGCTCGCCAGACCGAACAGTTGCGAGGCACCCACGCTCGCCACCGCCAGCCCCGGCCGGATCCCGGCCCGCTGGAGGAACCGCGTGTTCAGCGCGACACCGCCGACCGCCGCCGGCGCCACCAGCTTCACGAACGACCCCGCGACCTGCGCCACCACCGTCCGCAGGAAGGACACCCGCTCCGGGACGAAGCCCAGCAGGCTCATCGCGGCCGCGAAGTAGGTCAACGCCGAGAAGGCCAGCGCGGCCCCCACCCAGCCCCACTGCGCCTCGCCGACGATCGTCGCGAAGTCCACGTGGGCCAGCTGCGTGAGCAGGAAGTAGGCGCCGAACGCGCCCGCGATGAACGACACCAGCGTGCGCGGCCGGATCCGCTCCAGCCGGGCCGGCTCCACCGGCGCCTGCGGGCGGATCAGCAGCACCTGCTGGCGGATCTGGCTCAGCAGGTCCTCCTCGCGGGCCCCGTCGAGCGCGTCGTCCAGCGCCTTCTTCTCGGCCTTCCTCTCCGCTGCCGTGGCCGCCGCCGACTTGGCCCCGGCCTTGCCGGCCTTCCCCGCGCCCCGGTCCGGCTTCGCCTCGTCCGCGGCCGCCTCGCGCGCCGCCTTCGCCGCCCGCGAGGACTCCAGTACGGCCTCCCGCTGCCGGTCGGCCCGCTCCCGGGCCAGCCTGCGCAGCGTCGCCCGCGTGGAGCGGCTCAGCGCGATCGGCTGGAGCAGCGGCAGGCAGTCCGCCACCGCGTCCGGGCCGAGCACCGACACCGCCGAGGCCACCGACCGCTCCGCGCCGATGCGCAGGCCGAGCGTGGTCAGCAGCTGCGCGATGTCCATGCGGAGCACCAGGTCCCCGGCCGCGATCTCGCCGCCGCGCAGGTCGGTGAGGACGACGTTGCCGGAACGATCCACCACGAGGGCGTCGCCGGTCAGCCGCCGGTGGGCGATCCGCCGCGACTGGAGGGCCCGTACCTGCTTCCAGGTGTTGCGGGTCAGGTCGTCGGTGATCTCCTCGTCGGAGAGCGCGTCCAGGGGCCGGCCGTCCAGGTGCTCGTACACGAGCATCACGGCGTCCGGACCCAGCTCGGAGGTGGCGATCAGCTTCGGCGCGTTCGCCCCGGCCGCGATGGCCGCGTACGCGAGGAGCGCCTCCTGCTCCAGTGCCTGGCGCAGCGACTGGAGGCTGCGGCGCGTCGTGATGCCGCGCAGGGTGAGCCGGCGCCAGACCCGGTAGAAGAAGCCGTGCGCCTGCTGCTCGCGGTCGACGACGGTGACGTCGAGCGGCGGCCCGTCCTCCAGGGTGACGTGGTAGCGCCGGCCGCGGTCGCTGACCTCCGAGGGGTCGGCCCCGTCCGGGAGTTCCGCGCGCATGGCGCTGACCGGCTTGAAGCCGACGCGGCGCAGGCCGGCGAGGAGGGTCTGCCCGGTGGGGCGGACGTTCGGCGAGCCGACGGCGTACAGGGTTCCGTACGCGACGCTCCAGCCGATCAGCACGGTCAGCATGATCGAGAACGGGGTGGTGTACCCGCTGACCAGCATCGCGAAGGCGTCCAGCAGCAGGACCACCCACAGCGCGACCCGCCAGCGGGGCCGGCGGGTCATGCCGACGGCGGTCATGTACGCGATGACCGGCGCGAGGTAGCCGTGCACCGGGTCCGTGAGGGGGCCGCCGACCGTGGTCTGCCGGGTGAGGGCCTCCTGGATGGTGTCCGAGGCGGCCTGGGAGACCCACAGGTCGGTGGCCAGGGTGACGCCGTGCGCCAGGACGGCGGCGAGCACGCCGTCGGCGATGCGCAGCCCGTCCCGTTTGATCAGCCGCTCGATGGCGAAGGCCACCGGGACGAGCAGCACGGCGATGCTGGACACCAGCCCGGCGACCTTGATCAGCAGATCGGGCGCGGCGCCGGTGCCCTGGGAGATGTCGGCTTCGAGGCCTGCGGTGGTGCGGTGGGCGAAGGCGGCGATGGCGAGGACGACGGCGATGCCGAGGACGCCGACGAGCAGGCGTACGAGGTCGGAGGGGCGGTGCACGCGGGCGGCGAGCAGCGGCTCGTCGACCTCCACCTGGTCGGCGGACGCGGAGGCGCGCCCGTGCGGCCCGTCGGGGCCGGACCCGGCCGCGGCTCCCTTCCGGGGCGTGCCCGCGGCCGCGGCCGCGGACCCGGCCCGGGCGCGGGGTTCGCCGGTGGCGCCGGGCGGGGGTTCGGGCTCGGGCTCGGGCTCGGATTGGGGCTGGGGCTCGGGCTCGGGTGTGCCCCCGGCCCCGGGCGTGGTCCCGGGGTACGGGTCTGGGCGCGTGCCGTCGTCCTCAGCCGCGCCGTCCGGAGGGCTCACACCCTGCTCCTTCGTCGTCACTTCCGTCTCTTCTTGATCACGTATCACCAGTCACCGCCCGGAAGATGGTGGCACGGACCGACGTGCGGGCGGGGCATCAGGGTGCGTGCCGGTACGGAAGGAAACCTTCCGGGAACCGGTCCGTGATGTACGGCACCATGGGCGCAATGAGCGGAGAGCTGCCCGAGTACGCGGAGCGGGTACTGGAGGCGGCCGAGCGGATTCCGCCCGGCCGGGTGATGACGTACGGGGACGTCGCCGAGTGGCTCGGCGAGGGCGGACCGCGCCAAGTCGGGCGCGTGATGGCCCTGTACGGAGGGGCCGTGCCCTGGTGGCGCGTGGTCCGGGCGGACGGCCGGCCCCTGCCCGGCAGCGAGGTCCGGGCCCTGGAGCACTACCGCGCCGAAGCCACCCCAGTGCGCCTGACCACCGCCGGGGAGGCCCGGCTGGACATGCCGCGGGCCCGCTGGGACGGGCGGGAGGAACGGGCCGCACGGGACGAGGGTCACATCTGACAGCTTCGGCCATGCGGGGCCCGGGCGGGAGGCCGAGCGCCCGTACGGGCGACGGCCCGGGGCCCTCGTGCCGCGACCCCGGGGAACTGCGCGGGACGCGGCGGTTGCCGTAGCGTTGCCTCTTCGGCTTCGGCAGGCGCGGCGGCGACCGCGGCCTCCGCGGCAACCGCAGACACCCCAGGACCTGGACCGGCACCCCACGTGATCACCTCTCCATCCGACCGCTCCGAGCGGCGGCGTACGCGGACCCCTGACGCGTACCGCCTCGTACGCACCGGGCCGCAGCGGGTGGATCCCCCTGTACTGGACGCAGCGCAGCGGGCCGTGGTTGATCACACCGGCGGTCCGCTCCTCGTCCTGGCCGGACCGGGCACCGGGAAGACGACCACGCTGGTCGAGGCGGCCGCCGCCCGGGTCGAGGCCGGGACGGACCCGGCCCGGATCCTCATCCTCACCTTCAGCCGCAAGGCGGCGGTGGAGCTGCGCGACCGGGCCGCCCTGCGGCTCGGCGGGGCGCGCGCCCCGCAGGCCACCACCTTCCACTCCTTCTGCTACGGGCTGGTCCGCGCCCACCAGGACACCGACCTGTTCGCCGATCCGCTGCGGCTGCTGTCGGGCCCCGAGCAGGACGTGATGGTCCGCACCCTCCTGGAGGGCCAGCGCCGGATCCGCTCCATCCGCTGGCCGGACGACCTGCGCGCCGCGCTCACCACGCGCGGCTTCGCGGACGAGGTCCGCGCCGTGCTCGCCCGCGCCCGCGAGCTGGGCCTCGGCCCGGCGGCGCTGGACGCGTTCGCGACCCGGCTGGGCCGCCCGGACTGGAAGGCGGCGGCGGCCTTCCTCTCGGAGTACCTGGACGTCCTGGACATGCAGGGCACCCTGGACTACGCGGAGCTCGTCCACCGGGCCGTGCTCCTCGCGGAGCGCACCCCGGCCCTCTCCCAGTCCTACGACGTGATCTACGTGGACGAGTACCAGGACACGGACGCCTCCCAGCTGCGGCTGCTGCGCGCCCTGACGGGACCCGCGGGGACGCTGGTCGCCTTCGGTGATCCCGACCAGTCGATCTACGCCTTCCGCGGCGCCGACATCAACAACATCCTGGACTTCGAGGGCTCCTTCCCCGGCGCGGCGGTGCGGGCCCTGACCGTGGGCCGCCGCTCGGGGGCGAACCTGCTGGCGGCGACCCGCCTGCTGACCACCCGCATGCCGGTCCCGCGCCTGCCCGCGGCGGCGGTCCGCGAGCACCGCGGGCTGACGCCGGTGCGCGAGGGCGGCCTCGTCGAGGTGTTCACGTACCCCACGGCCGGGGCCGAGCTGGACAACATCGCCGACATCCTGCGCCGGGCGCACCTGGAGGACGGCGTGCCGTGGCAGGACATGGCCGTCCTGGTCCGTTCCGCGGGCCGCACCCTCCCGGCGATGCGCCGCGCCCTGATCTCGGCGGGAGTCCCGGCGGAGACGGACGGCACGGACACCCCGCTGCGCCACGAACCGGCGACGGGCCCCCTCCTGACGGCCCTGCGCACGGCCGCCACCCCGGCCCGGGCGGCCGCCGAGGAACCGTCCGCCGAGGAACTGTCCGCCGAGGAACTGTCCGCCGAGGAACTGTCCGCCGAGGAACCGTCCGCCGAGGAACCGTCCGTCCCGGACCCGGAGGCGGAGGATCCGGAGGCGACGGGCGCAGGGGCGGAGGCCGCGCCCGCGTCCGGATCCGCGCCCGAGCCCGCCGCGGGCGGCCGGCACGACGAAGGCTGGATCGGCGTCGAGGCGGCGCTCACGCTGCTCTCCTCCCCGCTCGGCGGCATGGACGCCGCCGACCTGCGCCGGCTCGGGCGGGCCCTGCGCGACGAGGAGCGGGCCGCCGGCATCAAGGTGCCCGCCCCCTCCGACGTCCTGCTCGCCCGCGCCCTCGCCGAGCCCGAACGGCTCACGGCCCACGACCCCGCCTACGCCCGGGGAGCGCAGCGCCTCGGGCAGCTCCTGCGCAAGACCCGCGAGCTCCTCCAGGGCGGCGGCACCGCCGAGGAGGCCCTGTGGACCCTGTGGGACGGCACCTCCTGGCCCGACCGCCTGGAGCGCCGGGCCCGCCGCGGCGGCGCGGCCGGCCGCAACGCCGACCGCGACCTCGACGCCGTCTGCGCGCTCTTCGACACCGCCGCCCGCGCCGAGGACCGCACCGGCGGCCGCGGCGCCCTCAACTTCCTGGAACAGCTCGAAGCCGAGGACATCGCCGGGGACACCCTGACCGGCAGGACCACCCGTACCGAGGCCGTCCGGCTCATGACCGCCCACCGCTCCAAGGGCCTGGAGTGGCGCCTCGTCGTCGTCGCCGGGGTCCAGGAAGGGCTCTGGCCCGACCTGCGCCGGCGCGGCTCCCTCCTCGAAGCCGACCGCATCGGCCGGGACGGCCTCGCCGAGCCCCTCACCCCCGGCGCGCTGCTGGCGGAGGAGAGGAGGCTCTTCTACGTCGCCGCCACCCGCGCGCGCGAACGCCTCGTCGTCACCGCCGTGAAGGCCCCCGCCGAGGACGGCGACCAGCCCTCCCGCTTCCTCACCGAGCTCGGGGTCACCCCGAAGGACGTCACCGGCCGCCCCCGCCGCCCCCTCGCCGTCCCCGCGCTCGTCGCCGAACTGCGCGCCACCACCGTCGACCCCGACGCCTCGCCCGCGCTCCGCGAGGCCGCCGCCCGCCGCCTCGCCCGCCTCGCGGCCCTCACCGACGAGGACGACCGCCCGCTGGTCCCCGCCGCCCACCCGCAGCGCTGGTGGGGGCTGTACGAGCCGACCCGCAGCAGCGTGCCGCTGCGCGACCGCGAGCGGCCCGTCACCCTCTCCGGCTCCGCCCTGGACCAGCTCGCCAACACCTGCTCCCTCCAGTGGTTCCTCGGCCGCGAGGTCAAGGCCGACGCCCCGTCCACCGCCGCCCAGGGCTTCGGCAACGTCGTCCACGTCCTCGCCGACGAGGTCGCCTCCGGCCGCACCCCCGCCGACCTCGCCGTCCTGATGGAACGACTCGACTCCGTCTGGGACGCCCTCGCCTTCGACGCCCCCTGGAAATCCCGTCAGGAGAAGGACAACGCCCGCGCCGCCCTGGAGCGCTTCCTGCGCTGGCACACCACCGACCGCGGCGGCCGCGAGGCCGTGGCCACCGAGCACGACTTCGACGTCACCCTCGAAGCGGGCGAGTACGCCGTCCGCATCCGCGGCTCCATGGACCGCGTGGAGGCCGACCCGCAGGGCCGCGCGTACGTCGTCGACTTCAAGACCGGCAAGGGCGCTCCCACGAAGGACGAGGTCGCGCGCCACCCCCAGCTCGCCGTGTACCAGCTCGCCGTACGCGAAGGGGCCGTCGACGAGGTCTTCGACGGGGTGCGCCCCGAGGCGGGCGGCGCCGAACTGGTGCAGCTGCGCCAGGGCGCGGCCCAGCGGGACGGCGGGGACGCGGTGCCCAAGGTCCAGGCACAGCAGCCGCCGGACGGCACCTGGGTCGGCGACCTCCTGGCCACCGCGGCCGGCCGGGTCCTCGACGAGCGCTTCGCACCGGCCACCGGAAAGCACTGCGACCACTGTTCCTTCCGCAGTGCGTGCAGCGCCCGCCCGGAGGGCCGCCAGACGGTGGAGTGAGCCGTTCCGCTCACTGGTCGGCGACCGACCGGCCGGTGAGACGGCGGCCGGGAGTGTCGGTGGGTCGGGCTAGCCTCTACACGTGTCCGCGCGTCCGTCCGTCCTCACCGACCCCGAGCAGCTGGGGGAGCTCCTCGGCATCCCCTTCACACCCGAACAGCTGGCCTGCATCACCGCCCCCGCCGCCCCCCAGGTCATCGTGGCCGGCGCCGGCTCCGGCAAGACCACCGTCATGGCCGCCCGCGTCGTCTGGCTGGTCGGCACCGGAGCGGTCGCCGCCGATCAGGTCCTCGGCCTGACCTTCACCAACAAGGCCGCCGCCGAGCTCGCCGAGCGCGTACGAAAGGCCCTCGCGCGGGCCGGCATCACGGACCCGGACCCTTCCCCGGCGGATCCCGACGCGGCCGGCGGCGAGCCCCGCATCTCCACGTACCACGCCTTCGCCGGGCAGCTCCTGAAGGACCACGGCCTGCGCATCGGCCTGGAGCCCAGCGCCCGCCTGCTCGCCGACGCCACCCGCTTCCAGCTGGCCGCGCGCGTGCTCCGCGAGGCCCCCGGCCCGTACCCGGCGCTCACCAAATCCGTCCCCGACCTGGTCAGCGACCTGCTCGCGCTCGACGGGGAGCTCTCCGAGCACCTGGTGACCCCGCAGGAGCTGCGCGCGCACGACACGGAGCTCCTCGACACCCTCGCGGGCACCAAGCTCACCAACGAAGACCTGCGCAAGATCCCCGAGGCCGTGCGCGGCCGCCTCGAACTGCTGGAGCTGACCGAGCGCTACCGCACCGCCAAACGCTCCCGCGACCTCCTCGACTTCAGCGACCAGATAGCCCTCTCCGCGCAGCTCGCCACCACCCGGCCCGAGGTGGGGCAGCTGCTGCGCGAGGAGTTCAAGGTGGTCCTGCTCGACGAGTACCAGGACACCTCCGTGGCTCAGCGGCTCCTGCTGTCCGGCCTGTTCGGCGGCGGCAGCGGCCACGCGGTGACCGCCGTCGGCGACCCCTGCCAGGCGATCTACGGCTGGCGCGGCGCGTCCGTCGCCAACCTGGACGACTTCCCCGAGCACTTCCCGCACGCCGACGGACGCCCCGCGACCCGGTTCTCGCTGAGCGAGAACCGGCGCAGCGGCGGCCGCCTCCTCGACCTGGCCAACGAGCTGGCCGCGCCGCTGCGCTCGATGCACGAGGGCGTCGAGGCGCTGCGCGCGGCGCCGGGGGAGGAGCGGGCCGGCTCCGTGCGCTGCGCGCTGCTGGACACGCACGCCGAGGAGCTCCAGTGGCTCGCGGACTCGGTCGCGCACCTGGTCCGTACGGGGACGGAGCCGCGCGAGATCGCGGTGCTGTGCCGCTCGGCCCGGGACTTCGCACAGATCCAGGCCGTCCTGGTGGCCCGCGAGGTGCCGGTGGAGGTCGTCGGGCTGTCCGGGCTGCTGCACCTGCCGGAGGTCGCGGACCTGGTCGCGGTGTGCGAGGTGCTCCAGGACCCGGGCGCCAACGCCTCGCTGGTCCGGCTGCTCATCGGCCCGCGCTGGCGGATCGGTGCGCGCGACCTGGCCCTGCTGGGACGCCGGGCGCGGCAGCTGATCGGCCGTACGCCGGGCGAGGTGGATCCCGACGAGCGCCTCGCGGCGGCGGTGGAGGGCGTGGACCCGGCGGAGGTGGTCTCGCTGGCGGACGCGCTGGAGACGTTCCTGGACGGTTCCTCGGCCGCCTCCGACGACCTCCCCTTCTCCGCCGAGGCCCGGGTCCGCTTCGCGCACCTGGCCCAGGAGCTGCGCGACCTGCGGCGCTCGCTCGCGGACCCGCTGATGGACGTACTGCACCGGGTGCTGGCCGCGACCGGCCTGGAGGTGGAGCTGTCGGCTTCGCCGCACGCGCTGGCGGCCCGGCGCCGCGAATCGCTGTCCGGCTTCCTGGACGTGGCGGCCGGCTTCGCCTCCCTGGACGGCGAGGCCTCCCTGCTGGCCTTCCTCGGCTTCCTGCGCACGGCGGTCCAGTACGAGAAGGGCCTGGACCACGCGCTGCCCGGCGGGGAGAACACGGTGAAGGTGCTCACCGCCCACAAGTCCAAGGGGCTGGAGTGGGACGTCGTGGTGGTCCCGGACCTGTGCGCGGGCTCCTTCCCCAAGGAGAAGGCGCCCGAGCCGTGGACCTCGTACGCCAAGGTCCTGCCGTACGCCCTGCGCGGCGACGCGGCCACCCTTCCGCCGGACCCGGCGTGGACCTCGGCGGGCCTGAAGGCCTTCAAGGCCTCCCTGAAGGAGCACAAGGCGGTCGAGGAACTCCGCCTGGGCTACGTGACCTTCACCCGGCCGCGCTCGCTGCTGCTGGCCTCGGGGCACTGGTGGGGGCCGACGCAGAAGAAGCGCCGGGGCCCGTCGGCGTTCCTGTCCGCCCTGTACGACCACTGCGCGGCGGGCAACGGGGAGATCGAGGCCTGGGCGCAGGAGCCGGACCCCGACGCGCAGAACCCGTCCCTCGCCACGGAGTCCACCCCGGACCGGTCCTGGCCCCTTCCCCTGGACCCGCAGTCCCTGAAGCTCCGCCGCGAGGCGGCGGCCCTGGTCGAAGCCCACCTGGCCGCCCCCGGGCCCGACCCCGCCGCCCGGGACGCCTACCTCTGGCCCCCGCACTGCGAGGACCCCTCGTACGAGGAGGAGCCGGACGGCGGCGACCTCTGGGCGGCGGACGCGGCGACCGTGCCGCACCCCCGCACCGCGGAGGAGCCCCGGTCCGGCGACCCCCGGTCCGACGACCCCCGGTCCGACGACCCCTGGGCCGACGAGCCGTGGCCCGAGGAGCCCTGGCCCGAGGACCCCTGGCCCGGGGACCCCTGGGCCGGGGAGCCCGCCCCCGCTCCGGCTCCGCCGCCCGGGGCCACCGACCCGTACGCCGGCGACCGCGAGCGCGGCCACCGGCCCACCGCGCCGCCCGGCGACCGGCCCCGCACCCCCCGGCCGGGCGCCCGTACCGGCCTCACCCCCGAAGAGGCCCGGGCCGTCGCCTCCTGGGACCGGGACCTCGACGCCCTGGAGGGCGAGCTGCGGCGGGCCCGCGTCGCCGTGCGCGACGTGGAGCTGCCCCCCGCCCTCTCCGCCAGCCAGCTCCTGCGCCTCGCCGCCGACGAGCAGGGCTTCGCGCGCGACCTCGCCCGCCCGATGCCGAAGCCCCCGCAACCCGCGGCGCGCCAGGGCACGCGCTTCCACGCCTGGGTCGAGTCCCGCTTCGACGAGCTCCCGCTGCCGCTCCTCGACGTCCTCGACCCCGCCACCGAGCTGCCCGGCTCCGACCAGGACGTCGTCGACGAGGCCGACCTCGACTCCCTCAAGGCCGCCTTCGAGCGGAGCGAGTACGCCGACCGCACCCCGTACCGGATGGAGGCGCCCGTCCAGCTCACCCTCGCCGGCCGCGTCGTCCGCGGCCGGATCGACGCCGTGTACCGCAACGAGGACGGCTCGTACGAGATCGTCGACTGGAAGACCGGCCGCACCACCGAAGCCGATCCGCTCCAGCTCGCCGTGTACCGCCTGGCCTGGGCGGAAGCCACCGGCACCCCCTTGGACCGGGTCGCCGCCGCCTTCCTCCACGTCCGCAGCGGCCGCGTGATCCGCCCCCGCGGCCTCCCCGGCCGGGAGGGTCTTGAGCGGATCCTCCAAGGCAAAACGGACACGGACAGTGACCGGCACCCCGACAGTTAGGCTCGTAGGCATGAGCGAAACCCCGGCGGACAGCGTCGTCCGCACCGTCCGCACGTACATCGACACCCACCGCGCCGCCTTCCTCGAAGACCTCGCCGAGTGGCTGCGCATCCCCTCCGTCTCGGCCCAGCCCGAGCACGCGGACGACGTACGCCGCAGCGCCGAGTGGCTCGCCGCCAAGCTCAAGGAGACCGGCTTCCCCGTCGCCGAGGTCTGGGAGACCGCCGGCGCGCCCGCCGTCTTCGCCGAGTGGCCGAGCGCGGAGCCGGACGCCCCGACCGTCCTCGTCTACGGACACCACGACGTGCAGCCCGCCGCCGTCGCCGACGGCTGGCACACCGACCCCTTCGAGCCCGTGATCCGCGGCGGCCGCATGTACGCGCGCGGCGCCGCCGACGACAAGGGCCAGGTCTTCTTCCACACCCTCGGGGTACGGGCCCACCTGGCCGCCACCGGCGCCGAGGCCCCGGCCGTCCACCTCAAGCTGATCGTCGAGGGCGAGGAGGAGTCCGGCTCCCCGAACTTCCGGGCCCTCGTCGAGCGCGAGGCGCGGCGCCTGGCCGCCGACGTCGTGATCGTCTCGGACACCGGCATGTGGTCCGAGACCACCCCCACCGTCTGCACCGGCATGCGCGGCGTCGCCGACTGCGAGATCGACCTGCACGGACCCGACCAGGACATCCACTCGGGCGCCTTCGGCGGGGCCGTGCCCAACCCGGCCACCGTGGCCGCCCGCCTGGTCGCGGCGCTGCACGACGCCGACGAGCGCGTCACCATCCCCGGCTTCTACGAGAACGTCGCCGAGCTCACGGACGAGGAGCGGGCGCTGATCGCCGAGCTGCCGTTCGACGAGGGCGAATGGCTGCGCACGGCCACATCGCACGCGGCCGCCGGCGAGAAGGGCTACTCCACCCTGGAGCGGGTCTGGGCCCGCCCGACCGCCGAGGTCAACGGCATCGGCGGCGGCTACCAGGGCCCCGGCGGAAAGACCATCGTGCCCGCCTCCGCCCACCTGAAGCTCTCGTTCCGCCTGGTCTCCGGGCAGGACCCGTACGAGGTCGAGGCCGCCGTCCGGGACTGGGTCGCGGCGCGGGTCCCGGAGGGGATCCGGCACTCCATCGTCTTCGGCGCCCCCACCCGGCCCTGCCTGACCCCGCTGGACCACCCGGCGCTGCAGTCGGTCGTACGGGCCATGGGCCGGGCGTTCGGCGAGAAGGTCCGCTTCACCCGCGAGGGCGGCTCCGGACCCGCCGCCGACCTCCAGGACGTACTGGAGGCGCCCGTCCTGTTCCTCGGCATCTCCGTGCCGTCCGACGGCTGGCACGCGCCGAACGAGAAGGTCGAGCTGGACCTGCTCCTCAAGGGGGTTGAGACGGCCGCCTACCTGTGGGGCGACCTGGCCGCCTCCCACGGGAAGCCCGCCTGACGCACGCACCGCGGCACGCGCCGCGCACCGCGCGCCGGCACCGGACGGCCGCGCACCACCCGCCACCCGCAGCACCCGCAGCACGCACCACACGTACCGAGTCACCGAGCCTGCCTGTCCCACCACCGGGGGAGTTGGAAGTACCTGTGAGCACCCATACCGAGCACCCGATCTCGCTCGCCGCGCCCAGCGGAATCGACCGGGCCGCGCACCACCGCCTCGACGAGGCCTGGCTCGCGGCCGCCTGGAGCCACCCGACGACCCGCGTCTTCGTGGTCTCCGGCGGCCAGGTCCTGATCGACGACACCCCCGACGGCGGGACCGGCATCGTCATGACCCCGGCCTTCGAGGCCCCGGTCACCGAGACGCACCGCTACTTCCTGGGCACCGACGACGAGGGCGTACGGTACTTCGCGCTCCAGAAGGACTCGCTGCCCGGCCGCATGGACCAGTCGGCCCGCCCGGCCGGTCTGCGCGAGGCCGGACTGCTGCTGTCCGAGCGCGACGCCGGACTGATGGTGCACGCCGTGGCCCTGGAGAACTGGCAGCGGATGCACCGCTTCTGCTCGCGCTGCGGCGAGCGCACCGTGGTCGCGGCCGCCGGGCACATCCGCCGCTGCCCGGGCTGCGGCGCCGAGCACTACCCGCGCACCGACCCGGCGGTGATCATGCTGGTCACCGACGAGCACGACCGCGCGCTGCTGGGCCGCCAGGTGCACTGGCCGGAGGGGCGCTTCTCGACGCTCGCAGGGTTCGTGGAGCCGGGCGAGTCGATCGAGCAGTCCGTCGTGCGCGAGGTGTGGGAGGAGGCGGGCATCAGGGTCGGCGAGGTCGAGTACGTCGCCAGCCAGCCCTGGCCGTTCCCGTACAGCCTCATGCTCGGTTTCACGGCGCGCGCCACGACCACCGAGATCACGGTCGACGGCGAGGAGATCCAGGAGGCCCGCTGGTTCTCGCGCGAGGACCTGCGCGCCGCGTTCGAATCGGGCGAGATGGTGCCCCCGTCGGGGATCTCCATCGCGGCCCGGCTGGTCGAGCGCTGGTACGGGGAGCCGCTGCCGCGCCCGGTCGCGTAAGGCTTCTCACACGCGGACACGCGGAAGGCCCCCGCCTCGGCGGGGGCCCTCTGTCCACGCGGTGCGCCGCGGCGGACGCGGCTCAGACGGCGAGGGCCTGCTTGACCTGGGCCAGGCTCGGGTTGGTCATGACCGACTCGGCGCCTGCGGCGGACTTCACGAGCACGGTCGGGACCGTCTGGTTGCCGCCGTTGGCCTTCTCGACGAACGCCGCGGACTCCGGGTCCAGCTCGATGTTGATCTCGTTGTACGCGATGCCTTCCCGGTCCAGCTGGGTCTTCAGCCGGCGGCAGTAGCCGCACCAGGTCGTGCTGTACATCGTGACGGAACCCGTGTCCTGCATGCTGCGCTCTCCTTCGTGGGGTCTGGGTGGTCCGAGTACTCGAACGTACGGGACCCCGGGGCCATTCCCGTACCCGCGGCGGGGCGGGGGCGCCCGAGTACGTCACCTGCGCCGCGTACGTCAAGTACGTCCATACGACGATCACGCGCACCTGTGGACGACTTTCCCTCCCGCCCCTGGAGACCTGGCAGCATGGCGGGGTGACATCAGCAACGCACCTCACCTCCTTCCCCGCCGGCGCGGACTCCGCCGACGCGGTGCTCCTGGGGCTGGACCCGGAGCAGCGCGAGGTCGCGACGACCCTGCGCGGGCCGGTGTGCGTGCTGGCGGGCGCGGGCACGGGCAAGACCCGGGCGATCACCCACCGGATCGCCTACGGGGTCCGCTCCGGCCAGCTGATGCCGGCCAGCGTGCTGGCCGTCACCTTCACCAACCGCGCCGCCGGCGAGATGCGCGGCCGGCTGCGCTCCCTCGGCGCGGGAGGGGTGCAGGCGAGGACGTTCCACTCCGCCGCCCTGCGCCAGCTCCAGTACTTCTGGCCCAGGGCGATCGGCGGCGAGGTGCCCCGGCTCCTGGAGCGCAAGATCCAGTTCGTGGCCGAGGCCGGTGCCCGCTGCCGCATCCGCCTCGACCGGGGCGAGCTGCGCGATGTCACCGGCGAGATCGAGTGGGCGAAGGTCACCCAGACCGTGCCCTTCGACTATCCGGCGGCCGCCCTGAAGGCGGGGCGCGAAGCCCCCCGGGACATGGCGGAGATCGCCCAGATCTACGGCACGTACGAACAGCTTAAGCGTGACCGGGGCATGATCGATTTCGAGGACGTGCTGCTGCTCACGGTCGGCATCCTCCAGGACCGCCACGACATCGCCGAGCAGATCCGCGCCCAGTACCAGCACTTCGTGGTGGACGAGTACCAGGACGTCAGCCCGCTCCAGCAGCGGCTGCTCGACCTGTGGCTCGGCGAGCGCGACAGCCTCTGCGTCGTCGGCGACGCCAGCCAGACGATCTACTCCTTCACCGGCGCCACCCCGGACCACCTGCTGAACTTCCGCACCCGCCACCCGCAGGCCACCGTGGTCAAGCTGGTCCGCGACTACCGCTCCACCCCCCAGGTGGTCCACCTCGCCAACGGGCTCCTCGCCCAGGCGAAGGGCCGCGCCGCCGAGCACCGCCTGGAGCTGGTCTCCCAGCGCGAGCCCGGCCCCGATCCGGTCTACGCCGAGTACCCGGACGAGCCCGCCGAAGCCGAGGGCGTCGCCCTGCGCATCCGGGACCTGATCGCGGCGGGCGTCCCGGCCGGCGAGATCGCCGTGCTCTACCGCATCAACGCCCAGTCCGAGATCTACGAGCAGGCCCTCGCCGACGCCGGCGTCCCGTACCAGCTGCGCGGCGCCGAGCGCTTCTTCGAGCGCGGCGAGGTGCAGAAGGCGATCCTCGCCCTGCGCGGCGCCGCCCGCTCCGGGGGCAACGACCCGCTGCTCGACGATGTCGTCGAGCTCGGCTCCCAGGTCCGGGCCGTGCTCAGCTCCACCGGCTGGACCACCGAGCCGCCCGCCGGCTCCGGGGCCGTGCGCGACCAGTGGGAGTCGGTGGCCGCCCTGGTCCGCCTCGCGGAGGACTTCGCCCGCGGCCGGCCGGGCGCCACCCTGGCGGACCTGACCGTCGAGCTGGACGAGCGCAGGGCCGCCCAGCACGCCCCGACCGTGCAGGGCGTCACCCTCGCCTCGCTGCACGCCGCCAAGGGCCTGGAGTGGGACGCCGTGTTCCTGGCCGGGCTCACCGACGGCATGCTGCCGATCACGTACGCCAAGACCGACGAGCAGGTGGAGGAGGAGCGCCGGCTGCTCTATGTCGGCGTCACGCGGGCGCGGCTGCACCTGACGCTCTCCTGGGCCCTCTCGCGGTCGCCGGGCGGCCGGGCCTCCCGGCGGCCCAGCCGCTTCCTGAACGGCCTGCGGCCGGGCTCTGCGGTCCCGGGAAGCCGGCAGGGAGCCCCGGCCGAGCGGGGGGCCCGCAAGCGCGCCCACCGCGGGCCGACCCTGTGCCGGGTCTGCGGCAAGACCCTGACCGAGGCCGGCGAGCTGAAGCTGCTGCGCTGCGAGGACTGCCCGTCCGACATGGACGAGGGCCTGTACGAGCGCCTCCGGGAGTGGCGCGCGGCGCAGGCGCGGGAGCAGGGACTGCCCGCGTACTGCGTGTTCACCGACAAGACGCTCGTCGCGATCGCGGAGGCCCAGCCGAGCGAGCCGGGAGAGCTCTCGATGATCTCTGGAGTGGGCCGCCGCAAGCTCGACCGGTACGGAGCCGAGGTACTGGCCATCTGCGCAGGTCAGGACCCTGGGGCCACAGATGCTGACGACGCGTAGAAACTCGTCGGAAAAATAGTTTGCACATGCCCGGCGGATCCCCATAGGTTCTTAGCAACGGAAACGGTGGCTTCTCCGAAGCCCTGGATCCGTGCTGTACTTATCCGAATACGTATGGGACGGGCCCTCGGGCCGCCACCGTCCCCGAGACGCCGAGAGGAGGCGAGACCAGTGATCAGCTTTACCACCACCACCAAAATGACCGATCGCTCGGTCGCCGCTTCCTGCACGCTCGGCTCCTCCTCGCTCCTCCCGCTCCTGGGTACCGGTCTGTCCGCGATTTCCGCTGACAGCCGCGCCCTGCTGGCCGCGCCCTCCGCGCTCCTGGCGAGCGAGCGGAATGAGCGACCGACCCAGGCATCGGTGGCAGTAGTGGAAGCCCAGGCGCATGGCGCCTATGGCCCCGCTGTCGCGGCCGGTGCCGGAGTCCAGACGAAGCAGACGAAGCAGCAGCACCACCTGATGTGGGCCTTCCGTGGGCTCGAACCCTGGAGTGATCCAGCCTGATCCGAGATCAGGCCGGCGCCTTCAGGGCCGCGGAACCCCACCCGGGATCCGCGGCCCTTCTGTTTGTCCCCGACCGGGGGACGGCAGCGCGAAGGAGCCTCGGGACTGGCAAGACCAGGTACCAGCCGCCCCCGGCCGAACCCGGCCGGAACGACTAGCCAACCAAGACGAGGAAGAAAACACCGTGCAACTCGAAGCGCACGCCCCGTCCGTACCGCAGACCCAGACGATCTCCCCGCCCGCAGTCCCGGAGGACTCCACCTTGACTCCCCTCACCGCGCTGACCGCGCTCGACGACGCCATCGAGAACCTCGGCGTACCCGTCGCCTGCCGCACCTACGACCCCGAGGTCTTCTTCGCCGAGTCCCCGGCGGACGTCGAGTACGCGAAGTCCCTGTGCGCCACCTGCCCGCTGGTCGAGGCCTGCCTCGCCGGCGCGCTGGAGCGCCGCGAGCCCTGGGGCGTCTGGGGTGGCGAGCTCTTCGTCCAGGGCGTCGTCGTAGCCCGGAAGCGGCCCCGTGGCCGTCCGCGCAAGAACCCGGTTGTCGCGGCATGACCGCCATCGGAACCATCGACCGCCCCGTGACGCACGACCCCTTGAAGCAGGCCCTCATGACCGCCCACACGACGAGCGAGCAGCCGCACGGCTCCGCCCACGCAGACTTCATCACCGCCGGCGCGATCACCTCGCGTCAGAACAGGACCCGAGAAATGCAACTCATCCCAGAAGCCCTGGCCCGTGCCCATATGAACGACCGCATGCGCGAGGTCGACGCCGAGCGTCGCGCCGTGCGCCTGGTCACCGCCCGCCGCATGCAGCGGCGAGCCGAGCGCGTCTCGCTGCGCGCCCGACGGGCCCTCGCCATGGCCGTCATGCAGTAAGCCACCGCTGAACCGCCGCTGACCAGCGGCTCCGCAGCGTACGGGGGGACCGGTCCGAACGGACCGGTCCCCCCGGTGCGTTGCGCGGGGCTCTCCACCCCTCGCGGGGATATCGTCTGGAGGTGGACCAGCCCAACCCGCACCCCGCCCCGCCGGGACCCGAGGCCCAGCCCGCCGTCTGCGCGCGCTGCGGCAAGAAGGCCCCCGACGGCGCCCCGCCCACCTGGACCTGCTCGGTGGAGAACGGGAGCAGACAGTACTTCTGCGTCGACTGCGCGCGAGCCAACCTCAGGGCGATCGAGGGCCGCCTCGACTCCTCCTGGTGGTGACCGGGCGGGCCGTGCGGTCGCGGTGGACCGCACGGCCCGCGGCCTTCCCTGCTCAGTCCTCGGGCAGGAACCCCGGGAGCCAGGACTCCAGTTCCTCCCGCAGCCGTACCGTCGCGCCCAGCTGGCAGAGCACCCCGATGGTGCTCAGCGTCACCCGGTGGATCAGCAGGTACGAGGGCGGCAGGTTGATCTGCCGGCCCAACTGGTGCGCGGGGGAGCGGGGATCGGCTATGCGGGCCGCCTGACCGCGCAGCCACGGCCGCGTGAAGGTGAACTCCTCCGCCTGGGCGGGCTCGATGATGGGCAGCAGATAGTCCAGCACCGCCTCCGGATCCAGTTCGATGGACTCCTTCACGAACCCCTCGGCGCGCAAGTGCCCGTAGATCCCCTCGGCATCACCCTCCAGCGTCATCCGCAGCGAGGTGCCGATCGGCTTGGGCCAGCCGCCGGGCAGCCGGTCGACGGTGCCGAAGTCCAGCACGCCCAGCCGCGTCCGGCCGTCCGCCCCGGCCAGCAGGCGGAAGTTGCCCGGATGCGGATCGGCGTGCAGCAGGCCGGTGCGCGCGGGCCCCGAGAAGAGGAACCCGGCCAGCAGCTGGCCGGCGCGGTCGCGCTCCTCCTGGGTCCCGTCCGCTATCACCTCCGACAGCGGGGTCCCCTCCATCCACTCGGTCACCAGCACCTGGTCGCCCTGGTGCACGACGTCCGGCACGACCACGTCCTCGTCGCCGTCGAACGCGTCCGCGTGGGTCCGCTGCGCCTCCGCCTCCAGCTCGTAGTCCAGCTCCTCCGAGACCCGCTCGCGCAGCTCCTTGATCAGGGGCTTGAGGTCCATCCCGGGAATCAGCGGCCCCAGCAGCCCCGCGAACCGGCCCAGTTGTTTCAGGTCGGACAGCAGTGCCTCACCGGCCCCCGGATACTGGACCTTCACCGCGACCTGCCGGCCGTCGTGCCACACCGCCCGGTGCACCTGGCCGATCGAGGCGGCCGCGGCCGGCTTGTCCTCGAACTCCTCGAACAGGTCCCGCCAGTCGGCCCCCAGCCGCTCCGCCAGCACCTGGTGCACCGTCTGCGCGGGCAGCGGCGGGGCCGCCTCCTGGAGCTTGGTCAGCGCCGCCCGGTACGGCCCGGCGACCTCCTCGGGCAGCGCCGACTCGAAGACCGAAAGCGCCTGCCCGAACTTCATGGCACCGCCCTTCAGCTCCCCGAGGGTGCGGAAGAGCTGCTCGGCGGTGCGCTGCTGGAGCTCGCGCGCCACGATCTCCGCCGATTTGCCCCCGATCCGCTTCCCCAGCCCCCAGGTGACACGGCCCGCGAAGCCGAGCGGCAGCGCGGCCAGCTTGGCGGTACGGGTGACCGCCTTCCGGGGAAGATCAGACATGAGCCCCTCCAATTCCCAGACAGCTGTGCCGCAAGCGGCGGTTCAAGATGACCCCTCGGCCCACCGCATCCTGTCATGGCGCCCCCGCCCCGCCCCGCCCCGGCCGAGGCGCCCGCTCGCGACGGGGCGGGAACCGGCCCCCGTAGGCACCTCATGACGGCACCGCCTCCTGCGTCGGGACGCGGGCCGCCGCGCACGGGCAGTCGGGGTGGGGCCGCACCGGGGTCCGCTCCCAGTGGAGGCCCGGCAGGGCGGCCTCCCAGCGGGAGGCCGTGGACGCGGGCAGCTCCCCGTCGAGGAAGGACAGGGCGTGGGCCGCGGCGAGACCCGCCACCGCCGTGGCCAGCCCCACATCACAGGCCGCCGTGGCGCGGCGGCGGTGCGCCGAGCGCCATTGCACCAGCATCCGGGGCCAGGCGGGATCCGCCTCGACGCGGTCGCGCTCCATGCAGCCCGCGCAGGCCGTGGCCCCGGGCAGCACCAGCGGCCCCACCAGCCCGGTGCCCTCCAGCACCCCGGCGTACAGATGCGGGGTGCCGGCGGCGACCCAGTCGGCCGCGGTGCCCGGATCCGGGGCCCACGCCTGCAAGCCGTCCCGGGGAGCGACCACCACCAGGGACACCCCCGGCTCGGGCCCCTCCTGCTCCGCCGGCCGCGGCGGGCGCCCCGGGGCGGCCGCGCGGACCAGACCCGCCGCGGCCTCCGCCCGCAGCCGCCCCACGCTGTCGGGGCCGAGCCCGCCCGGCGCCACGTCCGCCGGCTCCACCCGGCCCCCGTCGAGCACCTCCACCCGGCCCACGCCCGCAGCCGCCAGGACCCCGGCGATCACCCCGCCCACCCGGCCGCTCCCGCGCACCTGGACCCGTATGGCCCGCCGGGCCGCGACACCCCGCAGATCACCGCCGGGCTCGCGGTGCACCAGCGACAGCGAACCGAGATCCGGCCCCAGCCGCTCAAGGACCTCCGCCCGCCCGCGCACGGCCTGGGCGCGCGGACCGCCCGCCGTGGCGTCGTCCAGCAGCCCGGCCGCCGCCAGCCGCCGGACCAGCGCGTCCACCTGCCCCTCCGGCAGCCCCACCGCCGCCGCCTCGGCGCGCAGCAGCTCCATCCCCCGCGTCCCGTCGATCCGGTCGATCAGCGATCCCGTCGCCGTGTCCACCGGCCCGAGCACCACCGCATGCGCGGGCGTCACCCCGAACTGCACCGTCTGCAGATCCCGCCAAGCCCTCGCCAGCGCCGGCTTCACCTTCGGATACATGGCTTCCCCCTCGTACGAACCCCGCCTCTTTCCCGTCCCCAGCAGAATGCCCGCCCGCCCGGTCCCGCGCGTTTATTTGTCCACAGGCGCGGGCTATCAGGCATATGAGATGGATGGAAGGGGTGCCACGTGCGTCGCCTTCGCATCGATCGCGTTCCCACGGCGGAGCGGGGGGACTTCGGCCGGACGAGCGGGTACGGTCTTGGGCGTGTCCGCCGACCCACAGCAGCGCGCCGTCGAAGTCCGCCGGAGCGCGCGCCGCCGCAGGACCGTATCCGCCTACCGCGAGGGTGACCGTACGGTCGTCCTCATCCCTGCCCGGATGTCCGAGGCCGAGGAGCGGCGCTGGGTGGGGGTCATGCTCGACAAGCTGGCCGCCCAGGAGAGCAAGCGCACCCTCGGGGACGCGGAGCTCACCGAACGCGCCGAGCGC
>NZ_LFML01000085.1:0-16976 GCF_001044425.1 Streptomyces roseus
TCGGGCGCCGACAGCTTCTTGGCGCCGTCGGCCGCGACGTTCGCCTTCTTGGCGTCGTCCTTCTTCGCCTCGGAACCGTAACCGCAGGAGGCGAGTGCGCCGATCAGCAGGGGCAGGGCGGCAGCCGCGGCGACGCCGCGGCGCAGGGTGGTGAAGGTGGTACCGGTGGCAGGCACGGGAGGGCTTCCTCTCGTAGCGTCATCTCATGACGCGGGTCTTCGTCTGCGGAGCAAGGGCAGGAGGTGCTCGTCGGGGCTCGGCGTCATCGCGCACATCGCGCCACTCCGCCCTGGCCGCTGCCGAGGCGGCCACTGCCCACGCGGCCGCCTTCCTTGGCGAACGTGGAGTAGATGTCGGAAGGCATGGTCAGAAGTCCCAGCCCTCGTCGTCGGCCTGGACGGTCGTCCGGGCCTGCGAGGCGAAGGACTCGCCCGCCATGCCCGCCGCCAGGGTGGTGCCGTCGGCCGGGTCGATCAGCAGGAAGGACCCGGTACGGCGGGAGTCGGCGTAGGCGTCGAGCGCGAGGGGCTCGGCGGTCCGTACGACGACGCGGCCGATGTCGTTGGCCACCAGCTGCCCGGGTTCCGGGTGCTGGGACAGGTCGTCCAGGGTCAGCCGCGAGGGGATCTCCTTGACGATGGCCTTGACCGTGCGCGTGGTGTGCTTGAGCAGCACCCGCGCGCCGACCGCCAGGGGCTGGTCCGCGACGTGGCAGACGGTCGCGATGACGTCCTGCGTGGTGGCGGGCGGGTTCGCGGACGGTGCGATCAGGTCGCCGCGCGAGATGTCGATGTCGTCGGCGAGGCGGACCGTCACCGACTGCGGGGCCCACGCGATGTCCACGCTCTCGCCGAGGGCGTCGATCCCGGCGATCACCGAGGTACGGCCCGAGGGCAGGACGGTGACGGCCTCGCCGACGCGCAGCACGCCCGAGGCGATCTGGCCCGCGTAGCCGCGGTAGTCGGGGTGCTCGGCGGTCTGCGGGCGGATCACGTACTGCACCGGGAAACGGGCCGGGCAGGCGGTGAGGTCGTGGCTGACCGGGACGGTCTCCAGGTGTTCCAGCACCGTCGGGCCGCCGTACCAGTCCATGTGCGCGGACGGCTCGACCACGTTGTCCCCGGCGAGCGCCGAGATCGGGATCGCGGTGATCTCCGGGACGCCCAGGTCGGAGGCGTACGCGGTGAACTCCTCGGCGATCTTGGCGAAGACCGACTCCTGGTAGTCCACGAGGTCCATCTTGTTGACGGCGAGGACGACGTGCGGGACGCGCAGGAGGGCGGCGACGGCGGCGTGCCGGCGGGTCTGCTCGATCACGCCGTTGCGGGCGTCGACCAGGACCACGGCCAGGTCGGCGGTGGAGGCGCCGGTGACCATGTTCCGGGTGTACTGCACGTGGCCGGGGGTGTCGGCGAGGATGAACCGGCGCCGGGCGGTGGCGAAGTAGCGGTAGGCCACGTCGATGGTGATGCCCTGCTCGCGCTCGGCCCGCAGGCCGTCGGTGAGCAGCGCCAGGTCCGGGGCGTCCTGTCCGCGGCTCGCGGAGACCCGCTCGACCGCTTCCAGCTGGTCGGTCAGGACCGACTTGGAGTCGTGCAGCAGGCGCCCGACCAGGGTGGACTTGCCGTCGTCGACGGAACCGGCGGTCGCGAAGCGCAGCAGCGTGGTCGCTGCGAGGTCGGCCAAGTTGGCGACCTGATCGGTGGTGGAGGTCATGTCTAGAAGTACCCTTCGCGCTTGCGGTCTTCCATCGCGGCCTCGGACATCTTGTCGTCGGCGCGGGTCGCGCCCCGCTCGGTGAGCCGGGAGGCGGCGATCTCGGTGATCACGGCGTCCAGCGTGGTGGCGTCGGAGTCGACGGCACCGGTGCAGGACATGTCACCGACGGTGCGGTAGCGGACGAGGCGCGTCTCGGGCGTCTCGCCGTCCTTCGGGCCGCCCCACTCGCCGGCCGTCAGCCACATGCCGCTGCGCTGGAACACCTCGCGCTCGTGGGCGAAGTAGATCTCCGGCAGCTCGATCTCCTCGCGGGCGATGTACTGCCACACGTCCAGCTCGGTCCAGTTGGAGAGCGGGAAGACGCGGACGTGCTCGCCGGGGGCGTGGCGGCCGTTGTACAGCTGCCACAGCTCGGGGCGCTGGCGGCGCGGGTCCCACTGGGAGAACTCGTCGCGCAGGGAGAAGACGCGCTCCTTGGCGCGGGCCTTCTCCTCGTCGCGGCGCCCGCCGCCGAAGACCGCGTCGAACCTGAGCTGCTGGATCGCCTCCGTGAGGGGGACGGTCTGCAGCGGGTTGCGGACCCCGTCGGGGCGTTCGCGCAGCTTGCCGGCGTCGATGTACTCCTGGACGGAGGCCACGTGCAGGCGCAGGTTGTGCCTGGCCACCGCGCGGTCGCGGTAGTCGAGGACCTCGGGGAAGTTGTGCCCGGTGTCCACGTGCAGCAGCGTGAACGGCACCGGCGCCGGCGCGAACGCCTTGAGCGCCAGGTGCAGCATCACGATGGAGTCCTTGCCGCCCGAGAAGAGGATCACCGGCTTCTCGAACTCGCCCGCGACCTCGCGGAAGATGTGCACGGCCTCCGACTCGAGGGCGTCGAGGTGCGACAGCGCGTACGGCGCGTCCGTCTCGTCGTGGACGTGTGCGACGGTGGCCGTCATGCCAGACCCCTCTCGGTGAGCAGCGCGTGCAGGGCCGAAGCCGACTCCTGCACGGTCTGCGTGTGCGACTCGATGCGGAGGTCCGGGGAATCCGGAGCCTCGTACGGGTCGTCGACGCCGGTCAGACCGGAGATCTCGCCCGCCGCCTGCTTGGCGTACAGGCCCTTCACGTCCCGCTCGGAGCACACCTCGACCGGCGTGGCCACGTGGACCTCCAGGTACGAGGTGCCTTCGGCGGCGTGCCGCTTGCGGACGGCCTCGCGGCCGTCCGCGAACGGCGCGATCACCGGCACGAGCGCCTTGACGCCGTTGCTCGCGAGGAGTTCGGCGACGAACCCGATCCGCTGCACGTTGGTGTGGCGGTCCTCCCGGGTGAAGCCCAGCCCGGCGGAGAGGAACTCGCGGATCTCGTCGCCGTCGAGGACCTCCACGCGGTGGCCCTCGGCGCGCAGGCGCTCGGCCAGCGCGTAAGCGATGGTGGTCTTGCCCGCGCTCGGCAGCCCGGTCAGCCACACGGTGGCGCCCTGGTCGCTCACGCTCATCTGCTTGCTCTCCGTCGCGTTCATAAGATAAATGGGGTCGGTCATCAGCCGTGCAGTCCGCACTCGGTCTTGCCCCGGCCGGCCCAGCGGCCGGCCCGCGCGTCCTCGCCCTGGGCCACGCGGCGGGTGCAGGGGGCGCAGCCGACGGAGGCGTAGCCGTCCATCAGCAGCGGGTTGGTCAGGACCCCGTGCTCGGCGACGTAGGTGTCCACGTCCTCCTGGGTCCAGCGGGCGATCGGGGAGACCTTGACCTTGCGCCGCTTCTCGTCCCAGCCGACCACCGGGGTGTTCGCCCGGGTGGGGGACTCGTCGCGGCGCAGGCCCGTCGCCCATGCGTCGTACGCGGTCAGGCCCTCTTCCAGCGGCTTGACCTTGCGCAGCGCACAGCACAGGTCGGGGTCGCGGTCGTGCAGCTTCGGGCCGTACTGCGCGTCCTGTTCGGCCACCGTCTGCCGCGGGGTGAGGGTGATGACGTTGACGTCCATCACGGCCTCGACCGCGTCACGGGTGCCGATCGTCTCCTCGAAGTGGTAGCCGGTGTCGAGGAAGACCACGTCCACGCCGGGGAAGGCGCGGGAGGCCAGGTGGGCGACGACGGCGTCCTCCATGGAGGAGGTGACGCAGAACCTGCTGCCGAAGGTGTCGGCCGCCCAGCGCAGGATCTCCAGCGGCGACGCGTCCTCGAGATCGCGCCCGGCCCGCTCGGCGAGGTCCTTGAGATTCACGTCTTGAGTGGTGGTCATATCTCGTCCCCCGCGGCGGTATCGGACCGGACGCCCCGGGCCAGCAGCCCCAGGTACTTCAGCTGGAAGGCCCGGTTGCAGGCCCTGCACTCCCAGGCGCCGTGACCCGTCTCGTTCGGGAACAGGTCCTCGTCGCCGCAGTAGGGGCAGTGGAAGGGAGCCGCGCGCTCGCTCACGACAGGGCCTCCTCGGAGGCCCGCGCCGCCCAGGTGGCGAAGCGCTCGCCGGGCTCGCGCTGCTCCTGGAAGCGCGTGAGCACCCGCTCGACGTAGTCGGGCAGTTCGGCCGAGGTGACCTTCAGGCCGCGGACCTTGCGGCCGAACCCGGCCTCCAGTCCGAGCGCGCCGCCCAGGTGCACCTGGTAACCCTCGACGCGGTTGCCGTCGTCGTCCAGGACCAGCTGGCCCTTGAGACCGATGTCCGCGACCTGGATGCGGGCGCAGGCGTTGGGGCAGCCGTTGATGTTGATGGTGAGCGGCTCGTCGAACGCGGGGATGCGGCGCTCCAGTTCGTCGATGAGCGCCGCGCCGCGCGCCTTGGTCTCGACGATCGCCAGCTTGCAGAACTCGATGCCCGTGCAGGCCATGGTGCCGCGGCGGAAGGGCGAGGGGCTGACCCGCAGGTCCAGGGATTCCAGGGCGGAGACGAGCGCGTCGACCTGGGCCTCCTCGACGTCCAGGACGATCATCTTCTGCTCGGCGGTGGTACGGACCCGGCCCGAACCGTGCGACTCGGCGATGTCGGCGATCTTGGTGAGCGTGGCGCCGTCCACCCGGCCGACGCGGGGGGCGAAGCCGACGTAGAAACGGCCGTCCCGCTGCCGGTGGACGCCCACGTGGTCGCGCCACTGCCCGGCCGGCTGCGCGGGGGCGGGGCCGTCGGTCAGCCGCCGCTTGAGGTACTCGTCCTCCAGGACCTGGCGGAACTTGGCCGGGCCCCAGTCGGCGACGAGGAACTTCAGCCGGGCGCGGGTGCGCAGGCGGCGGTAGCCGTAGTCGCGGAAGATCGAGATGACGCCCTCGTAGACGTCCGGGACCTCGTCGAGGGAGACCCAGGCGCCCAGGCGGACGCCCAGCTTGGGGTTGGTGGAGAGCCCGCCGCCGACCCAGACGTCGAAGCCGGGGCCGTGCTCCGGGTGCTCCACGCCGACGAACGCGATGTCGTTGATCTCGTGCGCCACGTCGAGCAGCGGCGAGCCGGAGATCGCGGACTTGAACTTGCGGGGCAGGTTGGAGAAGTCCGGGTTGCCCACGATGCGGCGGTAGATCTCGTCGATGGCGGGGGTGCCGTCGATGATCTCGTCCTCGGCGATGCCGGCGACCGGGGAGCCGAGGATGACGCGGGGCGTGTCACCGCAGGCCTCGGTGGTGGAGAGGCCGACGGCCTCCAGGCGGCGCCAGATCTCCGGGACGTCCTCGATCCGGATCCAGTGGTACTGGACGTTCTGGCGGTCCGTGATGTCGGCGGTGCCGCGCGCGAACTCCTGCGAGATCTCGCCGATGACGCGCAGCTGCTCGGTCGTCAGGCGGCCGCCGTCGATGCGGACCCGGAGCATGAAGAACTCCGCGTCCAGCTCCTCGGGTTCCAGGACACCGGTCTTGGTGCCGTCGAGGCCCTCCTTGCGCTGGGTGTAGAGCCCCCACCAGCGCATCCGGCCCCGGAGGTCGTTGGGGTCGATCGAGTCGAAACCCGCCTTGGAGTAGATCGTCTCAATGCGTGTCCGCACGTTGAGACCGTCGTCGTCCTTCTTGAACTGCTCGTTGCCGTTGAGGGGGGTGTGGTGTCCCACGGCCCACTGGCCCTCACCGCGGTGGCGGCCGGTCTTGCGGCGCGCGGCGGCTGCGGGAGCTGCGGCTGCGGTCGTTTCGGGGGTGGCGGCCATGGCGGTACGTCCTTCTTCGGCGGCTCGTTGCAAGGGCGGGGGGAGGGGCGGCGAGTGCCCCTGTCATCAGCCCTGCCGCTGAGCAGGTGCGGCCGATCGCCGCCCGATTTCCCGGTTGTGCCGGTGGTCGGGGCGGTGTTCTGCCTTCAGGGGACTGCGAGCGGCTGCGCCTGCGCTACGACGGTGTGCGGGGCGCGGTGCCGGGGCTGCGCGGCGGTGGCTGGTTCCGTCAGCGCGCCGAACAGATGGCACTGGACATGCGGCCGAGGTCGACGTGCCGCCGACTCACCAAGGCAATTCCAGCTCCATTCATGGCGGAAGCGTGTCATGTGCCGATTGGAGGAGTCCACTACTGTCCACAATCCGGACGATGTAGTCCCGTATTCCGAGACGTCGTGATGCCGGTCACGTGGTGAGGGGACGCCGGATCCAGCCGGAAGGGGTTACTCCACGCTACTCGCTCCCGGGCGGAGCGACGGGGCGCAAGGGCGTCAGTCCCGTGATTCCTTCGGCCTCGGGCCCTTCCCGGCGAAGCCTGTCGAGGGCCGGGGCCGCCGGTTCCGTGGCCGGGGGAGCGACCGGCCACGGTGAAGTGCCGGGGGTGGCGTTCGGCCTGGGGGAAAACGGCATCACCCCGGCCCAGTACTTCAGCGGGAGCCGCGGCTTCGGGACGTGCACGACCGCCTGCCACGTTCCGCTGCGCCGGTCGACGACGGCGAAGGCGACCGGCCAGTTCGACTTCTCGTCGCCTCGTTGCACCATCGCGAACACTCCCGAGTCGGGGCCCAGCCCCTGGACCGTGCCGTCGAAGGTCACGGCGACGCCGGCCGGAGGGTAGGCGGGATCGGCGTCCTGCCGGGTGGTCCGGGTGACGACCACGGGCTCGGAGAGCCGAGTGGGGGTCGGCACGGGCGGGGGCGGCGGGTTCCGGGACACCAGGGCGACCACGATGCCGGCCGCGGCCGCGACCAGGGCCGCGAGGAGGGTCTGCCAGCGGTAGGAGCCGGACCTCCAGCGGGCGAGACGGCCGCGGGAGGAGGCGGACCGGCCCCTGGCGTCCTCGCGGCCGTCCGGGCCGCTCGCGTCTTCCGGGCCGTCCGTGTCGTCCGGGCCGCTCCGCCCGGGACGGTCCGGCGGTTCCGGTGGGAGTGTGCTGCTCATGCGCCTCGCCTGCCTCGACGGGAGTCCAGCATGCCCGCGTCCCGCCGACGCGGGCCCGCAGCCACGCCGCCTCCTGTCGCGGAACCCGGACGGGGCCCGGCGCGGGGGCCCTACGCGCCCGGCCAGGGACCCGGGGTCGGGGTGCTTTCCTTCTGCTCCGTCTCCGTCTTGAAGAGCTTGAAGCCGCGGCGGAGGTAGTTGTCCATCGCCGTCGGGCCGTCCTGGCTGCACGTGTGGAGCCAGACCCGCGTCGTCGCCTCGCGCCCCGGCCAGCGCTCCGCCAGGGACCAGGCCGCCTCGACGCCCAGCGTCAGCAGGTGGCCCCCGATGCGGCGCCCCCGGAAGTCCGGGAGCAGCCCGAAGTACATGATCTCCACCACGCCGTCGGCCTGCGGGTCGAGCTCCACGTACCCCGCCGGTGTGCCGCGCTCGTACGCCACCCACGTCTCCACGCCGGGGCGCCCCAGCTGCTCCACCCACTGCGCCCGGGTCAGTGACAGGCGGTCCGTCCAGTGGATGTCGCCGCCCACCGAGGCGTAGAGGAAGCGGCTGAACTCCGGCGAGGGGACTTCCGCCCGCCGGACGGTGATCTCAGGGCCTGGGACGGCCGCCCGGACCAGATCCTGCGGCGAGGCCATTTCCAGGGACCACGTGGTGAGTGTGATGGTGCTCATGCAGGTCAGGGAATCACGCCGGCCCCCGCCCGGCCCAGCCGGGCCCTGATCACCGCCGGCGCCGTGGAGTGCGGCAGCAGCGCCGCCGGGTCCCCGGGACGGATCAGCTCCACCTCGACGTCGTCCGCGAAGCGGTACGGGCGGTGCGTGAGCACCCCGCCCAGGTGCCTGCGGACCCGGGACAGCTCCGCCCGCACCGTCACCGTCCGCGTCGCATCCCCGAACAGCTCCGCCGCCAGCTCCGCCGCCGACCGCCCCCGCGGGCTCTCCGCCAGCAGGAACAGCAGCTCCGCGCGGCGCGGACTCAGCTCCTGCGACCAGCTCCCGGCCGCCCCGTACACGGTCGCCGACAACGCGCCCGGCCGGCTCAGGTCCAGCACCACCCGGCTCGCCGCCGCGGCCGTGCCCGGCACCTCCGCGACGCGCAGCAGCCAGCCGCCCGGCAGCGGCTCGACCACGCAGTCCCCGAGCTGGGCCACCCACACCCGGCCGGGCCCGAACCCCTTCGGCAGCGCGATCCGCTCGGTCGGGGCCAGTCCCGTGACCGCCGCCGTCCATCCCTGCGGATCCACCGCGAGGGCCCTCCCCGGCAGCCGGGCCAGCAGGGGCGACGCGACCGCCCGCAGCCGCTCCAGCGACTCCAGGTGCCGGATCCGCAGCTCCCGCTCGGCGAGGCGGGCCACCGAGCTCACCCACGCCAGCGTGGCCGGGTGCATGGTGGCCAGTGGCCCGCTGACGTCCACCACGCCCAGCAGCCGCCCGTCCCGCGGGTCCCGCACCGGCGCTCCCGCGCAGGTCCAGTCGTGGTGGCTGGAGACGAAGTGCTCCGCCGAGAACACCTGGACCGGCTGGCGGGCCACCAGCGCCGTGCCCACCCCGTTCGTGCCGACCACCGACTCGTCCCAGTCGGCGCCCACCGCGAAGCCCAGCCGGTCCGCCTTGCGCAGGATCGAGGAGGCCCCCTCCCGCCACAGCAGCCGGCCCTCCGCGTCGGCGACGACCATGATGTGCAGCGCCGCGTCCAGCGCCGGCAGCAGCCCCTCGCGGAGCACCGGCAGGATCTCCCGCAGCGGCGAGACCTGCCGCCGCTCCTCCGTCTCGGCCGCCGACAGCATCCGCGAGCGCGCGTCCCGGTCCGGGTGCACCCCGCCGGCCAGCATCCGGCGCCAGGACTCGGCGATCTCCGGACGGGGCTCCGCCGGCGGCCGGTCCCCGGCCAGCGCGGCCGCCCGTACGCCCTTGAGCAGACGCGCGGCCTCCCGCGCGTCCATGGCCGAGATGCGTGCCACATCGACCGTGCTGCCTGCGGTGTAGGCCACCGGAACCTCCCCGTGCGGAACGAAACGCAGAGAACGCAGAGAAACGCAGAAACGCAGAGAACGCAGAAATGCAGAGAAGCGCTGAGAGTTCACAGGACTCAGAGGGTTGCAACGGTATGCAACTCTCGCCAAGTGCCGGGAGCCCGACCGAAACTGTCCGGACGTCGCCTCGCGGCGTGACAGCTCCTCCTCGGGGCTTTCGGATCAGGGGTGGTGCCGAGTCGGCGCGGCGCCACCCCTGTTCTCGGTCGGCGGGCCCGGATCCGGCTCGGACCTGTTTGGGGACAGGTACCTGAACCTAGCCCGCGATCCGCGCCCGTTCGACCAGCGCCCCCAGATGCAGGGTGTGCGGCAGCGTGCCGAAGGCCGCGCCCCAGTCACCCCCCAGGCGCGAGGCGCAGAACGCGTCCGCCACCTCCGGCGGAGCCCAGCGCACCAGCAGCGAGCCCTGCAGCACCAGGGCGATGCGCTCCACCACCCGCCGGGCCCGCGCCTCGACGCCCTCCAGGTCCGCGAGCTCCGTCAGCAGCCCCTTGATGGCCGAATCCAGCCGGTGGTCGGCGCCGCGCGCCCGACCCACCTCCTGGAGGAACGCGTTCAGCGCCATCGGCTCCCGCCGCAGCGCCCGCAGCACGTCCAGGGCCTGGACGTTGCCCGAACCCTCCCAGATCGAGTTCAGCGGGGACTCGCGCAGCAGCCTCGGCAGCCCGGACTCCTCGACGTAGCCGTTGCCGCCCAGACATTCCAGGGCCTCCGCCACCATCGGCGTACACCGCTTGGTCACCCAGTACTTCGCGGCGGGCACCGCGATGCGCAGGAAGGCCCGCTCCTGCTCCGTCCCGGCGTCGTACGCGGCCGCCAGACGCAGGCCCAGTACCGTGGCCGCCTCCGACTCCAGTGCGAGGTCCGCCAGCACGTTGCGCATCAGAGGCTGCTCGATGAGCCGTGCTCCGAAAACAGAGCGGTGCTCCGCATGGTGCACGGCCTGTGTGAGCGCCTGCCGCATCTGCGCCGCCGCGCCCAGCACGCAGTCCAGCCGGGTCGCCGCGACCATCCCGATGATGGTCCGCACCCCCCGTCCCTCCTCGCCGACCCGCCGCGCCCACGTCCCGTCGAACTCCACCTCGGCCGAGGCGTTCGACCGGTTGCCCAGCTTGTCCTTCAGCCGCTGGATCGCGAACACGTTGCGCGTGCCGTCCGGCAGCACCCGGGGCACCAGGAAACAGGTCAGCCCGCCCCCCGCGGACGACGAGGGCGCCTGCGCCAGTACCAGGAAGGCGTCCGACATCGGCGCCGAGCAGAACCACTTGTGCCCCCTCAGCAGGTACTCGCCCGCCGCGTCCAGCGGCTTCGCCTCCGTCGTGTTCGCCCGTACGTCGCTGCCGCCCTGCTTCTCCGTCATCCCCATGCCGAACAGCACCCCCGCCTTCTGCGCCGCCGGCCGCAGGCCCTGCTCGTACACGTGCGAGGTCAGCCGCGGCTCCCACTGCGCCGCCAGCTCCGGGTCGGTCCGCAGCGCCGGTACCGCCGCATGGGTCATCGACACGGGACAGCCGTGCCCCGCCTCCGCCTGCGACCACACGAGGAACCCGGCCGCCCGGCGCAGATGCCCGGCCGGGCGCCCCCACGCGTCGGTCAGCCCCGCCCCCACCGCGTGCCCCAGCAGCCGGTGCCAGGCCGGGTGGAACTCCACCTCGTCGATCCGGTTGCCGTAGCGGTCGTGCGTGCGCAGTTCCGGCGGGTTCTCGTTCGCCGACGCACCCCACCGCAGGGCCTGCGCCGAACCCGCGGCACGCCCGAGTTCGTGCAGCTCCTCCCGTACTTCGCCGAGGAGTTCGGGCTCCGCGTCCGCGAGGTGCCGCTCCACGCCCTCCCGCAGTGCCCGGTCGGTGCCGTAGACGTCGTAGCCCGCCAGGGGAGGGGCCTGGTTGGTGACTGTGTGGGTGGTGGCTGCCATGCGGATACCGTAAGGACGTGCAGCCAGCAAAAGAAACACCCGAGCGGGTCCACGAGCGGGTCCCCGGGCGACTCCACCGGGCCCGCGCCCTCTACCGCAACGTCTCCAAGCGCAAGATGGCGTGGCTGCTGCTGAAGGACACCGTCAATTCGTGCATCGAGTACCGGATCCTCGGCCTGGCGGCCGAGGCGGCGTTCTTCACGCTGCTCTCGCTGCCGCCGCTGTTCCTGGGCCTCCTGGGCCTCCTGGGCTACGTCGACGGCTGGACGGGCGGCACTTTCGTGGCCTCCATCGAGGAGAACATCCTGGGCGCGGTCGGCACCGTCCTCTCCGACCGGGGCGTCAACGACATCGCGAAACCGATGCTCGACGACGTCACCCAGGCCGGCCGCCCGGACCTGATCTCCCTCGGTTTCGCCTTCGCCCTCTGGTCGGGCTCGCGCGCCGTGAACGTCTTCATCGACACCATCACCGTGATGTACGGGCTCGACGGCCAGCGCGGCATCGTCAAGACCCGGCTGCTCGCCTTCCTGCTGTACGTGGTCGCCCTGGTGATCGGCGCCGTCGTGCTGCCGCTGATGGTGGCCGGGCCCGACGCGGTCGTCCGCTGGGTGCCCTGGAGCACCGAGGTGATCGCCGTCCTGTACTGGCCGATCGTCACCCTGCTGTCCATCGCCTTCCTGACCACGCTCTACCACGTGTCCGTACCCGTGCGCTCCCCGTGGATCGAGGACGTCCCCGGCGCCCTCGTGGCGCTCGCCATGTGGGTGCTGGGCTCGTTCCTGCTGCGGATCTACCTGACGAACACCGTCGAGGGCCCGACCATCTACGGTTCGCTGGCCGCCCCCGTGGCCGTCCTGCTGTGGATCGGCGTGTCGGCCTTCGCCGTGCTCGTCGGCGCGGCCGTGAACGCCGCCATCGACCGCGTCTGGCCGTCCGTGGCCACCGCGGCCGCCCGCGAGGCGAACGAACGGGCCCGCGAGGCGGAGGCCGCCCAGCTGATCGCGCGCGCCGCCGCCTGGCGGGCCCTGGCCGAGGGCGAGTCGGAGGACGACGAGGAGGGGGACGGCGCGATGCCCTCCGAGTTCCCGGAGCGCTGGTCGAAGTTCCTGCCGCCGGAGGACTACTCGGCCCGGCTGCGCAAGCACTGACCTCTACCGGCGCGGAACGCGGGCCGGGGCGTAGCGTGGCGGCTGTGTACGAGGAGCGGCCGTCCCCGCTGGTGCCCGGCGCGATCGTCTGGCGGCACACCGGAGCCCCGGGCGGCCCGGTGCTGCCCGACGGCTGCATGGACCTGCTGTGGGTGGGCGGGCGGCTGCTGGTGGCCGGACCCGACACCGGGCCGCACCCCGCCGGGGAGGTGCCGGGCGGTGCCCGCGGCGCGGTATCGGGGCTGAGGTTCGCCCCGGGGACGGCGCCCGCGCTGCTCGGCGTACCGGCGCACGAGCTGCGCGACCGCCGGGTCGAGCTCGCCGACCTCTGGCCCGATCCGCAGGTGCGCGCCCTCGCCGAGCGGATGAGCGCGTACGAGGACCCCGGCGCGGGGCTGGAGCGGCTGGCCCGCAGCCGCGCGGCGCGGAGCGCTCCCCCCGACCCCCTGGCCTCGCGCGTGGCCGCGGGGCTCCGCGCCGGGGAGTCCGTCGCCGCCGTGGCGGCGGTGGTCGGCCTCGGGCCCCGCCAGCTCCACCGGCGCTCCCTCGACGCCTTCGGCTACGGCCCCCGCACGCTCGGGCGCGTGCTGCGGCTCCAGCGGGCCCTGGAACTGGCCCGGCGGGGGCTGCCGCAGGCCGAGGTGGCCCACCGGGCCGGCTACGCCGACCAGGCCCACTTCGCCCGCGAGGTCCGGGCCCTGACCGGGACCACGCCGGGGGCCTACGCGGCGGCGAACAGGGACACCGCGCAGCCGTCCGGGTCGAGCACGGCGGCGTAGCGCTGCCCCCAGACGGCGTTCCAGGGCTCCAGATGGCCCTCGTACCCGGCGTCCGTCAGCGCCGCGTACAGCGCGTCCACCTCGGCGGGGGACCCGCACAGGAATGCGAGCTCCCGCCGGCCGCCCCCGGTGGGCGGGGTCCAGGACGGATCGAAGGAGCGGACCACCTCCTCGGTGTCGAAGCCGATCCGGAGCCCGCCGGGGAGGACGGCCTCCACGTGCGGCTGCTCCTGCGCACCGGCCGGGACGTCCAGGCCGAGGCGGCGGTAGAAGGCGAGCGAGGCGGCCATGTCGGAGACGACGAGGCCGATCATGTCGAGCCGGGGAGTCGTTCGGGAAGTCGTTCGGGAAGTCATGCGGCCAGGCTAGGAGCGGGCAGGCCCCCGGGTCTTGAACGAATCGGACATGCCCCCGGCCGAGGCCGCCGGATGCGGAAGCCGCGACAGGAGCCGCGACAGGAGCCGCGGAAGAGCCGCGGAAGGAGTCGCGAAAGGAGCCGGGAACAGCCGGAAGAAGAGGCCGGAAAAAGAGTTGGCGGGCGCCGGAGCCCGCTTGCTACGGTGATCCCGTTCCCGCCGATCGGCGCGGAACGGTCCGGTACGTGCATGACCCGGAGGTGAGTTCATTGATGACTGTCGTTGCGCAGGGCGCTGCCCGCATCCAGAAGACCGTCAATGTCACTTCCGTGGTCTCCGGCTGACCTCACACCTCTTCGCGCGCCGCTCGGCGCGCGCTGCCGGGGCCACCCTGTGAAGGGTTTCCCTTGTCTTTCTCTTCTTCCCACCCGTCTTCCTCCTCCTCTTCCGCGTACGCGGAAGGCCTCGCCCCCTTCGGCTGGGACGAGGCGTGGGAGGCCGAGTACGCCCCGTACACCGGCCGGGAACTGGTGCCCGGCCGCGTCGTGCGCGTGGACCGCGGCCAGTGCGACGTCATGACGGCGGACGGCATCGTCCACGCCGACACCGCCTTCGTCACCCCGCACGACCCGCTCCGCGTCATCTGCACCGGTGACTGGGCCGTCGTCGAGGCGGCCGGCAGCCCCCGGTACGTCAAGGCGTACCTGCCGCGCCGGACCGCCTTCGTGCGCTCCACCTCCTCGAAGCGGTCCGAGGGGCAGATCCTCGCCGCCAACGTGGACCACGCGGTCATCGCGGTCTCCCTGGCCGTCGAGCTGGACCTCGGCCGCATCGAGCGGTTCCTGGCCCTGGCCTGGGAGTCCGGGGCGCAGCCGCTGGTCGTCCTGACCAAGGCCGACCTCGTACCGGACCCGGTGACGCTCGCGCACCTGGTCCAGGACGTGGAGACCGCGGCGCCCGGTGTCGACGTCCTCACCGTCTCCTCCCACACCGGGGAGGGCACGGACGTACTGGCGGCGGTCGTCGCCGGTGGTACGAGCGTGCTGCTCGGCATCTCGGGCGCGGGCAAGTCCACGCTGGCGAACGCGCTCCTCGGCTCCGACGTCATGGCGGTCCAGGCCACCCGCGACGCGGACGGCAAGGGCCGGCACACGACGACCACCCGCAACCTGCTGGCACTGCCCGGCGGGGGCGTCCTCATCGACACGCCCGGACTGCGGGGCGTCGGCCTGTGGGACGCCGGGACCGGGGTCGGCCAGGTCTTCTCGGAGATCGAGGAGTACGCGGCCGACTGCCGCTTCCACGACTGCGCGCACGAGGCCGAGCCGGGGTGCGCGGTGCTCGCGGCGGTCGACGGCGGCGAACTGCCGGAGCGGCGCCTGGAGAGCTACCGCAAGCTGCTCCGCGAGAACCAGCGGATCGTCGCCAAGACCGACGCCCGGCTCCGCAACGAGATCCGCCGGAACTGGCGCATCAAGGCGGCGGAGGGCCGGGCCAATTACGCGGCCAAGCGCACCGGCCGCCACTGAGTCCCGCCCCGGGCGCCTGCCCCCTCCCCGAGGAGGGCAGACGCCCGGGACCGCCCCGCGGGCGGCCGGCGCCGCTTCGCGGGCACCCTCCGGGGTCAGGCCTCGTCCAGGCCCCACGCGAACACCCGTTCCGGGTGGATGCGGATCACCTCCGGGCTGAAATGCGGGCCCAGCGCGTGCGGGCCCACCTCCAGCGTGGCCCGGCCGCGGATCTCGACGCCGCGGACCTTCCAGGGCCGGGTGCTCGCCAGATCGTCCACCACGAGCGCGAGCCGCGGGTTCTTCTCCAGGTTGCGCCACTTCTTCGTCGACCCCATGGCCATGCCGCCCACCAGAACAGTTCCGTCCTCCTGGGGGAAGAAGCCCACGGGGTTGGCCTGCGGCTGCCCGGTCGCGTCCACCGTCGCCAGCCGACCCAGCCGCTGCGACCGCAAGTACGCCAGCTGTGCCGCGCTGAAACCCTCGAACTCCGTCATGGAACCCAGCCTCGCAGCGCCCCGCACCCCCCGCATCGGGCCATCGGCCGAGCAGGCGTAGACCCACGGCCTCAGCCGAAAGGACGGCCCAAGCCCGGACGACCGGCGGTTGCCCGCCGCCGGCCCGCTGCTGCCGGCGTCAGCCCGCCACCACCGCGCCGAGCCACGCGCCCACCACCATCAGGCACGCGAGCAGTTCCACCAGCACGCTCGTGCCCACCGCCCGCATCACCGCCCGTACCGAGGCCCAGGCTTCGCCGTGCGTGCCCAGGCGCAGCCGTTCGCACAGGTAGATGCCGCCCACGAACCCCGGGACGGCCCCCAGCACCGGGATCACCACGAAGCCGAGCAGCGCGCCCGCGCCCGCGTACACGGCCATCCGGCGGCTGACCCCCACCCCGCGCAGCCTTCGCGGCGGCAACTGCCACTCGACCACCTGGACCACCAGCAGCAGTGCCGTCGTCGCGACCAGCAGCGACCAGGCCAAGGCCGACCGCTCGTGCAGCGCCCACCACATGACCCCCGCCCAGACCAGCCAGGTCCCCGGAACACCCGGGACCAGCACCCCGAGCACCCCGAGTAGGAGCACCAGCCCCACCAGGAGCAGCTGAGGCAGATCCATGGGCTCAGCCTGACCGACCGTGGCCCATCGGGCCACCCAGCCGCCCGGCCCCCCCTACCGGGCCACCCAGCCCCTCTCGTACGCGTGCCAGCCCAGCTGGAGCCGCGTCGTGACCCCGGACAGCTCCATCAGTCCCTTGACCCGCCGCTGCACCGTCCGCAGCCCCAGCTCCAGGTGCTTGGCCACGCTCGCGTCCGTCATCCCGGCCAGCAGCAGCGTCAGGATCTCCAGGTCCGTGGTGTCCGGTACGCCCCCCGACTCCTCCGCCGCGCCCGTCGCCCCGAGCCGCAGCGGCAGCGCCTCCCGCCACACCGCCTCGAAGAGCCCCATCAGGGACTCCAGCAGCCCCGACGCGTGCACCACCAGCGCCGCCGGCTCCGCCCCGCGCGCCGTCAGCGGGACCATCGCCAGGGACCGGTCCGCGATCACCAACTTCGTCGGGACCTCGCCCGTCACCCGGACCTGCTCGCCCCGCGCGAGCGCGGTCGAGGCCTCCCGGATGCCGGTCGGCAGGGCCAGTACCTCCCGTTCGATCACCACCCGGTACGCCACGCCCCGTACGGCGGCCCGCTCCTCGGCCTCGTTCTCCATCCCCGTGACGACCTGCGGCCGGCCGCTGACCAGCGCGCACACCTCCTCCGCCGCGCCCAGCTGGAGCTGGTGGAAGCGGTGCGCCACCGCGCTCGCGCCCGTCACCACCTCCACCAGGTCGTGCACCGCCGGCTCGGCGGCCTCCGCCCGGTACTCCTGCGCCAGCAGGGCCGCCGCCAGCTCCGCCTGTTCCAGCTCGTGCCGCTGCTGCGTCAGCAGCGCCCCCAGCGCCACCCCCGGCGGGGCCGCCACCCAGCGCCCGGGCCGGGTGGAGGACTGCGCCGCCAGCCCGTGCCGCTCCAGATGCCGCAGCGCCCGCTCGGTCTGCGGTACCGGCAGCGTCAGCCGGTGCGCGAGGTCGGGCACCTCCGCCGCCCCCAGCGCCACCAGGACGCGGTACGCCGACTCCTGGCCCTCGTCCAGGCCTATGGCATTCAGCAAGCGGTCCACCCACCCTCTCCACACCGTTCGTGGCGGGAAGCGGCCACGGCGCAAACCCGCCGCGGACATCATCGCCGCACCCCCCGCCTCTCTGCC
>NZ_LFML01000085.1:17245-126591 GCF_001044425.1 Streptomyces roseus
TGACGCCACCGCAGCACCAACATCCGCCGGTCAGAAGCCACTTGTGGGCAACTTTGCCGTGCAATGAAGCAGTTGGCCGGAATTCACCTGGGGAGAGCGATGCGCCCGATATCGCGTACGGCGGTGGGAGCCGCCGCCGCGGCCGTCCTGGCCGCCACCGCCATCGGCCAGTCGGCGGCACAGCCGATCGACGGAGTGCCCGGTGGAGCCGGGAAGAGACCGATCGCGGGCAGCGAAGCTGCCGGGAGACAGCCCACGGCGCCGGTCACCGTGACCCTGGTCACCGGCGACCGGATCCTGGTCTCCACCGACCCGGCCGGGCGCACCGCCGCCACCGCCATGCCGCGCGAGGACGGCTCGCAGCCGCTCGTACAGACCCGCCAGAACGGGGGCGACCTCTACGTCTACCCGCAGAGCGCGGTCGAGGCCCTCGCCGCCGGCACGGTCGACCAGGAACTCTTCAACGTCACCGGCCTGATCCGGCAGGGCTACGACGACGCCCGCGCCAAGAAGCTCCCCCTCATCGCGGTCTACGACGGCTCCCCGGACCTGGCGCGCAGCGCGCCTCCCACCCCGCGCGGAGCCGAGCGCACCCTCGTGCTCGCTTCCGTCGGAGCCGTCGCCCTCGCCGCCGACAAACAGCAGGCCGCCTCCTTCTGGGCCGACGTCACCGCCACCCGCTCCCGCGCCGCCGGCGGGCTGAAGAAACTGTGGCTCGACGGCAAGGTCCGGGCGAACCTGGAGCGTTCGACGAAGCAGGTGAACGCGCCCGCCGCCTGGGCGGCCGGCTACGACGGCAAGGGCACCAAGGTCGCCGTCCTCGACACCGGCACCGACCTGGAGCACCCGGACCTCAAGGGCCGCGTCTCGGCGTCGAAGAACTTCACCGACTCCGACACCGACGCGGACCGCCAAGGCCACGGCACCCACACCATCTCCACCGTCGGCGGCTCCGGAGCCGAGAGCGGCGGCGCAAAGAAGGGCGTCGCGCCGGGCACCGCACTGCTCAGCGGCAAAGTGCTCAACGACCAGGGCTACGGCCTCGATTCGTGGATCATCGCCGGTATGGAGTGGGCCGTCGAGAGCAAGGCCGACGTGGTCTCCATGAGCCTCGGCGACCCCTCGCGGACCACCTGCGACGACCCGCTGTCGGCCGCCGCCGAGCGGCTCTCGCAGAGCAGCTCCACCCTCTTCGTGATCGCCGCCGGGAACACCGGCCCCGGCAACAACACCGTCTCCTCGCCCGGTTGCGCACCGAGCGTGCTCACCGTCGGCGCCGTCGACCGCGACGACACCACGGCCTCCTTCTCCAGCCGCGGCCCCGCCGGGCTCCACCACACCCTCAAGCCGGAGATCGCCGCCCCCGGGGTCGGGATCTCCGCCGCGGCCATGGGCGGCCGCGGGGTGTACGCCTACCAGTCCATGTCCGGCACCTCGATGGCCACCCCGCACGTCGCGGGCGCCGCCGCCATCGTCAAGCAGCGCCACCCCGACTGGACCGGCCGGCAGGTCAAGGCCGCCCTCGTCGGCTCGGCGAACCCCGGCGTCCCCGGGGACGTACGCCAGACCGGCGGCGGCCGCCTCGACGTCAAGGCGGCCGTCGACGCGACCGTGACGAGCGCCCCGGCCGTACAGGGCGGCTCGTACAGCTGGCCGCAGGACCGCAGCGACCGGACCAGCGCCGAGATCCCGTACACCAACACGGGCACCCGGCCCGTCACCCTGGACCTCGCCGTCGAGAAGGTCACCGGCAACGACGGTTCGGCCGTCCGCAGCCGGATCGCCGGCCTGGACCGCCGTACGGTGACCGTCCCGGCCGGCGCCACCGTCAAGGTGCCCCTCGCCCTCGACCCGGCGGCCCGGCTGGAACGCTCCCAGTACGGGGACGTCACCGGGCGCGTCATCGCCACGGCCGACGGAGTGCACCTCTCCACGCCCTTCTCGCTGTACGTGGAGCCCGAGACCGTCACCCTGCGGGTGAAACTGATCGACCGCGCGGGCAAGCCGGCCGCCGGACCCTCCTCCCTCGACGTCATCGGCACCGACGACGCCGGCGGGGAGCGCCGCTTCAACGACGGGGCCGCGGACCAGGTCTACCGGGTGCGCCCGGGCTCGTACTTCCTCTCCGCCTTCGTCGCCACCCCCGACGCCGGTGAGGGGGCCGTGCTGTACGACTCCCTCACCTACCTCGGCCGCCCCCAGACGGAGGTCAGGAAGGACACCGTGGTCGTGCTGGACGCCCGCAAGGCGGCCCGGCTCTCCCTCGCGACCGACCGGCCCACCGAGGCCCGCGACACCACCCTCGCCTTCTCCCGCTATTGGGACCGGTCCTGGCTGCACGCGGGCACGGCGATGGGAGGGCGGACGATCCGCGGGTACTACGCCTCGGTGGAAGGCCGGGCGCACGAGGGCGAGTTCGAGTTCGGCAGCTACTGGCGGGCGGCCGCTCCGCTGATCTCCGAACTGAAGGTCGCGGGCGGCCCGGCCCTGCACCCGATCACCGCCTCCACGGGCAGCGACAACCTCGACGGGTCGGGCAGCGCGCCCCTGGTCGACGCGGGTGCCGGTACGCCCGGGGAGCTCGCGGCCGCGGGCGTCAAGGGCGCGATCGTCCTGGTCAAGACGGTGGACGGCGCGCTGTACGAGGTCGCGGACCACGCCAGGGCGGCCGGCGCCAAGGCCGTGCTCGCCCACCGCGAAGCCCCCGGCCGCTTCACGGGCTTCACCGGCTACGCGGGCGGCTCCCTCCCGGCGCTGACCATCGAACGGGGGGAGGCGCAGGCACTGCTCGCCCGCCTCGCCGCGGGCAAGGTCACGCTGAACTGGACGGGCAGCGCGAAGAGCCCGTACGTCTACAACCTGGCCCAGGTGGAGAGGGGCGAGGTGCGGGGGGAGCGGACCTACCGGGTGCGCGACCGCGACCTCGGCTCGGTGGAGTCGGTCTACCACTCGATGGGCGTGGCCGCCGACTTCATCGACCTCACCGGCGCCTACCGGCCGCACGGCAACGCCGTGTACTTCGGCGGCATCGACACCGTCCCCGTCCCCGGCAAGCGCACCGAGTTCTACTCGGCCGGGGACACGGCCTGGGACCACGTGGTCTCCAGCAGCTTCCCCTGGGGCGAGTTCATGACCGACCACCAGCGCACCTACGCCAAGGGAACCCAGCGCACCGAGAGTTGGTACGACGGGGTCATCGGGCCGGTAGCCGGGCGGGACCTCACGGGTCGGCCGCAGTTGGCCGCCGAGCGGCAGGGCAACCTGATCGGCTTCGCCTCCGCGATGTGGGGGGACACCGGGCACTACGCGCAGCCGGGCTCCTTCGGGGACGCCGGCGCCCTGGTCCTGAAGCGGGACGGCGAGCAGATCGGGGACAGCTGGTACCCCTCCGGGGTCTTCGAGGTCCCGGCGGAGGAGGCCACGTACGAACTGACCCAGCAGATCGCGAAGTTCGGCCAGCCGGCGCACACGTGGCAGCGTTCGCAGGCAGTGACGACGACGTGGACCTTCCGGTCGAAGCAGGACCCGGCGCAGTTCTCCCAGTCCCTCCCGATCCTGTTCCCGTCGCTCGCGATCCCGGCGGACGGCATGAAGACGCTGCCGGCGGCGAACGGGCAGCGCATCGGGCTCGGGGTCACGGGGCACGCGGGATACGCGCCGGGGGCGTTGAAGTCGGCGAAGCTGGCGTACTCGTACGACGGTGAGCACTGGACGCAGGCGGCCGTCACCGAACGGAACGGGCGCTGGTCGGCGGTCGTCGACCACGCCGGGGCCGAGGCGGGCCGGCAGGTTTCGCTGAAGGTGGAGCTCACCGACGCGAACGGAGCGGCCGTCACCCAGACGGTCGTGCGGGCGTACGACATCCGTTAGGTCGTACGAGAGATACGAAAAGGGGTCCACCGGGCGGCGGCCCGGTGGACCCCTTTTCGCGTATTCGGCGTTTTCCCGCGCTGCCGGGGGCCAAGAATGAGCCCATGAGTCAGCAGGGCGCGGACGACTGGTGGCAGAAGCTGTACGGAACCCCGGACCCGGAACCGGCCCCCACCCCGGACCCGGCCGACACCCTGGAGTCCCGCTTCCGCTCGGCGTCGTCCCTCACGCACCGGGTTCCGCCCCAGGGCGCGCCGGGGCCGTCCGGTATGCCCCCGGGCCCGCCCGCGCCCCCGGTCGTACCGCCCGCGTGGGGGCCGGGTGGCGTTCCGCCGGTGCCGCCCCTGCCCGCCCCGCCGCCCCCGTACTCCGTGCTGCCCCGGCCGCGCCGGGAGGCCGATCCGGAGCCGGCGCCGCCGCCCAGGGACCCCCGGGGACCGGGCACGACGGGGTACGGCCTGGGCAGCGTGACGGTGCCGCCGGTTCTCCCGGAGGTACCGTCCGCCCCACCGGCCCCGCGCCGGGACGCCCCGCCCGAGCGGGCCCCGGACGGGGACACCGGCCCGGCCCCCGGCCCCGCGCGCCCCGAAGCCGCCGTCGCAGGCCCGGAGACCCGGCCCGGAGGCGAGCCAGCGCCCGGCCCCGGCCCGAGTCCCGCGCCCGACCCCGGCCCGGCGCCCGGTCCCGCCCCCGCATTCGATCCGCGCTCCGACGCGGAACCCCGGGCTCCGTGGGAGGTCCCCGGCCCCGGGCCCGTCTCCCGGCCTCCCGAGGCCCCGCCCGCGGCGGAGACCGCCGCTCACATCGGAGTCCAGCCGCTGGCCGGGGATCCCGTCGCCGGTGAGCCCTGGTCCGACTGCGACTCCGACTCCGACTTCGACTCCGGCGTCGGATCCGGTGCCGGCACCGGCACCAGTGGTGGGGGCGGGGAGCGGCCCGTCGTGGGGTTCCTCGGGGACCGGGCGCCCACGTACGCCGCCGAGCCGGGGGCCCTGCCCGTCGCCGACCCCGGGGCGCTGGAGGAGCTCGTGCCCGACACCGTGCTCGAAGGGGCCCGGCACGGGGCGTACACCCTGCGCGCCACCTCCGTGCGCGGGGACTCCGCCCGGTTCCGCGGCGAGGCGCGGCGGGACTTCCTGCTGACCGCCCGCTTCGGCACCGGCGACGACGCCCTCGTCCTGGCCGCCCTCGCCGGGGGCGACCGCTCCGCCCCCGGGGCCGCCGAGGCCGCCGCCGAGCTGTGCCGGTGGATCGCCTCCGCCGTCGGCCGCAGCCGGGAGCGCCTCGCCGACGACCTCCGCGCCGGCCGGCGCGACGCCCTGCGCTCCGGGCTCCAGCGGCTCACCGACCGCGGCTACGGCCGCCTGCGCGCCCGCGCCGCCGAACTCGGACTCCCGGAGGAGGCGTACCACGCCGGCCTGCGCGTCCTGCTGCTCCCGGTCGACCCCGAGTGCAAGACCCGCGTCTGCTTCGGCTCGGGTGCCGGTGGCCTGTTCCGGCTCCGGGACGGGACGTGGCAGGACCTGGAACCGGATCCCGCCGGGAGCGGCTCTGACGGGTTCCGGTTCCGCGCCGCCGTGGCCCGGCCCCGCGACACCCTGCTCCTGTGCTCCGGCGGGCTCGCCGATCCCATGCGCGAGGAGGGTCTCCTGCCGGCCGAACTCGCGGCCCGCTGGGCGGACCCCGAACCCCCGGGCCTCGCCGCCTTCCTCGCGGACACCCAGCTCCGCCTCAAGGGCTACGCCGACGACCGGACCGCCGCCGCCGTCTGGGAGGCGTGAGCGCGCGGCCGGCCGTCCGCCCCGGCGACGGGGTGGCGCCGCATGCCGGCACGGGAGCGGCCCCGCAGCGCGTGGCCGCGGGGCGCCCCTGGGGGTTCGGTGGGTTCAGTCGACCATGAGCCCGTCGCCCGTGCCGCCCTTGCACGTGTTGGTCGCCCAGTCGACCGTCCCGCCGCGGTCCTGGCACTCACCGGGGGTGAGGCTCTCGGTGTGGGCGGTGGCGGTGGCGTTGTGGGTGGCGGCGGTGGCGGTTGCGGCACCTGCGAGGCCGAGTCCGGCGAAGGATGCCGCGGCGGTGACGGCGACGAGAGTTCGTCGAATGCGCATGTGGGTCCCCTTTCGAGGATGGGCTTGGGTGGGCCACTGACCAGCCTGATCTTCACCCGTTCGGGTGGCGCGCTGGATTGCTCCATTCGGGTGAAGTCCGCTGAGGGCGAGGAGGCCGCCTTCGCTGTGGCACGGGCATGTGCAACGGGTGGACGGCGCGCTATCTTTCCCCGAACGGCAGGCGCCGCACCGGCCTCCGACCGCGGCCGTCAAGTGGCGTGGAGGGCGGGTGACGGCGGTTTCTCGATGCCGGTGGGAGATCTCCTCACCCTGGTGCAGTACGACCTGCCCCTCAAAGTGGTCCTCTCGAACAACTCAGCGCACGCGAGGGCCGAGCGGTAGGTGCCGGTTTCCGGCCTCCTCCCGTGCGCGGCGGCCCACCGTGATCAGGGTGTCGCGGCGACCGTCCGCGCGGCGGGCGCGTCCGGGGCCCGGCTGGACGAGCCCGAGCAGCTCGCGGGCGCTTGGAGAGGCGCGTTCCGGCACGAGGACCCGCCTTTCGGAAAGGCGCGGGCCGATCCCTGCCCCCTGTCGATTCCCACCAGGATCAGCGCCGAAATGGTGACCGGTTCCGCACTTTCCGCCGACGGGACCATGCTCGACGGTGGCGTGGGAAGCATGATCCGGATGGCTCGATCCCGCCTGCGTCACGTGCTGCTCACGTAAGCCCGCAGGAGTGCGGATTGCCCCGGCGGGCATGCATCCCCGTAGACCAGTTCGAGATCACGGGAACTTGCGGGGGAGGACATCGCCGTGCGGGTGGGGGCGAAGACCGGAAAGCAGTGGGGGAGAGGGCGGCCCGAACCGCGTGAACCGTCCGTCCAGGACGGGAGAGCGGTGGACGCGCTGGAGATCACGCGGAGCATACGCCGGGCGGATCACAAGGCCGTGAGCGAAGTGCGCCGGGCATTACGGGAGTTGATGCGCCATCGCTGTCCGTCCGATACCGCCGAGGTGGCCGAGCTGCTGATCACCGAGCTCGTCACCAACGCCCTCGTCCACACCGACCAGGGCGCCGAGGTCTCGGCGACGCTCGCCGCGGACCGGCTGAGGGTGGAGGTCCGGGACTACGCCTCGCGGCGGCCCCGGCCGTACGTACCGACCGCCGACGACGGTACGCACGGCCGGGGACTGATGCTGGTGCAGGCCCTCGCCGACGCCTGGGGCGTGGACGCGCCCGTCCAGGCGGGCGGCAAGGTGGTGTGGTTCGAGTTGGACGGCGCCCTCGGGAGCCGCGCCTACTCCGGAGCGTACGACGCGGGGCCCGCCTGACGGCGGGCCCCGCGGGGTCGTTCCGGCCTGCGGTTCTCAGCCGAACTGCTGCTCCAGATCCTTGAGTTTGCGTTCCAGGGAGTCGAGGCGGGGGATGGTCTGGGTGTCGTCCTCGGCGGTCAGGTCCACTGTCCGGGGCCCGGTCACCTCAGCGACCTCGGGTCCGTGTACGGCCTGCAGTGAGGGCCGGCGGCGCGGGGCGGGCAGCTGTCCCGTTTCCGGTATGGCCGGCTCCGCGCCGACCGGCGCGGAGCCCGAGCCGGGGGCCAGCCCCGGTACGTCGACCTGGCGGGCGCGGGAGCGCCCGAACGCCCGGTTCTGCCGGCCCAGGGCCTTGATGCGGGCCCGGTCCAGCCGGTTCTGGTCGCGCCGCCGGTGGCGGTCCTGCTCCCGCTCGCGCTTGTCCTCGCGTACCTCGTCGACGGCCTCGTCGAGGGTGCGGACGCCCTCCAGCAGCATGAGCGACCAGGCGCCGAAGGTCTCCCGGGGGGCCCGCAGCCAGCGGACCATCCGGATCTGCGGCAGCGGCCTCGGGATCAGGCCCTGCTCGCGCAGCGCGGCCCGGCGGGTCTGCTTGAGGGCGCGGTCGAAGAGGACGGCTGCCGAGAGCGACATGCCGGAGAAGAACTGCGGGGCCCCATCGTGCCCGATGCCCCGCGGCGCGTGCACCCAGTTGAACCAGGCGGCCGCGCCCGCGAAGAGCCAGACCAGCATGCGCGAGCCGAGGGCCGCGTCACCGTGGCTCGCCTCGCGGACGGCGAGCACCGAGCAGAACATGGCGGCGCCGTCGAGGCCGAAGGGGACCAGGTACTCCCAGCCCCCGGAGAGGTTCAGGTTCTGCCGGCCGAAGCCGACCAGTCCGTGGAACGAGAGCGCCGCGGCGACCGCCGCGCAGCAGAACAGCAGGACGTAGGAGGCGGTTCCGTAGACGGCTTCCTTGCGCCGCCGCCGTTCCTCGCTGCGCTCCCAGGTGTCCTCGGCCGCGGCCTTCTCGCCTTCCCGCTTGCCCCGGGCCAGTACCGCAACTGCCGCAAGTACGCCCAGGATCAGCAGGCTGCCGGGCAGCAGCCAGTCCAGCGATATGTCGGTCAGTCTCATGCGGATGTCCCTTGCCTCTGCCTCGCGTGTGCGGCCTTCGGGAGTCATGGTGACGCAGGAGATCGGCCCGGCACGCGGGTTTCGGGGCAAGTGGACGCCATCGGGGGGTGGGGCCCGCCGGATAGGGTGTTGTGGCTCGAACTGCCGCTCGCACGACCGGAGTCGAGTTCGATTACGGTCAGCCGTACGAGTGGGTTCAGAGGTCAGGCGGCGGCCGTGAGGCGGGCGATGCGGTCCGCGTCGCAGGTGCGGGGACAGGTGGTGCAGGTGTCCTCGGGCCGGATCGTGTAGAAGAGGCAGCAGCTGGCCCGGTCCCGGGTCGCCAGCCGTTCGCCGCGCGGGCCCGAGAGCGTACGGAACGCCGCGCCGGCGGTGTACGGGGCCGTCCGGCCGGGCAGCAGCGCCTCCAGCTCGGCCATGGCCCGGTGTTCCTCGTCCACGAGCTTGCCCAGGTGCCAGACGCCCGAGACGATCTCGTCGGTCACCATGCCCCACAGGGCGCGGTGGCCGCGCCGCATGCGCGGGCCGAAGCCGTCCAGCAGCGGTTCGAGGTGGTGGGCCACCGCGGCCCGTACCTCGGCGCGCAGCGCCTCCTCGTCGGGCACGACACGGGCCCCGGGGAGAGCGGCCGCCGGGTCGTCCGGCAGGCAGGAGAACGACTCGACGCGCACGCTCATGAGGCCCCGGGTCCGGTGGAACGCCACGTCCCGCGCCGACAGGCGGGGTACCCGGCGATCCAGGAACCAGGGGGCCGTGATCAGCAGGCAGGCGGGCCAGGCGTACCGGTGCAGCCCGAAGGTGGCCACGACGTCGGGGCGGGCCCGGCGGCCGTAGTCCCGCAGGACCTGGGCTTCGTCCCAGTCGAGGTAGGCGTCGGCCTCGGCCCCGCCGGCCGCGAGCGCGTCCGCGCCGATCCACCCCGCACCGCGGGGGGCGGGCTCGTGCGCCGCGCGTTCGACGACCTGGAGGCGGTCGTACGCCTTCGACAGGCGTGCGTACGCGTCCGCCACCGGAGAGCCGGCAGACGGCAGGGCGACGACGGAGCTGTCGGGCATGGCGGGACCACCGATTCGCACGGTCGGAAGCAAGGGAGGTAAGCCTTACCTTAGCTGATCTAGGGCGGCCGTACCAGCACCGGCCGGACCGGTTCGCCTATTCTCGGGAGGCACGTGTCAGGTCGAGACCCCGAGGAGGACCGAGTGCGCGAAGCGGCCCGCGTCGGGGTGGAGGCGCTGATTCCGGCCCAGAAGGTGGTGCGGCACTCGGTGCGCGGGCAGGTGCTCGACGCGCTGCGCGCGGCCCTCGCCGACGGGGAGCTGGCGCCGGGGGAGATCTACTCCGGGCCAGCCCTGGGGGAGCGCTACGGCGTCTCCGCGACGCCCGTGCGCGAGGCGATGCAGCAGCTGGCGCTGGAGGGGGCGGTGGAATGCCTCCCCAACCGCGGCTTCCGGGTGCTGGCGCGCACGCCCCGGGCGATGGCCGAGCTGGCGGAGGTACGGGCACTGCTGGAGGTGCCGGTGGTGCTGCGACTGGCCCGCGCGGTCCCGGCGCAGGCCTGGGCGGCGCTGCGCCCGGCGGCGGCCGGGGCCGCCGAGGCCGCCGAGGCCGGCGACCCGGCGGGGTACGCGGAGGCGGACCGGGCCTTCCACCGGGAGGTGCTTTCGCTGGGCGGCAACGAGCAGCTGGTCTCCGTGGCCCAAGACCTCCACCGGCGCTCCCAGTGGCCGCTGCCGGGGGCCCCGCGGGCCCGGCGCGCGGAACTCGTGGCGGACGCGGCGGAGCACACGGCCCTGCTGGAGGCCCTGATCGCGGGGGACCTGCCGCTGGCGGAGCAGGTGCTGCGCAGGCACTTCGGCGCGGGCTGAGCCGGGGCCCGCAGGGCTGCCACCCGCAGCCCCCCGGGTTCGCCGCGGCCTGGCCCTGGCTCGCCCCGCGGCCCCGGTGGCTCACACCCCCGCGGGGCTGGGCCTGTCCGGGTGGAGCTGGTCCGCCAGCCAGGTCGGGATGCCGCCCAGGAGGTGGAACAGGCGCCGGGCCTCGGCGCGCAGGCGGGCCGCCTCCGGCTCCGGCTCGGCTTCGGCCAGCGCCGCCAGCGCGGGGGCCGTACCGATCAGGAAGCCCAGGTCCTCCCGGATCCGAAGGGACTCCGCGAAGCCCTTGCGGGCCTCCGCCACCTCCCCGTCCCGCAGCGACAGCGCCGCCAGGTGGCGCCAGGTGAAGGACAGCAGCAGCGTGTCCCCGTGCGCCAGCGCCCCGGCATGGGCCCGGCGGTAGGCCGGACGCGCCGACTGCGGGGCGTCCGCGAGGTGCTCCGCGACCAGCCCCCGCCGGAAGTCCAGCAGCGGGCGGGTCCGGGACCCGGGGGAGAGCAGCGCCGCCGCCCGGCCCAGCGCCGAGCGGGCCTCGTCCGAGCGGTCGCGGACCCCGAGCACGGTCGCCGCGTACGCGAGCTGCCCGCGCTCGCACGCCGCCGCGCCCCGCTCGTCGTCGTCGTGGGCCACCGCCTCCGCGACCCGCAGGGCGTCCTCCGCCTCGGCCCAGCCCTGCCCGGTGAACAGGCAGCGCTCGACGAGCAGCGCGGTCCGCTGTACGGCCGCACCGGCGTCGTGCAGGTGGGGCGTCAGCAGGGCCGCCGCGTCGCTCCAACAACCGCGCGAGCGCAGCCGCCATATCGCCCGCTGGAGGGGATCGTCTCCCCCGGTAGATCCGGCACCGGACATGGCGGTATCCGCCACATTGCCCTCCCCAAAGCAACCAAGCAGCACGTCGTTGAGCCCTGGGGCGAAATGAGAGCACGGATCGGAGCCTTCGGCCAAGGGGTCGGGTGAACTCTTTCACAAAGTCCGGACGACGTGTCAGGGAGCCCGCGCCGCCCGCCCGCCGTCCGGGCTGCCGCCCCGGCCGGATCCGCTCAGCTCATCCGCAGTGCGAGGAAGAAGTCGAGCTTGTCCTCCAGCCGCGAGAGGTCACGCCCCGTCAACTGCTCGATTCGCCCGACCCGGTACCGCAGCGTGTTGACGTGCAGGTGCAGCCGCGTCGCGCAGCGCGTCCACGAGCCGTCGCAGTCCAGGAAGGCCTCCAGCGTCGGGATCAGTTCCGCCCGGTGGCGGCGGTCGTAGTCCCGCAGCGGGTCCAGCAGGCGCGCCGTGAAGGCGCGGCGCACGTCGTCCGGGACGAACGGCAGCAGCAGCACGTGCGAGGCCAGCTCGTGGTGGCCGGCCGCGCAGACCCGGCCCGGGCGCGCCGCGGCGACCCGGCGGGCGTGCCGGGCCTCCTCCAGCGCCCCGCGCAGCCCCTCGGCGGAATGCACGGCCGCGCTGACGCCCAGGGTGAGCCGGCCGTCGTCGGCGAGGCCCGCCTGCAGGGGCTCCCGTACGGCGGAGAGCAGCTCGTCGGCGTGCAGGGCACGGTCGGGGCCCTTCTCCTCGCCGGGCTCCGCGGGGAGCGCGGGCAGCGGTACGAGGGCGATGGCCTCGTCGCCGGCGTGGGCCACGGCGATGCGGTCCGAGGGCTCGGGGCCCGAGACGGACGGGTCGACGAGGATCTCCTCCAGCAGCGACTGGGCCACCGGGCCGCCGGGGATGTCCCCGCCGTCCCAGTCGACCCGCGCCACGACGACCTGCCAGTGCGGGGCGGTGCCCAGCCCGGGCAGCAGCACCGGGGCCGCGACCCGCAGGCGCGCGGCGATCTCGGCGGGCGGGGCACCCGTCTGGACCAGTTCCAGCACCTCCTGGGCGAGCCTGCGGCGCACCGTACGGGCGGCGTCGCGCCGGTCGCGCTCGACGGCGATCAGCTGGGTCACGCCCTGGAGCAGGTCGAGCCGCTCGGCCGGCCAGTCCCCGGCGTCCGCCTCGACGGCCAGCAGCCAGTCCGAGAGCACGCTTTCGCGCACGTCACGGGCCCCGGGGCCGCCCGGGCCCCGGCCCGCTCCCCTGATCGGGAAGAGGGAGTACGTCATACCCTGGAGGGAGATCCGGTGCGGGCCCCTGCGCCCGGTGCGGACCGCCGCCAGGTGCTCCGCGGCCAGGGCCGCGCAGACGCCCGGCGCCAGGGGTTCGCCCGCGCCGGCGATCTGCCGGCCGGTGGGGGACAGCACCCAGGCGCGCAGATCGAGGTCGGTGGTGAGCAGATCGAGCACCACATCGGGCCCACCGCCCGCGGGACCCGAGGTCATCAGGCGGCGGTGGCGGTCCACGACCGCCGCGAGATCGCCCGCGCGCTCGCCGGAGACCTGCCGCACCACGTACTCGGTGATCGTGGCGAATGCAACGTCTTCGTTCACCGCGAACAGCGGCAGCCGGTTGCGCCGACAGGCTGAAACGAGATCGTCGGGAATGTCCCCGAGCTCCGCCTCGCCGGCCGCGAGGCCCGCGACGCCCGCGCTCGCGAGGATTCGTACGAACGGCTCGGAGTCGGCCGAATTTCTTCGCCACGCCAGGCCGGTGAGGACGAGTTCGCCTCCGGTGAGGTATCGGCTGGGATCCCGTAGGTCGGTCGTCATGACGCCGCGGACCGTCCGGTCGAGTTCGTCCTCGCCGCCCAGCAGCCGCAGCCCCAGCGCCTCGGTTTCCAGCAGTGCGCGCAGCCGCATGGTGTCGCCGCCGATCTGTCTCGAATGTTGCCGTTGGAAATCGGGCAGGTCGTTGCATCCTGCCTTTCATACGAATCTACAAGACGAGGGAGGTCGCCAGCCAACTCCTTCATGGTTTCGGTGACTGCACCCGGAGGACGCACGGCTTGTGTACTGACTCCACACCGCGTTAACAGCACGTGAACGACCAGTCGAGGGCCCAAGGGCCTCCTGGCTTGAAGTGAACGACACGATGAAGAAGAAGAGAGCCGCACATGGACTTCCTTCGCCCCGCCAGCTGGGAGGAGGCACTCGCCGCTAAGGCCGAGTACCCCTCAGCTGTGCCGATTGCGGGTGGCACCGACATCATGGTCGAGATCAACTTCGACCACCGTCGGCCGGAGTACCTCCTGGACCTGAACCGCATCGGTCTGCTGCGGGAGTGGGAGGTCGGCGAGGACGTGGTCCGGCTGGGCGCCTCCGTTCCGTACACGCAGATCATGGAGAACCTCCGCACGGAGCTGCCGGGTCTCGCGCTCGCCTCGCACACGGTCGCGTCCCCGCAGATCCGCAACCGCGGCGGCGTCGGCGGCAACCTCGGTTGTGCCTCGCCGGCCGGCGACTCCCACCCCGCGCTGCTCGCGGCGGGCGCCGAGGTCGAGGTGGAGTCCGTACGCGGCTCCCGCCTGATCCCGATCGACGAGTTCTACACCGGCGTGAAGCGCAACGCGCTCGCCGCCGACGAGCTCATCAAGACCATCCACGTGAAGAAGGCGGACGGTCCCCAGCAGTACTCCAAGGTCGGCTCCCGCAACGCGATGGTCATCGCCGTCTGCGCGTTCGGCCTGGCGCTGCACCCCGAGACCCGTACGGTCCGCACCGGCATCGGATCGGCCGCGCCGACCCCGATCCGCGCGAAGGCCGCCGAGGAGTTCCTGAACGCCGCGCTCGAAGAGGGCGGTTTCTGGGAGTCCGGCAAGGTCATCACCCCGTCGATCGCCAAGCAGTTCGGTGACCTCGCCTCCGGCGCGGCCAACCCGATCGACGACGTCCGCGGCACGGCGAAGTACCGCCGTCACGCGGTAGGCATCATGGCTCGCCGCCAGCTCGTCTGGACCTGGGAGCAGTACCGCGGAACCGGCCACGGCCGCTCGCTCGAAGGGGCTGCGTAATCATGCGCGTCAATTTCACCGTCAACGGCCGTCAGCAGGAAGCAGACGACGTCTGGGAGGGCGAATCCCTCCTCTACGTGCTGCGCGAGCGGCTCGGCCTGCCGGGTTCGAAGAACGCCTGCGAGCAGGGCGAGTGCGGTTCCTGCACCGTCCGCCTCGACGGCGTGCCCGTCTGTTCCTGTCTGGTGGCCGCCGGCCAGGTCGAGGGTCGCGACGTCGTGACCGTCGAGGGCCTGGCGGAGTTCGCCAAGCAGCGCGAGCAGCACGGCCACGGCGGTGCCTGCGGCACCGGCGGCGGCTGCGGCTCCGAGGGCGGCGTCACCCTGGACGCGGCCAAGCAGTGGCAGGCCAAGCCCGCCGACTCGCAGACCGGTGAGGGCGTGGAGCTCTCCAACATCCAGCAGGCGTTCATCGACGCCGGCGCCGTGCAGTGCGGCTTCTGCACCCCCGGTCTGCTGGTGCAGGCCGACGCGCTGCTCGAAGAGAACAGCTCCCCGTCCGACCAGGACATCCGTGAGGCCCTGTCCGGCAACCTCTGCCGCTGCACGGGGTACGAGAAGATCCTCGACGCGGTCCGCCTGGCGGCCGCCCGTCAGGGAGAGGCGGTCTGACCATGGCTCAGAACACCCGCACGGTACCGGCCGGCACGCCGACCAACGTCACCCAGAAGCACAACAAGGGCGGCATCGGCGAGTCCACGCTCCGCCCCGACGGCACCCTCAAGGTCACCGGTGAGTTCGCGTACTCCTCGGACATGTGGCACGAGGACATGCTGTGGGGCCAGACGCTGCGCAGCACCGTCGCCCACGCCGAGATCGCCTCGATCGACATCTCCGAGGCGCTCGCGATGCCGGGCGTCTACTCGGTGCTCACGTACGACGACCTGCCGGCCGCGATGAAGAACTACGGCCTGGAGATCCAGGACACCCCGGTCCTCGCCAACGGCCGGGTGCGCCACCACGGTGAGCCGGTCGCCCTCGTGGCCGCCGACCACCCGGAGACCGCCCGCCGCGCGGCAGCCAAGATCAAGATCGACTACCGCGAGCTGCCGCTCGTCACGGACGAGGCCTCCGCCCTCGCCCCGGACGCGCCGCTGATCCACCCGGGCCGCGACGACCACCACTCCGGTCACGTCCCGCACCCGAACATCGTGCACCGCCAGCCGATCATCCGCGGCAACGTGGAGGAGGCCCGCAAGCGCGCCGACGTCATCGTCGAGGGCGAGTACACCTTCGGCATGCAGGACCAGGCCTTCCTCGGCCCGGAGTCCGGCCTCGCCGTGCCCTCCGAGGACGGCGGCGTCGACCTCTACGTCGCCACCCAGTGGCTGCACTCGGACCTCAAGCAGATCGCCCCGGTCCTCGGTCTCCCCGAGGAGAAGGTCCGCATGACGCTCTCGGGCGTCGGCGGTGCCTTCGGCGGCCGCGAGGACATCTCGATGCAGATCCACGCCTGCCTCCTGGCCCTCGCCACGAACAAGCCGGTCAAGATCGTCTACAACCGGTTCGAGTCCTTCTTCGGCCACGTGCACCGCCACCCGGCCAAGCTGTACTACGAGCACGGCGCCACCAAGGACGGCAAGCTCACGCACATGAAGTGCAAGATCGTCCTGGACGGCGGCGCGTACGCGTCGGCCTCCCCGGCGGTCGTGGGCAACGCCTCCTCCCTGTCGGTCGGTCCGTACGTCCTGGAGGACGTGGACATCGAGGCGATCGCGCTCTACACGAACAACCCGCCCTGCGGCGCGATGCGCGGCTTCGGCGCCGTCCAGGCCTGCTTCGCCTACGAGGCCCAGATGGACAAGCTCGCGGCGAAGCTGGGCATGGACCCGGTCGAGTTCCGTCAGCTGAACGCCATGGAGATGGGCACGATCATGCCCACCGGCCAGGTCGTGGACTCCCCGGCGCCCGTCGCCGAGCTGCTGCGCCGGGTCAAGTCCCGCCCGCTGCCGCCGGAGCGCCAGTGGGAGTCCGCCGGCGAGGGCGCGGACGTCCGCGCGCTGCCGGGCGGCCTGTCCAACACCACCCACGGCGAGGGCGTCGTCCGCGGCGTCGGCTACGCGGTCGGCATCAAGAACGTCGGCTTCTCCGAGGGCTTCGACGACTACTCCACCGCCCGCGTGCGCCTGGAGGTCATCAACGGCGAGCCCGTCGCGATGGTCCACACGGCCATGGCGGAGGTCGGCCAGGGCGGTGTCACCGTCCACGCGCAGATCGCCCGTACGGAGCTGGGCGTCACGCAGGTCACCATCCACCCGGCCGACACGCAGGTCGGCTCCGCCGGTTCCACGTCCGCCTCGCGGCAGACGTACATGACCGGTGGCGCCGTGAAGAACACCTGCGAGGCCGTCCGCGAGGCGGTCCTGGAGATCGGCCGCCGCAAGAACGGGTCCTACCACCCGGCCTGGGCGACCGCCGAGCTGCTCCTCGAAGGCGGCAAGATCGTCACCGACGGCGGCGAGGTCCTCGCGGACATCGCCGACGTGCTGGAGGGCGAGGACGCGATCGACCTGGAGCTGGAGTTCCGGCACCGGCCGACCGTCGCCTTCGACCTGAAGACCGGCCAGGGCGACGGCCACGTCCAGTACACCTTCGCCGCGCACCGCGCGGTGGTCGAGGTGGACACCGAGCTCGGCCTGGTCAAGGTCGTCGAGCTGGCGACCGCGCAGGACGTCGGCAAGGCCCTGAACATGCTCTCCGTGGTCGGCCAGATCCAGGGTGGCACCACCCAGGGCCTCGGCGTCGCGATCATGGAGGAGATCATCGTGGACCCGAAGACCGCGAAGGTGCGCAACCCCTCCTTCACGGACTACCTGATCCCGACCATCCTCGACACCCCGACCATCCCGGTCGACGTCCTGGAGCTCGCCGACCCGAACGCGCCGTACGGCCTTCGCGGTATGGGCGAGGCCCCCACCCTGTCGTCCACCCCGGCCGTCCTCGCGGCGATCCGGGCGGCGACCGGTCTGGAGCTCAACAAGACGCCGATCCGTCCGGAAGCCCTCACCGGCACCCTCTAGGACGGCGTGGTCCCGGGGGCCGCGCGGCCACGCCGCGCGGCCCCCGGACCCCTACAGACTCTCCGGGCGGTGTGACACCGGGAACGTCACACTTCCTGTCCCACCGCCCGGAGCCCGAAGTCCGGAGTACGAGAACCGCACCGCTCGCGGTCGTCCCACCGGCAGCACCCCCACGGAAACACCCGGTCGCCCCGGCACCCCGGAGCAGCCACCGGCACCACACCAGTACCGCAAACCCCCGCAGTACCCGCAGTACACGCAGTGCATTTCGCGTCGCCTCGGGCCGTCACCCCGGGTCGTGCAGCCAAACGGAGTTTCCCAAATCCCGCGTCTCCAATCTTCATGCGGGTGCCCCTTTGAACCTTGGGAGTTAGGCACCATGACCCAGTCGTCTGTGGAGCCCAAGACCAGCGCGGAAGAGGCCGGCGACGGCACTCGCAACCCCGCCGGGCGTTCTTGGCTCGACCGGTACTTTCACATCACGCACAGAGGCAGCAACGTCGGCAATGAGATTCGTGGCGGCGTCACGACCTTCATGGCCATGGCGTACATCCTCCTGCTCAACCCGCTGATCCTCTCCGGCAAGGACGTCGCCGGGGACACCATGAGCCAGAAGGCTCTCATCACCGCCACGGCCTTCGCCGCGGCCCTGACGACGCTCCTCATGGGCTTCGTCGGCAAGGTGCCGCTGGCCCTGGCCGCGGGCCTGTCCGTCTCCGGCGTGCTCTCCTCGCAGGTCGCGCCCCAGATGACCTGGCCGCAGGCCATGGGCATGTGCGTGATGTACGGCGTCGTGATCTGTCTCCTGGTCGTCACCGGCCTCCGCGAGATGATCATGAACGCGATCCCCCTCGCGCTCAAGCACGCGATCACCATGGGCATCGGCATGTTCGTCGCCCTGATCGGCCTCGTGAAGGCCGGCTTCGTCGGCAACGGCGGGGAGTTCTCCCCTCCGGTCCAGCTCGGCCCGGTGGGCCAGCTCGCCGGCTGGCCCGTCCTGATCTTCTGCATCACCCTGCTCGCGATCTTCATGCTCCAGGCCCGCAAGGTCCCCGGCGCGATCCTGATCGGCATCGTCGGCGGCACCGTGATCGCCGCGATCGTCAACGTCGTCGCCGATGTGGACCCGAAGGCCTGGAAGAACGGCGCGCCGACCCTGCACGGGTCCGCGGTCTCGATGCCGGACTTCTCGCTCTTCGGCCAGGTCTCCTTCGGCGGCTGGGGCGACGTCGGCGCCATGACGATCGGCATGATCGTCTTCACCCTCGTGCTCGCCGGCTTCTTCGACGCGATGGCCACCATCATCGGCGTCGGCACCGAGGCCAAGCTCGCCGACGACAAGGGCCGCATGCCGGGCCTGTCGAAGGCCCTGTTCATCGACGGCGCCGGCGGTGCCATCGGCGGCCTGACCGGCGGCTCCGGCCAGACGGTGTTCGTGGAGTCCGCGACCGGCGTCGGCGAGGGTGCCCGTACGGGCCTCGCCTCCGTCGTCACCGGCCTCTTCTTCGCCGCCTGCCTCTTCTTCACCCCGATCACGCAGATCGTCCCGGGTGAGGTCGCCTCCGCGGCCCTGGTGGTCATCGGCGCGATGATGATGCAGAACGCCCGCCACGTGGACTGGGCCGACACCGCGACCGCCATCCCGGTCTTCCTGACCGTGGTGCTCATGCCCTTCACGTACTCGATCACCGCGGGCGTCGCGGCCGGCGTGATCTCCTACGTGGCCATCAAGACCGCACAGGGCAAGGCCCGTGAGATCGGTGCCTTCATGTGGGCGCTGACGGTCATCTTCGTGGTGTTCTTCGCGGAGCACCCGATCGAGGCATGGCTCGGGGTGAAGTAAGGCGGGGCCGGTGATCCGGCCCCGGCCCTCCACGCATCCGATACTGGTAACCGAACCTCTTTGAGGAGGCCGCAATGCTGGACATCGCCGAAGAACTGAACCGGTGGGTCGAGCAGGGACGTGATTTCGCCGTGGCCACGGTGGTGGCGGTCGGCGGGAGCGCGCCCCGGCAGCCCGGAGCCGCGCTCGCCGTCGACAGCGAGGGCACGGCCATCGGATCGGTCTCCGGCGGGTGCGTGGAGGGCGCGGTGTACGAGCTGTGCCGGCAGGCGCTGGAGGACGGCGAGACCGTCCGGGAGCGCTTCGGGTACAGCGACGACGATGCCTTCGCCGTGGGCCTGACCTGCGGTGGGATCATCGACATCCTCATCACGCCGGTACCCGTGGGATCCCCGGCGCGGGAGGTGTTCGCGGCCGCCCTGGCGGCGGCCTCCCGCGGTGAGGCCGCCGCGGTGGCCCGGATCGCGGAAGGGCCGGCCGAGCTCCTGGGTCGCGCCGTGCTCGTCCGGGGCGAGGGCGGCCACGAGGGCGGTTTCGGGGGACACCCCGAGCTGGACCGCACCATCGCCGCGGAGGCCCGCGCCATGCTCGACGCCGGCCGCACCGGCGTCCTGGAGATCGGCGCCGACGGAAGGCTCTGCGGAGAGCCGCTCAAGGTGCTCGTGGAGTCCAGTGTCCCGCCGCCGCGGATGATCGTCTTCGGCGCGATCGACTTCGCCTCCGCCCTGGTGCGGATCGGCAAGTTCCTCGGCTACCACGTCACCCTCTGTGACGCCCGGCCCGTCTTCGCGACGAAGAACCGTTTCCCCGAGGCGGACGAGATCGTCGTGGAATGGCCGCACCGCTACCTTCGGGCCCAGTCCTCGGCGGGCGCGGTGGACGGCCGGACCGTCCTGTGCGTACTCACCCACGACGCCAAGTTCGACGTCCCGCTCCTCGAACTGGCCCTCCGGCTGCCCGTCGCCTACATCGGCGCCATGGGCTCCCGGCGTACCCACGAGGACCGCAACAAGCGGCTGCGGGACGTCGGCGTGAGCGAGCTGGAGCTGGCCCGCCTGCGCTCCCCGATCGGCCTGGACCTCGGCGCCCGCTCCCCGGAGGAGACCGCGCTGTCCATCGCCGCCGAGATCGTCGCGAACCGCCGCGGGGGCTCGGGCACGGCCCTCACGGGAGCGCACATACCGATCCACCCGGACACGTCGAAGCGCGTGATCGGTCGGATCGGTTCGGTTGCCTGAAGAGGAGAGGCGTAGGGCGCAACCCCCGTGAGGGTTGCGCCCTTTTGCTGTTCCGCCTATTTTACCGGCCGGTAACAGCGCCTTTCTGCAACGGAGTTGAGCGGATGTCCCGGACCGCACGCACCGCCCGTACGGCACGCACCACCCGCACCCCCGTCCGTACGCTCCTCGCAGGCTGCGCGCTGGTCGCGGCCTCGCTGGCGGGCGGGCCGGCCTCGGCGTCGGCGGCCGCCCCGGCTGCCGGCCCCGCCGCCGGTGCGGGCGTCCGGGAGGTGCTGTTCGTCGGCAACAACTGGGAGGGCACCGCCGATGTGCTCGCCTCCACCGGCGATCTCGCCAAGGTGGGCCGGATCAACATGATCCCCGACAAGGAGGAGCGGCTCCGGGAGATCTACCTCAACCCGGTCAAGCTCGCCTTCTTCCTCGGCATCCGCAGCGGGGCGGGCGAGGGCCACGACCAGTTCGTGGACGACATGTACACCACCGCCGACGGCTCCGCCGTGGTCGCCTCCCGGCCCAGCTTCGCCGACGTCGTCTCGATCGACGTGCGTACGGGCCGGATCAACTGGCGCTTCCCCGTCGCCGGCTTCCGCTCCGACCACATGGCGGTCTCGCCGGACGGCACCCGGGTCGCGGTCTCCGCCTCCACCGCCAACACCGTGCACGTCCTCGACATCGCCACCGGGCGCCAAGTCGGCTCCTTCTCGACCGGTGACAAGCCGCACGAGAACACCTTCAGCCGCGACGGCCGCTTCCTGTGGAACAGCTCCATCGGGGACGTGACCTCCGCCCTCGACGCGCCGTGGCTGGACTGGACGAAGGGCGACCGGAAGATCACCGTCGTCGACGCGCAGACCTTCCGCACGGTCCGGGTGATCGACATGCGTGAGCGGCTCGACGCCTTCGGCCGCCCGGACCTCTCCGACGCCGTCCGCCCGATGTCCTTCAGTCCCGACGAGTCGAAGCTCTACTTCCAGGTGTCCTTCTTCAACGGGGTCGTCGAGTACGACGTGGCCGCCGACCGGATCACCCGCGTCAAGGAGCTTCCCCGCAACCCCGCCACCAACGCGGACCGCACCACCTGGGTGAACGACTCGCGCCACCACGGCATGTCGATGAGCCCGGACGGGAGCAAGCTCTGCGTCGCGGGCACCATGGACGACTACGCCACCGTCGTGGACCGCGCCTCCCTCACCGAAGGGCCGCTGGTGCCCGCGAACAAGCCGTACTGGGCCACCGTCGACGGTGACGGCACGGCCTGCGTGATCTCCGAGAGCGGCGCGGACCAGGTCACCGCGATCGACTTCGCGACCGGCGCCAAGCGGGTGTCCGTCCCCGTCGGCGACCACCCCCAGCGCGTCCGGATCGGCCACGTCCCCACGGGCTGGACGGGCCCGCGGTAGCGGGGCGCGTTCCCAGACGTGCGGAGGCGGCGCGGCGAGCGGGCCGGAGCGGCGGTGCCGGGCGGCGGCGGGGGCGGGCGAGCGGACCGTCCCCGCCGCCGGGCCGGGCGGGATCAGGCGGGCAGCGAGATCCGGGCGGCCGCCATGCCGAACGAGGAACTCCGGCCGAGCGGCGCCCCCGGAGTCCGGCCGGGGGCCTTCGGGTGAAGGTCCTCGTCCCGGTAACGGCACACGCTCCGGTGCCAGTTGAGGACGGCGGCCATCCAGTCCTCCAACTCCCGCACGTACGCGTCGAGCGAGGCTCGCGCCCGCGCGTCGAGCCCGTAGTCCTCGTACAGCAGCGGCAGTTGGTGGTCGCGGATATGCTCGAACTCCTTGGTGCGCTGCACCATCAGGTCGGCGACGATCGCGAACGCCCGCGGGTAGTCGATGTCGAAGAAGTTCTGGGTGACCAGGACGTGGTTGTGGACCTCGCCCTCCACCTCGATCTCCTTCTGGTACGAGAAGAGGTCGTTGGTGATGCACCCGACGTCCGCCGCCGCGCTCTCCAGCGAGCGCATCACCCCGTCCCGGTGGACCTCGGGCGGCACGCCGTCGCCCTCGTGGCCGAGGCGGGCGAGGAACATCGTCATGTACGAGCCGAAGGTGAAACGCCGCATCTCGGCGTAGTCCACCGGGTCCGGGATCCGGTTCAGGACGGCGTTGCCGATCTCCCAGACCCAGCTGTCCAGCATCCCGACGACGTGCCCGCGGAACTCCGCCCGCACGGCGGGGCCCATCCCGTGGACGGTCCGCGCCCACAGGTCCTTCAGGCCGCGCTCCATGGCGGTGGCGGGCTCCGGGGCCTCGGCCGGGTCGACCGGGATCATGGAGATCAGCCGGTCGGTCGCCGCCCGGGCGGCCCCCGGGGACTTCGAGCCGGCGAACACCTTGGGGTAGTAGTCGTCCGCGTACGTCCCCCAGGTCAGCCACTGCGCGCTCAGGCACAGCGCCTCGGCGGTGGCGTCGGGGTCGATGCCCGCCGAGCACAGGGCGAAGTCCATGCCGACGAGCTTGTCCTCGTCCCAGATGTCGGAGCCCGGATCGCCGGGCTGCGGCTCCAGCAGGCCCATCTCCCGCGACCAGAGCACCAGTTCGCGGCGGGCCAGGTCCAGGTGGGGGCTGAGCGTGAGCGGGAACGGCATGTGGAAGTCGGGCAGCAGCGACGGCCCCACCTTCCGGAACGGCACGTGCGTGAAGCTGCGCCGGCGCAGCTCCATGGCGCGCGGGGTGAACAGCGAGCGCAGGTCGAGGGCGGCGGTGCCCGGCCCGGTGGGCAGGAACGGCAGGGTGAGCGGGGCCGCGGCCGCCCCCTTGGCCTCCTCGTTCATGTACCGGCTGGAGACCATGTGCCATTCGTGGCCGCCGGACTGCCAGTCCTGAAGCCCCTTCGCGTACGCGAGGACGGACGCCGTCTCGGCGGGGTCCAGCCCGTGCTGCGCGGCGAGGGCGGGGACCTCGGCGAGCGCCGTGTGCTCGAACTGCTGGAGCCTTGAGGTCAGCAGGTCGTTCGAGAGCTCGGCGGCCTCCTGGGTGGTGCAGTCCAGGAAGGTCTCCAGGACCAGGACGGCGTTGGAGAGTTCGCCCTCCTGCTCCACCTCGCGCTGGTAGGAGAAGAGGTCGTTGCGGATGTGCACCGCGTCGGAGAAGGCGTCGCGGAGCACTTGGAGCGGGCGCGCGTGCGCGACCCGGGCCGGGACCTCGGCGGACACGTACTCGACCAGCCCGGCGGACCAGGGGGCGCCGCCTACCTTGCGGCGCATCTCGATGTATTCGAGCGGGTTGGCCACCCGGCCGATGTTGATGTTGTGCAGCTCCCACATCGACTCGTTGAGGAGGTTCCTCGTCGACTCGGAGAACCGTTCCCTCCAGTCCATCGACATCGCGGGCACGGTCCGTGACCACAGGTCCCTCAGGCCCGCCTCCACGGGGTTCGCCGGCTCGGGGAACCCGTCGGCGAGGTCCATCGGCATGAAGGCCGCCAGCCCGTCGAGGTACTTCTTGGCGCCCGCGCGGTCCTGGGTGCGCTTGTAGACCTCCAGGAAGTGGTCGTCGAAGAAGAAGACCCACACGTACCAGTCGGTGACCAGGTTCAGGGCGTCGGCGCCGCAGTCGGGGTGGGTGTACGAGCACAGCAGCGCGTAGTCGTGCGCGTCGAGGTCCCGCTCGTCCCACACGCCCGACCCCTCCAGCATCCCGAAGCCGCGGGCCCACCGCTTGGTGTGCGCCCGCGCGGCCTCCAGGTGGGGGTTCAGGCGCGCCGGATACGGCACGTAGAAATCCGGCAGGTGAAACGGCTGCGTCACGGCGGGCTGGACCTTTCGTCCGAGGGCAGGGGGCTCCCTTGCCTGCGGCCCCCCGCACGAGATCAGCAGGGCCCTACCCGATCCGCCGCCCGTACAAGGAAGAGTTCACCGCTTCAGGTGACAGCCCCGCCGTTTTGCACCACCCGCACCCGCCGACGGCTACGGGCCGGCCTCCCGCCGCGCGCAGGCGGTCACCGGCCGAGGGGTGGGTCCTCGACTTTCGCCCGCGGTCCTGAAGAAGTACTCGCTGCCCGAACTTCTTCGCGCTCACCCGACCCGACACATCCCGCACCTGAGGTGGAAAACGGCGCTCGGCTCACGGGAAGTGAGCCGAGCGCCGTTGTGCGGGGTGCCGGAGCGGGCTACTCCGCCTCGGCCTCCAGGTTGCCCTCCGTGTCCAGGTAGACCTGGCGGAGGGATTCGAGGATCTGGGGGTCCGGCTTCTCCCACATGCCGCGGGACTCCGCCTCCAGCAGGCGTTCCGCGATGCCGTGCAGGGCCCAGGGGTTGGCCTCCTGGAGGAAGGCGCGGTTCGTCTCGTCCAGGACGTATGTCTGCGTGAGCTTGTCGTACATCCAGTCGGCCACCACGCCCGTCGTGGCGTCGTAGCCGAAGAGGTAGTCGACCGTCGCCGCCAGCTCGAAGGCGCCCTTGTAGCCGTGGCGGCGCATCGCCTCGATCCACTTTGGGTTCACCACGCGGGCGCGGAAGACGCGGGAGGTCTCCTCGACGAGCGTGCGCGTCTTGACCGTCTCCGGGCGGGTCGAGTCGCCGATGTACGCCTCCGGCGCCGTGCCCCGCAGCGCGCGGACCGTGGCCACCATGCCGCCGTGGTACTGGAAGTAGTCGTCCGAGTCGGCGATGTCGTGCTCGCGGGTGTCCGTGTTCTTCGCGGCCACCGTGATCCGCTTGTACGCGGTCTCCATCTCCTCGCGCGCCGCCCGGCCCTCCAGCCCGCGGCCGTACGCGTAGCCGCCCCAGACCGTGTAGACCTCCGCGAGGTCGGCGTCCGTACGCCAGTCGCGGGAGTCGATCAGCTGGAGGATGCCGGCGCCGTACGTGCCCGGGCGCGAGCCGAAGATACGGGTCGTCGCACGGCGCTCGTCACCGTGGACGGCCAGGTCCGCCTGGGCGTGGGCCCGGACGAAGTTGTCCGAGGCGCTCTCGTCCAGGCCGGCCGCCAGCCGTACCGCGTCGTCCAGCAGGCCGATGACGTGCGGGAACGCGTCCCGGAAGAAGCCCGAGATGCGCAAGGTCACGTCGATGCGGGGGCGGCCCAGCTCGTCGAGCGGGATCGGCTCCAGGCCCGTGACGCGGCGCGAGGCCTCGTCCCAGACCGGGCGGACGCCGAGCAGGGCGAGCGCCTCGGCGACGTCGTCGCCGGAGGTGCGCATCGCGCTCGTGCCCCACAGGGACAAGCCGACGGAGGCCGGCCACGCGCCGTTGTCCGTGCGGTAGCGGGTGAGCAGGGAGTCGGCCAGGGCCTGGCCCGTCTCCCACGCGAGGCGGGAGGGAACGGCCTTCGGGTCGACGGAGTAGAAGTTCCGGCCCGTGGGAAGGACGTTCACCAGGCCGCGCAGGGGGGAACCCGAGGGGCCCGCCGGGACGAAGCGGCCGTCGAGGGCCGCCACCACGTGCGCGATCTCGTCCGTCGTGCCCGCCAGGCGCGGGACGACCTCCCGCGCCGCGAAGTCCAGTACGGCCGCCACGTCGCCCGAGTACCCGGCCGCGACCGAAGCCACCGCCTCCGGCACCCAGTTCGCGTCCTCCATCGCCTGCACCAGCGCGCGGGCCCTCTCTTCCGCCTCGTCGGCGGTGGTACGGGTGGCGGCGGACTCGTCCAGGCCGAGCGCCTCGCGCAGGCCGGGCAGGGCCGTCGTACCGCCCCAGATCTGGCGGGCGCGCAGGATCGCGAGGACCAGGTTGACCCGGGCCTCACCGGTCGGCGCGCCGCCCAGGACGTGCAGTCCGTCGCGGATCTGGGCGTCCTTGACCTCGCACAGCCAGCCGTCGACGTGCAACAGGAAGTCGTCGAAGCCGTCGTCGTCCGGGCGCTCCTCCAGCCCCAGGTCGTGGTCCAGCTTCGCGGCCTGGATCAGCGTCCAGATCTGCGCGCGGATCGCCGGCAGCTTCGCCGGGTCCATCGCGGAGATCTGCGCGTACTCGTCGAGGTGCTGCTCCAGGCGCGCGATGTCCCCGTACGACTCCGCGCGCGCCATCGGCGGCACGAGGTGGTCGACCAGGGTGGCGTGCACGCGGCGCTTGGCCTGGGTGCCCTCGCCCGGGTCGTTGACCAGGAAGGGGTAGATCAGCGGCAGGTCGCCCAGCGCGGCGTCGGGCGCGCAGGCCGCCGACAGGCCGGCGTTCTTGCCCGGCAGCCACTCCAGGTTGCCGTGCTTGCCCAGGTGGATCATCGCGTCGGCGCCGAAGCCGCCGTCCTGCGCGCTCGCCTGGATCCAGCGGTAAGCGGCCAGGTAGTGGTGCGAGGGCGGCAGATCGGGGTCGTGGTAGATCGCGATCGGGTTCTCGCCGAAGCCGCGCGGCGGCTGGATCAGGATGAGCAGGTTCCCGCGGCGCAGCGCCGCCAGGACGATGTCGCCCTCCGGGTTCGCGGAGCGGTCCACGAACATGTTGCCCGGGGCCTCGCCCCAGTGCTCCTCGACGCTTTCGCGCAGCTCGGCGGGGAGCTGGGCGAACCACCGCTTGTAGTCGGCGGCCGGGATCCGGACCGGGTTGCGGGCCAGCTGCTCCTCGGTCAGCCAGTCCTGGTCGTGGCCGCCGGCCTCGATGAGGGCGCGGATCAGCTCGTCGCCGTCGCCCGAGACCAGTCCCGGGATGTCCTCGACGGGGCCGAAGTCGTAGCCGCCCGCGATGAGGGTGCGCAGCAGCTCCACGGCGCTGGCGGGGGTGTCGAGGCCGACCGCGTTGCCGATGCGGGAGTGCTTGGTCGGGTACGCGGACAGGACGAGCGCGACCTTCTTGTCGCGGCGCTCGATGTGCCGCAGCCGGGCGTGCCGGACGGCGATCCCGGCGACGCGGGCGGCGCGCTCGGGGTCGGCCACGTACGCCGGCAGCCCGTCCTCGTCGAGCTCCTTGAAGGAGAACGGGACGGTGATCAGGCGGCCGTCGAACTCCGGGACGGCGACCTGCGTGGCGGCGTCGAGCGGGGAGAGGCCCTCGTCGTTCTCCTCCCAGGCGCTGCGCGAGCCGGTCAGGCACAGGGCCTGGAGGATCGGCACGCCGAGTCCGGCGAGCGCGCCCGCGTCCCAGGACTCGTCGTCGCCGCCGGCGGAGGCGGTGGCGGGCTTGGTGCCGCCGGCCGCGAGCACCGTGGTCACGATCGCGTCCGCCGACTCCAGCTCGGCGATCAGCTCCGGCTCCGGCGCGCGCAGGGAGGACACGTACAGGGGTACGGGCGTGCCGCCGCTCTCCACGATCGCGTCGCACAGGGCGTGCACGAAGGCGGTGTTGCCGCTCATCTGGTGGGCGCGGTAGTACAGCACCGCGATGCGCGGCCCGTGCGGGCGCACCGGCGTGCGCTCCAGCGGGCCCCAGGTGGGCGCGGCGGCGGGCGGCTCGAAGCCGTGGCCGGTCAGCAGCACGGTGTCGGAGAGGAAGCGGGCCAGCTGGTCCAGGTTGGCCGGGCCGCCGTGCGCCAGGTATCCGTGCGCCTCCGCCGCGATGCCGATCGGGACCGTGGAGGCCTCCATCAGCTGGGCGTCCGGGGCCTGTTCGCCGGTGAGGACGACCACCGGGCGGGTCTGGGCCGGCGCCAGGAGCAGGTCGAGGCCCTCCTGCCAGGCGCGCAGCCCGCCCAGGAGCCGTACGACGACCAGGTCGACGCCGTCGAGCAGGGCGGGCAGGTCGTCGAGGGGAAGGCGGGCGGGGTTCGCGAACCGGTACGGCACGGGGCCGTCCGCGGCGCGGGCGCTGAGCAGATCGGTGTCGGACGTCGACAGCAGCAGGATCATGCGGCGGCATGCCTTCCTCGGGGTTTCCGCGCCCCGGGCAGTGTGGACAGCGGGAGTTCCTGACTCACCCGGCGGATCGCTCCGCGGGTTCACAGTGGCGGGACCGCGCCGGATTCGCACCGGGCTTCCTCCCGGCGGGCCACGTGGCTCCGCCGGTGGTCATATTAGGTGGCGTCCTTCCCGGCCGGGAGTGGGGGTGGTCGGCGCACGGGGAGCGGATCGGGGCAGGTCGGGCGGAGGGTGGGGCGCAGGGGGCGGGTGGTGACGGACACAGGTCGAGCTCGCGCAATCGTGGGTATGCTCGCCGCCATGCCGCCCCAGCCCCCTTCCGCCGCAGTGCGGGACGAACCGGTCATACGTGACCGCGGTGACGCCTGCCCCGGCGCGCTGCGGCTGCACGCGGCGGACGACGGGTACCTGGCCCGGATCCGGATCCCCGGCGGGATGCTCGACGCGGCCGCGGCCCTGCCGCTGGCCGACGCGGCGGACCGCCTCGGCGACGGGCACATCGACCTCACCTCACGCGGCAACGCGCAGTTGCGCGGGCTCGGCGCGAGCTGCGGCGGTGAGCTCCAGGCCGTGCTGGTGCGCGGCGGGCTGCTGCCGGCCCCCACCCACGAGCGGGTCCGCAACATCGTCGCATCGCCCCTGACCGGCCTGGACCGGCGCGGTCTGCCCGACGTGGCCCCCTGGGTGGCGGAGCTGGACCGGCTGCTGTGCGCGAGCACGACGGCGGCCGGGCTGTCGGGGCGCTTCCTGTTCGCCCTCGACGACGGCCGCGGGGACGTGACCGCCCTCGACGCCGACGTGAACCTGAGCGCCGTCCGGGACGGGGGCGGGGACCGGGCACTGCTGTGGACCGCCGGCCCGGCGGACGCGCTGCTCGTCGGTGCGGCCGAGGCGCCGAAGGCGGCGCTCGTGGCCGCGGAGTACTTCCTGGACGCCGCCCGCGAGGCCGGTACCCGGGCCTGGCGGGTGGCCGAGCTGCCCGCGGAACACGCAATGGATCCGGGCGAGTTGGGCCGCAGGCTGGGCGCCTCCGGGATCTCGGCGGCCGTCGTATGGGGCTCCGCGGCCCCCCGGCGCGGAGCGCCCCCCGAACCCGGCGTGGTCGAAGGCCCCGACGGGGCCGCCGCGCTCAGCGTGTTCGCGCCGCTGGGCCGCCTCGGCACCGCGCAGTGGCGCGTGCTGGCCGGGCTCACCGGCCGCCTCCGGCTGACCCCCTGGCGCGGGATCGTCGTCCCCGGCCTGGCCGCCGGCGCCGCCGAGGAGGCGCTCCGCGCCCTCGCCGAAGCCGGCCTCGTGACCGCCCCCGACGATCCCTGGCGGTCCGTCACCGCCTGTACGGGGCGGCCCGGTTGCGCGAAGTCCCGCGCGGACGTGCGCGCCGACGCGCGTGCCGTCGTAGCCCAGGCCCAGGCCCAGGCTCAAACGCAGGCGCACCCCGAGGGGACCCGCCCGCTGCCCGTGCACTGGTCCGGCTGCGAACGCCGGTGCGGGCACCCCCGGGGCACCGCCTGGGCCGACCTGGTCGCCACCGCCGACGGGTACGACCTCTCCGCGGCCGGACACGCCCCGCGCCGGGCCGTCCCGGCCCGTGAACTTCCCGCCGCCCTCGCGGCCGTACGCCGCACCACCTCCCACGACGCAGCGAAGAAATGAGCGAGTACACAGTGTTCGAGTACGAGAAGGACGGCGCGGCGATCTACCGCCAGTCCTTTGCCACGATCCGCGCCGAGGCGGACCTCTCCGGGCTGCCCGCCTCCGTCGCCCAGGTCGCGGTGCGCATGATCCACGCCTGCGGAATGACCGACCTGCCCCAGGACCTCGGCTACACCCCGGAGGTCGTCCTGCGCGCACGGGCCGCGCTGCGCGCCGGCGCGCCGATCCTCTGCGACGTGCAGATGGTCGCCAGCGGGGTCACCCGCAAGCGGCTGCCCGCCGACAACGAGGTGATCTGCACCCTCTCCGACCCCGCCGTGCCGGAACTCGCGGCGAAGATGGGCACGACGCGCAGCGCCGCGGCCCTCGAAGTCTGGCGGGACCGCGGCCTCCTGGAGGGCTCCGTGGTGGCCGTCGGCAACGCGCCGACCGCGCTGTTCCGGCTGCTGGAGATGATCGAGGAGGGCGCCCCGCGCCCCGCCGCCGTCATCGGCGTCCCGGTCGGCTTCATCGGCGCCGCCGAGTCCAAGGACGCGCTCGCCGCCCACGCCTCCGGCCTCGACCACCTGATCGTGCGCGGCCGGCGCGGCGGCAGCGCCATCGCGGCCGCCGCGGTCAACGCGATCGCGAGCGAGGAAGAATGAGCAGCGCAGCCGGCGACGCGGCCCGCCCCGGAAAGCTGTACGGCGTCGGGCTCGGCCCGGGCGACCCCTCCCTGATGACCCTGCGGGCCGTCGAGGTGATCGCCGAGGCGCAGGTCATCGCGTACCACAGTGCCCGCCACGGCCGCTCGATCGCCCGATCGATCGCCGCGAAGCACCTGCGCGCCGACCACGTCGAGGAGCCGCTGGTCTACCCGGTCACCACCGAGACCACCGACCACCCCGGCGGCTACCACGGCGCGATGGAGGAGTTCTACGAGGCCTCCGCCGCCCGCCTCGCCGCGCACCTGGACGCCGGCCGGACCGTCGCCGTGCTCGCCGAGGGCGACCCGCTCTTCTACGGCTCGTACATGCACATGCACAAGCGGCTCGCCGACCGGTACGAGGCCGAGGTGATCCCCGGCGTGACCTCGGTGAGCGCCGCCGCCGCCCGCCTCGGCACCCCGCTGGTCGAGGGCGAGGAGGTGCTGACGATCCTGCCCGGCACCCTGCCCGAGGAGGAGCTCACCGCCCGCCTCGCCGCCACCGACTCCGCGGTCGTGATGAAGCTCGGCCGCACCTTCCCCGCCGTACGCCGGGCCATGGAGGGCAGCGGCCGCCTCGCCGAGGCCCGGTACGTGGAGCGCGCCACCATGGAGGGTGAGCGGACCGGCGTCCTCGCCGACACCGACCCCGACACCGTCCCGTACTTCGCCGTCGCCGTGGTGCCCAGCCGCATCGGCAACCCGGGCAGCGTGCCGTCCGGGCCCGGCGAGGTCGCCGTCGTCGGCACCGGACCGGCCGGGCCGCTCTGGCTCACCCCCGAGACGCGGCGGGCGCTGGCCGACGCCGAGGTGCTCGTCGGGTACACCACGTACCTGGACCGCGTCCCCGCGAAGCCCGGCCAGGTCCGGCACGGCTCCGACAACAAGGTGGAGTCGGAGCGCGCCGAGTTCGCCCTCGACCTCGCCCGGCGCGGGAAGCGCGTGGCCGTGGTCTCCGGCGGGGACCCGGGCGTCTTCGCCATGGCCACCGCCGTCCTGGAGGTGGCCGGGCAGCCGGAGTACAAGGACGTGCCCGTACGGGTCCTGCCGGGGGTGACCGCCGCCAACGCGGCCGCCGCCGCGGCCGGGGCCCCGCTCGGCCACGACTACGCCACCATCTCCTTGTCCGACCGGCTCAAGCCCTGGGAGGTCATCGCGGAGCGGCTGCGCGCGGCCGCCGCGGCGGACCTGGTGCTCGCCCTGTACAACCCGGGCTCGCGCAGCCGGACCTGGCAGGTGGCCCAGGCCAAGGAGCTGCTGCTGGAGCTGCGTCCGGAGCGGACCCCGGTGGTCGTCGCGCGGGACGTCGGCGGCCCCGAGCAGTCGGTCCGCGTCCTCACGCTCGGTGAACTGGAGCCGTCAGAGGTGGACATGCGCACGATCCTGCTGATCGGCTCCTCGCAGACCCAGGTCACCGAGCGGCCGGACGGCTCCCGCGTGACGTGGACCCCGCGCCGCTACCCGGAGGCCTGACCGGCCTGGCGGGCCGGTCCCGGGCGTGACGGCACGTCCGGGGGCGGCCCCCTCGGCACGGCCGGAGGAGGGCCGCCGGCCGCTCGTCGCCCGCGCGGGTGGGGGCGCGAGCAGGGGTAATCGGCACCGGCCCCGCCGGCGGGAGCCCCGACGGCCGGACGGCTCAGGCCCGGGCCGCCCCGAGCCATTCCAGGGCCGCGTCCGTGTCCTCCGCCTGCGCGACGCCCTCAGGGATCCGGGGCCTGCGCACCACCAGGACCGGGATCCCGGCCTCGCGGGCCGCGGTCAGTTTGGGGGCGGTCGCGCTGCCGCCGCTGTCCTTGGTGACCAGGACGTCGATCCGGTGCCGCGCGATCAGCTCCCGCTCGCCCTCCAGCGTGAACGGGCCCCGGTCGAGCAGGACTTCGAGCCTTGGCGGGACCGGCTCGTCCGGCGGGTCCACCGAACGCACCAGGAACCAGGTGTCGGTGAGGTGCGCGAAGGTGTGCAGGCCCATGCGGCCGGTGGTCAGGAACGCGCGGGAGCCGAGGCCGGGCAGCCGTGCGGCCGCCTCGTCCAGCGAGTCCGCGAAGGTCCAGTCGTCGCCCGGCCGCGGTGTCCAGCCGGGGCGTCGCAGCGCCAGCAGCGGCACCCCCGTCAGGGCCTGCGCCTCGGCGGCGTGGAAGCTCATCCGCTCCGCGAACGGATGGGTGGCGTCCACGACGCTGGTGACCTCGTGGGCGACGATCCAGGCGGCCAGGCCCGTGGCGCCGCCGAAGCCGCCGATCCGCGTGTCGCCCGGCGGGAGCACCGGCGAGGCGACCCGGCCCGCGAGCGAGGTGGTCACCTGACAGGACGGGTCGCCGGCCAGGACCTCCGCGAGGCGGCGCGCTTCCGTGGTGCCGCCCAGGATCAGGACGTGCCGCCCCGGGAGGGGGGCCGGTTCAGCAGACATGCCGGTCGCGCTCGGGGGAGTACAGGTGGCTGTCGCGGAACTGCTCGGCGCCGAGCGTACGTCCGACCACGATGACCGCCGTGCGGACCAGGCCCGCCTCCTTCACCTGCGCGGCGATGTCGGCCAGCGTGCCGCGCAGGATCAGCTCGTCGGGACGGCTGGCCATCGCCACCACCGCCACCGGGCACTCGGCCCCGTAGTGCGGCAGCAGTTCGGCGACGACCCGGTCCGCGTAGCGCGTGGCCAGGTGCAGCACCAGCAGCGCCCCACTGCGGCCGAGCGTGGCAAGGTCCTCGCCGGGCGGCATCGGCGTGGCCTGCTGGGCGATCCGGGTCAAGATCACGGTCTGGCCGACGGTGGGCACCGTCAGCTCCCGCTTCAGCGCGGCCGCCGCCGCGGCGAACGCCGGGACGCCGGGCACCACTTCGTACGGGATCCCGGCCGCGTCGAGCCGCCGCATCTGCTCCGCGACCGCGCTGAAGATGGAGGGGTCGCCGGAGTGCAGCCGCGCGACGTCCTGGCCCGCCGCATGGGCCCGTACGCACTCGGCGACGATCTCGTCCAGGTTCAGCTGCGAGGTGTCGACCAGGCGGGCGTCCGGCGGGCACTCGGCCAGCAGTTCGCGCGGGACCAGGCTGCCCGCGTACAGGCAGACCGGGGCGGCGGCGAGCCGTCGGGCACCGCGCACCGTGATCAGGTCGGCGGCGCCGGGGCCCGCACCGATGAAGTACACGGTCATGTCGTCTGGTCCTCTTCCTCGTTCAAGTCCTGCGCTGTGCGATCGTCCGGCCGAGGCCAGGGCTTGGTCACGGTCCACTGGGTGACCGGCATCGCCTGCCGCCAGCCCGTGAAACCGCCGACCGCCGCCGCGTGCGCGACGGCCAGTTTGACCAGGTCGCCGCCGTGGCGCCGGTAGCGCTCGGTGAGGACCGCCTCCGACTCCAGGGTCACGGTGTTGACCACGAGCCGGCCGCCGGGGGCCAGCGCCTCCCAGGCCGCGTCCAGCAGGCCCGGAGCCGTCAGCCCGCCGCCGATGAACACCGCGTCGGGGGCCGGGAGTCCGGCGAGGGCGCCGGGCGCGGCGCCGGTGACCACCCGCAGTCCCGGGACGCCGAGCGCCGCCGCGTTGCGGGTGATGCGGGCCGCGCGCTCCGGGACGCGCTCCACGGCCACCGCCCGGCAGGAGGGGTGCGTGCGCATCCACTCGATGCCGATCGAGCCGGAGCCGCCGCCGATGTCCCACAGCAGCTCGCCGGGTGCCGGGGCGAGGGCGCACAGGGTGGCGGCCCGGACATGGCGCTTGGTGAGCTGGCCGTCGTGCTCGTACGCGGTGTCGGGCAGGCCAGGGGTCGCGCCGAGCCGCGGAACGGCGCTGTCGCGGTCCCGGCGGCACTCCACGGCCACCACGTTGAGGGGGTCGCCCGGCGCGTGGTCCCAGCTCTCGGCCCGCCCCTCGTACGCGTCCTCGCGCTCGGAGCCGAGCTGTTCCAGCACCCGCATCCGGCTCGGGCCGAAGCCCCGCTCCCGCAGCAGAGCGGCGATCTCGCCCGGGGTCACCGCTCCGGCGCTGAGCACCAGCACCCGCCGCCCCTCGTACAGCGCGGCCGCGAGCCGGGCCACCGGGCGGCCGACCACCGTCACCACCTCGGTGTCCTCCACCGGCCAGCCCAGGCGGGCGCAGGCGTACGAGACCGAGGAGGGGTGCGGGTGGACCCGCAGGCGGTCCGGCCCGAGCTCCTCGGCCAGGGCCCGCCCGATCCCGTAGAACATGGGGTCACCACTGGCCAGTACGGCGATCCGGCGGCCCGCGTGCTCCGCCATCAGCTTCGGGACGGCGGGCCGCAGCGGGCTCGGCCAGGCGACCCGCTCACCGGCGCAGTCGGCGGCCGGCAGCAGGTCCAGCTGGCGCGGCCCGCCGATCAGCACCTCGGCCCCGGTCAGCGCGGACCGCGCGGCGGCGGTGAGCCCGGCCCAGCCGTCGGCGCCGAGGCCGACGACCGACACGGGCAGGGGGAGCGGCGGTGCGGAGCTCACTGCGCGGTACCTCGGGAACGAGAAGGGGAGCGGGCGGACGGACCCGCAGCCTACTGGCCCCGGGGAGCGGCCCCCGGGGCCGCCCCCGCGACAAGGGAGGTCTACCCTCGGTAACCCCGAGGTGACCGCACCGTGCACCCCACCGTCCCACCGTCGCGAGGGAGCTCACATGCCTGGCTGGAACGCCGAGAACATCCCCGACCAGAGCGGCCGCACCGCCGTCGTCACGGGTGCCAACAGCGGGATCGGCTACGCCGCCGCCCGCGAGCTCGCCCGCCGCGGGGCCGACGTGGTGCTGGCCTGCCGCAGCGCGGCGCGCGGCCGGGCCGCGGTGGTCCGGCTGCGCGCCGAGGTCCCGGGGGCGAAGGCGGACTTCCTCCCGCTGGACCTGGCCGACCTGGCCTCCGTACGGGAGTTCGCGCACGTCCACGGGCAGCGCAGGCGCTCCCTCGACCTGCTCGTGAACAACGCGGGCGTCATGGCCCTGCCGTACGGGAAGACCGCGGACGGGTTCGAGACCCAGTTCGGCGTCAACCACCTGGGCCACTTCGCGCTCACCGGACTGCTCCTGCCCCAGCTGCTGTCCGCCGCCCCCGGAGCCCGGATCGTCACCGTCGCCAGCGGGTTCCACGCGCTCGGCGACGTCGACTTCGACGACCTGAACGGCGAGCGCGGCTACCGGCGCTGGATCGCGTACGGCCGCTCCAAGACCGCGGGACTCCTCTTCACGCACGAGCTGGCCCGGCGCCTCGCGGCCGCGGGCTCCGGGATCGTCGCGGCCGCCGCGCACCCCGGCTACGCCTCGACCAACCTGCACGCCGGGGCCTCGCTCCAGGAGGGCCACCGGCCCATGTCGCGGCTGCTGGGCCTCGGCGCCGCCGTCCTCGCCCAGTCGGCGGCCTCCGGCGCGCTGCCCACGCTGTACGCGGCCACCGCCCCGGACGTGGCGCCCGACGCCTTCTACGGGCCGCCGCTGGGCTGGCGCGGGGCGCCCGCCCGTTCCTGGCGGGCGAAGTGGACCTTGGACGACGCCTCCGGCGAACGGCTCTGGGCCGCCTCGGAGAAGCTGACGGGCGTCGCCTACGGGTTCCCGGCGCGCTGAGCGGGCGGGGGCGGCGGTACGGGTCCACCGGAGCGCCCCCGCGTGAGCCCCCCGTCCGCCCCCGGGGTGCCTCGGGGCGCCCCGGACGGGACCTGATCAGCCGGGCGGCCGGCACGCCAGACTCGGCGCCATGGACGACGACACGGACAACCACCCAGAAGCCCACGAAGCCCACGATCACGCGGTGGTCCTCGGCGCAGGCCTGGCGGGGCTGCTGGCGGCGCGGGCGCTCGCCCAGCGGTTCGCGCGCGTGACCGTGGTGGAACGGGACGAACTGGCCGACACCGGGCCGGCCTTCAGGCCCGGTGTGCCGCAGTCCCGGCACGTGCACGTGCTGTGGTCGCGGGGGCTGGACCTGATGGAGGGGCTGCTGCCCGGGGTCACCCGCGAGCTGCTGGCGGCCGGGGCGGCGCTGATGGAGTCGCCGCGCGACTTCCTGTGGCTGAGCCCGGCCGACTGGTTCCAGCCCGTCCCGGGCTCCCGGATCCTGATCGGGAGCCGGGAGCTGCTCGACTGGACGGTCCGCCGGGAGGTGCTGCGGGACGAGCGCATCCGGGTCCGCTCCGGCGCCACGGTGACCGGGCTCGTCGCCGGACCCGACGGCCGCTCCGTCACCGGCGTACGGCTGCGCGAGGGCGATCCGCTGCCGGCCCGTTTCGTGGTCGACGCCACCGGGCGGACCTCCCGGGCCCCGGCCTGGCTCGCCGCCCTCGGCCACCCGGCCCCGGCGACCACCCGCTACGACTCCCACCTCGCCTACTCCAGCCGCTACTACGAGATCCCGCCGGATCCCGCGCGCCGCTGGCAGGGGATCTACGTCCAGGGCCGCCCCGAGAACCCGCGCGGCGGCGTGCTGGTGCCCCTCGACGACGGCCGCTGGCTGGTGACGCTGACCGGCAACGGCGAACACGCGCCGCCCACGGGGGAGGAGGAGTTCCTCGACTTCACCCGGACCCTGCGCTCCCCGGTGCTCCACGACGCCCTCCGTGACGCCAAACCGCTCTCCGCGCCGACGGGCTACCGCAACACCGCCAACGAATGGCGCCACTTCGAGCGCCTCGACCGCTGGCCGGCCGGTTTCGTCGTGATCGGCGACGCCGTCTGCCGGGTCAATCCCGTGTACGGGCAGGGGATGACGGTGGCCGCCCTCGCGGCGGACGCGCTGGCCGGCGCCATCCGGGGCCTGGCGCCCCGGGAGATCGCCGCGGCCTCCCGGCGCATCCAGCGGCGTACGGCCGCCGCCTCCGACGTGGCCTGGCAGATCGCCACCAGCGAGGACATGCGGTACCCGGAGACCGACGGGCCGCCGCCCGACCGGGCCACCAAGGTCCTCCAGGCCTACATGTCCCGGGTGATCGTGGGCGCCAACGCCGACCCGGAGATCTCCCGGCCCTTCTTCGGCGTGCTGTCGCTGTCACTCTCGCCGAACGTCCTGCTCAGCCCCGCCACCGTGGTACGGGTCCTGTCCAAATGGCGGCTGCCGACCGCCCCGGAGACCGCCGACTACCCCTCGCACCACAAGGCCCCGGCGGGCTCGGGGCCGTAGCGGGGACGGCGCCGGGCGCCGCCTCCCGGATCCCGGCGGGCCCGGGCCGTGTCTAGCCCGTGTCTTTCGGATCATGGGGGGCCGCCGCGGCGCGCTCGTACAGGGCCCGCACACCGTCGCCGAACAGGCTGCTGTACGAGGTCTCCTCGTCGCCGCCCCCGTCGCGGCCGCCGACCACCCCGATCAGGGTGTGCGCGTCGGTCAGCACCGGACCACCGCTCGTGCCGTCGGGTACGTCCGCGCAATCCAGCCGCAGTTGCGCGGGCCCCTCGGCACGGGCGGTGTTGAAGCACTCCACCGGGTACTCGGTGGCGTTCGGATAGCCCACCACCCGTGCGGGCGCGGGCAGTTCGGGCCCGAACCGGATCGTCTGGGCCCCGGTGGCCTCCTCCAGCCGCTCGCCGGGGTGCCCGGGGCGGCGCACGCGCAGGAAGGCCACGTCGAAGTCGGGGTCCTGGTCCTCGATCCAGCGGGGGTCTACGTCGACCCGGGTGGGCACCCAGACCCCGTACGGGGCCGCGCCGTCGCGGTATCCGGGCACGAAGGCCAGGTTCGTACGGAAGCCGAGGAACCCGCGGTACACGCAGTGGGCGGCGGTGGCGACGAGGTCGCCACCGGGGGAGTGGACCACGCTCGCCGAGCAGTGGTGGTCCTGGTCGGCGTCCTCGCCGGGGGAGAACAGCGCCCCGATCGCGGGCTCCGCGGCGGCGGGCCGCGCGACCAGGGGGTCGGAGGGCCGCCACCCGCCCGACCGCCAGGGCACGACGGTCGGCGGGCCGCCCGTGGCCCGCGCGGCCGGGCCCGAGCCGCCCGCGTCCCGCGCGCCCGTGTCCGGCGCGCCCGTCTCCCGCGCGCCCGTCTCCGGCGTGCTCGTGTCCCGCGTGCCGGTGTCCCCCGCGGCCGGCCCCGCCGGCGGGACCTCCCGCGCCGGGCCGGCCAGTACGGCCGCCGCCGCGCGGTCGGCCGACTCGGCGTCCTGGACGTAGCCGCCCTGCGCGGGATCCCCGTCCGCGACGTACGCCGCCATGCCGTACAGCCTCCACAGCAGCCCGGCGCACCCGATCAGCACGGCGCAGCCCACGCCGACGAGCAAGGTGACCCGTACGGCCCGCCCGCGAACCCTCGTGAACATGCCGTACCACTTTCCGCCGGGACGCGCCGGCCGGCGTCCCGGCCCGCTGCCTGTTCGACGGACGGCGCGGCGACGCCGGTTCCGGCTCGGAACGTGTCCGTCCTCACAGCGGGGGCGCCCGGCCGGAACCCGTCATCCGGCGTCCTTCCGCCCTTCACCCGACTCGCCTAATCTCCGGGCGGGTTGAGACACGGGCGCACCGACTGGACGGACAGGAGCCGACAGCATGAGATTACGGAACCGGATGGCGGGCGCGGTGGCGGCGGGCCTCGCGGCCCTGACGGCGGCCCTCGTACTGGGCACGGCCCCGGCGGGGGCGGCCCCCGCCAAGGCGGCAAGGGCCGCCGCCGACCTCCCGTACGCGGGATCGACGGGCGTCGGCGTGCACAACGCGTACGAGAAGGCCAAGTACCCGTACTTCGCGGACGCCCTCGACTCGGGCGCGGCCATGCTGGAACTCGACGTGTGGACCAACTTCTTCGGCAGCTCCTGGCGCGTCTCCCACGACAACCCCTTCGGCAACGACAACAACTGCGAGAACGCCACCACCCCCGCCCAGCTGCGCACCAAGTCCCGCAACCAGAACCTCGCGGGCTGCCTCTCCGACATCCGCAGCTGGCACGACGCCCACCCCGGGCACCGCCCGGTCGTCCTCAAGTTGGAGCTCAAGGACGGGTTCGCCGCCAACCTGGGCCGCGGTCCGGCCGAGCTCGACGCGCTGCTGAACTCCAAGCTCGGCGACGCCGTGTACCGCCCCGGCCAGCTCGCCGCCGGCCACCGGGACCTGGACACCGCGGCCCGGGCCGGCGCCTGGCCGAGCCGCGCCGCGATGGCCGGGAAGTTCCTGGTGGAGCTGATCCCCGGCACGCTGGAGGAGGGCAACGCGAACGACACGCTGTGGACCGACCGCGAGTACGCCCAGTACCTGAGCGCCCTCGCGGCCGCGGGCCGCCTCGGCCAGGCCGCCGCCTTCCCGGCCGTGCACCGGGCCGAGGCCGGCGATCCGCGCACGCGGTACGCGGACGCGACGCTCCGCCCCTGGTTCGTGGTCTTCGACGGGGACGCGAGCGCGTACGCGGGCGGCTCGATCGACACCGCCTGGTACGACCGCAACCACTACCTGCTGATCGCCACCGACGCCCAGGGCGTGGCCCCCGCCATCGACGGGGTGCACCCGACCGAGGCCCAGGCGCGGGACCGGGTCGCCCTGATGGCCGCGCACCACGCGTCCATCGCCTCCGCGGACTGGTACCCCCTGCCATCGGTCCTGGCCACGGTCATCCCGCGCGGCTAGTACCCTTATTGCGAACTGTTCGCAATAAGGGTACGGGTGCGGGTCTGATGGCGGCTTCTCCGGTGGTGCTCGGCATCGAGTCCTCGTGCGACGAGACGGGCGCGGGCATCGTGCGCGACGGCCGCCTCCTCGCGCACGTCGTCGCGTCGAGCATGGACGAGCACGCCCGCTTCGGCGGGGTCGTCCCCGAGATCGCGGCCCGCGCCCACCTGCACGCCTTCGGCCCGGTGGTCCGGCAGGCCCTGGAGCAGGCCGGACTGCGGGCCGCCCAGCTCGACGCGGTGGCCGTCACCACCGGGCCCGGCCTCTCCGGCGCGCTCCAGGTCGGACTGGCCGGGGCCAAGGCCCTCGCGTACGGGCTGGGCCTGCCGCTGTACGGGGTCCACCACCTGGCCGGGCACGTGGCCGCCGACACCCTGGAGCACGGACCGCTGCCCGAGCCCTGCGTGGTGCTGATCGTCTCCGGCGGGCACACCTCGCTGCTGCTCGTACGGGACCTCGTGCGCGAGCCGATCCTGCACCTCGGGGACACCCTGGACGACGCGGCGGGGGAGTGCTTCGACAAGGTGGCCCGGGTGTTCGGCCTGCCGTACCCGGGAGGGCCGGCCATCGACCGGGCGGCGCGGGGCGGCGACCCGAAGGCGGTCCCGTTCCCGCGTCCGCTGACCGGCGGCCCGCGCGGGCGGGACCCGTACGCGTACTCCTTCTCCTTCTCGGGGCTGAAGACGGCCGCCGCCCGCTGGGCCGAGGGCCACCGGCAGCGCGGGGAGCGGCTGCCGGTCGCCGACGGGGCGGCCTCGCTCCAGGAGGCGGTGGCCGACGTACTGACCCGCAAGGCGGTCGCGGCCTGCCGGGAGCACGGGGTGCGGACGCTGGTGGTGGTCGGCGGGGTGGCCGCCAACTCGCGCGTGCGGGCGCTGGCGGAACGGCGCTGCGCCTCGGCGGGGATCGAACTGCGGGTGCCGCCGATGACGCTGTGCACGGACAACGGCGCCATGATCGCGGCGATCGGAGACCTGCTCGTCCGCGCGGACGCGCCCCCGGCCCCGCTCAGCCTCACGATCGACCCGTCCGCCCCGCTGGAGTACGCGGCCCTCCAGCCGGTCGCCTGACGGCCCCGAGGCGGGCGGCCGGCGGCCCCGGGGCCGGGCCGTTGCCGGTCGGGGGCGGTGTCGTTGGGCAGTCCCGAAGGCGCACACGCGCGACTCGCGAAGGGACGTACGACATGGACAGGGACGTCGACGAAGTGAAGACGGTGCACCTCACCCCCGAGGTGTACGCGTACCTGGTCGCGCAGGCCGGCCCGCGCAGCCGCGTCCAGGAGGAGCTGGTCGAGCGAACCCGCGAGCTCGGCCGCGAGGCGCAGATGCAGGTCCCGCACGAGCAGGGGGTGTTCCTGACCTTGATGGGCAAGATGCTCGGCGCCCGCCGCATCGTCGAGGTCGGCACGTTCACCGGCTATGCGACGCTGGCCCTGGCGGCGGGCCTGGTCCCCGGCGGGCGGGTCCTGACCTGCGACGTCTCCGAGGAGTGGACATCGATCGCCCAGGAGGCCTGGAAGGCGGCCGGGGTCGGCGACCGGATCGAGCTGGTGGTCGCCCCGGCGCTCGCGACGCTCCGCGCGCTCCCGCAGGAGCCGGTGATCGACCTGGTCTTCCTGGACGCGGACAAGCCGGGCTACCGCGCGTACTGGGAGGAGCTCGTGCCGCGCCTGCGCCCGGGCGGGGTGATCCTCGCCGACAACGTCCTGTACGGGGGAGAGGCCGTCGACGCCGGCGCGGAGGGGAACGCCCTGGCCATCCGGGAGTTCAACGCGCACGTGTGCGCCGACGAGCGCATGGAGTCGGTGATGCTGCCGATCGCGGACGGGCTCACGCTCGCGCGCAAGCGCTGAGGGGCCGATCGGGCATCCTGGGGCTCAACCGCACACGGAGGAGCCCCAGTTGTCCGACCAGAATGCCGGAACGCGTACGACCCCGCACCGCCGCCACATCGACTTCGAGCGCCTGCACAACTTCCGCGACCTGGGCGGCTACCGCTCCGCGGACGGCCGTACGGTGGTCTGGGGCGCGCTGTACCGGTCCGATTCCCTGGGCAAACTCGCCGGGGCCGGCGGGGCCACCGGGCCCGGGGCCGACTGGGACCGCTTCCTCGGCCTCGGCATGCGTACGGTCATCGACCTGCGCTACCCCTGGGAGATCGAGGCGAAGGGCCGCGTCCCCGAGGTCGAGCGGTTCACGTACGCCAACCTCAGCATCGAGCACCGCCCGTACGACCAGGCCGCGATCGACCCCGGCATCGATCCCTGGCGCTACCTCGCCGACCGGTTCGCCGAGGTGGCCGAGGACGGCGCCGACGAGATCCGCCGGACCATCGAGCTCATCGCGGCCGGTCCCGGACCGGCGGTCTTCCACTGCACCTCCGGCAAGGACCGCACCGGCCTGATCGCCGCGTTCGTGCTGACCCTGCTCGGCGTGTCCGAGGAGGAGATCCTGGCCGATTTCGCGCTGACCGAGCTGGCCACCGCCCGCCTCACGGCCGACTGGCACGCAACCAACCCGGGGCGCGTCATGCGCTGGCCCTCGTACGGTCGCGCCCCGGCGCAGATCATGTCCCTCGTCCTGGCCGACCTGGCCACAGGCTACGGATCTCCCGCCGAGTACCTCGCCTCGCGCGTCGGGATCACGCCGCGGACCACGGCCCGGCTCAGGGACCGCCTGCTGTGCTGAGCAGCGGCCAAGGAACCAGAAACCCGCCAACTCGCGCCACGTACTTGTCAGTTGGCGTGGGGTATCCCAACAATGCACATGACAACCGGAGGATCTTCGGTTGCATCGTCATCAGAGGGGAACCCCCACATGCGCAAGCCTCTCGTCGGCGCCGTGCTCTCGCTGCTCCTGATAGGAGCGGCGGCAGCACCGGCCGTGGCGTCAACACCCCAGGACAAGGCGGCGGCGGCCGTCACCGTGAACTATGCGGGCACGGTCGCGCTCAGCAACTGTTCCGGCTCCGTCGTCCGCGTCCCCGGCTCCCAGCCGAACGACCCCGCGCTCGTCCTCTCCAACGGGCACTGCCTCGAGACCGGCTTCCCCGGGCCGGGCGAGGTCGTCAAGGACCGGTCGTCCAGCCGCTCGTTCTCGCTGCTCAACGCCTCGGGCTCGCGCGTCGCGACGCTGCGGGCGAGCAAGATCGCGTACGCGACGATGACCGACACGGACATCTCGATCTACCAGCTGACCAAGACGTACGCGCAGATCCAGAGCCAGTACGGCATCGCCGCGCTCACCCTGAACGACGCCCGCCCGGTGCAGGGTACGGCGATCAAGGTCGTCTCGGGCTACTGGAAGCGGATCTACAGCTGCAACGTGGACGGGTTCGCGTACCGCCTCAAGGAGGGTGACTGGACCTGGAAGGACTCGGTCCGCTACACCTCGTCCTGCAACACGATCGGCGGCACCTCGGGCTCACCGGTGATCGACACGACGACCGGCAAGGTCGTCGCGGTCAACAACACGGGCAACGAGGACGGGCAGCGCTGCACGGAGAACAACCCGTGCGAGGTGGACGAGACCGGCAAGGTCACCGTCCGCCAGGGCATCAACTACGCCCAGGAGACGTACATCATCGTCCCGTGCATCGGCGCGGGCAGCACCATCGACCTGACCCGCCCGGGCTGCACCCTGCCGAGGCCGTGACGCACGGAGCCGCCCGCCCCCGGCGGGGCGGGCGGCCGCCGTCCGGGAAACCGGCGGAGGCCGGACCGGACCTGGCCAAACCTGGCCGGGCTGAGCGCGGCCGAGGTCCTGCTCGGGCCGCATCCGGCGGGTCGCGGACGCCGGCGGTGCCGGGTATGCCAGCGTGAACGGGGTGCATGCCGCCCACGACGCCCTCACGCCCTTCCTGCACAGCGACATCCCGTACCTGGAGAAGGCCCTGCGCACCGTCGGGGTCTACGTACTGATCCTGCTGCTGCTGCGGATCGTCGGCAAGCGCCAGCTGGCGCAGCTCAGCAGCTTCGACCTGGTGGTCATGCTGCTGCTGGCCAACGTCGTGCAGAACGCCGTGATCGGCCCGGACAACTCGGTCCTCGGCGCTGCCTTCGGAGCCGCCGTCCTGCTCGCCGTGAACACCGTGGTGGTCCGGGCTGCGGCGCGCCACGAATGGCTGGGCCGCCTCCTGGAGGGCACCCCCACGACCCTGGCCCGTGACGGCCACTGGCTCACCGAGGTGATCCGCCGCAACGGCCTGCGCCGCGCCGACCTGGACGCGGCGGTCCGCCACCAGGGCGGCGACGACGTCGCGGAGACCACGGAGGTCACCCTGGAACCGGGCGGAGCCCTCGTGGTCCAGCTGGCGCAGCCCAACCAGTCGGCGGACAAGTCCGACATCGAGGCCCTCAAGGCCGCCCTGGCCGCCCTTGACGAAAAGGTGGACGCCCTGCGCAGCCGGTCCCCCTAACCGGTGTCCGGCGGCGGTCCGGACCGGGCGGAACCCGCTGGTGGGCCGGAGGGCGGCCCCGTTAGCATCCGACGATGATCACGCCGGCGCTCCAACCGTTCCACGACGTCCTGCGGCGGGCCGACATCGGCCGGCCGGCCGAGCTTCCGGACGCGCGGCACTGCCCGCCGCCGGTCTTCGCAGCACTCGTCCGCAGCGACGACCCCCGCCTGCGGCACCTGGGACTGGTCCTCCTGAACGAGCGCGTCACGTCGGGCCGGACGGACGACGAGGAGGAGACGGCCGAGCTCGCGGCGCTGCTGCCGGCCGTGGTGGAGGGACCGCCGGAGTCGGCGCTCGTCCTGGCGCGGCTCCACGAACGCCTGGGCCCGTACCGCCGCGGGCTGCGCCGGCCGTCGTGGCGCACGGCCGAGCTGCCGGCACGGGTACGGATCGCCTGGCTGCGCGCCGAGCTGCTGAACGAGCCGACGGTGATCCGGACGGAGCCCCGGGGCGAACTGCTGTACCAGGCCGTACGGGAACTGACCGTCGCCCGCGCGCACCGGCCCGAACAGCTCGTGAGCGAGCTGGCGGCCGGCGGTGACCCGGTGTTGCAGGCGGCGGCACTGCGGCTGGCCCGGGAGGGGCTGCACGCCGCTCTGCTGGCTCCCGCACGGGTTCGCGGGTACCTCATCGGCCTGACCGGCGTCGACAGCGCTGCCGTGAGCGCCGCCGCACTGGCCGAACTCGCCGAGCCGTGGGCCGCGTCGGCGCCCCTGCCGCCGGGCCGTCTTTCGCCCTGCCTCGCCGCCGACGCGGTGATCACCAGGCCCGAGGCGGCCGACGCGGCCCTCGCGGCCGCGGCCCGTCACGGGCACCGCGGCCTGCTCCGGCAGGTCCTCCAAGACCCGGACCTGCCGCCGGGACTTCGCCGGCGCGCAATGGAACTGCTCGGTGACCTCGCGGACCGCGAGGACATCGGCGCGCTGACAGCCGTCGCCGCAGGCGATCCGCTGCTGTTCGGCGGACCGGCGGTGGCCTGCCTGCGCGGCCTCCACCGGCGCGGGCACTTCCCGCGGGACGCACACGTCCCCGCCGTCATCGGCCTGGCCCTGACCGATCACTCGATCCCGCCCCACGAGATCGCCACCGTCCTGTTCACCTGCCGGCAGACGATGCTGCGCGTCCTGCTCGACGCGGACCCCGGCGATCCGAGCTGGCCGCGGCGGCTCGCACTGCTGGTCGCCCTCGCCGGGCAGGGGACGGGGGAGCTGCCGATCGGCGACGCGATCACCGGGGCCCTGCCCTCGGCCCCCGCCCCCGGGCCGTTCCTCGACGCGATCCGCGCACTGCGCCACGCGGACGCCGAGGAAGCCGTGATCGCTCTCCTGCCGGCCGCTCCCGCAGCGGCCCTGGAGGCCCTGGAGGCCATCGGCGGACGCCGTACCACGACGGCCTTGAGGGAAGGGCTCGGCCTGGCCGCGGCGGAGGGCGCGGGCGTGATCGCGCCGCATCTGCGCGCGGTGCGCGGCCGCGCCCTCGAGGTGCTGTGGCACCTCACCGACGATCCGGCGCGGCGGCGTGCCCTCCTCGGCCGTCTCGACCCCGCCGATCTGCCGGCCCGCATCGCGACGGACCTCGGCGGCCCGGACGAGCGGGAACTGGCCCTCCTGAGCTCCCACTTGGACCCGGACGAGCCGGTTGCGGCCCTGTGCACACTGGCCGCCCACGGCGCCGCCGGCACCCTGCCTGCCCTCTCGGACCTGCTCCTGCGCATCGTGGCCGAGCTGGCGGCGTCCCGGGAACCGGGCGCGGACGCCCCGCGCCCCGAAGGCAGCCGGGCCGCCGGCGAGCCCGCGGTACCCCAGGAGGTCCTGGCAGCCCTCGAAGGCCTGGGCCGCCGCCTGTACGAGCGGGGCCGGATCAGGCCGTCCTGCCTGCTCGACGCAGCGACCGGTCGGGAGGCCGGGCAGGCGCTCGCCGCGACCGTGGTCCTGGATCTGCTGGACCGCCCAGGACTGTCGGACGCCGAGCAGGCGATCCTGCTCGAACTCCTGCTCCGAGCCCCTTACGCGGGTACCCGCGCGCGGGCGCACCGCCTGCTGCGCCACCGCGACCGGCACGTGCGCAAGCACGTCATCGCGCTGCTCGCGCGCGATGCCGACGGGGACGATGCGCAGGCGCTGTCGGCGACGCTGATCGCGCTGACCGCCGCCGAGGACGTCCAGAGCGTCCGGCAGGCGCTGCTCGCCCTCGGCCACGCCCGGGCCCGCTGGGCCGCCACCGCGATCGCCGCATGTCTCGACCATCCGAACATGAACATCAAGAAGACCGCCGCGCAGGTGCTGGTCCGGGCGGGTACGCCCGCGGCGGTACCGGCACTGCTCCGCCGGCTGGGGCGCCACGACAACCCGGGCCTGCGGGCCCTGCTCGTCGAGGCGCTGCGGGCCGTGCTCGGCGACGCGTACCCGGCGACCGTTCTCGCGGCCGCCGAGCACGGCGAGGACCGGCGCACCCGCGAACTGCTGCTGGCAGGCCTCGACGGCGCACTGTCGGCGCGCTCGGTCCGCGCACTGGACGACCAGGCATCACCGGTCGCACCGACCCTGCTGGCCCTGGTCGCGGCCGGCCGGGTCGGCCTGGCCGCCGGGACGGCCGGGGAACTGTCGACGGCCATGGCCCGGCACGGGATCACCCCGCCCGCCGCGTCGGGGCCGGGGCCGGACGGCGGGGCGGACCCTGACGTCAGGTCGCTGGCGGCGCGGGGCTGGGATCCGGCGGTCGCGCTGCGCATCGCCGGGAGGCACGAGCAGCCGAGCCCCGCCCGACTGCGGGAACTGCGGGAGCTGCGGCCCATGCTGGGGGAGTGGCTCGGCCTGGCCGCATCCGAACCCGCCGCGCGGGGCCGCGTACTGCGCCTGGTCCTGCGGCTGTGCCCCGCGCCGTGGACGGCCGGGGAGCTGAGGGTCTTCGCCCGGTCGACGGGGGTCCTGCTCGACGGGCTCGAAGGGGCTGCGGCCGAGGACCTGCACGGGCTCCTCGTGGTACTCGAAGCGCTCGCGCCGACTCTGCCGGCCGCTCAGAGGCAGGTGGTCGCCGAAGCGGTGCGCGCGCTGCCCCCCGAACCGGGGAGCCGGTCCGTGCCGAAGCTGCTGCGCGCGCTCGGCGCGGTGCTGGTCCGGGCCGATCTGGAGCGGGCTCTCGCGGCGGCCCGGCTGGGCGCCGACCCCTGGCAGGCCGAGACGGACGTGCTCAGGGAGGCGTTCGCAGCCACCTGGCAGGCGGGGGCGGGGGAAGCGGGGGCCGAGGCGGGAGCCGGTGCGGGGGCCGGCGCCGGGGCGGATGCGGGGGCCGAGGCCGCCGCCTGGCGAGCCGCGCTGGACGCCGCGGTGCGTACGCCGAGCGCCCTGGAGCGATTGCGCCGGCTCCACCGGACGCAGCAGGGCGTACCGGCCGTGCCGGGCTCCCGGGTCCGCCTGAGCACCCTGATCGACGTCTACGCCTCGGCCGGCGCCGACGTCCGCCCCGCCCTCATCGACTGGATGACCGACCTCCAGCCGCTCGACGCCCCGCCGTGGACCATCGCCGAGACCACGTACGCGACGGCGCCGCGCCCGCGGACGGTACACGCCGACGACCTCGACCAGCCCCGTTCGACCGCACTGCGCGAACGCCTGCTCGCCATGCTGCGGGCACCCGCTCCGGATCACCGCCGCACCGCGGCCCTGGCGCTCCTCACATGCCCCGAGCCCGAAGCCGTACTGCCCGTGCTCCGCGCGTTCCTGCACGGCAGCGTCGACGTACCCGTCGACGCCGGCCTGGCCCGCATGCTGCGCGCCATCGGCGAGAGGGAACTGCGCGCGGACGGCATCCTGCACGACAGGGTCGCCCTCGCGGCGAGCCGGCTCGACGAGCAGGAACTGGAGCCGCTGGTCCCGCTCCTGCTCGACTGGTGGGAACACGACCCGCCGCAGACCAGCTCCGCAGCCGGGCGGGCGCTGCGCCGCGTCCCCGCCGACGTGCTGGCGCAGCACCTCGGCGGGCGGCTCGACGCCGGCGCCTGGGGGTTCCTCGACCTGCTCCGCGGGCGTCCCCTGCTGCGTACCCCCGCGCTCACGCAGACCTGTGCGAGGCTGCGCGCCGAAGGACGCGACGACCTCGCGGACGGGCTGCTCCTCGTCGAGGGCCCGCTGCGCCGCCCGGACGCCGCGCGGCAGGACGCCGCCGCGCTGGCGGCGCTGCGCGAGCGCACCCCGCCCGCGACGACGGCAGCGTCCCGACCCCCGTCCCGGCAGCAGCTCCTGGAGCAGGCCCGTACCGGCGACCCGATGCGGATACGCCAGGCACTCGCGCGACTGGCCGAGCGACACCGCGGTCCCGAACCGGATCGGGACCCGGCGCTGCGGGACCTGATCGAAGAGCTGCTGCACCACCCGAGGCCCAAGGTCCGCCTGCACGCCCACCGGACCTCACGGGCCGTGCTGGACCGGCAGACCTACCTCCACCACACGTCGGTCCTGCTGCACGACCCGCAGCCGGAGGTGGTGCGCACGGCGATCCGGACTCTCTCGCACGCGCGTTGGGCGCCCGCGATCCCGGCCCTGACCGGGCTGCTGGAACACCCCCACCCCACCGTCCGCGGGGCTGCGGCCGAGGGCCTCACCGTCATGGGACCGCCCTCCGTCCCCGCCCTCAGACACGCCGCCGCCCACGCCCGCCCCGACAGACGCTCCCCGTACACGAAACTCCTCGAACAGATCGCGAGGGGCGCCGACGACGGCCAGGGACCTTGACGATCACGCGACGATCACGCCTCTACACTCGAATCCCATCAGGCCGCCGACGGACGGCCGGTGAGGAAACGGAGCGTGCGGTGCCGGTGCCATCAGGGCAAGCGCGAGACGGCTACCTGGTCGGCAAGGTGCTCGCGGGGCGCTACCGGGTGACCGAGGTGATCGGTCGCGGCGGCATGGGAGTGGTCGCGCGGGCGGTCGACGAGGCGCTCGGCCGGGAGGTCGCCGTCAAGGTGCTGCGGGCCTACACCGACGCGAGCCCCGCCGAACTGGCCCACATGCGGAACCGGATGCAGCGCGAGGCGCGGGCCGCCGCGCGCATCCGGCACGACGGCGTGGTCACGGTGCACGACGTGACCGAGGAACAGGGGCTGCCGGTCATCGTGATGGAGCTCGTCGACGGGCCCTCGCTCGACGAGGTGGTGGGCGAGCGCGGCCCGCTGGACCCGTACGAGGCTGCCGCGATCGGCGCGAAGCTGATGGGCGCGCTCGACGCCGCGCACCGGGCCGGCATCCTGCACCGGGACGTGAAGCCGGGCAACGTGCTGCTGGAGCGGGGCGGCCGGGTCGTACTGACCGACTTCGGCATAGCCACCATGCAGGCTGCCGGCGACGAGGAGATGGCGAAGCTGACCCGCAGCGGCCAGCTCGTCGGCTCGCTGGACTACCTTCCGCCGGAGCGCGCGCAGGGCAGGGAGCCCGGCCCGGCCTCGGACATCTGGTCCCTCGGGATGACCCTGTACGCCGCGGTGGAGGGCGTCTCGCCGTTCCGCCGCACCTCCGTGTGGTCCACGCTGGCCGCGATCGTCGCCGAACCGCTGCCCGCGCCCCGCCGGGCGGGACCGCTCGGGCCGGTGCTGCCGGCGCTGATGGCGAAGGCGCCGGAGAGCCGCCCCAGCGCCGACCAGGCCCGCGCGATGCTGGAGGCGGTGGCGGGGAGCGGGACGGCTCCCGCGGCCGGGGCCCGCGCCCCCGCGCCGATCCCCGCCCCGCCGTCCGTACGCTCGCCCGCTCCGGTTCCCGGCTTCGGCCCCCCGCCGCCGTTCGGCGACGCATCGTTCCCCCCGCTCAGGCCCCCGCCGGGTCAGCCCGTCACGGCCCCGCAGGCCGGCTCGTCGGCCACGGGCCGGGCCGGGCGCCGCGCTCGCGTCGCGATGGCCGTCGCGGTCGTCGCCGTACTCGGCGCGGGCGGTGTCACGTACGCCGTGGTCCCGGGCGGCGACGACCGGGTGCGGGCCGCAACCCCGAAGCCGCCGACGGCCGACGCGCAGCCGGACGGGACACCGGCCGCCCCGGCGCGGCCGGGCCCCGCACCGACGGGCTGCGCGGGCTGGACGCACAGCGACCCGAAGCCGGGCACCTACGGCTACATCTCGGGCGACCACCACCTCCTGGCCGCCCCGTACCAGCCGTGCCCCGCCGGCGCGCTGGTGAAGGACGGCACGAAGCTCTGGTACCAGTGCTATGTCGTCAACTCGTACGGAAACCAGTGGACGTACGTCCGCGTGGACGGAACGAACACGACGGGCTGGCTGTACAACCGCGACCTCACCCGCCAGAAGGGCTCGTCCCCGCCCTGCTGAGCCAACCCCCGACGCCCGCCGAAGAGGAGTGCCGGATGGCCGCGATGGCGTATTTCCGCAAGGTCTCGGAGACGGAGGAAGCCGTGGAGTACGCATTCGGCGACGACCCGGACCGTCTTGAACGCCGATTGACCATGGACAAGGCGTCCGGCACCTCGACGGCCCAGGACGCGCGGATCGACCACACGTTCCTGAAGGCGTCGAGAAAACTCAACGCGCTGCACACGGAGCGGGGTGTGTGGCCGGAGCGGGGGATGAGCGTCAGCTGACGTGGCCCGCGGCGGCTGATCGAGCGGGGCGGTCGGGGCGGCGGGCGTGGCGTCGCGAGGTATGCGGGCTGTCGGGTGATGATGCCGCAGTGCGACTTGATCACGTGTCCTATGCGGTGGCCCGCGACAGCTTCGTCTCGACCGTCCAGTGGATCGGATCGGCCCTCGGCGGCGGGTTCGTCGACGGAGGGGTGCACCCGCGGTTCGGCACCCGCAATTTCGTTCTTCCGCTGAGCGGCGGCACCTATGTCGAGGTCGTCACGACCCTCGACCACCCCGCCGCCGACCGCGCACCCTTCGGCCAGGCGGTGGCGCGCCGCGCCGCCGAGGGCGGCGGCTGGCTCGGTTGGGTGGTCTCCGTCGACGACATCGCCCCGGTCGAGGCCCGCCTCGGCCGCACTTCGGCCGAGGGCCACCGTGTCCGCCCCGACGGGTTCGACCTGAGGTGGAAGCAGATCGGCCTGCTGGAACTGATGGAAGACCCGCAACTGCCTTACTTCCTGCAGTGGTTGGTCCCCACCGAGGAACGACCGAGCGCCGACCCGCGTACCCCGACCACCATCCGCGGCGTATCCATCGCCGGCGAGGCATCCTCCATCGCCGAATTCCTGGGCGAACCGGCCGACCACCCCCTCGACCAGATCGACGTCACCTGGGTCGAGGACGAGGAACCGGGCCTGGTCTCGGTGGAGTTCGCCACCGCCCGCGGCCCGGTCACCATCTGACCGGGGCGGACCTCCCCGACGATCCGCTCGTCGCCCACCGTCCACAAGCGGCAAAGATCGCCGACGGTGCGGGCAGGGCAGTCCAAGGTACGGGGAGGGGCCGGCGTGGGCGGTCCGGTGATGCCCCCGCAACTCCCCATTGAGAAGACGCGGGCGGGCCACTCCCAGGACTTCGCAAAAGCTGGGCTGATCCACGGTGCCGACGTGCCGCCTACAGCCAATCGCGCTTCTTGAAGATCACGTACAGGCTCGTGCAGACCACCGCCATCAGCAGGATCGCGAAGGGGTAGCCCGCCGCCCAGTGCAGTTCGGGCATCGTCTCGAAGTTCATGCCGTAGATCGTGCCGACCAGGGTGGGGGCGAAGAGGATGGCCGCCCACGAGGAGATCTTCTTGAAGTCGTCACCCTCACGCCGCTGACCTGCGGAAGGTACCCCAGAGAGGTCCTGACCTGCGACGTTGCACCTTTCCGACCCTTTCGCGGTGCTGCCCGTGTATGCGGTCGATACTCCCCAGGTACTCCCCAACGGGCATTCATTCTCCCCAGTTTCTCCCCAGCCGACGCCGAGACCGTCGCCGACGAGAGTGCAATTCAGTCGTCGAGACAACGCGCGTCAGAGCTACAGAGCCCACAAGGGGGCGTACCGCAAGAGAAGTCTCTTGCTGCCGCGGCGGTCGAAGTTCACGACCAGCTGAGTCTCATCGCCTGATCCGCGCAGTCCGACAACCGTTCCCCTGCCAAAGTCGTCGTGCTCGACACGGTCGCCAATACTCACCGTGCCCGACCGAACAGGCACCTTCGGCAGGGGGAGGCCCTCCCATTCCAGCAGCTGCGGGATCTCCGGGAGCTGGCTGCCGTCTCGTGGCCGGACGGACCACCAGTCGACAGGCGGCTTCGTGTCGCTGTCTGCGGGATTGTCGTACTCGGGCGCTCCACCGAGGAGTGGGTACGGGGCAGGCGCCATTTGCGGTGCGGCACGAGTTTCCTCTTGCCGTATCGGCAACTGCACCTCGGTCGGTGTAGGGGCGGTCAACAGCTTGAGACATTGCTTCACCGAAGGACGCTGTTCGCGACTTTTTTGCAGGCAGTGGGTGAGTAAGAGCCGAAGGCCTGCAGGTACAGCCGCCAGATCGGGCTCCTCGTGAACGACCCGGTACAGCAAGGCGTGTGCCGAATCTGCGATCCCGAAGGGGCCGTGCCCAGTTGCGGCGAAGGCCAGTACCGACCCGAGGGAGAAGACATCGCTCTCCGTTCCCGTCCCCGCGCCGACAACCTGCTCCGGTGACATGAAGGCAGGGGTGCCCATCGCGGCGCCCGTGCCCGTGAGTGCCGTACCACCCTCAAGGGCCTTGGCGATGCCGAAGTCGATGACACGGGGCCCGTCGTCGGTCACGAGGATGTTGGAGGGTTTCAGGTCCCTGTGTACCAAGCCGGCCCGGTGGATGTCCCGAAGCGCCTCTGCAAGTCCCGCCCCCAGTCTGCGGACCTGTGGCTCGGGCAGCGGTCCCTGGGCAGCCACCAAGCTGCCCAGGTCGGGCGCATCGACATGGGCGGTCGCGACCCACGGCACCTGGGCATCCGGATCTGCGTCGACGACGGCAGCCGTCCAGAAACCACCGACTCTCTGGGCCGCCTCGATCTCGCGCCGAAAGCGGCGGCGGAACTCGGGTACCTCCGCTAATTCAGGACGGACGACTTTGACGGCCACCGGCCGACCACTGGGCGACCGCGCCAGATTGACCTTCCCCATTCCGCCTGCGCCCAGCCTGCCGACCAACCGGTAAGGCCCCACGTCAGTCGGGTCACCTTCGAGAAGCGTGTCCACCGTTCCCCAAGCTCCTAGATTTTCTTGAAGTCGTCACCCTAGGCTGGTTGACCCGCGGAAATTGATCGGAGAGGTGTTCTGACCGTGACGCGCCGGGGCCGGGCCCGGTACGCCTACGAGCCGATCTTGCGCCCGATATAGGCGATCTCCAGTGCCCCCTCGTTCGGCATGAGCCGGAAGTGCAGTCGGCCGGCGCCGGGAGTGAAGCGGCCGTGCAAGTCGTAGCAGTGCTCCTCGCCGCCCTCGTCCGTGAAAAGACACAGGCGCCTGCGCTGCTCGTGCTCCGAGCTGACGTTTGCCCCCTGCCAGGCGGGGACGGCTGCCACGGTCGGCTCCCACCGCGCGGCCGACTCCTCCAGCCGCGCCAGCAGCCCGCGCACCTGGACGAATGCCGGCGGCTGGAGGGCATCCAGATCCTGCCGGACCCGGGGAAGGAACCGCAGCGAGGGGAAGAAGTCGGCCCGCTCCTCCCACAACCGCGCCGGGGAGTCGACGGCGTCGAGCCCGCTGGACCTGCCCCACTGCTCGTGCGGCTTGAGGTCGACGGGACGGGAACCGTGGCGCACGGACTCCTTGGTCTCGGCCATCACCAGTTCGCCCCCGGTGTCCTCGACCAACGTGCGGACAGTGACCTCCAGCCATGACCGATGCCAGGCGGTCGACACCGGCAGGCTGACGCAGAGGCTCTCCATGAGATGGGCGGCACCGATCCCCTCGACTCGTGCGCCGGCGTACTCGTACTCGATCTCGCCGGCTGTCGTGTCTTGAGGCAGGACATCGGTGAAGGGGGCCCGGTTGCGCAGGGCCTTGATGTACTGGCGCTGAGTGCGATGGCGGTTGTCGGCTGCCCACTGCTGGTAGAAGTACCCCCGGGCCAGCTCGGAGGAGGGCAGCGGAGTCTGGGTGACGAGAGCAATCTCGCGCCACGACCGGGCTTCGCGAAGTACCCGGATCAGCTCGTCCATCGCCTCGCCGACCTCTGTCGGCGAGGCGTTCGAAGTGCAGGATCGCTCGTTGAGAAACAGCAGAAGTGGCACGCCCGCCCCCAGGTGTGATGACCACGAATCCTTGCAGGTTCTGCTCAGTCGAGCAGCTGATCGAGAGAGTTCTCCCACTCGTCGAAGAACCCCTGCGGCCACTCGGACAGCATGCCGTCGTCGCCCATCCGGGGACTGACGACCTCACCGCTCTGGCCGCTGCGGCGGAAGAAGTGCACGGCGATGTCGGACGCGGCGATGCGGTCGTTCTTGACCGTGATGCGCAGGCCGTTGAGGACGTGGTCGGAGTGTGTCTCCACGATGAGCTGAGCGCCGGCCGCGACCGCCGCCGCCGCGAGGTAGGCCAGGGAGGTCTGGCCCTGGGGGTGGAGATGAGCCTCCGGGTTCTCCAGCAGGATGAGCGAACCAGGCCGGGCAGTGAGGCACGCGACGACGATGGGCAGCGCGTAGGTGAGACCGAAGCCGACGTTGGTGGGCCGGTACCGGTTGGAGGCGTTGACGCCCGATCCGAAGCCATAGCTCAGCCGCACGGTGTCCGTGCCGTCGATCCCTACGGCCTGGAGATTCACTCCCGGACAGAGCTGTTGCATCCACGCGTCGGTCTGCGCGAGCAGCGTCCCCGAGGCGGCGGACGGATGGCGCAGCGCAGCGGCCTCGACGGGGTCGTCTTGGTGGACACGCAGGTAGTTGACCGTGTGCTCGCCACCGGCTCCGAGGAACCCGCGCCGTACGACCGCGTGGTGCGAGCGCGGGTAGCTGATGGCGGGGACGATGCGGTCGGCCTTCAGGTACTGGAACCCCTGACCGAAGAGTACGGGAAGCGAACCGAGGAGAGGTTGCCGCGGGCTGGCGACCAGTTTGAGAAGGTCGTCCTCGGGCCCGTAGGAGGCGCGCCAGGTGAAGGGAGTCTCGGGAATGCCGGCTGATACGACGGTGAAGCCGATGTCGGGATCGTCTTTCGTGTAGGCCTCGTGCCGGACGTCCTGACCGGTGCCCAGCTGGACGAACTCACCGTTGAGGAGGAGCCCGGACTCACTGCCGTCCTCTAGGACCCCCGCTTCGTACGACTGGCGCAACAGGGCCAGGGCCTGGAGGACCGTGCTCTTGCCGGAGGAGTTCAGGCCGGTGAGGAGGGTGAAGGGCGCCAGCACGACCTCCTGGTGGCCGAACGCCTTGAAATTGGTGATGCCGATGCGCTCAAGCATCCAGGACCTCCCGGAACATGTCGTCCAGCATGCTGAAACGGAGTTTGACCTTGTTGACGTCGCCGGTTCCCGAAGACACGGCGTTGAAGAACTCGGCGTCCTCCATCAGGCCGAGGAAGCCTTCGTCGACGAGATGGCGGCGCTCGGAGAGCAGGTCGATCATGGGTTTGGTGTATCCGGACAGGGTGACCGATTGCGACTCGAAGAGCGCCTTGTTCACCGGGGAGCGGCGTGAGGTGTCGCGGAAGCGTTTACGGAAGGCGTGCTCACCGAAGACGGCGAAGCCCGCTTCCATCGCGTCGCAGAAGCGTTCACGCAAGAAGTCGCGCCCGGCGGAGTCCAAGCGGTTCACAAAGTGCATTGCCTCGCGGAGGAACCCGTCGAAGTCCCCGACCGCATAGGAGTCGGGGGGAGTCAGGGAGAAGGCGAGGAAGCGCAGGCACATCTCCCGGTCGGACATGCGTTCGGCAGACACGCTCCCGCCGGTCGCTCGCCTGAACGCGTCAGAGAGCGCTAGCTCCTCAAGGAATCCCCGGGCCGGGCCGGGAATCAGGGCGTGCCGGAGTTCCTGGCGGGTGAGCGCCCGGCCGCCCGTGTTGATGCGGGCGAAGATGTTGAACTTAACCTTCTCCGGCGTACCCCGCCGGATGAGGAGAACGACGAGTTCGGTTTCCTCAATCCGGGTCTGGAGGCGGCCGGGCAGGTCGCCGAAGGCGCAGCCGTTGAAATCTGTGAGGTATTCCAGTCCGGTCAGCCGCAGAGGCTCGGCACCGATATCGTCGGGCGCGACGAAACGGGCGATCGTGGAGAGACGCTGCACTCCGTCCACGATCGCCCAGACGTCCTCCTCGCCCTCGGCGGCGTAGAGGGTCGGCAGGGTGATGCGAAGGAGCAGTGACTCAATGAGGCGACTCTGAGCTTTCAGGGTCCAAATCCCGGCACGGCGCTGAAAGTCGGGAGCGAGGTCGATCGTGCCGCGCCGGATGCGGTTGAGCAACAGGGCGACCGTGGGGTTACGGGTCTGCACCTCGATCAGATCCGGATCGAATGGACTGTCGATCCGCTCACCGACGTCCTCTCTCTCCACGTCCGTGCTGAAGCCCGTCTCGTCCAGCTCGACGGGAATCCTGTCCTGTGCGGAACCGGCCTCGGGAGCGGTCAGGCCATCACTCATGGGTTCTCCGAACCGCCTCTCCGCAGTCATGCTCCGTCGTCCTCGCAAGTGCATCGTAAGCGTGCTCGGGTAAGCAGCGTGGGCGGTCAGGCATGATCGGGTGGATTCCTCTGCCCCAGCGGCCGATCAACGGCGAGGGCGGGAGCCGGTGCCCGCACTTCTGGGAGGGGGCGACAGCTACGCCCACACCGTCCTTCCCGGGCCGTTCCCGTCCGCTCACGCAGACCTGACCAATACAAACGGCCGGGCTCCACGCCGGCATCGTCGCGTACACGGGCACCGATCGGAGCGAGGAGAACAGTACGCTCGGGTATGGCGCTGGTGCCATCCTGTACTGGTGGACGTAACCCTGCCCGGCCAGCTGGGCGCAGTCGAAAGAGAGTCCTGCTCCGCAGCGCCAGCGGTGATCCGCAAGTTGAATCTCTCCCCGCCTCCAGCGCACTTGACGGGGCGGCAGGACGTGGCCTTTGTTCCTGTGACCCGCGCGCAATGGAAGTCAGTGTTGAGGGACGCCGACCTACCCGGGCTTCAGCGGGAGACCGACGAGACGGTCGCGGAGATCCTGCGATTACGGTCCGCTTCCGGCCGGATCGTGGGGAAGGAGCTTCCGGAGCCGTTGCGGCGTCTCCGCGCGTCGGTGGTCGCCTTGGGCACTGTCGCAGAAGAGGTCTCCCGGTTCAGTCCGTCCCGGACCAGCGCGGCAGAGCGCCGGTTAGCGACCGACTTGGCGCAAGCGAATCGGGGCGAGGCTCGAGAGCTGTTCGCCTGCCTGGAACAGGGGTGGGGGGAGTTCGCTTGGTCTGAGGTCCGGAGGCATGCTCTCGTGGCCCAAGCAGCCGGACGAACTCTAGAGGCTGCCGCCAGGACTGATCACGCCAGCCTTCCCGACGAGGACGTCTATCAGCGGGCGCTCGGGATGCCGGCCGAGCAACTGCGGCCCGGGGCCGGCGTAGCATCACGGGCCCGCTTGCTGGCCGCTTGGTCGAAGGCCCCGAAAGCCCTCGATCGTCGGCTGCGACGGAGCATGAGACATCTGATCGATGACTCGCTACCGCTGACGGTGAAACTGCTCCATCACCTTGCATCGCTCGCGCTGTCCGATCGCCCTTTGCTGGCGCATCGCGCCGCGTTCTTGGCGCGTGATCTGGTGACGTCCCATTTGAAGGCCGAACCGGAACATGCGTGTTCGGTGATTACACGGCACGTCGATCGCGAGCCGGAGATGCTGTCCTCTCATCGCGGACAGGTCGCCTACCGTGACGCCTACAACCGCGCGGCACACCAAGAGGAAAAGGCGCGTGCGGTCATGGACCTGCATAGGGCCGTGCTGGAAGGTGACGTCAAGCGCACGGCCGCCGTGGTCATGGAACTGCTGGGCAGGGCGGTTCCGGAAGGCGCCTCGCTCTCGACCGTACGTGACCTGCTGGCAGCTGAAGACAGTGAACCGCTGTGCAAGTTCCTGGCTTCAACGATCCGAACTGAGTGGCGCAACGCGAACGCACACGAGGACTTCCGCTGGGACCCTGTCAACAGCACGCTCCTCCTGGGTGGACAACCCACGGATCTGGAACAGGTGCTGGACGCAGCGATCCGCGCTCGCGCCATCTGTCACGGGTTCGAGCACGGGGTCGCCTTGGCCTACGCCCAGAACGCACCGCTGATCATTTGGGGCGCGGAAGAGGCGAACTATGTCGGCCGAGACCTCTCCATCCTCCAGGCAGCTGGAGAATCGAGATTCCCGGTGCTGGACATCCGGCGCAACGGCAGTCTCGTACGGTTGGACGGGCCGGACATCTCCGTTGAGACGCTGAGAGAGGCGTGCCGCGCGCTTCTTAGGGCCGCCTTGGCAGACCCCAGCATTGAACGCTGGGAACTATGTCAAACCTCTCCCGGTCGGCCACCCCTGTGCGTGGACCGTACGGGAACACACGCAGGGCTCCAAGTCGCGGAACCCCTCTGGGAGCTGGCCGACCCCCTCCCTTTCGCCGTTCTCCCTCTACTGGCGAATGCCATGACCAATGCCGGAGAACCCGCCGAGACGGCAGTTTCAACGGTTCTCTGCTTGGCTGCTGCCCATGTAGTCGGAGAACGAGACCGCCTGTTTCCTGCCCTTGCGCAAGACGATTCAGCTGCCAAGGACGAGCTGATCAGCACCGCGAAGCTGATCAGCGACGGCGCCAAGGCGGCAGCTCAGCTGCTTGAACGCCCAGCCCGACGCAAGTTGCTTGCCTTCGCAGAAGTCCTTGCTGGCGACTGCCACCGGCTGCGGAGCGCTCGTGCTTTTGAGCTGGCCCACGAGTTCGTGCCAGCGGATCGGGTCCTACGGAGGCATGCGCCAGCTCGCCTGCCGTGGGTCACAGCACTCGACGACTCTGGCGGCTGAGATCCCCGACACAGCTCAGATCACGCTTCAGAAGCCAGTACGTGCTGTGGGCCAGCGGCCGAGGTGGTTACAGCGCCTGCGAAACGAGGCGCAACACTGTGATCGAACGTGTCTTCTGGTGAGGGGTCTCGTTGAGGCAGGTAGCGATCGTGCATGTGTCGCCCTGAAACGAGACAGTCACGGGGAGAGTCCTGCGGGGCTCCTTTAATATGGGGTGTCTCACGAGGAGATCACTACTTTAAGCGACCACGGCCGCACGGCGAGTGGGCAGTGGCGTTCGCCGGGCAGGTCATCCGCGTGGCCGTCGAGGTTTACGGCTGCGCGGACCAACCGGAAGCCTTGCCTCCGCAGCGTCGTGCGTGATCTCCTGGAGCTCGTTCAGGTCGGCAAGTACGGAGGATTGGGTCGTGACGAAGGAGAAGGGGGCGAAAAGTACGTATGGCGTGCCCCTGGAGCGGAGCGACTACCTCAAGCTGGACAAGCACAAATATCACTGTGAGCCGGAAGAATTCGAGGAATGGGTCCGGTCTGGTTACGGGAAAGGCAAGCGTCTCGCCGTTGACCTTTTCTCGGGTGCCGGCGGTCTGAGTCTCGGCCTTGAACGAGCCGGATGGACCACCGCTGCGGCCGTGGACTTCGACGAGCGGGCACGTGAGACTCATGCGGTGAACTTCCCCGGAATGAGCCTTTGTGTCGACCTCGGGGACGATGGGCAGCGAGGCGAGTTCGTCCAGCGAATTCTTGACTCCGGGGCAGAGATCGACATCGTGGCGGGAGGCCCTCCCTGTCAACCCTTCAGTCGTGCCGGGCGTAGCAAGATTCGACACTTGGTCGACAATCACAACCGTGACCCGCATGATCTCCGTAAGGAACTGTGGCGCGCCTATGTCGACGTAGTGGAGCGGCTCCTTCCTCGTACCGTGCTCATGGAGAACGTCCCCGACATGGGCCTCGGCGACGATTTCAGCGTGATCCGCATCATCGAGGCAAAGCTGGAGAGCCTTGGGTATGCGACCCAGGTTCGTCTCGTCGATGCGTGGAACTATCGCGTGCCGCAGCACAGGAAGCGCCTGATCCTGCTTGCGCGGAGAGATGGTGGCGGCTTCACGTGGGATAAGCCGAAGAAGCAGACCACCCTTCGGGATGCCATTGGAGACCTTCCTCCGATCAACCCGAACCCTTTGGATCCGGTGGGCTCCCGGCTTCTCGACTACGACGAGAAGCAGGACCCGAAACCTTCACCATTCGCCAAGGAGATGCGCAAGAAGGCGGATAAAGGTGTGATCCATGATCACATGACGCGGCGGGTTCGAGCCGACGACTTCAAGATCTTCACCATCATGGATTCCAAGACCCTCTACTCCGAGCTGGATGAGAAGCTGGGAGACGATGAGAAGGAATTCCAGAGATACGACGCTGAGCAGTTCACGGACAAGTACAAGAAGCTCGACTGGAACGAGTTGAGCCGTACAATCACTGCGCACATCGCCAAGGACGGTTACTGGTACATCCATCCTGAAGAGCCGCGAACGCTTACCGTACGTGAAGCCGCGAGGATCCAGACCTTCCCGGACCGCTTTCGGTTCGCAGGCACGCGGAGCGATGCCTTCCGGCAGATTGGCAACGCGGTTCCCCCGCTGTTGGGTGAAGCTGCAGCCCGGGTTCTCCTGCCGCAAGATGCACCCGTCGGACACGAGGCCACGGACAAGTGGCCGGAGGTACGTGAGGAGCTGACTCGCTGGGCCAAGGAGCAGCGCGCTGGTAAGCAGTGGTACCAGTTCCCCAACGGCCGGAAGATGAAGCCGCTCGGGGCTCTCGTTATGGCGGTGCTCTCGGGAGGCAAGCTGCATCCGAGCCAGTTCGCCAACGTGATGAACGGTGTTGCTGGACACAGGGAACTGACCCGGGACGTCTACCTCGCCCTCGTGAACGCGGCACCGACAGCCGCCGCCCGCAAGCGTTTGGAAGACCGACTCGGTCCGGTTGTCGATAAGGCCGAGGTCTGGGTAGACGCGGATTCGATCCTTGATCACAGCAAGATGATGGGACTCAAGCCGGCTGAGCTCGCGCTGTTCAGGCTGCTGGCTGGCGACGACATCATGCTGGTCAACCAGGGTGCGTTGCGGGTGGCTGCGAGGTTGCAGCAGAACCAATCACACCTGACCAATCGACTGACCGAGGGGCGACTTAACCTCATAAAGCTTCTCGGCGCCGGCCGTGATGCACCGGTGCGCATGGCCGCCATCAGGTTCGTTGGCGAGAACCTGTGCCGGGACAAGCAGCCCGTTTGTGGAAGCTGTCCGCTGAGTGACTACTGCCCAACTCGTCCACAGGAGGACGAGGGAGCCGCAGCTACCTTCGATGCCGTGCTAACCGCAGACTGACAGGTCCTTCCCGGCAGAACAGGACGCTGAGGCGTGTGGCGTCGGCGATGTGTTGGGTGGCTCGCTCGGCGTCAGCCTTGACTTCCAGACGACTGCTAGGCGAAGAACCGTGTGGCGGCAGCCCCAGCTGTTCCGGGGCTGCCGCCGCTCACGCCATCTCGTGGTCAAGGTCGGTGGGAACAGGGTGGAACCCCTGCCGCAGAGCATCTTCGTAAACCTCTATCGCCTGCCTGGCCTGGGCCCCGACCACCCGTCGCCCCTGGGATAGACGCTGCGCGATGCGGTCGGCGAGCTGCCTGTCCACGGAGCGCAGGACCCGGCCCTCGCGGGCCCAATCCGCCAGAGCTTGCCACTCCTCGCTGGGGATGTCCTCGACGGCGGCTTCTGCCTCGTCCGACTCGGTGCTCTCGGGCGAGCCGATCTCGAAGGGATCAGCCGCGAGCTCGGTGGCCAGCGCGGCGGGCAGCGTCCACGCGATGCGGGAAACCTCGTCCCAGCAGTCAGGCCTCTTCGCCCACTCCGACACGTGCCGGTCGCCGGAGATCACCGTTTCCATGATCAAGGGACAGAGTTCGTCGAGGGCGCTGTTCAGGGCATCTGTTGTGCCCTGTTCGTTCCAGATCCTGTCGAGGTCGATCCTCTTCTTGGCCTCAAGCGAGAGCCGGGCGACCGTGTAGGTCGTGATCAGCCGTTTGTGGCTACCAGCCGAGTGTGTACGGGCGATCCGGTCGGCAGCCTGGAAAAGGAGGGAGGTGGCGATAGCACGCTTGCAGTACTGCACGTCCACGACGGGATCGGACTTCTCGATCCGCTCCATGAAGTGGGCGAAGTTCTTCTGGGCGCCGCGGCTCACCCAGTGCGGGAGCTGTTCCCAGGAGTGCACGAAGGTGGCCAGGTCGGACTTGCTGAATCTCTGTCGCGTCGGCGTAATCAGCTTGAACTTGCGCTGGGCGGCGCGCGTCTCGTACTCGGCGGACTTGTCGGTGTACTGGCCCCGTGCCCGCTCGTAGAACCATCGCGTCTCCTGGCCGCTGCCGTCGGTTGCGGGGGCCCACAGGCTGCGGGAGACACGTTCGAAGGCGACGTGGAACTCGTGGTTCGAGCTGAAGTCGACCAGCGTCACCTTGTTCTGGGTGTTGGAGTACTGGGAGATCCTCGGAACGATCTCGGAAAGGTGGGCGGGATCGACGATCGTGAGCTTCATCTGCACGTGGACCCCATCCAAGTCCCGCTTGTCACGGGTCAGGACGTGATGCAGTGAGGCGGTGGTCTGGCCGCCATTGACGATTTGGAGGCCGGTCATGCTCCTGATGGCGATGGGACGGCCGGCCTCGTCGGTCTCGAAGTCCACGTCCGAGGCGGTTGCGGTCACACCGTTGTTGTAGGCGAGGAACTGGCCCGGGGCTTTCAGAAGGGTGTCGCGGATGCCCTTGTTTACAGTGCCGCGGGTCTGCAGGAAGGACCGAACGTTCAGTTCGAGCAGACGGGTCCGGTGCTCCTTGTACAGCTCGGCCAGCTGCCGACCGGGAATCACGGCCAGGACGACCGAGTAGTTCGGCTCGTCGCTGTGAGCTGCCAGGCAGGGAAGGGGACGCTCGAAAGTCACCTTGATGGGCTCGCCGATACTCCCGGATGTCTCGTGCCTGTGGAGCCGCGCGAGATCCCAGAGCTCGTAGGTAACGGGGATCCCCTCGAACTCCGAGGGCTCCGGGGCGCTCGTCGTACTGACCCGATTGCTGAGGAGGAAGAGGCGGATCTTCGGAACGCTCGACAACGCCTTCTCCACACCGACGCACATGTCGTGCACGTCGGTATTGTCCTCCTGGTTCGGGCGGATTGACCCGTGCTTTCCCAGGAACGCGAACAGCCGGCGGAAGAGTCTGTCGGACTCGGCCTTGGTCAGCTTGCTGCTCGACGGCGTCAGGTTGAAGTCCGTCGTGTAGAGGTCGAGGCTGGAGCCGTCCTCAGGCATGCCGTAGCCGTAGATCTCCAGTCCCCGCGAGGAGTGGTAGGCGAGTGCTGCGTCGGTGACGACACCGGCTTCCTCAAGGATCTCGAGTACGTGCTGGGTGAACGTGTTCGGAATCGAGCCGCCCTCAGCGTCCGCCAGCGCCTGGATGTCGGTGACCAGCGCGCGGGAGTACTCGTGGACGTCGTGCTCAGCCATGGGTTCCTCGGATCAGGTCGACCAGTGTTTCGGCGGTCACGCTGTGGGTGGCCAGGGCCGACACGTCAATGTTGTAAGTGCAGTTGCCGATCCCGGGCGGCAGCGCGGCCTCGACGATCCGGGGGAAACCCTCCCCGACCGTCCAGAACTCGCTGCGACGCAGGGTGTAGCGATCGTGGTCGTAGAGGTCCCGTTGATTCGGCAGATAGCCGGCCTGGACCAGCAGGCTCTCGAAGCGCTGTGAGGCGGACGGTGAGGTCAGACGAGCCCGTATCTCGTCCACCAGGCCGTTCAGGCTCGTGCCGAGCCCCCGCTGCCGGTCGTCGAGGACGACATGGGCCAGTGCGAGGGGCGTCGAGTCGGCCGTGTCCAGCTGCCGCTCGCTCGCGATCTGCACCGTCCGGGGAGAGCGGACCGTGGTCGACTTCACCTCGACCGCAGCGCCAGGCAGCTGAAAGTCCTGGTTCGTCTGGCGGGGTCCGGTCCAAGAGCTGATAGCTGTGTGCTGGTCGACAGTCGGCAATACGTACTCGAGGAGGAAGTGGAGTTCGCCGAAGAGGCCGCACCGAGCCTGTCGGGACAGGCCCTCGCGTGACACAGAGCGCAGCAGCTGCTGCCACCCGACGTAGCGACGAACCGCAGCCTCCGCCGCCGTCTCGGTGGTCGGTGAGTCCCGCACCACCTCTGCGATGTCGGAGACGAGCGGGGTGAACACCTCCGTGAGTTCGTCGTCAGTGAGCATGACCTGGAGCTCGTACTGGTTGCCGGACACCGACGACAGGTTCAGCTGCAGGCCACGTGTGGCCGGCAGCTGTTGGATCTCCTGACGTACGGTGTCAGCGGTCCTGGCGTCAGTGCCGAGCAGCAGCATCCGCCGGAGGGCGGGGTGCGTCACCGACACCTGGATGTCGTGTGGGGAGTCGGGGTAGAGCCGCCGGGTGGACCTCCCCGGGGTCTGCTGGTGAGCTTCCAGCTCCTGCCACACACTCTCGTCGATCACTCTTCGTCCTCGAAGTCGTCGAACTCCATGTCCTGCTTGAACCAGATGTCGTTCACCACGTACTCAGTCTTCAACTGGTGGCGGGAGAACGGGAAGCTGATTGCGAACCCGACCAGCGGAGCGACCGGCTCGGGGCTTCCCGACGACTTGGCCACCTCGGCAGGGCTGAGGGGATAGAGCAGGAGCAACGGCTGATCAGGGCGGCGCTGGTGACGCAAAGGCCGGCCGCGGGGGGTGTCCGGATCGAGCGGTTCCCCCTTCCTGTTGAGCTTCCCCTTCGCGGCTTCCTGCGTGGCTTCCAGGGCACGCTTGAGCTGTTCCGGGGTCAGGTCGCGGAGCTCGTCGGCAGGGCTGAGTACACGCTTGATCGTGTAGCGGCCGGAAACGACGTCCGAGGACCTGGAGTGGCTGCGCGTGATGAGGCCGACAGAATGGCCTGCGATCTCGGCCGGAGCTCCCTTGGGCAGTCGGCTCGCCAGACGGATCGTCCAGTTGCCCAGCTCACCCTGTTTGGCGCACTGGCGTACGTACTCTGCGATGAATGCCGGCCGCACCCGTTGGGCCTGTCGGTCGGTGAGGTAGGAGTCGAGGAAACCTTCGGTGACGTCGGAGGATGCGACGCCGCTCCAGACAATGGTCCCGCTCCGCTCGTCCACCTCCCTGGCGGAGTGCGCATCGAGGCGTGTGACAAACGACTCCAGCAGCTCGTGGTTGCTACGGACCACCTTCTCGGAGAGGTCGAAGATGGTCGTCTCGGGAAGCTCACCAGAGTAGCTGAGGCGGACACGTGTACCCTGCCTCATCTTGTTGGACGCCGTGATACCGAGGCCTAGCGACGAGGTTCTGACCTTGAGACCGTACTCGCGGGGGGTAAGTCCAACCGCGGACATCTCCTCGACGTCGCGCCGGAGTTCGTCTGTGGCGGCAGTGATCTCCGCGTACTGGCGCTGCAGCGTACGTGTCGTGTACAGCCGACACAGGTCTTCGTAGCGAGGGCGGTAGCCGAACCAACGTCCCATCTGCAACAAGGTGTCGTACGTCTTGGAGGCACGCAGGTAGTAGCTGACCGACAGCCCTTCGAGGGTCAGACCGCGGGAGAGCTTCTCGCCGCCTACGGCGATGACTGACAAGCCGGTCTCCCGGCGCTCGTAGTACTGGAGGGCGTCCTTCGCCGCACCGTTGACGGCCATGACGGTGATCTTCGCGAGGGCGGCATGGAGATGAGCTTCGACTTCCTCCCAGTCGAGCCTGTCACCAGTCATGTCCTCGGTGCAGGGGACGAAGTCCTCCTCCCAGAGTTGCCGCAGCTCTTCCTCGAGTTCTTCACGTGCGCTGCTGAACCGGTCCTGGAGAACGTCGAACAGCAGGCGTACATGGGCGTCGATTTGGTCGCGGACCTGTTGCTGCACAGCGGTGAAGCGCGTCACGTGCACCAACATGGAATTGTGGACTGCGACCTGCCCGCGCGCTCGGCGTGCCGCACAGGTCAGAACGAAGGACCGGATGGCGCGCTGGAGCGACTCCGGAAGGAAGTCGGGAACCTGGAGGTGGGACTTGTGCTTGTCCGGCACCCAGAGGTCCGTGTCCTTGATGTGCCTTATAAGCGGCAGGGGCTCGATGTCCTCCTCGTCGCCGTCGGTCTGCAGACCGAAGAGACGCTCGGGACCGAGGTAGTTTGACGGCGCCCGCAAGGTGCGGATGAAACTCTCCGGGAAGAGGTCGGGGCCCAGTTCGGCATCGTCTGTGTCGGGGTTGATGTAGATATTCGCGAAGGGAGTCGCGGTGTAGCCGACGTAGGACGCCTTTGTGAAGCTGTTGACCAGCCGCCTGATGGCCTTGTTGATCGCCGACGGGTTGGTGTCCGGGTCCTTGGAGGTGTTCACCCCGGCGTTGTCGGCTTCGTCGTCGATCACGAACAAAGGAAGGTCGGGAACGACCATCCGGCCGGATTCCGGGTCCTCCACGCCGTGGTTGTCGATGACCCAGTCGCGCAGGTTGTCGATGATCCGACGGTTCTTTTTGACCACGAGGACAACTGGGACACTACCCACCGGCACGTTCGCGGAGACCGCCGTCTTCCGGGCGAAGTCCCCCTTTTCGTGACTGGTGGTGAGCGACGCGGCCTTCAGCCGCTTGCCGTGATGCGACATAGCGCCAACACCGATGTGACGATGCGCGTCGTCGTCCGAGCGGAACTGGTACTGGGTGTCGAACCCGAGAAGTCCCTCGTCGATACGGAGCTGGGTCTGGCTGCGCAGGTCGTTGTGGATCCCTGCGAACACCACGATGAGCCGGTAGCCGGCGTCGGCTGCCTTCGCGGCGAGCCCGATGAACTGCCCCGTCTTACCGGACTGTACCTGTCCGATCACGAGCCCGGTCCTGCGCCAGATGCCTTCTCGCTGAGGGTCTTCCAGTTCACCGAGAACGTCGTCGGTGCTCTGGTCAAGGCGGCGCACGACCTGCGTCGGGAGCTTGGACACACTCAGGAGGTAGCGCCGGTAGCGGTCCCAGAAGTCCCACTCCCGGTCTGCCTTCGCGTCGGCGAGCCAGGCCACGTGGCCCTCGTCGTTCGTCATGGCGGAGGAATCAGCCTGGAACACGGAAGCTCGGGCCTCGAGCACCTTTCGCACCTGGTCCCGTTCCACGGTGATCCCCTGGGCAGCAAGGATGCTGACCGCGGTGTTCACGGCGAAGTCCACCTCGGCCGGCGTTGCCTGGCGGTCACCCGGCAGGAGCAGCAACGCGGTCTGTTCGGCCTTCTCGAGACTGTCTTCGGGGGTGGTGCTCACAGCGACCTCCAGCGGCCGGGTCGGTTGGGAGTGGGGCTACCAGATGGGTCAGGAGTTCCAGAAGCCCTGTTGCTCGTCGAAGGGAGGCATAGAGCCGAGTACTCCCCGGGCGTCCTCAGGGGAGCGGCCCTGCTCCAAGAGCGCCTCGTACACCCGGCGAGCGATGTCGACGGTCTCGGGAGCGGCTGGCCCTGGACCGCCGAAGGGTTCGGGGTCGTCGACCGTGTCGGTCTCGTGGAGCATGCGGAGCGCCGTGACCGGGACCGTCTCCTCAAGAAGGCGGAGCATCGAGCGGACGACTTCCGGATTGCCCCCTCGGTCATCCATCGCTGCCTTCACCAAGGGGTGTTTTCTGTTGATACGCAGAGTGATCCGGCCGTCGTGACGCTTCACATTCCAGGCAAACCTCAGGGGGTCACCGTGCGCCCGCGACACCACCTGACCACGCTGTCGTGCGGAACGGGAGGCCGCCTCGCGGGTGTACCTGGCGATCCTTTCCAGGTGACGGCGCAAGGAGACGGGGGGAATCACGCTCGCTTTGCGCACGTCCACGCCCCAGTCCGCGTCGGCCTCCGCAGGGATGTCCACGGCGATCCGCGCGAGGTTGTACTTCTCTTCGCGCTTCAGGCCGCGGATCCCCAGCCAGTCACCGGCCAGAATCAGGCGATCACGGCGGTAGACGTAGAACCCCTGTTGCCCCAGCCATCCCCTCTGCCCGGCAGCCGACTCGTATTCGGCCTCCGAGAGACGCTGTGCCGTGGGGAGGATGAAGGGCTCCACGCGCACCGACTGCGATCCCAACGGCAAAGGCTCCCAGGGGATCCGCTGTACCGACGGGTGCGTAGACAGAAACGGGTCCCACGGGGAGAGGTCGGAGCCGCGCACCCGGATCCGGCACCGGACCGGACGCTTCAGGAAACGCGCGAAGACCATCGAGAGGTGGGCTTCGGTACGCTCCACCTCCGCGTAGAACTGGGCCTGCGTCTTTTCGTCGTCGCCGGCCACGGCGGTGTTGTGGTAGCCGGAGAGCTGCTCCCACAGGACGACGGTCCCGTGCTGCATGCTTCCCGCGATCCGACGCAGGAGGGACGAGGTTGTGTCGCCGGGGTCACGGAGTAGCCGCCACTCCTTGTAGTGCTCCACGACACCGAGGTCCCACGTCCGAACGTGCCAGATCCCGTCCTTGGCTGTGGCTACGGTGAGCTTGCGGCACTGGGAGAACGAGGCGGACTTCAACCCCACACCGAAACGACCGAGATCCATGGCACTCCGATCGGCGGATGGGCCGCGGGCCGCCACCGTCATGGCGGTCACAAGCTCGGGCTCCGTCATCCCCTTGCCGTCGTCCGTCACTGAGATCCAGGAGCCCTGTCCGTCCCACGTGAAGTCGACGTCGATGTTCTTGGCCTCTGCGGAGACGCTGTTGTCCACAAGATCTGCGACGGCGGCGGGAAGCGAGTAGCCGAGCGAACTGAGCGACGCCACCATGCCGGCAGGGTCGGGCGCGGCAACGTCGAAGTCCATCTTCACGCTCCGTACCCGGTGCACCCGGTCAGTCCTGTGTGGTCGATTCGTCTGTGTGCTCTGCGAAGCGGCACGTGGCAGGACTGCTCGGGCTTCGTGTGGTGAGTGCGCTGCTACTCGTCCCACGTCAGCCGAAATCCCCCGTTCGGAGCATGCTACCGAAAGGGGCTGGTCGGGCGTAGGTGATCTTTGAGCAGAGTTGCCGCTGGAGGCCTGTTCAGCCCAGGTCCCGTTCGCCATAACGCCGTTGGTGACACGGGCTGCCATGGATGAAGGACATGCTGAGGGGGCTGGCCCCCTGTTGGGCATGGAGCGGGTCATGGTGAATCAACAGGGGCTTGGCCAAGCCGGGTGGCGACCCGGAGTTCATAGATGTGCTTCCCCCGCGGTGGGTACGTTCTCAGGGACTGGAGGCGAGCGGGCGACTCCCCCATCAGCGCCAAGATTCCAGCGGAATGCCTCAGTTGACATGGGTGCTGTCATGAGCGCAGGAATCTGCTGCGGGCGCGGTGGCGGCCGCCACGGGGGCTGCCGTGCTCATCCTCTTCGAGGTGCCTCGTGTGGGGGCTGGGGCGGTCAGGTTCGTCGCTGATGCGCAGAGATCGCCACACCCGCTGATGGAGTTCGGCGATGCAGGGGCTGCACGCGAACATCGGCGCCTGCATGCCCGCAACACTCGCTGGTCCGATCCATAAGACGCGTGTCCAGCGTTGCCCGCAGTACAGCCAGCAGACCCCGTCCACCCATGGGTTCCGGTCATCGGTCTGGGCGGGCGCGGGTAGACCTTCGCGCGTAAACGCCTCGATTCCAGGAATCACCAAGCGGTCAGACATGGGTAGTTTCTCCAGTTCGCTTCTCCACCGGTCCGAGGTGGTGGGGTCGGGAAGCAGCCTCGTAATCGATGGCTACCGGCGGACGTAGGCCAGTCCGGGGGCGCGGTCGAGGTCGAGGGTGAAGCTGTGCACCTGGTCCGCGCTGCCGGTCAGGGTGAGCGTGTAGCCGTTGCCGACGTACGCCGCTGGCCCCGTTTGGGTGAGTTGGTCTTGGGTTCCTCGGCGCCACAGGTGGAGGGTGCCGGCGCTCCGGGTCAGCCGCAGGCTGCCGGGGGCCTGGTCGCAGGAGAACGTACCGAGTTCGACCTCCGGGCCGCGGTTGCCGTTGGCATGCTGGGTGCGGGCCGCGACCTTGGGCTCCGGGCGCAAGGTCGCGGCTGTGCGGAGGACAACCTTGGGGTCCAGCTCCGGATGTTCTCCGAGGCCCCGCAGGATGGCTGCGGTGATGTAGTCGGCGGCGATGTCGGCGTTGTTAGACAGGCAGATAACCCGCAGCCCCGTCGCGTCCAGGTGAGTCGCGGCGGAGAACCCTTGTTCGTGTCCGTAGTGGAAGACGCCGACTCGGCCAGGACGGGTGTCGGCGTAGAGGCCGGGTCCGTAAAGGTACGGCTGGTGGTCGCTGGGGTGGTAGGCGAGGGCGTTCTGCCAGGGGAGCTGGTGTTCACACTGCCAGTACTGGCGAAGGTGGGCGAGCCATCGGTTGAGGTCGCTGGCGGTGGTCCACAGGGTTCCCGGGCCGGGCAGCGTGACTGGCGCCTCTGTGTGCCACCAGTCGTTGTGGGCGGCCTGGTAGGCGGATGTCGCTCCGGGGATGACCTGGTGCGGGTCGGTCTTGAAGTGGGTGGTGTGCATGCCGAGTGGGCCGAAAACGCGGTGTCGGGCGAGTTCGGGCAGCGTGGTGTGGTGGACCGTTTCGAGGATCTCGGCCAAGAGGAGGTAGTTGGTGTTGCTGTAGAGGAAGCGGCCTTTGGGGACGGCGCGCTGGTCTTGGCGGTAGGCGAGGGTTCGCAGGTCGTCTGCCGTGTAGTGGTCGAGTTCACGGAAGCCAGCGAGGGAGAGCAGGGACTCGGCGTCGCGTATGCCCGATCGATGGGTGACCAGGTCCGCGACGGTGACATCGCTGATCTTGAGCCGGGGCAGCAGGTCCGCGGCCTGCTGGTCCAGGTGCAGGAGATCGTCATGCGCCGCGAGCAGGATCAGGTGGGCGGTGATCTGCTTCGCGACCGAGCCGACGTTGAAGGTGGTGTCTGGTCCGATGGGCAGTCCGTGTTCGAGGCTGGCCAGACCGGTGTGGAGGATGGTGGGCTCTTCGCCTGGCCGGTGGAGCAGCAGGGACAGGCCAGGCTGCTCGTCGCGGGGCGCGTTCACAGGGCGAGGGCCTGGTGGTGGGCGGCAGCGAGGCGGTGGCGGAGACCGTCGTCGCGGATCAGCTCCAGAGCGCGGGCGTGATCGGGCGCCGTGCTGGCGAGGAGGCTTCGTTGCTGGTCGAGGTACGCGGTCAGGAACCGGTGCAGGTCTCCCGTGGTGCTGTTCAGCGCTTGGGCGGTGAACAACATGGTGAGCGGGAACGCCCAGCAGGCGTGGAGGAAGCCGAACGCCGGCCGCATCGTCTGCTTCCACGGGGAGTGGAAGTGGGCGGTGTCGCTGATCTTGCATGCCGTTGCCGCGAGCGCGTCGTTCAGCCAGTTGTGCCCGGCCTCGTGGATCAGGTCGCGGGCCAGGACGACCGGGTCGTCGACGTGGTCCATGAAGACCGTGCCGGGCAGGCGGCTGATGGTCCAGCTATCGAGGGTCTCGCTGAGGTTCTTCGTCCGCAGCAGGCACAGGACGACGGCGTGCGCGGCGAGCAGGTCGCCGAAGCCCGCTCGTGCAGCGCTGGCGTAGGCGTCGGCCGCGAGGTTGCTCAGGTGAGGCTGAGCGGGTTCGGTACCAGGGCCCAGGACGTAGTAGGGGGTCTCGGAGATCGCGGATCGGGGCAGGTCGGCGAGTGTGGGCGCGATGACCACGCGGGCGCCGACCACTGTGGGGACGGAGCCCGTGGTGGCACCCGCGTCGGGGTGGGCGACGTACCAGTCGAAGGTCGAGGCATCGCCGGCGCGGGCGGCGGCTTCGGCTCCTTCGAGGGCGTGGTGGGCCAGGCAGTAGTCGGCTCCCGTACTGGTAATGGACTGATGCGCCTGGGCTCCGGGGCGGATGACCGCGTGGATTCGCTGCGTGCGCTCGTGGTGTAGGTGGTCGATCGGCCGGAGGTCGAAGAGGGCGGCGAGGGTGTGCATGAGGCGGCTCTCCTGTTCGGTGGTGGGCCCGGGGCCGGGCCGCAGGTGCTGGCGGCCCGGCCCCGGGGGTGTTCACCAGCGGCGCTCAGTGCGCCGGGCGGCTACGGGTGTTCAGGCGGTGGTGGTCTCCGCCTCGGCCGCCGGCCAGCCCTCGGCCGAGACGCTGGAGGTGTGGGCGGTGGTACGGACGGTCTCGTCCTCGCCGCGCAGGTCCTCGACGTTGGCGAGGAAGTCGGTGATGCGGTCCTGGTTCATGAGGTGTTCCGCCTTTCGGTCTCGTTGGCTTCGGCTTGTTCCGCTTCCTGTGCTGTGGTGCCGGCTAAAAGGCGGAGATCTCGCTCTGGGCATGAGGGCTCCCTCGCGTTGTAAGCGCTGGTGCAGGTCGGCCGCGGTGCGGAGCGCGAAGCGCAGGTCGTTCATCGCGGGCCGGTCGCCCACGCCGTCGGACAGCGCGGCGGTCACGACGCCTCGCAGGGGCTCCGGGACGAGGGGCAGCTTCGGGTGGCCGGCCAGGCGGGGGATGTCCGCGCACAGGTATCGGTAGACGAGGACACCGAGGCTGAACACGTCGGCTGCCGGGGCGGCCTCGTGGTAGCCGGTGAGGTACTCCGGCGGCCAGTGGACCTCGGGGCCGCGGTGTTCCGGCCCGCGCGGGGTGGACAGACGGCGGGCGGCTCCAAGGTCGGTGATCAGGCCCCGGCCCTGGTCGATGAGGATGTTCTCCTGGTAGACGTCGCGGTGGACGATTCCGCGCTGGTGCAGGTTGCTCAGGCCGTCGGCGACGTCGGCGAGGATGCTGAGACCCTTGCCGGTGTCCTTGGACGTGGCCATGAAGGCCCGGAAGTTCCCGCCGTCGCAGTGCGGCATGGTGTACCAGTCGAACCGCCCCGAGCTGCCCTGTTCCAACAGCGGGACGATGTGATCGGCTCCTCCGGCGGCGGCGGTCAGCTCCGCCTCGTGGCGAAAGTCTTCGCGGGTGAGGGCGCGTTCGGTCTCCGTCATCTGCGCGTACCAGTAGAAGCCGTACGCGGCGGGCCTCTCGCTGGGGTCGAGCTCGGCCAGGACGTGGTTGCTGCCGAAGCCCGCCTTCAGTACGACGCCCTCCTGGCCGGGGCGGCTCGCTCTGACCAGGGTGCTGGCCCGCGTGAACGCGAGGAGGTCGTTGATGTGCCAGCCGTCCGTGCGGAGCTGATCGAGGACCCAGGCTGCGGGATGCATCGGGTGCAGGTTCATCGGCTCGCTCCCTTGTTCGTGGCCGTGGGGCTGCCGGCCGAGCGGAGGTCCTTCATGCAGGCGTTCACCAGAGCTTCGAGGTCGGCATGGGTCGTGCAGGGGTGCTTCAGTACGGGCAGGCCCGTGGCCTTCGCCCAGGCGTCGGCGGCCTCGTTATAGAGGTCGGCCAGCCGGGCGGCGGCCTCGGGCTGTTCGGTGAAGCGACGCTCTGTCGCACGTCGAGTGATGCGGTCGTGGCAGATGTCAGGCTCGGTGGTCAGCAGAACGGTCAGCTGCGGACGGGCCTCGGTTTGCTCGGCGAGACGCTCGACGTACGTGTCGACGTGCTGCCGGTGGAGCAGGGCGAGCAAGCAGGCGGTGGAGAGGGTGAGCCGGTCGGCGAGGACCGGGCCCTCGGTGAGGGCGACGGCGATGTTGAAGCGGGAGTGCAGGGCCAGGTCCCGGGCGGCGGCCTCGATGGCCTCCTGCTCGTCGCCCCCGTGCCCGGCCCGCAGACGGGTCAGCGTGCGAGTGGCCGGGTGGGAGAGCCAGGAGAACTGGCCGATGTGGCTGAGGGGGATGCCCTCGGCGTGGGCGGCGGCTAGGAGCCGGTCTCGGAGGGTGCTCTTTCCGGCGCCGGCTATGCCTTCCAAGGCCAGGAGCACGCGTTCACCCGGCCGTGGTGGGCTCGGCGATGAGCCAGCTGATGAACTTGGCGACCCGACCGGACATGACCGGGAGGGTTCCGTGCGCGAGCTGGGAGCCGTACAGCAGGGCCGTTCCGGGAGCCGGGGCGACACTCCAGCGGGTACGGGGCATCTGCTGAAACCAGGTCGCGGAGTTGTCGGCTCCGTCGTGGGCCAGCCACATGCCCTCCTCGTAGCCATTCGAGGCGGCATCGGGGGCCTTGCCGTTCCACAGGCGGTCGCTGGAAGTGGTCTCGACGTAGAAGGCGCCTCCGGCGTCGGCCTGGGTGATCACGACGCTGATGCCGGCGATCTGGCGGGGCCAGGCGAGCGGGTCGGGGGCGATGCCGTCGAGGTGGCTGGTGATGTGCTGGCCCACGCCGTACTCGACGTACGTCCACGGGCGGCACAGGGTGATCGAGGGCATGACGCGGGAGAACGCCGGGCGAGCGCGTTCGAAGGCATCACCCAGGAGCTTCTCGGCGGCTTCGGGGATCGAGGGGATCTCGACGCGTCCGGCCGGCTCGTAGACGGCCATGGCCTCTTCGGGGCTGTGGCCGGGGATTTCGTGGATTGACGTACGGCGCTCGCCACCGAAGCGGCTGGTTCCGCCGCTGGTCAGGACGTCGTTCATGAGGTCGGCGAGCTGGGTCCGCTCGGCGTTGCTGAGGAAGTTCTCGATGCTTCCGACGCCGACGGTCTCGGCAATGTGGATCACTTCGTGGTTCCCCCTTGCTGGAGCACGCGGTGGATGTCGTTCAGGTCCGTGCAGTGGTTGAGCCAGCTGACGACCGGGCTGCGGGTGGCGGCCAGCGGGTCGTGCCACAGGGCGAGCAGTTCTCCGGTCAACGGCAGGGCGCCGCTGTCGGGCAGGAGGTCAGCGTCAGGTGTCTCGGCCTGGGCCAAGGCGCCGCACGAGGCCCCGTGCTGCTGGGTGAAGACGAGGGCGAGACGGGTTGCGGCTGTGGTGCGGCAGGCCCGTACGAGGGGGTCCGTGGGTAGCGGCAGGCCGTACGCGTTGTGTTCGGCGACTGTCCATGCCTGGGCGATGGCGGCGCCGGAGGCTGCGATGTGGCAGGTCGCGCAGCACTTGTGGTCGGAGTCCGGGCAGAGGCGAAGGTGCTCGCCGAGGCTGGCCGCGATCTCGTCGAGGACGGCCCAAGCGGTACTTGCCAGCACGGTGCCGACGTCTGGTTGTCGGCATCCCGTGGTGTTCATGTGGTTGCAGCAGGCCTTGCCCGCTCTGGGCTGCTTGCTGGAGGTGAGGGCGGGTTCGATGAACAGGGTGTGGAAGTAGGCGATGCGGCCCAGGAGCTGGTGGATGGTGACCGTGTCGCCGGGCTTCATCGCAGCACCCCCTCGGGGGCTTGCGGCAACACCGGCAGCGGGCAGGCGCACACGGATTCGGCCTTGGGGCGCTCGGCGTCGAGGGCTGCGGCCAACATAGCGGTGGCCTCGTTCAGGCGGGCGAAGTAGCCGTCCCACCCCTGACCGGAGCCGGGGTCCAGGCTCAGGTCGAGGACCGGGGTGGTGGTGCCCGTGTTCTCGCAGGTGAGCTCCGAGCGGCCGACGTTGACCTCGATGCCCGCGGGCAGGAGGGCGCTTGCGAAGGTGGCGGCACGGCACAGTGCCGCAGCAATACGGGCGTACTCCTGGCGGTCGCGGGGGAGGAGCCCGATGCGCAGACCCGTCGGGGCCAGGTCCACGCCGGTGTACTGGTGGCCCTGGCAGCTGTCGTACGTGACGAGCCCCCAGACTCGGGTGACCGTGTCGACCAACGGCCATACGCCGGGTTCGATAGCCGCATGCCACATCGGGTGGGCTGGGGTGAGATCGTCGGCTTCGTGGATACCGGCGAGGCCCAAGGTGTTGATGTTGCCGTGCTCACTGGTGTGCAGCCTGACTTCGTTGCCGACGAGGTTGGGGGTGTCCCAGCTGGTCAGGAAGGCGTTCACGTCGCGCACGCTGTTCGGGGTGCGGGGGCGCCAGCGCAGGCTCTGGCACCAGGCGCCGGCGGGGTGCGCGGGCTGGGCCAGCAGTGCGGCGACGCCGTCGATCATCCGCATGCGGTAGTCGCAGTACGCGTCGTGATCATTGTTCGGGTCCTGGCGCCAGCGGGTGGCGATGCATCCTCCGCCGCAGGTGGTGCGGTAGTCGCAGGTCGTGCACTTGTCCATCAGGGCTTTGCCCTGGTCCAAGAGGAGGGAGTTCTGCTGGGCGTGGACCACCTCGCGCTCGTCGGCCGTGGACTCCAACTGGGTGAGGCGGGCCTGGGGCCAGGGAAGTTCGTCGCAGCTCCCGAGGCGGCCATCGGGGTAGAGGGTGAAGACGTGGCCGCACTTGAGGTCGGAGAAATGGCAGAAGCCTGTCGTCAGACCCCGTAATCGTCGGATCGTGGAGACGGCCGGTTCCAGCTTGATGCGGGCGAAGTGTCCGGCGGTGATCCAGTGAGCGGTGGCGGCAAGGACGAACTGGGCGTACTCGTCGGGATGGATCGCCCAGGCCGGGCCATCGGCTGCGTTCACGGCAGCCTGCTGAAGCAGTCGGCTGGCCGACTTGCGCCTGCTCCGCAGGGCCGTGGAGCGGCGGATTGTGGAGTCGAAGCAGGGTACGAAGCTGATCGCGTTGACCGAACCGAAGCCGGCGAGGTGGTCCAGCACCTCTTCAGCGCGGTCCAGCACGGCCGGGGTCACCGCGGCGATCACACCGACGCTCCGGCCCCGCTCTGCGAGCAGGTTCAGGGTAGCGGCGACGCGCGGATACACGGGCTTGCCGTCGTAGCCGACGCGCCAGGCGTTGCCCTGGGCGTCACCGTCGAGGGAGATGCCGATCCGGAGGTCCGGGCAGAGGGTGTCGAACATGTCGAGCCAGTCGGCGTCGAGCAGGACACCGTTGGTCTGCAGGCTGACGCGGACGACCTGCGGCAGGCCGGACAGCTCCGCCAGGATCTCGCCGATGTGCTTCCGCCCGGCCGTCAGGGGCTCGCCGCCGTGGAGTTCGACGGCGAGCTTGCGGCCCTTGAAGATGCTGGCGAGGCGCCTGATCTGGTCGGCGCTGACCCTGGCACCCCCGGGGGCCTCCTTGCGCTTCTCGTAGCAATAGAGGCAGTCGATGTCGCACGTCTCGCCGCGCGTCTTGACGATGACCGACACCGCGGTGCCGGTGTCATCGGCGTCCAGGCTCCGGTAGAGCCCGTCGATCGTGTGGCGCTGTTCTGTGCTGAGGTTCATCGGCTGCCCCCTCCTATGCTGCCGTGACCGGATGAATGGCTAGTCGGACAAACACCCCAGCAGGGCGCCCTGGCCGGACTGGAGAATGTGCGCGGCCTCCAGCGGGATCCAGAAGCACTCGAAGTGAGTCGGCTCCTGCTCGCCGTCGTGGTCCTCCTGGCTCATCCACCGCTCCGGGGTCGGCTCGGTGAGCTCCAGGTGGAAGACATGCCGGTGCTGGATCTCGAACCGGTACGGACTGATGTCGTACTCGGTCTCGCCGAGCTTGCGGACGATCTTGAAGTCCGACAGGCCGGTCTCCTCGCGGGCCTCACGCAGAGCGGCCACCTCCGGGGTCTCACCGGGGCGGATGCTGCCCGCAGGCACCTGGATGCCGACCTCCTCGTAGGAGTAGTCGGTGTGGCGGAACACCAGCAGGCGTCCGTCGCGCACGACGTAGACGAGGACCTTTTCCTTCGTGACCTTCTCGGGCATAGCGAAAACCTCCACTTGGTACAGGAGCTGATTCGTGGGCCCGGCCCCGTAGAGGGCCGGGGGCTGCTTGTCCCGTGGTCGACCGCGAAAGTCGGTGTCCCGGGGAAGCCCACGAGTCTAGGCCCCCAACTTGCTGTCAAATCAGCGCTATTCAGTCGATGGGCTGGCCCGCAAAGGGCCGCCCTGCTGCCGGGGTTACAGTCCGGCGCCTGGCCCTCGTTCGGGTGTGCGATGGCGCTCCAGCTGCCGGTGCACGAACCCTCGTCACCGCCCGATCAGCCACGTCGCCGGCATGGTCGTGGGGCAGACGCCGATCACGACGGCTGTCCTGATCTGTCGGTCGATCACCCGCACTGCGGGGCAGATCGAACTCCGCCCAGCAGCGCTTGCCCGTCGCCGTCAGATCGGCACCGTGGCGGTCGGCGAGCACGGATACGAGATACAGACCGCGCCCGGACTCGGCGCTCCCGCTCAAGGGCTCCGGTCGCGGCAGCGCCTTCGTAGCGTCATGCACCTCGACCGCAAGCACAGGCCCCTCCCGGTAGACGCTGACGGTGACCGGCCCCCACGCGGTGTGGCGCACGGCGTTGGTGATCAGCTCGCCAGCAGCCAGCTCGATTCCGGACAGTGCCTCCGCGTCGAGCCGTATGCCCCAGGAGCGGATCTCGGCCACGACGCGGTGTCGTGCCTGCTGGGCGGCGGCTGCCGTTCGGGTGACGGTGAACGTGAGCTGGTGGTGCGCTGCCATGAGCGGGCCTCCTGGGCTACCTGACTTGCGTTGCCGCGGCGGAGACTCAGCCGCGCAGGGCGCTGTCTTGCCGGGGCGAAGACGAAGTGTTCACGGCGGCTCCCGCCTGAACGAGGCCCTGAACGACGCCGAACGCGGCCCTTTCGTGCCTAACCGATGTCTATTCACCGTCCACCTGGATTTTCTGGACAACAGATCTTCGATCGGCGGCTGTTGATGTCTAGCGTGGATGCCGGACAAGGAACCCCGGCATGAGGGAGCGGCTGTGGAGCCATCAGGACCGACCCTCTTCCAGACCCTGATCAATCAGCGGGGCTGGCAGGACTACCAGGTCTTCAAACGACGGTACGAACAGGCGGCCAAGCAGTTAGCTGAGCTGGAGGGGCCGTCCTCGATCGCGACCGCGACGATCGAGAAGCGGCAGTTCTTCCGGTACGCGCATGGCGAGGTCCGGACCCCACAGACCGTCGCCCGCCGCGTCCTGGAGTTCATGTTTCCGGGCATCCCGGCCACCCGAATCCTCGGGCCTGCGGAGTCCAAGCCGGGCCCTTCCCCACACCGCCCAGCGGCTGACGACCGCGATGCAGTGGATCCATCCGAGTACGGCCTTGAAGACGTGGTCATGGCGGCGGCGAATGAGTCGGCGCAGTTCGCGGCCAGGGCAGAGAGCAGCAACGTGGGACCGCACACTCTGGAGCAGCTGGAAGCTGACATCCGCCGCCTCGTCATGACGTACCCCAACCGGCCCGTCGGGCCCCTGTTCCGCGAGGTCCGTGCCCTCCGAGACCGCGCCTTCGAACTTCTCGAAGGACGTCAGCCACCGCGGTACACCTCCGACCTCTACGTGGGCGCCGGCGTCCTGTGCGGCGTTCTGGCGAATGCCAGTTTCGACCTGGGCCGCTACGACGCGGCCGAGACACAAGCCCGTACCGCCTTCCTGTTCGGCGAACTCGCGGGGCACAACGGACTACGCTCCTGGGTACGCGGACTCCAGGCACTGATCGCGTACTGGGACGGCCGCCCCGTAGACGCCGTACGCCTTGCGGACTCCGGAAGCGCGTTCACCCCGGAGTCCGGCACGGCGCAGATCCGGTTGGAGAGCATCAAGGCACGCGCCTACGGCCAGCTCAACCGGGGCAGCGATGCCCTGGCGGCCCTCAGCGCCGCCGACCACCTGCGAGAGCGTCTCGCCGAGGGGGACGAACTGCCAGGCGGGATGATGGCCTTCCCCGTCGAGAAGCAACTGTTCTACTCCAGCAGCACGCACCTCTGGCTGGCGGGCACCCAACACCTCAGCGATGCCGAGGCTCGCGCCGACGAAGCGGTGGAGATGTTCCAGTCTGCGCCGCCGGAGCAGCAGAGACTCGGCGAGATGTCCCTGGCCCGCATGGACCTGGCCATGGCTCGGCTGGGCCGAGGAGACGTCGACGGGGCCGCGACCCAGATCCACGCCGTCCTCGGGGTCAGCGCCCGGCGCCGCACCGAGAGCGTCGACCGCCGGATCGGCCACTTCAGCCGTCAGCTTGCACTTCACCCCGGGGCTGGATCACCTGCCGCGATCGGCCTTCGTGAGGTGATCATTGCTCATCAGGAACGCATGCCCGCTCAGCTCCCGCCAGGAGGCAGCCAGTGACGACCGTGACCCTCTTGCACCCCGGAGCCATGGGCGCGGCCGTCGCCGCCCAGGCCGTCAAGGCAGGCCACGAGGTGCTGTGGGTGCCGGAAGGCCGGAGCGACGCCACCCACCGACGCGCGAAGGAAGTCGGCACCACCGCGTGCGACTCGCTCGACGAGGCGCTGGAGAGGAGTGAGATCGTCCTGTCGATCTGTCCTCCGCAGGCCGCCGAAGACGTGGCGACCACGGTCGCCGACCACGCCTTCGCCGGGGTGTACGTCGACGCCAACGCGATCAACCCCCAGCGAATGCAGCGAATCGCGGAGGAGATCAGGCCGGGCGCCATGGTCCTCGACGGTGCGATCTTCGGCCCGCCGCCCGGTGGCCAGCGGGCTGCTCGTCTCTACCTCGCCGGAGAAGCCCAAGCCGTGGACATGGTGGAGCCAGTGTTCAAGGACACCGCGCTACACGTCCGCCGCGCCAGCGGCAGCGTCGGTTCAGCCTCCGCACTGAAGATGGCGTTCGCCAGCTACCAGAAGGCCGCCCGCACCCTCGCCGGCGTGGCCCACGCGCTGGCCGACGCTCACGGCGTCGGCGATGAGCTCACGGCCGAGGCGCAGGTGATGGCGTCCAACATCCTCTCCGACCCCGGATACCTGCCCAGCGTGGCCGCACGCGCCTGGCGCTGGGCGCCGGAGATGGAGGACATCGCCGAAACGCTCCGCGCCGCCAGGTTGCCTGCGGATATGGCCGAAGCGGCGGTCGCGGTCATGGCCCGCTGGGAAGGAGACAAGGACCACTACGACATGTCGGTGGCAGAAGCCTTGTCTCATTTGAGGGAACAGCCTGCTCGCTGAGTGGGGGCCGCCTCAAGACAGTCGTGGTCGCGGACCATCTGCTGCACAGAGGCAAAGAGAGCGGAAGATGTGGTTGAACGGGGTGGTCCCGTGCGGCTCCGGTCGCCCGGTCGCGAAGCAGTGCTTTCTGCCCTTGGCGGCAGCCGCAAGCACCGAAAGGGATCGGTGGCCGGGAGGGTTCCTGGCCACCGGTCGCGCGGTGTTGCCCGGTGGGGGCGGTCAGTCCTCGTAGGCGAGATGAATGCCGCCATTCGGAGCGGCTATGGCGCACAGCCGCTCGTACTCGGCGAGATCTTCCTCGGTCATGTGCGGGAGTACGTCCATCACCATCCGGGCTTCGGGGACCGGGCGAGGCGCCAGACTGGTCGATCGCTGATGGATGAGGCGCTGTCCAGCTCCCGATGCTGGGTGGCTTCGGCGAGAGGATGGCTGGGTCGTAGCTGGCGGCCTGGGCAACGCTACGACACCGCGCCCGCACACGCTTCGCCACATCCCGGTACCCGAAAGCCGAGCCGCCCTGTGGGTCGAAGCCGCCCGTGCCTACGCGCACCAGGGCCGCCTCGCCTCCGGCTACCAGGTCCTGCGGATCGCGGAGACCTGCGAAGCCAAGGGGGTGCGACGCCCAGCCGTCCGGGACTTGGTCGCCGACATGGCAGCCCGGGACCGTCGGCGTACGCTGCCGGAGCTCCACCACTTCAGCCGCCGACTGGGAGTCCCCGCGTGACCGAGCCGCAGCCCAAGCCCTTCCTGTACGTCGTCGTCTGCGCCGCCGGGATCGCCGGCGACGTCGGCAGACTGATCACCGCAGCGCAGGAACGGGGCTGGGAGGTCGGGGTGATCGCCACGCCGCAGGGTGTCGAGTTCCTCGACACCCGGGCGGTCGAGGAGCAGACCGGGTATCCGGTCAGGTCCGCCTGGCGTTCGCCCGGCGAGGCGCGGACCTACCCGCGGGCCGATGCCATCGCGGTCGCACCGGCCACGTTCAACACGGTCAACAAGTGGGCCGCCGGCTTCGCCGACAACCTGGCGCTCGGCATCCTCTGCGAGGCACCCGGCATGGGCGTCCCCACGGTCTTGCTGCCCTACGTGAACACTGCGCTCGCCGCCCACCGGGCCTACCGGTGCAGCATCGACGAGCTCCGGGAGATGGGCGTGCTGATCGGCAGCTACGAGCCCCACCGTCCGAAGTCCGGCGGCGGCGCCGACCGCTTCCCCTGGGAGGAGGCGGTCGATCTGCTCGCTCCGCTCCTCCGGACCGGGGCCGAGCAGCAGTGAACGTGCCGGTATCACTCCTCGGGGCAGCCTGCCCACTCGATCTGGAGGAGCAACATGGAGCAGGAGAACGCTGAAGGTCGACCGGCCATCGCAGCGGCCGTCGTGGTGCACGAAGGCCGCGTGCTCATGGTGCGTCGGCGGGTCAGGGAGGGGCGGCTCTCCTGGCAGTTTCCCGCCGGTGAGGTCGAGCCGGGCGAAGCCCCGGAGGGGGCCGCCGTACGCGAGACCTTGGAGGAGACTGGCCTCGCCGTGAGGGCGCTGAAGCCGCTGGGGGAACGGGTCCACCCTGACACCGGCCGCTTGATGTCGTACACCGCCTGCGAGGTGGCCGGCGGCCACGCGTACGTCGCGGACATCGACGAGCTGGCCGAACTCGCGTGGGTGGCCCACGCCGACATCTCTGAGTACGTCCCGTACCGCCTGTTCGAGCCGGTGCAAGAACACCTCGACGTCGTCCTGGAGTGTTGACGCGGACCGACCGGGCGCGTGGGGACAACACGCGGGGACGGTGTATCTCGGGGACCTCGGGGACCTCGGTGGGGCAGGGACTAGCCGTCGTCGAGGAGCTGGTCGGTGGCGTCCTGGACGCGCGCGGAGGCCTGGCGGACCGAGTCGAGCACGGCGTCGAGTTGGATGTCGGTCGGTCGGCCGCCGGAGTTGACGGCGCGGGTCAGCTGGTTCAGGTTGTTGCCGATCTGACCGAGGTGCCTGCGGGCAGTGAACAGCTCGATGACGGCTTCGCGACGCCCGGCGATGGCCGCAGCGCTGGTTTGAGGGTCGTGGGCCGCGTTGAGGGCGGCTTTGGCGAAGAAGCTGGCGACGGTCACGCCGACAGCTTTGGCAGCGATCGCGACAAGCGCGTACTCGTCGTCGTTCAAGCGGACGCTGCACACTTTGGAGCGTCGGCTGTTTTTGTTGGTACGGCGTCGCGTACGGGGCTCTGGAGGGGGAGCGGGGGTGTACGTGGCTTCGCACGGAGGCTGTTGCTCTTCTCCCGGCTGCGTCCGTCCGGCGGTCACAGCCTCCTCGTCAGGCGTCCCCCGGCGCCGGACGAGGCTCCGTCCCCCTGGGGCGGAGAGCCCTTTGGACACTCCGCCGATGGTGGAGTGTCCAAAGGGATAACTTGCTCCGCCTCGGGCTTGGGTAGGAGCCGCCTGTCGCTGGTCGTGGGCATCTGTGGCAGTGGGGTCGTCGTGCAAGAGCGTGCCTCCTGTTGGTCGGGCTGGTACGGCTTCGGTGCTGCGGGGGTGTGGTGTACGACTACCTCGCTCCGCGATGGATGAGCGGGGGCAGCGTGACTTTCGGGCGGGGCCTACGCGGCGTTCGCTTGGCCGCTGTCGAGTTCGGCCTGGACCCGTCGGGTGATCTCGTTCCGGCGGTCCTTGCCGATAGGGAGGCCGCGTGCACGGACAGCCGTCTCTATGTGGCGGCTTGACGCGCGTCCTTTGAGTCCGAGCGGGGCGGTGCGGGCAATGGCTAGGAGTTCGTCGTCGGTGGCAGCGGGTTTGCGACCGGTGCGCTTCTTCGGCGGGACGTGGGCTTCCGCCACTTGATCGGTCTCTTCCGCCACATCGCCTGATGCGCCCTGTACGGCGCCCGCTGGAGTGGGGCGGTCATCCTCGCGGTCCTCGGGCCGTTTCGGGGCCGGGAGCTGCGGTGTAGCGGAGTGGGCGTGGGGACGGTCCAGGTCCGCGGGATGCGTTGAGGGCTCTCCTGCCGGACAGCGGCTGTGACGGGACTCGTCGGCGGCGACGTGGCGGTGGATCTGCCGCATGAGGACGCCGAAGGCGAAGAGCGCGGCTGCTGGAGGGACAGCGGCGACGACGTAGTCGAGCGCCGGGGCCGGGACGCCGTCGGACCTGCTGACGCCGGCGACGTTCAGGGCGATCGAGCCCAGCGATCCAGCAGCTGTGAGGGCGATCGCCCACCCGTCGGTCTCCCGGCGGAGGCTGGCGCGGAGCATGAGCACTTCGCCAGCGACGATGAAGGCATCGAGCGTGGCGGGCCATGCCCATTGGCGGGCGGGGGAAGTCCCGAGGCCGTGCCGCCCTGCGACCTCGGCGAGGTGCCAAGGTGATACGCAGACGAGCCAGCCTCTCGCTGTCGGCGCGGTTCCGGCGGGAGCGCCGTATCCGGAGCCAGGCCAAGCCGGTGGCGAGGGCCAGACCGATCAGGACCAGCAGCGGCCAGCTTTCGGCCGCCTTCGCAAGGAGGTGCGATGCGGCCTGTGCCAGGGCGACCGCGAGCGCGAGGGCAACGGCTGCCGCACCCAGGACGTCTGCGGTACTGCGAGGTCGCCACCGGATGCTTCGCCGCCGCCGGGCCGTCACTGCCCGCCCGTCGGCGCGGAGACGCCGGGCTTCGGCGCGGGCTGCTGCTCGGCGGAGCTGTCGCCGAACCCGAAGACCTGGCCCCAGAGCCATACCACCGCGCATAGGCCGGCGATTGCCCAGACGCTCAGGCCCTTGGCCTTCCTGGGACCTGGCTTGCGACGGATGTAGCTGCTCACGCGCACGTATCCGTCAGGAACCTTCGGCATGCTGAATCCCTCCCCATCGGTCCGCGCTGTGCGGACCTCGAGTTCGGTTGTAGCGGCGGCTACTGATAGAACCTGATGCACCGTCATGATCGTGCGGGCGGTAAGGGCGCAAGTCGGCCATGTCTTCGGGAATGCCAGGCCGACTGCACGGCCCGTTGGCCTGCGTCGAGGCTTCGGGTCGTGTCTCACGCTGTGGAAATGCAGGGCGTACCGAATGGCCAGTTCCCGCGGAGCGCGGTCGGTGACGACTGCGCCGGGCGCCGCCCCCTGGTGAGGTGGCGGCGCTGCGTCTGATCGACCCCTTGCCGCGCATACTCCCCAGATTCTCCCCACGGGGCCCCTTGGGATGCGGTCCGTGATTTGCTTACGCTAAATCGATCAAGCTTCTGCGCTGGTTCGCTACAGCCAGTCCCGCTTCTTGAAGATCACATACAGGCTCGTGCACACCACTGCCATCAGCAGGATTGCGAAGGGGTAGCCCGCCGCCCAGTGGAGTTCGGGCATCGTCTCGAAGTTCATGCCGTAGATCGTGCCGACCAGGGTGGGGGCGAAGAGGATGGCGGCCCACGAGGAGATCTTCTTGATCTCCTCGTTCTGTTCGAAGCCGGCTTCGGCCAGGGCTCGCATTTCGGCGTTCTGTTGTTGGGAGACCAGGGTGGCGTTGACCGTCAGGATTTCCGTCAGGGCCTGGCGGAAGCCGTCCACGCGTTCGCTCGTGTGCGTCACGTGGTCGGCCACGTCGCGGAGGTAGCGCTGGAGTTCCTCGTCCGTGCCGTACTTCGCGAAGCCCGCCATCAGGGCGTGGAGCATGCCGACCAGGGGGCGGGTGGCGCGTTGGAACTCGACCATCTCGCGGGAGAGTTCGTAGATGCGGCGCGAGACCTCCGGGTCGCCGCGGAAGACCTCCGTCTCGATCTCGTCCATGTCGTTCTGGACGCCGGCTACGACGGGGGCGTAGCCGTCGACCACCGCGTCGAGGATCGCGTACAGGGCGGCCTCGGGGCCGAGGGACAGGAGCTCCGGGGTCTCCTCCATGCGGCGGCGGACCGCGGAGAGGTCGGGGGCGGCGCCGTGGCGGACGGTGATCAGGAAGTCCGGGCCCAGGAAGACGTGCAGCTCGCCGAACTCGACCTCCTCCGACGCGTCGAGGTAGCGCGCCGCGCGCAGGACGACGAAGAGGGTGTCCCCGTAGCGCTCCAGCTTGGGGCGCTGGTGGGCCTCCAGGGCGTCCTCGACGGCGAGCTCGTGGAGGTTGAACTCGGCGGCCAGCGAGTGGAGCTCCGGCTCGGTCGGGCGGTGCAGGCCGATCCAGGCCATGCCGTCGGGCTCGTCGCGCAGCCGGCGGAAGGTCTCCGCGAGGGTCGCGGGGGAGGCGATGCGCCGGCCGTCGCGGTATACGGCGGAGTCGATCACGCTGCGGTGGTCCGGGGGAGTGGCCGACGCCGGTGCGGGCTTCGGGTCCGCCGGCCGGGAGGCGGGCGGTGTGGCGGCCGGGGGCGTGGGGCGGCGCCAGCCGGTCCGCTTCGCGGAGGGCGAGGGGCGGCGGTGGCGGTGGTCCGGGCGTTCCGGCATCGCAGGTCAGCTCCCCAGTCGGACATGTTTACGGTCGGCCAAGGGGAAGGATATCGGAAGGCGTAGGCGGGTTCGCGAGGGTTCAGGCGGGTACGGGAGGGTCTGGCACTGTTGGCGCCCGTCCATTGCGGACCGCATCTGTCCGCGAGTACGGGTAGCTTGCGGGTATGGGCTCCGTACTCGACACCCGTTCACTCAACCGTGCCACGCTCGCGCGCCAACTGCTCCTGAGCCGCGCCGCGCTCGGCGCGGAGGAAGCCGTCGCGCACCTGCTCGGACTCCAGGCGCAGAACGTGAAACCGCCGTATTTCCAGCTGCACGCCCGGCTCGAAGGATTCCGTCCCGCCGCGCTCGCGCAGCTGATGGAGTCGCGCAAGGTGGTCCGGATGGTCACCATGCGGTCCACCATCCACACCCACACCGCCCACGACGCGCTGACCCTGCGCCCGCTGGTCCAACCCGCCCGCGACCGGGAAGTGGGCGCCTTCCGCAAGGGCCTCGTCGGAGTGGACCTGGAGCGGCTCGGCGAGCTCGCCCGCGCTTTCGTCGAGGCCGAGCCCCGCACGATGGGGGAGATCCGCGAGGAGCTGCTCACGCACTGGCCGGCCGCCGACCCGCAGTCCCTGTCCGTGGCCGCGCGCTGCCGGCTGCCGCTCGTCCAGGTCACTCCGCGCGGGGTCTGGGGGCGCAGCGGGCAGGTACGGCTCACCACCCTGGACCGGTGGCTCGGCCGGCCGCCGGGCGAGGAGCCGCCGGCGCACGCCGTCGACGACGCCGTCCTGCGCTACCTCGGCGCCTTCGGCCCCGCCTCCGTCAAGGACATGCAGACCTGGGCCGGACTCACCCGGCTCCGCGAGGTCTTCGAGCGGCTGCGGCCCCGCCTGGCCGTCTTCCGCGACGAGAACGGCGTCGAGCTGTTCGACCTGCCGGACGCGCCCCGGCCCGACGCCGACACCCCGGCCCCGCCCCGCTTCCTCCCGGAGTTCGACAACCTCCTGCTCTCCCACGCCGACCGCACCCGCGTGGTCCCCACCGAGCTCAAGGGGCGCACCTGGACGGGGAACCAGGCCCACCGCACCCTCCTCGTGGACGGCTTCGTCGCCGGGCTGTGGTGGTGGGAGGACAAGGGAGAGGGCAAGGGAGGCAAGGCGGAGGGCAAGAGGGGCAAGGGGGAGGGCAAGAGGGAAGGGGCTTCGATCGCCGTCGAGCTGTTCGGGAAGGTCTCGAAGGCGCAGAAGGAGCACATCGTCGCCGAAGGGGAGCGCATGATCACCGAGATGGGTGAGACGGGCGACGCCGACGGGGCCGCCGCCCCGCGTCCCTCCGTGCGCTTCGGGTCAATCCACGGCTGACGCCGCTCTGGTGGGGCGTACGGGCGGCACGGCACGATGCCTTCCATGACGCACAACACCGGCGCCACCGCCGAGTTCCTGGCCGCACGCGACTTCCTGCTCGAACGGCGCGGGGACTACGCAGCCGCCCACGCCGGATTCACCTGGCCCCGCCCCGAGCGCTTCAACTGGGCCCTGGACTGGTTCGACCACATCGCCGAGGGCAACGGCGCCGACGCCCTGCGCATCGTGGAGGAGGACGGCACCAGCCGGTCCCTCTCCTTCGCGGAGCTGTCCGCACGGTCCGCCTCCGCCGCCAACTGGCTGCGCGACCAGGGCGTCGCCGCCGGCGACCGGGTCCTGGTCATGCTCGGCAACCAGCGCGAGCTGTGGGAGGTCATGCTCGGCGCGATGAAGCTCCGCGCCGTCGTCATCCCCGCCACCCCCCTCCTCGGCGCCGCCGACCTGCGCGACCGCATCGAGCGCGGTCACGTGCGACACGTCATCGCGCGCGCCGAGGACACCGGCAAGTTCGACGAGGTCCCCGGCACCTACACCCGGATCGCCGCCGGGGCCGGTGTACCCGCCGGGGCCGGCGTACCCGCCGGATGGCTGCGGCTGGAGGACATGTACGCCGCCGACGCCCACTTCAGCCCGGACGGCGAAACCCTGGCCACCGACCCGCTGATGCTGTACTTCACCTCCGGCACCACCGCCCGCCCCAAGCTGGTCGAGCACACGCACGCCTCGTACCCCATCGGGCACCTCTCCACCATGTACTGGCTCGGCCTGCGCCCCGGCGACGTGCACCTCAACATCGCCTCGCCCGGCTGGGCCAAGCACGCCTGGTCCAACCTCTTCGCCCCGTGGAACGCCGGCGCCACCGTCTTCGTCCACAACTACACCCGCTTCGACGCCGAGCGCCTGATGGCGGAGATGGACCGGCACGGCGTGAGCACCTTCTGCGCCCCGCCCACCGTGTGGCGGATGCTGATCCAGTCCGACCTCACCCAGCTGCGCACCCCGCCCCGCGAAGCCGTGGCCGCCGGCGAGCCGCTCAACCCCGAGGTCATCGAGAAGGTCCGCGAGGCCTGGGGCGTCACCATCCGCGACGGGTTCGGCCAGACCGAGACCACCCTCCAGATCGGCAACTTCCCCGGCGCCCCCGTCAAGCCCGGCTCGATGGGGCGTCCGGCGCCCGGGTACGAGATCGTGCTGCTCGACCCCGTCACCGGCAAGGAGTCCCCGGACGAGGGAGAGCTCTGCGTGGACCTGCGCACCCGCCCCGCCGGGGTGATGACCGGCTACCGCGACGACCCCGCCCGCACCGCCGAGGCCATGGCGGACGGGCTCTACCGCACCGGGGACATCGCCTCGCGCGACGAGACCGGGTACCTCACCTACGTCGGGCGCTCGGACGACGTCTTCAAGGCCTCCGACTACAAGATCAGCCCGTTCGAGCTGGAGAGCGCCCTGCTCGAACACGAGGCCGTCGCCGAGGCCGCCGTCGTCCCGGCCCCCGACCCGCTGCGCCTCGCCGTGCCGAAGGCGTACATCGCGCTCGCGGCCGGCTGGGAGCCGGGCCCGGAGACCGCCCGGGCCCTGTTCGCGCACTCCCGCGCCGTGCTCTCCCCGTACAAGCGGATCCGCCGCATCGAGTTCGCGGAGCTGCCGAAGACCGTGTCCGGCAAGATCCGCCGGGTGGAACTGCGGGAGCTGACCGCGGCCGGCTCGGGGGCGGAGTACGACGAGGCCGACTTCGGCTGAGGGCGGGGACGCTCAGGGAATGCCGAGGGGGCGGGCCCGGCACGCGGCCGGACCCGCCCCCCCCCGTACGATCCGTACGCTACGCCGGCAGCTGCGCCTCGATCGCGGCGATGACCTCGGGGGCCTCGGGCTCGACGCCCGGCCGGAAGCGGGCCACGACCTCGCCGGACGGGGAGATCAGGAACTTCTCGAAGTTCCACTGGATGTCCTCGCCCGCCTCGCCGTCGGCGTACGCGGTCTTCACCAGCTCCTTGTAGAGCGGGTGCCGGTTCTCGCCGTTGACCTCGGTCTTCTCCAGCATCGGGAAGGTCACGCCGAAGCCGGCCGCGCAGAAGGTCGCGATGTCGTCGGCGGTGCCGGGCTCCTGGCCGCCGAACTGGTTGCAGGGCACGCCGATGACGGTGAAGCCCTTCGCCTCGTACGCGAACTGCAGGCGGGCCAGTCCCGAGTACTGCGGGGTGAGACCGCACTGCGAGGCGGTGTTCACCAGCAGGATCGCCTTGCCCTTGTGGGCCGCCAGGCTGGTGGGCTCGTCGGACAGGGTGGTCAGCGGGATGTCGTACAGGCTCATCGGGCTCTCCTCGGCACAGATACGGATACGTGTTCCGCCATGTGCTCCGAGCCTACGTCCTGGCCCGCGAGGCCCACGTCCTGCCCCGCGGGGCCTCCGTCCTGGGCGCTCCCTGGGGGGTGTGCGCCTAAGCCCCCGCCTCCACCAGGGCGTCCGCGGGGTCGTTGACCGGCTGCGGCATGCCCGTGAGGTCCATGACGAACAGGGGTATCCCGAGGTCGTCCGCGCGGGAGCGGGCGTCCTGCGTGTACCCGGCCAGCGAGAAGTAGACGCTGGTCGCGGAGGCCGTCAGCCCGTTCAGCCAGACGCACTCCACGGCCCGCAGTCCGGCCGGCGCCGTGGTCGGGTCCACCTGGGCCACCAGCCCCGGGGCCCGCAGGTCCACGGCCGCCGAGGGGACCGGCCGCGCGTCGGGCTGGCGGACGTCATGGAAGCCGAGCCACCGCAGGTACAGCGCGGCCGTCGCCACCGCGTCCCGGGCGGTACGGATGGTCACCGGGCGGAACGCGGGCCGCTGCCCGGGAGCCGCCGGAGGCCCACCGGGCGCGCGGGACCCCGATGGCCCGGCCCCCGCCGTTCCGGGCTCCGCCGGTCCCGAGCCGCCGGAGCCCCCCGGCCCCGGCCGACCCCGTCCCCGTACCTCTCCCCGGTCACCCCGGTCCCCCTGTCCTCCCCGTACGTCCGCACCCGGGCGCGGCCCCTGCCGTACGCCGCCACCCGACTCGGACGCCCCGGACGCCACCGGGCGCACCGGAAGCCGCGCCACCGTCCCGCACGACGCGCACCCCAGCTCCGGGTGCGGCCACTCGCTCACCCGCCCGCAGGCCGCGCACCGCACCGCCACCCACGTGTCGGACCACGTGCGGTGCGTCAGCGGTACGGGCGCCGCCGCCAGGTCCAACGGCGGGACGACCGGACTCCCGCACGCGCACGGGAAGACCGGGGCGGCGTAGTCGTTCTCGCGCAGGCACGCCGGGCAGTGCACCGGTACCGCATCCGCCATGAGTCCTGCCCCTCTGCGTCGTCGCTCTGCGTGGATCCATGCTCCACCACCCGCCACCGGCGGGGCGGCGTCCCCTCGATTTTCCGCTGAGATTCCGCCGCGGCCCGGTCGTTCGTACAAGTCGCTTGTGCGACACGCGGCTTTTGGTGCGTTCCGGGGTCTCGAAGCTGCTTGACGTGCCGTGACTCGCCGCTTAGCTTGTTCCGTATAGCAGAACAATACTTCCGGATTGCGGAAACCCACTGGAAGTCCGGGATCCGGAATCCGGAAGCAGCCTGACCGCCTGACCGCCTGACCCGCAGGAGAACTCGATGCCCCGTATGACAGCCGCCGCCGCTGCAGTGGAGATCCTCAAGCGCGAGGGCGTGTCGCAAGCGTTCGGCGTGCCCGGCGCCGCGATCAACCCGTTCTACCGCGAGCTCAAGAACGTCGGCGGCATCAGCCACACCCTCGCCCGCCACGTCGAGGGCGCCTCCCACATGGCGGAGGGCTACACCCGCACCAGCCCGGGCAACATCGGCGTCTGCATCGGCACCTCCGGCCCCGCCGGCACCGACATGATCACCGGTCTGTACTCGGCCATCGCGGACTCCATCCCGATCCTGTGCATCACCGGTCAGGCTCCGGTCGCGAAGCTCCACAAGGAGGACTTCCAGGCCGTCGACATCGCCTCGATCGCCAAGCCGGTCACCAAGGCCGCGACCACCGTCCTGGAGGCCGCGCAGGTCCCCGGCGTCTTCCAGCAGGCCTTCCACCTCATGCGCTCCGGTCGCCCGGGTCCGGTCCTCATCGACCTGCCGATCGACGTCCAGCTCACCGAGATCGAGTTCGACCCGGAGACCTACGAGCCGCTGCCGGTCTACAAGCCGCGCGCGACCCGTGCCCAGGCCGAGAAGGCGATCCGGTTCCTGCTGGACTCCGAGCGCCCGCTGATCGTCGCCGGCGGCGGCATCATCAACGCCGACGCCTCCGACCTGCTGGTCGAGTTCGCCGAGCTGACCGGTGTCCCGGTCATCTCCACCCTCATGGGCTGGGGCGTCATCCCGGACGACCACGAGCTCGCCGCCGGCATGGTCGGCGTCCAGACCTCGCACCGCTACGGCAACGCGACGTTCCTGGAGTCGGACTTCGTCCTCGGCATCGGCAACCGCTGGGCCAACCGCCACACCGGCTACAACCTGGACGCGTACCTGGGCGACCGCAAGTTCGTCCACGTCGACATCGAGCCCACCCAGATCGGCAAGATCTTCGCCCCGGACTTCGGCATCGCCTCCGACGCCAAGGCCGCGCTGGAGCTGTTCATCGAGGTCGCCAAGGAGCTCAAGGCCGAGGGCAAGCTGCCCGACTACAGCGCCTGGGTCGCCTCGCACCTGGAGCGCAAGGGATCGCTCCAGCGCCGTACGCACTTCGACAACGTCCCGATGAAGCCGCAGCGGGTCTACGAGGAGATGAACAAGGCCTTCGGCCCGGAGACGCGCTACGTCACCACCATCGGCCTCTCCCAGATCGCCGGCGCACAGATGCTGCACGTCTACAAGCCGCGCCACTGGATCAACTGCGGCCAGGCCGGCCCGCTCGGCTGGACCATCCCGGCCGCGCTGGGTGTCGCCACCGCCGACCCGCAGACCCCCGTCGTCGCCCTCTCCGGCGACTACGACTTCCAGTTCATGCTGGAGGAGCTGGCGGTCGGCGCGCAGCACAAGATCCCGTACGTCCACGTCCTCGTGAACAACGCCTACCTGGGCCTGATCCGCCAGGCGCAGGGCGGCCTCGGCATCAACTTCGAGGTCAACCTGGAGTTCGAGAACATCAACGCGCCGGAGCTGGGCGTCTACGGCGTCGACCACGTCAAGGTCGTCGAGGGCCTGGGCTGCAAGGCGATCCGGGTCACCGACCCGAACGAGCTGGGCGCCGCCTTCGAGGAGGCCAAGAAGCTGGCCGCCGAGTACAGCGTCCCGGTCGTCGTCGAGGCCATCCTGGAGCGCGTCACCAACATCTCGATGAGCAAGACGGTCGACATGAGCGACGTCACCGAGTTCGAGGAGCTGGCGACCGAGCCGGGCCACGCCCCGACCGCGATCCGCCCGCTGTCCGCCTGACCTCGGCTCGCGGTACACAGCTCGCAGTACACGGCCCGTGGTTCGCAGGGCAAGAGCGGCCCCCGTTCCTCCTCACGGAGGGGCGGGGGCCGCTGCCGTGCGCGCCGGGCCGGTGGACGGCATACTGCTCCGATGGACCCAGACACGGCCCCCTGGCGCAACACGACGCACGACTGGACCCGGTCCGTGGACGCCGCCCACCTCGCCGGAATCCGCCGCGACCAGGCCGCGTTCGCCCCCGGCGGGCTTCGCCACCTGCTCCTGGAAGTCCTCGCCTACGCGGCCGACGAGGCGGAGTGCTCCGCCGGCGCGGGGCGTTGCACCGTCACGCTCCACCCCGACGGCTCGGTCTCCGTGGCGGACGAGGGCCGGGGTACGGACACCCGCCTCGACGATCGGGGCCGGCCGGTGAGGAAGCCGGTCATGGCGACGAAGGACCTCCGCTTCTTCGACCACCCGGGCGCGCAGGTCCTGCCCGACGGCCACCCGCGCCGCGGCATGTCCGTCGTGGCGGCGCTGAGCGACTGGCTCGTGCACACCAACCGCAGGGCGGGCGGGGCCTGGGTCCAGCGCTACGAGCACGGCGTACCCGCCACCGGCCTGACGCCGGTCGCGGACGACGGCACGACCGGTACGACGGTCCACTTCAGCCCCTCCGGGTCCGTACGGGCGGCGAGCGCGGGCGGCGCACCGGCACCGGCGGCTCCGGCTCCGGCACCGGCACTCCTCGACCCGGCCGCTCTCGCGACCGCGTGGCCGTACCTGTCGGTGGAGGTCGACGACCGCCGGGCATGACAAAGCGCCGAGTCACGGGACCGTCCGTGACTCGGCGCTTTGAGTGTGACCGCCCGACGGTGCGAGGCTGGCGCGACAGGACGTTCGCGCCGCCGGGCGGAGTGTGGAGGCCTCTGTGCGGGGGGCTCTGTGCGTAGCCCCCGTACGGAGGGGAGTGGCTGGGACCGCGACGGGCGGTGACGAGAGCTCCGGCGTCGTCTCCCTCAGGTCAAGAGACGGGCCTCGGCCCCCATTACCACCGCACTGGCTCACACGCCCGTCGCGGTCCTCGTCCTGCCCTCACCGCGTACCACCCCTCATCCGGGTCCGCGGCTCGGGCTCGGCACCCGGGACCTGACCTCCCGCCAGGTCCCCGGTGCAGCTCAGCGGCTCAGGCGTCGCGCAGGGCGCGGACGGCCTCCTCGACGCGGCGGCCGTAGTCGGCGTCCGCGGCGTGGAAGTGAGCCAGGTTCTTCTCGATGACGTCTTCGAGGGTGACCTGAGACAGGCCGCCGGCGATGTTCGCCACCAGACGCTGCTTCTCGGCCTCCGACATCAGGCGGTAGAGCTCACCGGCCTGGAAGAAGTCGTCGTCCTTGGTGTGGGCCGGGGCCTCGTGGGTGCCCGTGTAGCCGGAGACGGCCTTCGGGGCGCCCAGCGCCAGACCGGTCTCGGCCGGCCCCTGGTACGAGTTGGGCTCGTAGTTCTTGTCGTGGCGCGAGCCGTTGCGCAGCGCCATGACGCCGTCGCGGCCGTAGTTGTCGGCCGTCGTCGCCTTCGGGGCGTTGACCGGCAGCAGGGTGTGGTTCACACCGAGGCGGTAGCGCTGGGCGTCGGCGTACGCGAACAGGCGGCCCTGGAGCATCTTGTCCGGCGATGCGGTGATGCCCGGGACGAAGTTGTTCGGGGAGAAGGCGGACTGCTCGACCTCGGCGAAGACGTTGTCCGGGTTGCGGTCGAGGACCAGGCGGCCCACGCGCTGCAGCGGGTAGTCGCTGTGCGGCCACACCTTGGTGAGGTCGAACGGGTTGAAGCGGTAGTCCGCGGCCTCGGCGGCCGGCATGATCTGGACGTAGAGGGTCCAGCTCGGGTTCACGCCGCGCTCGATCGCCTGGAGCAGGTCGGTCTGGTGCGAGTTGGCGTCCTTGCCGACGAGCTCGGCGGCCTGGTCGCTCGACAGGCAGCGTATGCCCTGGTTCGTCTTGAAGTGGTACTTGACGAAGAAGGCATCGCCCTGCGCGTTCGTCCACTGGTAGGTGTGCGAGCCGTAGCCGTTCATGTGACGGTACGAGGCCGGGATGCCGCGGTCACCCATGAGCCAGGTGATCTGGTGCGTCGCCTCGGGGGCGTGCGCCCAGAAGTCCCAGACGTTGTCCGGCTCCTGCTTGCCCGTGAAGGGGTCGCGCTTCTGGGAGTGGATGAAGTCGGGGAACTTGATCGGGTCCTTGATGAAGAACACCGGGGTGTTGTTGCCGACGAGGTCGTAGTTGCCCTCTTCGGTGTAGAACTTCAGCGCGAAGCCGCGCGGGTCGCGGACCGCGTCCGCGCCGCCGAGGGAGTCGGCGACGGTGGAGAAGCGCAGGAAGGTCTCGGTCTTCTTGCCGACCGTGTTCAGGAACGCGGCGCTGGTGTAGGCGGTGACGTCGTCGGTCACCTCGAAGTGGCCGTACGCGGCCGAGCCACGGGCGTGCACCACGCGCTCCGGGATGCGCTCCCGGTTGAAGCGGGCCAGCTTCTCCAGGAGCTGCTGGTCCTGGATCAGGAGCGGGCCACCGACGCCGGCGGTGGCGGAGTTCTGGTTGTCGGCGACCGGGGCGCCGGACTCGGTCGTCAGCGTGCGCTTCGACATGGTGACCTTCCGTACGGGAAACCTGCTGACGGAAAGCGTCTTCCGTCATGCGGAACAGCCTAATTTCAGGCCGAACGCAGCGTCAACAGTTTGTTGAACAAAGATGGAGAGAGGTGATCCGGACGGTGCCGGCGCTTGGGCGCGACAGGACAGGTGTCAGCACCGGCACCATCCGGAAACTCAGGGCCCCTTCGGGAGGGGAGGCGCTCAGATCTGGGCGCCGGAGAGGCGCTCGACGGCGCGGAGCAGGGCGGAGTGGTCCAGGCCGCCGTCGCCCTGGGCGCGCAGCGAGGCGACCAGCTGGGCGACGACCGCGCCGACCGGGAGGGCCGCACCGACGTTGCGGGCGGCGTCGGTGACGATGCCCATGTCCTTGTGGTGCAGGTCGATCCGGAAGCCGGGCTTGAAGTCGCGGTTCAGGAAGTTGTCCTTCTTGCGGGTCAGGACCGTGGAGCCGGCCAGACCGCCGTTGAGGACGTCCAGGGCGGCGTTCAGGTCCACGCCGGACTTCTCCAGGAAGACCACGGCCTCGGCGCACGCCTGGATGTTGACCGCGACGATGAGCTGGTTGGCGGCCTTCACCGTCTGGCCGGAGCCGTGCGGACCGCAGAGCACGATGGTCTTGCCGAGGGCCTCGAGGATCGGCAGGGCCGCGTCGAAGTCGGCCTTCTCGCCACCCACCATGATCGACAGGACGGCCTCGATGGCGCCGGCCTCGCCGCCGGACACCGGGGCGTCGATGACGCGGATGCCCTTCTCGGCGGCGTTCTTGGCGAGGTCGATCGAGGTCTGCGGGGTGATCGACGACATGTCGATGATCAGCGCGCCGGACTTCGCGTTCTCCAGGATGCCGTTCTCGCCGTACGAGATGGCCTCGACCTGCGGGGAGGCGGGCACCATCGTGATGATGACGTCGGCGTCCTTGACGGCCTCGGCGATCGAGCCGGCGGCGCTGCCGCCGGCGGCGGCCAGGCGGTCCAGCTTGTCCTGCTCCAGAGTGAAGCCGGTGACCGAGTAGCCGGCCTTCAGGAGGTTTTCGGCCATGGGGGAGCCCATGATGCCGAGGCCGATCCAGGCGATGTTGGGGAGGGTGCTCATGATGAGGGTCCTTCTCTTAATGCTTCGTACGAAAAGTGCGAGGGGTGCCTGGCTGATCGCCCGGACTTCGTCCGCCTAATCGGCGGCGCGGGCCCCGGCCGGCAGCCACGCGAAGGAGGCGGCGGCGTCGGCGGCCTTGTACTCCAGGCCTACGTAGCCCTCGTATCCGGCCTTCTTCAGCTGGTCGAGCAGCTCCTCCAGGGGCAGCTCGCCGGTGCCGGGGGCACCGCGTCCGGGCTTGTCCGCGATCTGGACGTGTCCGGTCTTGGCGGCGTACTTTTCGATGACCTCGGAGAGGTCCTCATCGTTCATCGCCAGGTGGTACAGGTCGAGGAGGAACTTGGCGTTCCCGAGGCCGGTGGCCTCGTTCACCTTGTCCACGATCTCGATGCCGGCCGGGGCGCTCACCAGCGGGTAGAGCGGCGACTCGGGCTTGTTGAGGGTCTCGATCAGCAGGATCGCGCCGACGCGGTCGGCGGCCCGGGCCGCCACGACCAGGTTCTCCAGGGCGAGCTCGTCCTGAACGGCCGGGTCCACACCCTCGACGCGGTTGCCGTACAGGGCGTTCAGCGCCTTGCAGCCCACCGAGGCCGCGAAGTCCGCGGCCACGTTGATGTTGGCGTTGAAGCGGTCCGACTCCTCACCGGGCACCGAGACCGCGCCGCGGTCCGGGCCCGGCAGCCGGCCGGCGTAGAAGTTCAGGCCCACCAGCTGGGTGCCGGCGTCCTCGAGAGCCTTCTTGAGGGCGTCCAGCTCCGCCTGAGCGGGGGTGGGGGTCTCGATCCAGGGCCACCACAGCTCGACCGCGGTGAAGCCCGCCGCGGCGGCTGCCGCGGGACGCTCCAGGAGCGGGAGTTCCGTGAAGAGGATCGAAAGGTTCACATCGAAGCGCTGGTCCGTGTATCCCATGAGGGGTGTGCGCTCCTTCCGTATTGCGGAAGTTAGTTTCTGCTTGATGGAAGACTGCATGGGCTTCCGCGTGGATGTCAAGCCCGGACCCCCGAAAAAACGTCCCCGTCCGCCCACCCGGCCGCCGCCCCCTTGCGCAGACGCGTTCGCGCCGCCGCTTCCCGTCCGGGTAGCTTGACCAGCGTGCGATTGAGAGTGGAGTTCACGACCGAGCCCTTCGATCTCGAAGAGGCGCCCGCCCATGCCGTGGCCGCTCGCGAGGTCATCCAGAAGGCCCATCTGGACGCCGTCGACGTGGGGCCGTTCGGCAACACGGCCGAGGGCGACGCCGACGCCGTGCTGACCGCGGTGGCCGCGCTTCTGCGCGATTCGCTGGAGTCCGGGGCCACCCGCGTCTCGCTCCAGGTCAACGTGATCGGGGAGGACACCCCATGACCGAGCCCCGCGACCACCCCTTCGTCACCGCGGTCAAGCCCCTCGTCGACGCGATGGGCGGCGAGCTGATGGATCCGGCCCTGGCGCAGCCCGACGACGTCGTGCTCACCTGGGAGGGTCAGGAGCTGCTGGCCGTACGGCTGCCCCAGCTGTCCGACTCGCTGGAGCGGATCCTGGCGGCGCTGGAGCGCCGGCACGGCGTACCGTTGTCACAGCTCGACCGGAAGTCCAAGCAGGACGTCGTACGGATACTGGAGGCGCGCGGCGCCTTCTCCGTGCGGCACGGTGTGGAGACGGTCGCGGGCGCGCTGGGCGTAAGCCGTTTCACGGTCTACAACTACCTGAACAGGGAAAACGCCAACAAAGACAACCAGGTGTGAAACCCGCCTGACTCACGGTGACGAGCCGCCGCCCCATTCATCCGGGCGGCGGCTTTTGTGTACGGGAAGTTTCAACAAAGTGTTGACGCCGTGTTGTCGAGGGCGTTAGCTATGCGCAGCCCGTCAAGCAACAACAGGCCACGGAGGCCTACCGTGACTTCGAGTCCGACCCCGGGTCTCACCCGGTTCAACGCCTTGGACGACAGTGCGGCCACGGCCGAGCTGCACGAGGTGTGCGCCAGTTCGGCATGGGGGAGCAAGCTGCTCGCCCAGCGCCCCTTCGCCGGCCCCGAAGCCCTGTTTTCGGCCAACGAGTCCGCCATGGCGGAGCTCACCGCCGAGGACCTGGCCGAGGCGATGGCAGGCCACGCGCCGATCGGCCGGCCGAAGCCCGGAGACCCGACCTCCGCCCGCGAGCAGCGCGGCATGGCCGGTGCCTCGGAGGAGCTCAAGAACGAGCTCCTCGAACTGAACCTGGCGTACCAGGAGAAGTTCGGCCACGTCTTCCTCATCTGCGCCACCGGTGCGACCGGTGAGTTCATGCGGGACGCGGTCAGGGTCCGGATCGAGAACTCGCCGGAGCAGGAGCGGGAAATCGCCCGCGGCGAGCTCGTCAAGATCAACAAGATCCGTCTGACCCGCCTCGTCGAACTCGCAGAAGAAGGAGCGTGAGCATGAGCACCGCCACCACCGCGTCGGTGTCCACGCACATCCTGGACACCAGCATCGGACGCCCCGCCGAGGGCGTCGCCATCTCCCTGTCCGCCCGTACGGGCCTGGACGGCGAGTGGGCGGCCCTGGGCGGCTCCGCCACCGATGCGGACGGGCGATGCAAGGACCTGCCGGCGCTGCCGGAGGGCACCACCCACGTGCGTCTCGACTTCGAGACCGAGACGTACTTCTCCAAGAAGCAAGCCGAGGCGCAGCAGGACGCCCCCCGCGTAAGGGACAGCGGTGCGTTCTTCCCCGAGGTAACGATCACCTTCGCGGTGAACCCGGGCGAGCACTACCACGTACCGCTGCTGCTCAACCCGTTCGGCTACTCCGTTTACCGAGGGAGCTAGCATGGCCACGATTCTGGGCCAGAACCAGTACGGCAAAGCAGAGAACCGCGTCGTCAAGATCACGCGGGACGGCGACACCCACCACATCAAGGACCTGAACGTCTCGGTCGCCCTCTCCGGCGACATGGACGACGTCCACTACTCCGGCTCGAACGCCAACGTCCTTCCGACGGACACCACCAAGAACACGGTGTACGCGTTCGCCAAGGAGTACGGCATCGAGTCCGCCGAGCAGTTCGGCATCCACCTGGCGCGCTGGTTCGTGAACAGCCAGGAGCCGATCCAGAAGGCGCGCATCCGGATCGAGGAGTACGCCTGGGACCGGATCGCCACCTCGGACGCCAACTCCAAGTTCATCGGCTCCGACGAGGTGAACCACTCCTTCGTCCGCAAGGGCATGGAGACCCGCGTCACCCAGATCACGTACGACGGCCAGAACTGGGAGGTCATCTCCGGCCTCAAGGACCTGATCGTCATGAACTCCACCAACTCGGAGTTCTGGGGTTACGTGAAGGACAAGTACACGACCCTGCAGGAGGCGTACGACCGCATCCTGGCCACCCAGGTGTCGGGTCGCTGGCGCTTCAACTGGACCGACGACGAGCAGCGGATGCCCAACTGGGAGAAGTCCTACGCCGAGACCAAGAAGCACATGCTCCAGGCCTTCGCCGAGACCTACTCCCTCTCGCTGCAGCAGACCCTGTACCAGATGGGCTCGCGCATCATCAACCACCGTTCGGAGATCGACGAGGTCCGCTTCTCGCTCCCGAACAAGCACCACTTCCTGGTCGACCTGGAGCCCTTCGGCCTCAAGAACGACAACGAGGTCTACTTCGCCGCGGACCGTCCCTACGGTCTGATCGAGGCCACGATCCTGCGGGACGGCGTGGACGCCCGCATCCCCGTGGACATGACCAACCTCTGAGCGCGGTGAGCGTCGCGTCCCGGGGCTCCGCAGTGGCCCCGGGACGGCGCGCGACACGCCCTCCACTTCCAGAATCGGCACCCGGACGCAACCAACGGGGCGACAGTACTGTCAGCTGTCAGGCCCCCGGCTCCGGCACTCAAATCCCCTGGGTTTTGCCGTGCCCGCACCGCCACTGAAAGCACGAGGAAGTCCCATGGCAGCATCGGCAGCCCAGGACGGCGCAGTAGAGCGCATCGTCATCGAGAACTGTGCGATCGCAACCGTCGACGCGAACGACACCGAGTACGCCTCGGGTCACATCGTCATCGCCGGCAACAAGATCGAGTCCATCGGCGCGGGCAAGGCCCCCGAGAACCTCGACAACGTCGTCCGCCGCATCGACGGCACCGGGCACCTCGTGACCCCCGGTCTGGTCAACACGCACCACCACTTCTACCAGTGGATCACGCGTGGCCTGGCCACCGACCACAACCTCTTCAACTGGCTCGTCGCGCTGTACCCGACGTGGGCGCGCATCGACGAGCAGATGGCCTACTCGGCCGCCCAGGGCTCCCTCGCCGCGATGGCCCGCGGTGGTGTCACCACCGCGATGGACCACCACTACGTGTACCCCAAGGGGGCCGGCGACCTCTCCGGCGCGATCATCCGCGCCGCCTCCGAGATGGGCGTCCGCTTCACCCTCGCCCGCGGCTCCATGGACCGCAGCGAGAAGGACGGCGGCCTGCCGCCGGACCACGCGGTCGAGACCCTGGAAGGCGCGCTCGCCGACACCGAGGCGACCGTGAAGAAGTACCACGACGCCTCCTTCGACGCGATGACCCAGGTCGCCGTCGCCCCCTGCTCCCCCTTCTCGGTCTCCACCGAGCTGCTGAAGCAGGGCGCCGAGCTGGCCCGCCGCCTCGGTGTGCGCATGCACACGCACGGCAGCGAGACCGTCGAGGAAGAGAAGTTCTGCCACGAGCTCTTCGGCATGGGCCCGACCGACTACTTCGAGTCGACGGGCTGGCTCGGCGAGGACGTGTGGATGGCGCACAGCGTCCACATGAACGACTCCGACATCGCCGCGTTCGCCCGCACCAAGACCGGTGTGGCGCACTGCCCGTCCTCCAACGCCCGGCTGGCCGCCGGCATCGCCCGCGTCCCGGACATGCTGGCCGCCGGCGTACCGGTCGGCCTCGGCGTGGACGGCACCGCCTCCAACGAGTCCGGCGAGCTGCACACCGAGCTGCGCAACGCGCTGCTGATCAACCGCCTGAACCCGGTCCACCGCGAGGCCGCCCTCAATGCCCGCCAGGCCCTGCGCCTCGGTACGTACGGCGGCGCCCAGGTCCTCGGCCGCGCCGGCAACATCGGCTCGCTGGAGGCCGGCAAGTGCGCCGACCTGGTGCTCTGGAACGTCAGCACCTTCCTGCACTCCTCGATCGCCGACCCGGTGACCGCGCTCGTCTTCGGTGCGGCCGCCCCGGTGACGGCTTCGTTCGTCAACGGCAAGCAGATCGTCGAGAACAACCGGCTCCTCTTCGCCGACGAGGACGCCATCGCGGTGTCCACCCGTGAAGAGGCCCAGCGCCTGGCGCGCATCACCGCGCAGGGCTGACCCCTGGAGTCCGGTCGGGGGGGACGGCCCCCGACCGGTCGCCGCGGACCCGAGCGGGGTCCGCGGCAGCCGTTCCCGGGAAGCGCCCGAGGTTCTTCCGAGGGCGTTCCCGGGGGCGGTGACTCGTGCCACTGCTCGCGCGCCACCCATGCCACCGCGTGGCCGGAACGGTTTGGGCGAATCGTTTCTGTGCCTCCTGAGCAAGAAGTCCCCCCCCGCACACGCACACCACGCACCACCCACAACTCCATACCGGCTCGACTCGCACAGCGTTCGCACCACCTCCAAGACACCCACGTCCCTGCCGACGTGTTACCCGACCGGAGGAAGCCGTGGCCCACACGCCCAGGTTTCGCAAAGATGCAGTCGCAGTACCGGAGGAGAAGCACCCGGTCGACGAGACCCTGCCTCCTCTGAAGATGTTCACGAGCGGCCTCCAGCACGTGGCCGCCATGTACGCGGGTGTCGTGGCCCCGCCCATGATCGTCGGCCCTGCCGTCGGACTCTCCGCGACCGAGACGGCGTTCCTGATGGGCGCCTCGCTCTTCACCGCCGGCCTCGCCACCCTCCTCCAGACCCTCGGTTTCTGGAAGATCGGCGCCAAGCTCCCCTTCGTCAACGGCGTTTCGTTCGCCGGAGTGACCCCGATGATCGCCATAGGCAAGGGCGAGGGGGTGGACGCCATCCCCGTCATCTTCGGCGCGATCATCGTCGCCGGGGTCGTCGGCTTCCTCGCCGCCCCGTACTTCGGGAAGCTGGTCCGCTTCTTCCCGCCGGTCGTCACCGGTACGGTCATCACCCTGATCGGCGTCTCCCTGCTGCCGGTGGCCTTCAACTGGTCGCAGGGCGGCAACCGCACCGCCACCGACTACGGCTCGATGAAGAACATCGGCATGGCCGCCGTCACCCTCCTCATCGTCCTCGTGATGCGCAAGTTCCTGCGCGGCTTCCTCCAGCAGATCTCGATCCTGCTCGGCCTCGTGGCGGGCACGCTGATCGCGCTCCCGCTCGGGATGACCAGCTTCGACGCCGTCAAGAACGCCTCATTGGTGGGTTTCCCGACCCCGTTCCACTTCGGCGCGCCGCAGTTCCAGGTCGCCGCCATCATCTCGATGTGCATCGTGATGCTGGTGTGCATGACGGAGTCCACCGCCGACATCCTCGCGCTCGGCAAGATCGTGGGCCGTCCGGCGGACGCGAAGACCATCGAGGGCGGGCTGCGCGCCGATACGCTCGGCAGCGCCCTCAGCCCGCTGTTCAACGGCTTCATGTGCAGTGCCTTCGCGCAGAACATCGGGCTCGTGGCGATGACCAAGGTGCGCAGCCGGTTCGTCGTCGCCGCGGGCGGCGGCATCCTGATCCTGCTGGGGCTGTGCCCGATGGCGGCCTCCGTCATCGGAGTGGTCCCGCTGCCCGTGCTCGGCGGAGCGGGCATCGTGCTCTTCGGCTCGGTCGCGGCGAGCGGAATCCAGACCCTGGCGGGTGCGGCCATGGAGAAGGGCGAGAACGCCCTGATCGTCGCCGCCTCGGTGGGCATCGGCCTGATCCCGATTGCGGCGCCCGGGTTCTACCACGCCTTCCCGAAGGACCTGCTGGTCGTCCTGGACTCGGGCATCAGCACGGGCTGCGTGGTGGCCATCGCGCTGAACCTGGCGTTCAACCACTTCGGCGCCCGGCGCGCCGGGGCCGCCGCCCCGGAAACCGCCCCGGAAGCCGTCCCGGTGCACTGACCGGTGGCCCGGGACGGGACCCGCACCGGGCCGGGCCGGTCGGCGACGGCCGGTGCGGACGCCACCCACTGCGGGTGTGGCGTCCGCACCGGCCGTCGTCGCGTACCCGCCCGTGCCCGCGGTGTCAGCCGGTTCCGCCGCCGGCGGCTGCAGGGGCCCAGAGCATCAGGTTGCTCATCAGGTCCGCCTGCTCGATGGCGTCGTCGAGCGCGTGGTGGGTGTGGCGGCGGGCGGAGAGCAGTTCGCGGGGCATCCGGCCCTTGACCGCCGCGCGCAGCGGGACGCGCGCCTTCGTCGCGTACAGGGTCTTCATGTCGAGGCAGCCGGAGTGCCCGAAGGGGCTCTCGCCGCCGAAGCTCATCAAGTACCAGTACAGGAACGTCCAGTCGAAGGCGGCCGGGTAGCCGCACATCACGGGCTGGGCCCCGGCCTCGGCGCTGACCTCCCGTACCCAGGCGCGGAACTCGGCCATGGCCGCCGCCGGTTCGGCACCCTCGCGCAGCAGCCGGTCGCGGTCGAGCCCGCTGACGGCGAGCGCCTCGGGCACGTAGCGGTCGCTGATCGGCCGCAGTTCCCGGTAGAAGGTGTGCCGTTCGGGGTCCGCGGCCGTATACGAAGCGCCGTCCTGCCGCCCCGCGACGGCGGCCCCGAAGCTGATCATCGAGTACGGGCCGGGGATCGGGCCGTCGGCCTCGACGTCGACGGAGATGTATAGGCTGGGGCGTGCGGTACGGGTGGGCATGAGCAGATGATGCCGGTCCGCCGCCGCTGCGATCATCCGGTTTACCGGGCGCCGGATCCCGTCCGCGCCCCCGGGCCCCTCTACACGCTTGCCCTCCGCGGCGAGGACATCCGGTCCACCATCTTCACGACCGTGCGGCGGCTGGCGAGCCGGCCGCTGAAGGCCATGACGCGGTTCATGGTTCCGGAGATCACGCTCGGCGCCGGATTGCGCCGGTCCAGTGCCTTCAGCGCGGTGCGCACCACCTGCTCGGAGGTCTGCATCTTGGTGCCGCTCGCGGCGTCCTCCGAGCCGACGACCTCGAAGAACTCCGTCTTCGTCGCGCCGGGCGAGAGCGCGAGGACGCGCAGGCCGGTGGAGCGGGACTCCTGCCAGAGGGCCTCGGTGAAGCTCAGGACGAAGGCCTTGGCGGCGCCGTACACGGCCATGTTCGGGACGGGCTGGTAGCCCGCCACGCTGGCGACGTTGACCAGCACCCCCTCACCGCGGCTGCGCAGCGGGCCGATGAAGGCGCGGCTGATGTCGACCACGGCCATGACGTCGAGGGCCACCTCCTGCCGCAGCCGCTGCGGGTCCTCCAGGTGGAAGCGCCCGTACGTGCCGAAGCCGGCGTTGTTGACGACGCTGGACACCGTGATCCCGCGCCGCTCGACCTCGGCGGCCAGCAGCTCGCCGCAGCCCTCGACGGACAGGTCCATGGCGATCACCTCGACCTTGACGGCGTGCGCCGCCGACAGCTGCGCGGCGAGCGCCTTGAGGCGGTCCTCCCGGCGGGCGACGAGAACGAGGTCGGACCCCCGTGCCGCGAGCCGGCGCGCGAACTCGGCGCCCAGGCCCGAGCTGGCACCGGTGATCAGGGTGGTCCGGCCCCGGTAATCGACCGCGTTCACAGTGGCTCCTGCCCTCGGATGACAACGACTGGGCATCACTGTATGCCCGCTTGGCAGTGACTGCCAAGCGGGCAGCAAGGTCCAGGCTGGCGGTCCGCCTATATGCTGGCCCGATGGGGACAACCGCGACGCAGCCGAGCCTGTGGGACCGCTCCCGGCAGGCCGTGGTGGCGAGCATCTTCGACACGGCCATGCGGCTCTTCGCCGAGCAGGGGTACGAGGCCACGACCATCGCCCAGATCGCCAAGGAGGCGGGGATCTCCCAGCGCTCGCTGTTCCGGTACTTCGGCACCAAGGAGGACATCGTCTGCGGGGAGCAGGAGGAGCTGGGCGAGCTGCTGCGCGCGACGGTGGAGGCCCAGCCCGCCGCGGCCACCGCGTGGGAGGCCCTGCGCGCCGGTTTCGAGGTGCTCATGGAGGCGCACGGCGAACCGGGGAAGCTGCTGGAGATCACGACGCTGATCTTCGACACCCCGCCGCTGCGCGCCCGTTACACGCAGAAGCGGCTGCGCTGGCAGGAGCTGGTCCAGCCCGCGGTGACGGCCCGGATGCCCGCCGGGGAGGGCCCGCTCCCGCAGGTGCGCGCCGCGGCCGTGACCGCCACCGTCTTCGCCTGCGTGGACGCCGCCACCGAGGCCTGGGTGCGCAGTGGCGGCAGCGCCGACCTGGCGACCCTGTACGACGAGGCGCTGGCCGCCGTACGCGGCTGACGGCGCCCTTCCCGCGCGTGCGGCCGTACGCGAAAGGGCGCCCGCGCAGGTCACCGCGGGCGCCCCGGACCGGGAGCGAGGGCTCAGGGGGCGGACGCCAGGAACATGCCCGTGTGATCCGCTCCGGCGGTGTTCTTGCAGCTGGAGGCGGAGTTCGCGGGCTGGGCCACGGCGAGGTTCAGGCAGCGCCCGAGCGCCAGTTGGCCGAAGTGGTTCGGGTGCATGGACTCCTGGACGAGCCCCTGCGTCTCGCTGCTGTCGATCCAGCGCGCCCACTCGCTCGTCTTCGCCGACGCGGGCGCCGAGCTGCTCACCTGCTTGCTGGCCTTCGCGCACACCTCGCGGCCCTGCATCATGTCCCGCAGGTCCAGGAACTGCACGCCCTTGGCGGCGGCGACCGCCTTGAGGCGCCCGGCGATCTGCGGCACGAGAGAATCACGCGCCCAGTCCGAGTCCCGGTTCCAGAACGGGCAGCCTCCGGTGTTGAGCCGGCTCCAGTCGCTCTGCGGGTACCGGTTCTCGGCGCCGCGCGGGATCGGCGACGGGTAGGACTGGAGCACGATCCGGTACGAGGAGTCGGTGTACCCGGCGGTCCGCATCACGGCGCGGACCTCGTCCACGGACTTGCCGACGTTCGCCATCACCCCGTCCATCTTCTCGTCGACGCCGTACTGCTGGTCGTCGTAGCAGTACGAGCCCCACAGGGCGAAGTCGAGGGCGCAGTCCTTGATGATGTCGGCGAAGCCGAGGTCGTTGCCGCCGATGGACAGGGCGATGACCTTGACGTTGTTCGCGCGGGCCACGGCGGCGAGCTGATCGGCCTGCGGCGCCTCGCCCTTGAAGGCGACGCCGCCGCTGGCGGCGCGGAAGACGTTCTCGGAAGTCGCCCCGGAGCAGGCCAGGTTCACGGCCACGTCCGCGATGGCCCCGGCGCTCTGGACCTCGGCGGAGTCGGAGCGGTGGCATCCCCCGGCGGTGCTGCCGTACACCTTGGCGGGGTCGTAGGCGTTCCCCGAGACCCACGCGCGGTCCGTGCCGGTCCGGTTCCCGCTGTTGGTCAGGCTGTTGCCCTTCCAGCGGCCGGCCTCGCCGGAGATGTAGCTGTCGCCCATGGACACCACGGCGGTGGGTCCGGTCCCGGGGCTGGCCGCGGAGGTCCCCGCGGAGCCGGCGAGCAGAGCGCCGACGGCGAGCGGCAGAACCATCCCGGCCCCGGCGAGTCGTCGCGCTCGACTGAGGGTCCGGTCCTTGCTGGCGGTGCGGAATCCGATCACGGCGGAACTCCTGCGGTCGGCCATGGCGATGCCGAAGAGAACTCCGGTGCATGGCTGGGAAAGTGGGGGTACCGCCGGCCGGTGGCATCGGAAAGGTGACATGCGGCACGTTGTTACCGCTAGGTAGCCGCAGATTACGATGACGTAACGACCGACCGGTCGTTCGGGCCCTCAACGTTCCGCTTCCGCGGTCGAGTTCGGCCGCCGGCGCCGGGCTGCGGCCGCCGCGCCGAGGCCCGTGGCCGCCCGTACGCGAAAACACCTCCACCCCCGGGCCTGGGGCCTGGGGGCGGAGGTGGGAGTCCGGCCGCTGTGCGGGTCGGTCGGGCTGGTCAGCCGACGAGCTGGTCGTAGGCCGGGAGGGTGAGGAAGTCCGCGTAGTCCGCGTCCAGGGAGACCTGGAGGAGGAGGTCGTGGGCCTGCTGCCACTTCCCGGCCGCGAAGGCCTCCTCGCCGATCTCGGCGCGGATCGCGGCCAGCTCCCCGGCGGCGATCTCGCGGGTGAGGTCGGCGGTGGCCGTCTTGCCGTTCTCGAAGACGACGCCAGCGTTGATCCACTGCCAGATCTGCGAGCGGGAGATCTCGGCGGTGGCCGCGTCCTCCATCAGGCCGAAGATGCCGACCGCGCCCAGGCCGCGCAGCCAGGCCTCGATGTAGCGGATGCCGACCTGGACGGCGTTGCGCAGGCCCTCGTACGTCGGCTTCGCGTCGAGCGAGTCGATCGCGATGAGCTCGCCGGGCGCCACCGAGACGTCCTCGCGCAGCCGGTCCTTCTGGTTCGGCTTCTCGCCGAGGACGGCGTCGAAGGAGGCCATCGCGATCGGGACCAGGTCGGGGTGGGCGACCCAGGAACCGTCGAAGCCGTCGCCCGCCTCGCGGTCCTTGTCGGCCTTGACCTTCTCGAAGGCGACCCGGTTGGCCTCGGCGTCCTTGCGGGACGGGATGAAGGCCGCCATGCCGCCGATGGCGTGCGCGCCGCGCTTGTGGCAGGTGCGGACCAGGAGCTCGGTGTACGCCCGCCTGAACGGGGCCGTCATCGTCACCGCGTTGCGGTCCGGAAGGACGAACTTCCCGCCGCCGTCACGGAAGTTCTTCACGATCGAGAACAGGTAGTCCCAACGGCCCGCGTTCAGGCCCGCCGCGTGGTCGCGCAGTTCGTAGAGGATCTCCTCCATCTCGTACGCGGCCGTGATGGTCTCGATCAGGACGGTCGCGCGGACCGTGCCCTGCGGGATGCCGACGTAGTCCTGCGAGAAGACGAAGATCTCGTTCCAGAGGCGCGCCTCCAGGTGCGACTCCGTCTTCGGCAGGTAGAAGTACGGGCCCTTGCCGAGCTCGATGAGCCGCTTGGCGTTGTGGAAGAAGTACAGGCCGAAGTCGACCAGCGCGCCGGGGACCGGGCGGCCCTCGATCTGGAGGTGGCGCTCCTCCAGGTGCCAGCCGCGCGGGCGCATCACGACGGTCGCCAGCTGCTCGGCCGGCTTCAGGGCGTACGACTTGCCCGTGCGCGGGTCCGTGAAGTCGATGCGGCGCTCGTAGGCATCGATCAGGTTGAGCTGGCCGAGGACGACGTTCTCCCAGGTGGGGGCGGAGGCGTCCTCGAAGTCGGCGAGCCAGACCTTGGCGCCCGAGTTCAGGGCGTTGACGGTCATCTTGCGGTCGGTGGGACCGGTGATCTCCACACGGCGGTCGTTCAGCGCGGCCGGCGCCGGCGCGACCTTCCAGTCGCCCTCGCGGACCTGTGCGGTGTCCGGGAGGAAGTCGAGGTGGGAGGTGCGGGCGATCTCGGCGCGGCGCTCGGCGCGGCGGGCGAGCAGCTCGTCGCGGCGGGGCGTGAACCGCCGGTGGAGT
>NZ_LFML01000085.1:126915-166919 GCF_001044425.1 Streptomyces roseus
TGGCCAGCGATGACGGCGCTGGTGCGGACATATCTGTCACTCCTTCAGCGGCGGTGCCTGGCGGCCGCGGGGAATGCTCGCGCAGGGCGGCACGCAGTGCCGCCGGGTGTGGAGAGTTCCGGGATACGGTCGCGGGCGCCGTCTGGGGGTTCAGGGCGCTTCTGACCAGTGGATAGTAATTTCCTTATGGTGGAAGTTCAATGGTTTGTTGATGTCGAGATTCTCTGAGTCGACACACTCGGGATCCCGGTGGCCCTCAGTGCCACCTTCGTCACTGCCCGCTCAACCGTCGCCGGACCGCCGCTCAGGCCAGTCGTGCCAGGTCGGGCGGGGTGTCGATGTCGAAGGCCTCCGCGATGTCCCCGCATTCCACCAGCGTGAGCTCGTCCGCGTGATCCGTCAGGTGCACCCGCGCGCCCTTGTCGCCGGTCGCCGTCGCCGCGATGTCCGCCCAGCGGTCCGCGCCGAAGAGCACCGGATGCCCGCGCTCCCCGCCGTACGCCGCCGCCACCAGGCTCGCGGGGGAGCGGTACGCCTCCCGGACCCGGGCCACGGCCGCCGGCCCGATGCCCGGCTGGTCCACCAGCGAGACGAGGGCCGCGCCGGCGCCCGTACCGGCGAGCGAGGCGAGGCCGACGCGCAGGGACGAGCCCATGCCCTGCGCCCAGTCGGGGTTGTCGACCACCACGCAGCCGCTCAGGTCCGCCCGCTCGCGGACCTCGGCCGCGGCGGCGCCGAGCACCACGTGGACCGGCCCGCAGCCCGCCTCGCGCAGCACCCGTACGGCGTTCTCGACCAGCGGGCGGCCGCGGTACGGGAGCAGGGCCTTGGGGCGGCCCCCCAGGCGGCGGCCGCCGCCCGCCGCGAGGAGGAGGCCCGCGATCACCGGGCTCGGGGCTGAGTGCGTGGTGGGTGGCATGTCAGTGATTCTCGCCCCTGCCGTGCGGTGCGCGGGCGGCGCCCCAGAAGGCGTCGTACGGCGGCCAGGGCGGGCCCGAGGCGCAGCGGCTCGGAGATCCGGTTCTCGGCGGCGGCCGCCAAGGCGCGCTCGTCACGGTCGGTCAGAAAGGTGGACATGGCCGTCTCCTTGCCAATCGGGGGCCAATACCGCGATTCTGGTCCCTCTATTGGCCTGGCCGGCAGGGCCAATCAGGGGAGGTTGGCATGGCAAACGGGCGAATCGTCCACACGGCGGACAGGACCATCGGCAGTCGCCAGCTCGCCGCCCTGCTGCCCTCCGGGGTCCTGGCCCGCCCCGGCTACCGCTCCCTCGCCGACGCCGTGCGGACGCTGATCCTCGACGGCCGCATCGCCCTGCACGTACGGCTGCCCGCCGAGCGCGAGCTCGCCGAGGCGCTCGGCGCCAGCAGGGCCACCGTCACCGGGGCGTACGACCTGCTGCGCGAGAGCGGCTACGTCCGCAGCCGGCGCGGCTCCGGCACCTGGACCGAGCTCCCCGAGGGCCACGGCCCGGTCGGCGCGCACCTGCCGGTCGTCAGAGGCAGCCACCTCGCCGACGGCGATCGCGGGATCGACCTGGCCATCGCCGCCCTCGGCGCCCCCGAGGACAGCCTCACCGAGGCCCTCGCCTGGGCCGCTGCCCGGCTGCCCGCGCTCGCCCGCAGCCCCGGCTACCGCCCCTTCGGCCTGCCCGACCTGCGCAGCGCCATCGCCGAGCGGTTCACCCGGCGGGGCCTCGCGACCCGCCCCGAGCAGATCCTGGTCACGGCCGGCGCCCAGCAGGCGTTCTCGTTGGTCGTGAGCCTGCTGTGCGGGCCGGGGGACCGGGTGGTGACCGAGAGCCCGACGTACGCGAACGCCCTCGACGCCCTGCGGCACGCGCGGCTGCGCACCGGCTCGATCGCCGTGTCCGACGCGGGGTGGGACATGGAGATCGCCGAGTCCACGCTGCGCCAGACCGTGCCGAGACTGGCGTACGTGATCCCGGACTTCCACAATCCGACGGGCCTGCTGATGCCGCGGGAGCAGCGGCTGAGGCTCTTGGCCGCGACGCGCCGGACCGGGACGTGGCTGGTGGTCGACGAGACCATCGCCGACATCGCCCTGGACCTCCCCGCGCCGGCCCCGCTGGCCTCGCTGGCGCCGCCGGGCGGGGCCGAGCACGTGGTGACGATCGGCTCGCTCAGCAAGACGCACTGGGGCGGGCTGCGGGTGGGGTGGGTCCGGGCCACCGCCAAGGTGATCACGGAGCTGGCGGCGGTGAAGGTGGCCGCGGACATGACCGGCTCGGTCCTGGACCAGCTCGTGGCGCAGCCGCTGCTGGAGGGGCTGGAGCGGACGCTGCCGGCACGGCTCGCCCGGTTGCGGGGGCAGCGGGAGGCGCTGGTCGCCGCGCTGGAGCGGCACGTTCCGCAGTGGTCGTGGGTACGCGCCCCGGGCGGCCTGTCGCTGTGGGTGGACCTGGGGGAGCCGGTGAGCTCGGCGCTGGCGGAGCGGGCCGGGGCCTGCGGCGTGCACATCGGGCGCGGGGCGCGGTTCGGGGTCGATCCCGGCACGTTCGAGCACCGGCTGCGGATTCCGTACACGCTGCCCCCGGACCGCCTGGAGGAGGCCGTACGCCGCCTCGCGGCCGCCTTCCACGACGGAGTCCCGCTGGCTCCCGCGGTGGACCGGCCGCACTGGGTGGCCTGAGGGCGGCAGGCGGCTCAGGCAAGATCCGGAAGAGACGGCTCAGGGCGTGCGGATCAGGCGGCGGGAGGTGGCCGCGGCCACCGCCGCGGTGCGGGAGTCCACGCCCAGCTTCGCGTAGACGTGCACCAGGTGGGACTTGACCGTGGCCTGGCTCAGGAAGAGCTTCTTCGAGATCTGCTGGTTCGACAGGCCGTCCGCGACCAGCTGGAGCACCTCCAGCTCCCGCTTCGTCAGCGCCTCCGCCGGTGTGCGCATGCGGTCCATCAGACGCAGGGCCACCGCCGGGGCCAGCGCCGACTGGCCGGCCGCCGCCGTGCGGACCGCCGCCGCCAGCTCCTCCGGCGGGGCGTCCTTGAGCAGGTAGCCCGACGCGCCCGCCTCGACCGCCGCCAGGATGTCCGCGTCCGTGTCGTACGTGGTCAGGACCAGGACCCGGGGCGCCCCGGGGCGGGCCGTGATCGCCGCCGTCGCCGCCGATCCGTGCATGCCCGTACCGAACTGGAGGTCCATCAGGACCACGTCCACCGGCTCGGAGGCGGCCAGTTCCACCGCCCGCTCGGCGGTGGCGGCCTCCGCGACCACCGCGAAGTCCGGCTCGGTGTCCAGCACCGCGCGCAGCCCGGCGCGGACCACCGGGTGGTCGTCGGCCAGCAGCAGGCGGATCGTCATCAGGAGGCCTCCAGGGGCAGCGGCAGGGTGACGGCCACGGCGGTGCCCTGGCCGGGGGAGGACTCGACCGTGAACAGGCCGCCGAGTGTCTCGGCCCGCGAGCGCATGGCCGGCAGCCCGAACCCGCCCTCCCCGGAAGGAGCCGAGGAGGGGTCGAAGCCGGTGCCGTCGTCGACGACGTCCAGCGTCACCGAGGCGTCCATGAAGGTCAGGGTGATCTCGGCGCGGCCCGCGCGGGCGTGGCGCACCACATTGGCCAGCGCCGACTGCGCGATGCGCAGGAGGGCGACCTCGTACGGGGTGGGCAGGACCCGGGGCGCGCCGCTCAGGCAGAACCGGACCCGCGGCCCGGGCGCGGCCGCGCACAGCCGCTCCAGCGCGGCGGCGAGGGAGCCGTGCTCCAGATCGGGCGGGGTGAGGGCCCGTACGAATCGACGCGCCTCGGCGAGGTTGTCCTGCGCCGCCTGCCGGGCCCGGCCGATGTGGTCCAGGGCCGGGGCGTCCTGCGGAAGGGATCGCTCCGCCGCGCGGAGCAGGAGCTGGATCGAGGAGAGCCCCTGGGCCAGGGTGTCGTGGATCTCCCGGGCCAGACGTTCCCGTTCCGCCAGGATCCCGGCGTCGCGCTCGGCCGCGGCCAGCTCGGCGCGGGTGGCGATGAGCTCCTCGATCAGCTCGCGGCGGCGTTCGCTCTCGCGGTACAGCGCCTGGTAGCCCAGTACGGTCGCCACCGCCACGGCCCCGCCGAGCAGCGGTCCGAGGAACGCCCCCGGCGAGAGCGCGCCGCCCGGCGCGTGCGCCACGAAGCCGCCGATCGCCGCGCACGCGGTCACCGCGACGGCCGCGATCCCCCAGCGCAGCCGCAGCAGGTGCAGCTCCAGGAAGTACAGCGGGAACGCGATCCACAGCCCGTCGGGGGAGACCACCAGCAGCGCCGCCCAGGCCGCGCCCAGCCCGGACAGCCATACGGCCGCCGCCCGGGGCGAGCGGCGCACGGCGGGGGCCAGCACGCCCGCCGCGTACACGGCGGCCAGCGCCGCGCAGGCGGCGACCACCCACCCGGCGCGCGGCGCGGAATCGGTGACGGCCCGCCCGGCGGCCAGCGCAAGCAGCGCGAACAGCAGCCCGTGCAGGCACAGGCGCAGGACGCGCGTCACGGGCGTCAGGGGGCGGGGAGCGGGGGAGTGCGGATCAGCCATGGGCCCGACCAGCGTAAAGGCGGGCCCGCGGCCGCCGGTCAATCGAAAGTTTGATGTCCGGATGCGTCCTTCGATACCAGGATCGCCACCGTGGCGCGATGCCGGGCGGCCGCGCCGGAGACCAGGGTGGAGCTCATGTTCGTCGCATGGAGAGATCTACGGTTCGCCAAGGGCCGCTTCGCCCTCATGGGCTCGGTCGTACTGCTGATCACGCTGCTGGTCGGCCTGCTGTCCGGGCTCACCGCCGGCCTGGCCCGGGAGAACGTCTCGGCCGTCACCGGACTGCCCGCCGGCCACCTCGCCTTCGCCGCGCCCGCCGGGGAGCAGAAGGTGTCCTTCACCAACTCCCAGGTGCCGGAGCGGGCCTGGCGGGCCTGGCGTGCGCAGCCCGGTGTGAAGTCGGCGGAGCCGCTCGGCATCCGCACCACCAACGCCTCGGCCGGCGCCCGCACCGCCGCGGTCTCCGTCTTCGGCGTCGACCCGGCCGGCCCCCTCCCGCCGCGCGGCGCCGGCCTCGCCCCGGGGCGGGTGGTCCTCACCGAGAAGGCGGCGAAGGAGCTCGGCGGTCCGGGCGCCGGCGGCAAGCTGAGGATCGGCCCGCTGGAGCTGACCGTGGCCGCAGTCTCCGGCACCGCCGCCTACAGCCACACCCCGGTCGTCTGGATGGACCTCGGCGACTGGCAGCGCATCGGCACCTCCGGCACCCCCGGCACCTCCGGCACCTCCGGCACCTCCGGCGACACCCTCGCCACCGTGATCGCGCTCGACACCACCGCGGCGGTGGACCTCGCCGCCGGCGACCGGGCGGCCGGTACGAAGGCGCAGACGATCGACGAGGCGCTCGGCGCCATAGGGTCCTACCAGGCGGAGAACGGCTCGCTCCAGCTCATGCGCGGCTTCCTCTTCGCCATCTCCGCCCTGGTCATAGGGGCCTTCTTCACCGTCTGGACGATCCAGCGCAGCGGTGACATCGCCGTGCTGAAGGCCCTCGGAGCCTCCACCCCGTACCTCCTCAAGGACGCCCTCGGCCAGGCCGTGGTCATGCTCGCGATCGGCACCGGGCTCGGTACGGCGATCGCCGCCGGGTTCGGCGCGCTGATCAGCGGGGGCGACGTGCCCTTCGTCCTCGGCACCGCGACCGTCCTGGCGCCCGCCGCGATCATGATCGCGCTCGGCGCGCTGGGCGCGGCCCTGTCCATCCGGCGGATCACCGCCGTCGACCCCCTGACCGCCCTCGGGAGCGCCCGATGACCCTGCTCGTGCACGACGTCACGCTCACCTACCCGGACGGTGAGAGCCGGCTCACCGCCCTCGACCGGGTCCGCCTGGAGGTGCCGGCGGGCACGCTGACCGCGGTGATCGGGCCCTCCGGTTCCGGCAAGTCCAGCCTGCTGGCCGTCGCCGCCACCCTGGTCACCCCGGACTCCGGGCAGGTGGTGGTGGCCGGCCAGGACACGGCCCGGCTGAGCGCGGCCGAGAAGTCGGCCCTGCGCCGGGAGAAGATCGGCATCGTCTTCCAGCAGCCGAACCTGCTGGCCTCGCTCACCGCCGCCGAGCAGCTCCAGGTGATGGCCCACCTGTCGGGCCGCCCCGCGCGGACGCTGCGCCGCCGGGCACTGGAGCTGCTGGACGCGGTCGGGCTGGCCGACAAGGCCGGGAAACGGCCCCACCAGCTCTCCGGTGGCCAGCGCCAGCGCGTCAACATCGCCCGCGCGCTGATGAACGAGCCGGCCGTGCTGCTGGTCGACGAGCCCACGAGCGCCCTGGACCACGAGCGGGGGGCGGCCGTCCTCGACCTGCTGGTCACCCTGACGCGCGAGCGCTCCACGGCCACCGTGCTGGTCACCCACGACCACGCCCACCTGGAGCGGATGGACCGGACGGCCACGATGACCGACGGCCGCCTGACGGAGCCGGCCCGGGAGGGTGCGGGGTCCGGGGCGGTCCCGGCCGCCTGAGCGCCCGTACGTACGGCGAAGGCCCCGGCCCCCGCGTGTCTGCGGGGGCCGGGGCCTTCGTACGGACGGGCTCGCGGCCGGAACCTACGCGGGGTTCTGGCTCTGCAGCGCCACCGACAGCTCGGCCGCGACGTTCTGCAGGATCGGCACGAAGGACTCGGCCACGGCCTCGGTCACCCGGCCCGCCGGTCCCGAGATGGAGATCGCGGCGGCGGTCGGCGAGTTCGGCACCGACACGGCCAGGCAGCGGACCCCTATCTCCTGCTCGTTGTCGTCGACCGCGTAGCCGGACTTGCGCACGTGCTCCAGGGCCTCCAGGAAGCCCTCCGGAGTGGTGATGGTCTTCTCGGTCGCGGCCGGCATCCCGGTGCGCGCCAGCAGCGCCCGGACCTCGTCGGCGGGCGTGTACGCGAGCAGCGCCTTGCCCACGCCGGTGGAGTGCGGCAGCACCCGGCGGCCGACCTCGGTGAACATGCGCATGGAGTGCTTGGAGGGCACCTGGGCGACGTAGACGATCTCGTCCCCGTCGAGCAGGGCCATGTTGGCCGTCTCGCCGGTCTCCTCGACCAGCCGGGCCAGGTAGGGGCGCGCCCAGGTCCCCAGCAGGCGCGACGCGGACTCGCCGAGGCGGATCAGGCGGGGGCCGAGGGAGTACCGTCGGTTGGGCTGCTGCCGCACGTAGCCGCATGCCACCAGGGTGCGCATGAGGCGGTGGATGGTGGGCAGCGGCAGACCGCTGGCGGTGGAGAGCTCACTGAGGCCGACCTCGCCCCCGGCGTCGGCCATGCGTTCAAGCAGATCGAAGGCGCGCTCAAGGGACTGAACGCCACCGCTGGCGGCGGTGGGCTTCGCGGAAGCGTCGGTGGTGCTGGCGCTGGACGTCGGCACGGCGCGGTCCTTTCGGTGCTGGCAGGCAAGGAAGCAGCCTACCGGTCGGTCGGCGTCGGCCCTAGAGCCGGGGCGAGGCCGTCCCCGCCGGTCAGATGGGGTTTGTCCGGGTCGCGGACCTCCTCGGGAAGTTACCCGTCCGCCCCCGGTGGTGGTAGCTACATTCTGGATAGTGAAATCCTAATTCCATCTTGTGGAAACATCCAATTGCGGCACAGGTGTGTCGGTGCTCCGTCCGGCGGCTCTTGACTGGCCCCGGCTCGGCGGCGAGACTCCGTCAACAGAACGTTGAATTTCGCTCTGTGGAAGTAGATGGGGAGGTTCCGGCGTGTCCGACGACGTGGAACTGGTACTGCGCTCGACTCGCGTCATCACCCCCGGGGGGACGCGCGCCGCTTCGGTCGCCGTCGCCGCCGGGAAGATCGTCGCCGTACTGCCGCACGACGCCGAGGTGCCGGCCGGCGCCCGGCTGGAGGACTTCGGCGACGACGTCCTGCTCCCCGGCCTGGTCGACACCCACGTGCACGTGAACGACCCGGGCCGCACCGAGTGGGAGGGCTTCTGGACGGCCACCCGCGCCGCCGCGGCCGGGGGCGTCACCACCATCCTCGACATGCCGCTGAACTCCCTGCCGCCGACCACCACGGTCGACAACCTCCGCGTCAAGCAGGAGGTCGCCCGCGCCAAGGCGCACGTGGACGTCGGCTTCTGGGGCGGCGCCCTGCCGGACAACGTCAAGGACCTGGCGCCCCTGCACGACGCCGGGGTCTACGGCTTCAAGTGCTTCCTGTCGCCCTCCGGCGTGGACGAGTTCCCCGAGCTCGACCAGGAGCAGCTGGCCACCTCCCTCGCCGAGATCACCGGCTTCGGCGGCCTGATGATCGTGCACGCCGAGGACCCGCACCACCTGGACGCGGCCCCCGTCGTCCCGGGCCCCAAGTACGCCGACTTCCTCGCCTCCCGGCCGCGCGACGCCGAGAACACCGCCATCGGCAACCTGATCGCCCAGGCCAGGCGGCTGGACGCCCGCGTGCACGTCCTGCACCTGTCGTCCTCAGACGCCCTGCCGCTGATCGCCGCGGCCAAGGCCGAGGGCGTCCGCATCACCGTCGAGTCCTGCCCGCACTACCTCACCCTCACGGCCGAGGAAGTGCCCGACGGCGCGAGCGAGTTCAAGTGCTGTCCGCCCATCCGCGAGGCCGCCAACCAGGACCTCCTGTGGGACGCGCTCGCCGACGGCACCATCGACTGCATCGTCTCCGACCACTCGCCGTCCACCGCGGACCTGAAGACGAGCGACTTCTCCACCGCGTGGGGCGGCATCTCCTCCCTCCAGCTGGGCCTGCCGGCGATCTGGACCGAGGCGCGCCGCCGCGGCCGGACGCTGGAGGACGTGGTCCGCTGGATGTCGGCGGCCCCGGCGCAGCTCGCGGGTCTCGCCCACAAGGGGGCCATCGAGGCCGGCCGCGACGCCGACTTCGCCGTCCTCGCCCCTGAAGAAACGTTCACTGTGGTCCCGGCCGAACTGCACCACCGCAACCAGGTGACGGCGTACGCGGGCAAGACCCTGCACGGCGTCGTCAAGTCCACCTGGCTGCGCGGCAGGCAGATCGCCGACCACGGCATCCCGACCGAGCCCACGGGCCTCCTCCTCGAAAGGCAGAACTGACCAGTGGCGATTGAATCCTTCACCGGCAACGCGAACCCGTACGGAGGCGGCGACCCGTACGCGGACTACCGCACCGCGGACTTCCCGTTCACCCAGTACGCGAACCTCGCCGCCCGGGAGCTGGGCGCCGGTGTCATCGCCGCCAACGACGAGTTCTTCGCCCAGCGCGAGAACCTGCTGATCTCCGAGGCCGCGCACTTCGACCCGGAGGACTTCGGCCACAAGGGCAAGGTCATGGACGGCTGGGAGACCCGCCGCCGGCGCGGCGTCTCGGCCACCCAGCCCTGGCCGACGCCCGAGGACCACGACTGGGCCCTCGTACGCCTGGGCGCCCCCGGCGTCATCCGCGGCATCGTCGTGGACACCGCCCACTTCCGCGGCAACATGCCGCAGGCCGTCTCCGTGGAGGCCACCAACTGGGAGGGCGCCCTCGCGCCGACCCCGGAGGAGCTCCAGGGCGACGCGGTCAAGTGGACGACCATCGTCGCGCGCACCCCGGTCGGCGGCCACGCGGCCAACGGCTTCGAGGTCACCGCCGAGCAGCGCTTCACGCACCTGCGCGTCAACCAGCACCCCGACGGCGGCATCGCCCGCCTGCGCGTCTACGGCGAGGTCCTGCCCGACCCGAAGTGGCTCTCGGCCCTCGGCTCCTTCGACGTGGTCGCGCTGGAGAACGGCGGCTCCGTCCAGGACGCCTCCAACCGCTTCTACTCCCCGCCCACCAACACCATCAACCCGGGCCGCTCCCGCAAGATGGACGACGGCTGGGAGACCGCCCGCCGCCGCGACAACGGCAACGACTGGATCCGCTACCAGCTGGTGGCCGAGTCCGAGATCCGCGCCGTCGAGATCGACACGGCCTACCTCAAGGGCAACTCGGCCGGCTGGGCCTCGCTGTCCGTCAGGACGGGCGAGGAGGGCGAGTGGACGGAGTTCCTGCCGCGCACCCGCCTGCAGCCCGACACCAACCACCGCTTCGTACTGGACGCCCCGGCGGTCGGCACCCACGTGCGGATCGACATCTTCCCGGACGGCGGCTTCTCCCGCCTGCGCCTGTACGGCTCGCTGACGGAGGCCGGCGCGGCCGCGCTGACCGCCCGCAACCAGGAGCTGGGCGGCTGACGCCGTCCCCGTGACTGCCCCGGGGGCCGACACCCCCGGGGCCCGCACGGCCGCAGGGGGCGCACCGCGACGGCGGCGCGCCCCCTGCGTACATCCCCAGCACCCCGCGCGCGGGCCGGCCTCACGCCCGCGCCCGGGCCGCCTCACGCCGCGTGGCCGCCGTCCACCGCGAACTCGGCGCCCGTCACATAGGCGGCGTCCGGTCCCGCGAGGAAGGACACCAGGGCGGCCACCTCCCGCGCGGTGCCGAAGCGCCCGAGGGCCGTCATCGCGCTCTGCGCGGCGGCGTACGGCCCGTCCGCCGGGTTCATGTCGGTGTCCACCGGGCCCGGGTGCACCAGGTTCGCGGTGATGCCCCGCTCGCCGAGCTCCCGCGCGAGCGCCTTGTTCAGGCCGGTCAGCGCGGCCTTGCTCATCGCGTACAGGGTTCCCCCGGGACCCGGGACCCGAGCGGTCATACAGCTGCCGATCGTGACGATCCGGCCGCCGGAGCCCATCCGGGAGGCCGCGGCCTGGGTGGTCAGGAACACCCCTCGCACGTTGACCGCCAGCACCCGGTCCACATCTGCCAGGGCCAGGGCGTCCAGGGGTCCGAGTACGCCGATTCCCGCGTTGTTGACGAGTGCGGTGATCCGCCCCAGGCCCCGTACGGTCTCCTCCACCGCGGCGACGGCCTGCGCCGGGTCGCCCACGTCGGCCCGTACGGCCAGGGCGCGCCGGCCGAGCGCCTCGATCCCGCCGACGACCTCGGCCGCGTCCCGCTCGCCGTTGACGTACGTGAGCGCCACGTCGGCGCCGTCCTGCGCCAGCCGCAGGGCGGTGGCCGCCCCGATGCCCCGGCTGCCACCGGTCACCAGTGCCACCGCGCCGTTGCTGCCCATGGTCTTCTCCCTCGTTCCCACTGCCCGAAAACTCGTTGCGGGTTCAATGAAAGAGGGGGAGGGGCGCGGGCGCTGGCGGGAATCGGACCTCGCGTTCGTGCGCGCCGCGCCGATGAGTCCGGGGGCGGCCGGGAGTCTGAAGCCGTACGGGGAGAGCCCGTACGGGGAGAGCCCGTACGGGCACGACCCGTGCGCACGGCACCGGACGCAAGGAGCGCAGATCCATGGGCAAGCTGACCCTGACCACCTTCGTGACCCTCGACGGCGTGATGCAGGCCCCCGGCGGGCCGGAGGAGGACTCCGCCGGCGGGTTCCGGTACGGCGGCTGGCTGACCCCGTTCCACGACGAGGGCGTGGGCGCGTTCACCACCGAACTGTTCGACCGCGCCGGGGCCTTCCTGCTCGGGCGCCGGACGTACGAGATCTTCGCCGACTACTGGCCGAAGCGGACCGATCCCACCGACCCGATCGCGAGCCGGCTGAACGGCCTGCCGAAGTACGTGGCCTCGACCACGCTCAGGAACCCGTCCTGGCCGGGTACCACCGTCATCGACGGGGAGCAGCTCCAGAGCGAGATCGTCCGGATCAAGGACGGGCTGGAGGAGCACCGGGAGCTCCAGGTGCACGGCAGCGGGCAGTTGGCCCAGTGGCTGCTCGTGCGGGACCTCGTGGACGAGCTGAACCTGGAGGTGTACCCCGTCTTCCTGGGCGCCGGGCGGCGGCTGTTCCCGACCGGCGGACTGCCCACGGCCTACGAACTGGTCGCCTCGCGCACGACGCCGAACGGCGCCGTCATCCTCACCTACCGCCCGACCGGCCGGGCGACCTTCGCCACCTTCGGCTGATCCGGCGGCCGGAGAGCGCCGACGAGTGACCGGAAATCGCCGGGCCCCGTACTGAGCGGTCACATTAGTGTGACCGCATGCCCTTACCGGACATCAGCGCGAACGACGCGGACTTCCACACGGACCCCTACTCCTTCTACGCCCGGTTGCGCGCGAAGGGGCCGGTGCACCGCGTGGAGGTCACCGCCGAGTACACGCCCACCTTCCTGGTCGTCGGCTACGACGAGGCCCGCCGGGCCCTCGGCCACCCCGCTCTGGCGAAGGACTGGAGCAGCGGTGAGATCCTGCCGGGCATCGCCGTCACCGAGGCGAACCGCAACATGCTGGAGTCGGACCCGCCGCAGCACACCCGGCTGCGCCGCCTGGTCGCCCGCGAGTTCACCGCCCGACGCATCGAGGCCATGCGGCCCCGCGTCCAGCGGACCACCGACGACCTGCTCGACGCGATGGCCGCGCGCCCGCAGCGCACCGCCGACCTGGTCAAGGCCCTCGCCTTCCCGCTCCCGATGACCGTGATCTGCGAACTCCTGGGCGTCCCCCACCTGGACCGCGAGCGCTTCGGGTACTGGTCCAAGGAAGTCGTCGCCCCCACCTCCGCCACCCCGAACACCACCGCGCACCAGAAGCTCGGCGAGTACCTCGCCGAGCTCGTCGGCGCCAAGGCCGAGGAGCCGGGCGAGGACCTGCTGAGCGCGCTGATCCGGACCCGGGACGAGGACGGCGACGCGCTCTCCTCCGGAGAGCTGATCGGGATGGCCTTCCTGCTGCTGGTCGCCGGCCACGAGACCACCGCCAACCTCATCTCCAACGGCACGCGCGCCCTGCTGGCCCACCCGGACCAACTGGCCGCCCTGCGCGCGGACTGGGACGGCCTCCTCGACGGAGCCGTCGAGGAGATGCTCCGCTACGACGGCCCGGTGCAGAACGCCACCTACCGCTACGCCCGCGAGGACATGGAGCTCGGCGGCACCACCATCCCCGCCGGAGCCACCGTCCTCGTCTCGCTGGCCGGCGCCGACCGCGACCCCGAGCGCTTCGGCACCCCGGACACGTTCGACATCCGGCGCGCACCGCAGGGGCACCTCGCCTTCGGCCACGGAATGCACTTCTGCATCGGCGCCCCGCTCGCCCGCATGGAGGGGCGCATCGCGCTCCGCGGGCTGCTGGAGCGCTTCCCGGACCTGGCCGAGGACCCGGCCGGGGGTCCGCCGGACCACTTCGGCGGGAGCCTGATCCGGGGCGTGACCCGGCTCCCGGTGCGCTGGTAGCGGCCCGTGCCCGGTCGCCCGCCACCCCCGCCGCGGTCCCCGGCGCCCCTACAGGTCCGGCAGCTCTGTCATGCGGACCGGGCGCCGCTCCCGCCGCGACACCTCGCACGCCTCCGCGATCCGCAGCGCGGCCAGCGCCTCCCGGCCGTCGCACGGGTTGGGTCCCTCGCCGCGCACCAGCCGGACGAAGGCGGCCAGCTCCGCCTCGTACGCGGGACCGAAGCGCTCCAGGAAGCCCGTCCAGGGCTTGCCCGCCGGGGGCGGCCCGTGCGGTTCGGTCGAGGCGATCGGCGTACGGTCGTCCAGCCCGGAGGAGACCTGGTCGAGCTCCCCGGCCAGCTCCATCCGCACGTCGTAGCCGGCGCCGTTGCACCGGGTGCCCGCGCAGGTGGCCAGGGTTCCGTCGTCCAGGGTGAGGACCGCCACGGCGGTGTCCACGTCGCCGAGCTCCCGGAAGACGGGCGGACCCGCGGCCGAGCCGGTCGCGTACACCTCGGTCACCTCGTGGCCGGTCACCCAGCGAACCATGTCGAAGTCGTGCACCAGGCAGTCCCGGTACAGGCCCCCGGACGTCGCCAGGTACGCGGCGGGCGGCGGGGCCGGGTCGGCGGTCATCGTCCGTACGCTGTGCAGCCGGCCCAGGGCGCCGGAGCGCACCAGCTCCCGCGCGGTGCGGCAGCCCGCGTCGAAGCGGCGCATGAAGCCCAGCTGGAGCACCCCGTCGGCGGCGGCCACCTCGCGCAGTACTGCGAGCGTCCGGGCGAGGTCGGTGGCCAGGGGCTTCTCGCAGAAGACCGGCAGCCCGCCGCGGACGGCCCGCAGGACCAGCCCGGCGTGCCCGTCGGTGGCACAGGCCACGACCACGGCGTCCACGCCCCAGGTGAAGACCTGTTCCACGGAGGGTGCCGCGGTCGCCCCCAGCCGGTCGGCGAGGCGTGCGGCCCGCGCGGGATCGGCGTCGGCGAGCAGCAGCGAGCCCGCGTCCCGGTGGCGGGCGAGTGCGGCCGCGTGGAAGGAGCCGATCCGGCCCGTTCCGATCACCCCGATGCGCATGCAATCAACGTGACCCTGTCACCGGTGGCTGTCAATCTGTCCGCAGAGGCCTTTGATGGCTCGGTTGGCCCGGATCGGCTCGAAGGCCCCGATGGCGGCACATGGTCCACTGTGGCGGATACTGAGCGGCTGGAACCGTAATGACCGCTTTGGCGGCGGCAGCCCGCAGACGGCGGCGGACAACAGGACGAGGGAAGGGCACGCAGACGTGGCTAGGGTTCGGACAGGGGTACGCGTCGTGGGCGCCGTGCTCGCGGCGGTACTGGGAGCCTCCCTCGTGGGCTGCAGCAGCACGGGCGGCAAGCGCGCCGAGGACCGGGCGAAGGCGGCCCAGGCGGGCCGGCCCGCGGTGTCCACCCCGCGCTGGACTTTCGCGATGGTCACGCACGCCGGCGACGGCGACACCTTCTGGGACATCGTCCAGAAGGGCGCCAAGGAGGCCGCGGCGAAGGACAACATCAACTTCGTCTACGCCCACGACGACCAGGCACAGCAGCAGGCCCAGTTCGTGCAGAACGCCATCGACCAGAAGGTCGACGGGATCGTGGTGAGCCTGGCCAAGCCCGAGGCGCTCAAGGACGTCATCGGCAAGGCGGTCAAGGCCGGCATCCCCGTGATCACCGTCAACTCCGGATCCGCCCAGTCGGCCGAGTACGGCGCCCTCACTCACATCGGCCAGGACGAGCAGATCGCCGGCGAGGCGGTCGGCGGCGAGCTGACCAAGCGCGGCAGGAAGAAGGCCGTCTGCGTCCTGCACGAGCAGGGCAACGTGGGCCACGAGCAGCGCTGCGCCGGCGCCAAGAAGACCTTCGGCGGAACGATGGAGAACCTGTACGTCGAGGGCACCAACATGCCCTCCGTCCAGGCCGCGATCCAGGCGAAGCTCCAGGCCGACCCGTCCGTCGACGCGATCGTCACCCTCGGCGCCCCCTTCGCCCCGACGGCGATCAAGGCGAAGGACGCGGCGGGCAGCAAGGCCGAGGTCGACACCTTCGACCTCAACGCGTCCGTCGCCCGCGACCTCAAGTCCGGCGCCCTCGGCTTCGCCGTCGACCAGCAGCCCTACCTCCAGGGCTACGAGGCGATCGACCTGCTCTGGCTGTACCGCTACAACGCGGACGTGCTCGGCGGCGGCCGCCCGGTGCTCACCGGCCCGCAGATCGTGACGGCCGACGAGGCCGCCAAGCTGGAGGAGTACATCAAGCGGGGGAGCCGATGAGCACGGCCGGCGCCGTCGACGAACGGCTCGCCCCCACCTCCCTGTTCCGCAGGCTGCTCGGCCGCCCCGAGCTCGGCGCGGTCGTCGGCGCGGCCGCCGTCTTCGTCTTCTTCTCCTTCGCGGCGCCCAGCTTCCTGCAGGCCTCCAGCCTCAGCACGATCCTCTACTCGGCCTCCACCATCGGGATCATGGCCGTACCCGTGGCCCTGCTGATGATCGGCGGCGAGTTCGACCTGTCCGCCGGCGTCATGGTGACCACCTCGGCGCTGCTCAGCTCGATGTTCAGCTACCAGATGACCGCCAACGTGTGGGTGGGCGTCGGGGTGTCCCTGCTGGTCACCCTGGCCATCGGCTTCTTCAACGGCTTCATGCTCACCCGTACCAAGCTGCCGAGCTTCATCATCACGCTCGGCACCTTCCTGATGCTGACGGGCCTGAACCTCGGCTTCACCAAGCTGATCAGCGGCTCCGTCTCGACCAAGACCATCGCCGACATGGAGGGCTTCTCCTCCGCCCGCGCGCTCTTCGCCTCGCAGTGGAACGTCGGCTCGGTCACCCTCAAGGTCACCATCCTGTGGTGGCTGGCCCTGGTCGCCGTCGCCACCTGGATCCTGCTGCGCACCCGCGCCGGCAACTGGATCTTCGCGGTCGGCGGCGGGGCGGACGCGGCCCGCGCGACCGGTGTCCCCGTCGTCAAGACCCGGATCGGCCTGTACATGGGCGTCGCCCTGTGCGCCTGGATCTCCGGCCAGCACATCCTCTTCTCGTTCGACGTGGTCCAGTCGGGCGAGGGCGTCGGCAACGAGTTCCTGTACATCATCGCGGCCGTCATCGGCGGCTGCCTGATGACCGGCGGCTACGGATCCGCGATCGGCTCGGCCGTCGGCGCCTTCATCTTCGGCATGACCAGCAACGGCATCGTGTACGCCCAGTGGAACCCGGACTGGTTCAAGTTCTTCCTCGGCGCGATGCTGCTGCTCGCGACGCTCCTCAACGCATGGGTCCGCAAGCGGGCGGAGGCGAAGTGACCGTGACCGACACGCCCGCGCTCGTGAAGCTGACCGACGTCAGCAAGTTCTACGGCAACATCCGCGCGCTCCAAGGGGTCTCCCTGGAGGTCTCCGCCGGCGAGATCACCTGTGTCCTCGGCGACAACGGCGCCGGCAAATCCACCCTCATCAAGATCATCGCCGGCCTGCACCGGCACGACGCCGGCAGCTTCGAGATCGAGGGCGAGGAGACCGTGCTCGCCAACCCGCGCGCCGCCCTCGACCACGGCATCGCCACGGTCTACCAGGACCTGGCCGTCGTCCCGCTCATGCCCGTCTGGCGGAACTTCTTCCTCGGCTCCGAGCCCACCAAGGGGCGCGGCCCCTTCCGCCGCCTCGACGTGGAGCTCATGCGGGAGACCACCCGCGCCGAGCTGCTGCGCATGGGCATCGACCTGCGCGACGTCGACCAGCCGATCGGCACCCTCTCGGGCGGCGAGCGGCAGTGCGTCGCCATCGCCCGCGCCGTCCACTTCGGGGCCAAGGTCCTCGTCCTCGACGAGCCGACCGCCGCCCTCGGCGTCAAGCAGTCCGGCGTGGTGCTCAAGTACGTCGCCGCGGCCCGTGACGCCGGCCTCGGGGTGGTCCTGATCACCCACAACCCGCACCACGCCCACCTGGTCGGCGACCGCTTCGTGCTGCTCAAGCGCGGCACGATGGCGGGCAGCCACACCCGTGACTCGATCACCCTGGACGAGCTGACCCGGCAGATGGCGGGCGGCTCGGAGCTGGACGAGCTGAGCCACGAACTGGAGCGGGTGGCAGAATCGGGACCGGACCGCCCGTCCGGAACAGCAGACACCGCATCCGGCACCACCGCACCCTGAGGGACGACACGACTCGATGAGCACGTACCGGGACTTTGCGCTCACCCACCGGGGGTCGGCGCGAGGCACCGTCCTGCGGACCATCGGGACCCGTGAGCGCCGGTCGCACCTGACCGCCCCGCGCGTCCCGACCGTCGGCATCGACATCGGCGGCACCAAGGTGATGGCCGGCGTCGTGGACGCCGACGGGGTCATCCTGGAGAAGATCCGCACCGAGACCCCCGACAAGTCCAAGAGCCCCAAGGTCGTCGAGGACACCATCGTCGAGCTGGTGCTCGACCTGTCCGACCGGCACGACGTCCACGCCGTGGGCATCGGCGCGGCCGGCTGGGTCGACGCCGACCGCTCCCGGGTGCTCTTCGCACCCCACCTGGCCTGGCGCGACGAGCCGCTGCGCGACGCGCTCCAGTCCCGGCTCGCGGTCCCGGTCATGGTGGACAACGACGCCAACACCGCCGCCTGGGCGGAGTGGCGCTTCGGCGCCGGGCGCGGCGAGGACCACCTCGTCATGATCACGCTCGGCACCGGCATCGGCGGCGCGATCCTCGAAGGCGGCCAGGTCAAGCGCGGCCGCTTCGGGGTCGCCGGCGAGTTCGGCCACATGCAGGTCGTGCCCGGCGGCCACCGGTGCCCGTGCGGCAACCGCGGCTGCTGGGAGCAGTACAGCTCCGGAAACGCGCTGGTCCGCGAGGCCCGCGAGCTCGCCGCCGCCGACTCGCCGGTCGCGTACAACATCATCGCCAAGGTCGGCGGCAACGTCGCGGAGATCACCGGGCCGCTCATCACCGAGCTGGCCCGCGAGGGCGACGCCATGTGCGTCGAGCTCCTCCAGGACATCGGCCAGTGGCTCGGCGTCGGCATCGCCAACCTCGCCGCCGCCCTCGACCCCTCCTGCTTCGTCATCGGCGGAGGCGTCAGCGCCGCCGACGACCTGCTGATCGGCCCCGCGCGGGACGCCTTCCGGCGCCACCTCACCGGCCGCGGCTACCGCCCCGAGGCCCGGATCGCCAAGGCCGAGCTGGGCCCCGAGGCCGGCATGGTCGGCGCCGCCGACCTGGCCCGCCTCGTCGCCCGCCGCTTCCGCCGCGCCACGCGCCGGCGCGTGGAGCGGTACGAGCGCTACGCGCAGTGGGGCCTGATCGACTCCCCGGCCTCCGCGGAGCGCAAGGCCGCGGACCTCAAGGCCGCGGACGCCGGGGCCGGGCCGGCGGAGGCCGCCGAGCTCGAGGCCGCGGACGCCGGGGCCGCGGGAGCCGGGTCCGCCGGGGCCCCCGGCACGCGACCCGACGAGCCCGAGGACGGGGGCCCGCGGTGACCCCGCCCTCCGTGCCCCGCCAGGCGCCCGCCCCCGACGAGGGCGGCGCCCCGACCCCGCCGGAGGACCGGGGGCACGTCGTCCGGCGCCGCTGGATCACCGCGATCATCATCCTGCTGCTGGTCGGCGTGCCCGCGGGCTACCTCGCCGTCTCCGCCCAGCAGAGCCGCGAGAGCGGCCGCGACAAGGCCTCCAAGGTCGGGGCGACCAAGGTGCGCCCCGGCTGGCCCTCCAAGGTGCAGCGCAGCATCTACGAGGTGCCGATCCCGCCGAAGGCCTGGCGGGTCGGGTTCCTGGAGACCAACAACTGGCGCACCAGCCGGCTGTACGTGCAGTTCGCGGTCACCCCCGCCGACCTGGACTCCTTCCTCGCCGACCTCGGCACCAGCCGGGCCGAACTGGCCCGCGAGGTCTCCATCAGCCCGCACGACGCCGCCATCGCGGGCTGGAGCTGGGGCCCGCAGAACGCCTGGTACGGCACCACCCTGGAGCAGCCGAACCCGCGCCCCACCCGGGACGTCACGGTCGACCTCACCGACCCGGCCAAACCGAGGGTCTACGTGGTGTCCACCGCGACCCCGTAGGTGCCCGGGGGTGTCTCGTGGATCAGGGCCCGGCCGGGCCCTGATCCACGAGACACCCCCACCCCCTAACCTGCTGCCATGAAGCTCACCAAGCGGCTGCACTCCTGTGTCCAACTGGAGAAGGACGGGCGCGTGCTCGTCATCGACCCGGGCGCCTTCAGCGAGCCCGACGCGGGGCTCGGGGCGGACGCCCTGCTCGTGACCCACGAACACCCCGACCACTTCGACGAGGGCCGGCTGCGCGCCGCGCTCGACGCCAACCCGGCGGCCGCGCTCTGGACGCTGCGCAGCGTCGCCGAGCGGCTCGCCCCCGCCTATCCGGGCCGGGTGCACACCGTCGGCCACGGGGACGCCTTCAGCGCGGCCGGCTTCGAGGTCCAGGTCCACGGCGAACTGCACGCCGTGATCCACCCGGACATCCCGCGGGTCACCAATGTCGGCTACCTCGTGGAGGGTTCCCTCTTCCACCCGGGGGACGCGCTGACCGTGCCCGAGGTGGCCGTCGACACCCTGATGCTTCCGGTGCACGCGCCCTGGAACAAGGTCGCCGAGGTGATCGACTACCTGCGCGAGGTCAAGCCGCGCCGGGCCATCGACATCCACGACGCCTACCTCTCGGACATCGCGCGGCCGGTCTACGACGGCGCCCTCGCAGCCCTGGGCGGCACCGACCACGGGCGCCTCGCCGCCGGGGAAGCCGCTCAGCTGTGACTGTCGGCGGCGGGCGGTAGGTTGGACGGCATGCGTATCGCCACGTTCAACGTCAACTCGATCACCGCCCGGCTGCCCCGCCTGCTGGCCTGGCTGGAGAGCTCCGGCACCGATGTCGTGTGCGTCCAGGAGACCAAGTGCTCCGAGGCGCAGTTCCCGCACGAGCAGCTGCGCGAGCTGGGCTACGAGTCGGCCGTCAATGCCACCGGCAGGTGGAACGGCGTGGCGCTGATCTCCAAGGTCGGCCTGGAGGACGTGGTCAAGGGACTGCCCGGCGGCCCCGCCTACGAGGGGGTCGAGGAGCCCCGGGCGATCTCCGCCACCTGCGGCGGGGTCCGCCTGTGGTCGGTGTACGTGCCGAACGGCCGGGAGGTCGAGCACGACCACTACGGCTACAAGCTGGACTGGTTCCGCGCGCTGACCACCGCCGTCGCCGAAGACGCGGCCGGCCCGCGCCCGTTCGCGGTGCTCGGCGACTTCAACGTGGCCCCGACCGACGAGGACGTGTACGACCCGGCGGTCTTCGCGGGCCTGACCCACGTGACCCCGGCCGAGCGCGCCGCCCTGGAGGCGCTGCGGGGCGCCGGGCTCTCCGACGTGGTGCCGCGCCCCCTCAAGTACGACCGGCCGTACACGTACTGGGACTACCGCCAGCTCGCCTTCCCCAAGAACCGGGGCATGCGCATCGACCTGGTCTACGGGAACGAGCCCTTCGCCAAGGCCGTCACCGATGCCTACGTCGACCGCGAGGAGCGCAAGGGCAAGGGCGCCTCGGACCACGCCCCGGTGGTCGTCGACCTCGCGCTGGACGCCTGAGGGGCCCCAGTCCGCAGGACACGGGCGGGCCCGGCCCTGCCGGGCGGATCCCGCGCGCCCTGTGGCCAGCGCGGGATCCTGGTGCCAGGCTGGTCGGTATGAACATCCCCTTCCTGGACAACTGGCTGAACCGGCACGCGACGGAACGGGGTGCGGGGCTCGCCGCCGCCCTCGCGGACGACCCCGAGGGCGTCAACGAGTTGTTCTCGGAGTGCGAGATGCTGCGCGTCCACGCGCGTGCGGCCGGGCTGGAACTCGACGAGAGCCCGGCCTCGTTGGAGGCGCTCGACCAGCTGATGCCCCGCTGGCGCCGGGACCCCGAGGTGGTGCCCTGGCTCGGCAACGACGCGGGCTTCTACCTCGGCACGGTGATCATCCGCACCAAGCTGGGCTCCGCTTGGCAGGTCTGGCCCAACGGCCAGCCGGTGATCCGCCTGGCATCGGGCCGCGAACTGAACGTGGTGGAGTCGGGGGTCTCCTGGGCGATGACCGGCTCTCCGGAGCTCTCCCAGGCGTACGCCGAGGCCTCCGAAGGCTGACCTGTGTGAGCTTTATGTCGCCTTTAGGCGTGTCGAGGGGAAGTGCCCTTCCGCCGCTGGATAGTTTGCGCTGACCTCGACACTCCGACAGGTGGGCAGGGCAGCGTATGGCCGTCGATCCGTTGATCGAGCTGCGGGACGTCAACAAGCACTACGGGGCCCTGCACGTCCTCCAGGACATCAACCTCACCGTCGGCCGCGGGGAGGTGGTGGTGATCATCGGCCCGTCCGGCTCCGGGAAGTCCACCCTGTGCCGGACCATCAACCGCCTGGAGACCATCGAGTCGGGCACGATCCTGCTCGACGGCAAGCCGCTGCCCGACGAGGGCAAGGAGCTGGCGGCCCTCCGGGCCGACGTGGGGATGGTCTTCCAGGCCTTCAACCTCTTCGCGCACAAGACCGTCCTCGACAACGTCTCGCTCGCGCAGGTGAAGGTCAGGAAGCGCAAGAAGGACGAGGCCGACGAGCGCGCCCGGGAACTGCTCGACCGCGTCGGCCTCGCCGACCAGGCCCCGAAGTACCCCGCCCAGCTCTCCGGCGGGCAGCAGCAGCGCGTCGCCATCGCCCGCGCCCTGGCGATGAACCCCAAGGCGCTGCTCTTCGACGAGCCCACCTCCGCCCTCGACCCGGAGATGATCAACGAGGTGCTGGAGGTCATGCGCCAGCTCGCCGCCGACGGCATGACCATGGTCGTGGTCACCCACGAGATGGGCTTCGCGCGCTCCGCCGCCAACCGCGTCGTGTTCATGGCCGACGGCAGGATCGTCGAGGACCGCACACCGGAGGAGTTCTTCACCGCCCCGGAGAGCGAGCGGGCCAGGGACTTCCTCTCCAAGATCCTCAAGCACTGAGGGGCGGCCCGATGAAGCGCAACCACGGCGCGCCCCCGCGTGCCCGCCTCCGTCTCCTGCCGCTCCTGCTCCTCGCCCTGCTGGCCCTCCTCGCCGGCTGCGGCAAGGAGGGCAGCCCTCCGGTCAAGGGCCCCCAGCCCGAGGACCTGCCCGTCTACCAGGTCGCCACCGGCTTCCAGCTGCCGCAGTCCCGTACCTGGGAGCGGGCCAGGAACCGCGGCCACCTGGTGGTGGGGGTCAAGGAGGACCAGCCGTACCTGGGCGAGAAGGACCCGGCGAGCGGCCGCTACTCCGGTTTCGACATCGAGATCGCCAAGATGATGGCGGCCTCGCTCGGCTTCGACCCCAAGACCACCGAGTTCAAGACGATCGCCTCCGCCAACCGCGAGACCGCCCTCCAGAACGGCCAGATCGACTACTACGTCGGCACCTACACGATCAACGACAACCGCAAGAAGCAGGTCGGCTTCGCCGGCCCCTACTTCATGGCCGGCCAGTCGCTGCTCGTCCGCAAGAACGAGAAGGACATCAAGGGGCCCGAGGACCTGGCCGGCAAGAAGGTCTGCTCCGCAGCCGGCTCCACCCCCTACCAGCGGCTCCAGCGCGAGTACCCGCAGGCGGTCCTCGTCGCGTACGACACCTACTCGGTCTGCGTGGACAACCTGCTGACCTACCAGGTCGACGCCGTCTCCACCGACGACTCCATCCTCCTCGGCTACGCGGCCAAGGTCCCCGAGGAACTGAAGGTCGTGGGCAGGCCCTTCTCCAAGGAGCCCTACGGCATCGGCGTCCCGCGCGGCGACAGCGCCCTGCGCTTCGCCCTCGACGACGCCCTGGCGGAGCAGGAGAAGAACGGCAATTGGAAGAAGGCGTACGAGGCCACGCTCGGCCTGTCCGGCGTCCCCGCCCCCGAGCCGCCCGCCATCGACCGCTACCCGGCGAGCTGAGGGGAAGCCCACCACCGTGTACGTACTCACGCAGAACTTCTCGCTCTACTGGCACGGCTTCCTCGGAACCGTCCAGCTCACGGTCTACGCCTCGATCCTCGCCCTGGTCCTCGGCTTCGTGATGGCCTCGTTCCGCGTCGCGCCCGTCGGCTCCTTCCGGGTCTTCGGCACGGTCTGGGTCACCGTGCTGCGCAACACCCCGCTCACCCTGCTCTTCTTCGCGGTGCTGCTGGGCCTGCCGCGCTTCGGGCTGGTCCTTCCCTTCCAGGTGTTCGCCGTCCTCGCGCTTGGCTGCTACACCTCCGCCTTCATCTGCGAGGCCCTGCGCTCGGGCATCAACACGGTGCCCAAGGGCCAGGGCGAGGCCTCCCGGAGCCTGGGCATGAGCTTCACCCAGACGCTGGGCTCGGTGGTCCTGCCGCAGGCCTTCCGCAGCGTCATCCCGCCGATCGGCTCCACGCTGATCGCCCTCGCCAAGAACTCGGCGATCGCCGGCGCGTTCAGCGTCACCGAGCTGCTGGGCACGTACAAGACCCTCAGCGAGCTGGGCTACAACATCATCTGGACCTTCGTCTGGATCGCCGTCGGCTACCTGATCATCACCTTGTCCATCAGCGCGCTCTTCAACGTGCTGGAGAAGCGCTGGGGGATCACCCGATGACCGCGCACGCGCTCCAGGGAGACCTGGAGTCCACCGCCCTCTACGACCTGCCCGGCCCGCGGACCCGGCGCCGGCACTTCCTCTACGGGATCGTCTCGACGGTGGTGATCCTCGCCCTGCTCGCCTGGATCCTCTACCTGCTCTTCGACACCGACCAGTTCACCGCCGCCAAGTGGAGCCCCTTCACGTACAAGGGCATCCAGGAGCTGCTGCTCAAGGGGCTCGGGAACACCCTCAAGGCCTTCCTGTACGCCTCGGTGCTCTCGCTGGTCCTCGGCGCGGTGCTCGCGGCCGGGCGGCTCTCGGTGCACCGGCCGGTGCACTGGGCGGCCACGCTGTGCGTGGAGTTCTTCCGGGCCATGCCGGTGCTGGTGATGATCTTCTTCATCTTCGTCGCCCTCAAGGTGCAGCCGCTGCCTGCGCTGGTGGCGGGGCTGACCCTCTACAACGGCTCGGTGCTCGCCGAGGTCTTCCGTACGGGCATCAACTCCGTCGACCGGGGCCAGCGCGAGGCGGCGTACGCGCTCGGCATGCGCAAGACCCAGGTGATGACGTTCGTGCTCGCCCCGCAGGCGGTCCGGGCGATGCTGCCCACGATCATCAGCCAGCTGGTGGTCGCCCTGAAGGACACCTCGCTCGGCTACCTGATCACGTACGAGGAGTTCCTGCACGCGGGCAAGCTGATCGCCTCGAACCTCGACTACGACCTGCCGTTCATTCCCGTCGTCATGATCATCTCCCCGATCTACATCGGGATGTGCATGCTGCTCTCCTGGTTCGCCGGCTGGGTGGCGCGGTTCGAGCGGCGCAGCGTGAAGACCGAGGCCGTCGACGTCGCCCCGGCCGAACCCGGAACGGTGCTGCCGGGCGGTCCACGGTAGCTCCGAAGAGCCGCCCCGCCCGGCAGCAGCCGCAGATCACTCCTCGCGCAGGGGTACCGATACGTACGAGGGATCGGTGCGCGGCGAGGAGAAGGTCAGCTGCGCGCCGGAGGGGTTGTGCTCGATGTAGAGGGGATCGACGGTGTCGATCACGAGGGCGAGCCGGTGGCCCCCGGGCACGTCGTAGGCGGTGGAGAACAGCTCCAGGTCCACGCCGAAGGCCTGGCCGCGGGGCTTGCCGTGGAAGGTGTACGGGGCGCTGGTGACCAGTTTGCCGATGCCGAGGGGGCCGACGTCGTACAGGTAGGCGACGAACGTGCCGTCCGGGGCGGTGGGGGTGACGGTGGTGTGCACTTCCACGGTGCCGCGGATGCGGCGCCGGGCTTCCTGGCGCGGGAACTGCCACACGGCGGCGAAGGCGCGCGGCAGGAGCGGGATGGAGGCGGTCGGGGGCGCCTTGGCGAACTGGTCGAGGATGCTGGAGAGGAAGATGACGCCGCCGTCGGCGCCCGAGTCGACGCCGGTGAACAGGTGCTCCGCGTCGGTGAGCGGGAGCCGCTCGGTGCCGCCGGAGCCGACCGACTTCCAGTCCGCGTACCCCTCGTAACCCTCGTCGCTGCGGGACTTGATCTGCACCGGGGCCTCGGCGTCCACGCCGTTGCGCTCGCCCTTGAGGTAGCGGTCGAACCAGCGGTGGGCGTTGGTCCAGGTGTCGTTGGGCAGTCCGAGCAGGCCGGTGCCCTCGGCGGTGGCGTGGTCGCCTGGGCGCAGCTCCAGGCGCTTGGGGCCGGTCAGCTTCTCGTAGAAGGCCGCGTACTGGTTGGGCGGGAAGATGCTGTCGCCCCAGGCGTTGCCCAGCATGATCGCGGCGCCGTTGGCGTTGATCTCGTCGACCCGTTCCGCGGCCGAGCGCTTTCTGCCCCACTCGATCATCTGCGGCTCCCGGTCCAGCCGGGAGCCGAGGAAGTCGCCGAGGATCTGGCGGAGTTCGGGGCCGGGGCGGCCGGTGAGGTATCCGGCGCCGCCGAGCAGGGCCGCGGCCTGGACGTGCTGGGTGCGGCCCGAGTAGATCGACTCGATGATGTCGGCCCAGCCGCTGAGCGCGACCACGGCCTTGATCCGGGGATCGTGCGCGGAGGCCAGCAGGCTGATGCCCGCTCCGTACGAGACCCCGCCCAGCCCGATGTGCTGTGCGTCGGCGGGGGTGTTGGCCAGCGCCCAGTCGATGACGGCGGAGACGTCGGCGGTGTCGGGCGGTCCGGCCACCTCGATCTCGCCGCCGGAGAGCCAGAAGCCGCGGGAGGTGTAGCTGACGACGACGTAGCCGTCGTCGGCGAGCTTCTCGGCCTGGGCGACGTATTCGATCTGCGGCATGCCCCAGCTGGTGGGAAGGACGACGAGCGGGTACGTGCGGCCGGGCTGCGCGCCGGCCGGGGTGAAGACGTTGCCCTTGAGGGTGATGCCGCCGGAGCCGGGGATGTCGTGGAAGCGGAGGCCGGACGGGGCCGACGGGGCCGCCGCGGCGGCGGGGGCGGGGGCCGCCTGGGCCTGGTGGGGGGCCAGGCCCAGGGCGGTTGCCGCGAGTACGGCCGCCACGGCGGCCGCGGTGCTGCTGGTGGTGCGGGCGGTGCGGACCATCGATCGCTCCTCGCGTGCGCCGGTGTCAAAGTGACCCGACGGTAACGGGAGGGGCTTACCGGGGGTAACCCGCCGGTAAGTTACGCACAGGTAACGATTGACCGCGTGTCAAGTGCGCGGCTCAGCCGTTCTGGGGGGCGCCGCTCGCGCCGCTCGCGCCGCTCGCGCCGCTCGGGGCGCCGCCGGCCAGGGCGCTCTTGGCCTTCCACTCGTCCCAGGACAGGTTCCACTCGCCGTAGCCGTTGCCGATGTCGGCCTTGCCCTTGGAGCCGTCCCCGGTGACCTCGACGAGGTCGCCCACCTGGGCCTCGGCGAACAGGTCCTTCGCGTTGGCGTCGCTCATGCCCACGCAGCCGGAACTGGTGTTGGCGCGACCGAAGTTGTCGGTGTTCCACGGGGCGGCGTGGATGTACATCCCCGACCAGGTCACCCGCATCGAGTAGTCGACCATCTTGTCGTAGGAGTCGCCCAGGCCCACCGTCTGGGAGTCCATCCGGATGGTGCCCTCCTTGGACATCAGCACCATCTTCCCCAGCCAGGAGGCCTTCTGGCCGCCGGGCGTGCCCGCCGAGACCGGGATGGTCTTCACGGTCTGGCCGTCCTCGGTCACCGTCATCTTGTGGGTGTCGAGGTTCACCTGGAGCCGGCGGTCCTTGCCGATCTTGAACTCGGTGTTGTAGTCCTTGACGAACATCCCGCCGCCCTGGCCCGAGTCCACCCCGTTGAGGTTCATCTCGACCTTCACGTCGGTGCCGGACTTCCAGTACTCCTTGGGCCGCCAGTCCACCCGGTCGTTGCCGGTGTAGTCCTTGAACCACCCCCAGGAGCCCTCGGTGTTGTTCGAGGTGGTGACCTTCAGGTGCTTCTCGACCTCGGCCTTGTTCTTCACCGGGTTGTCGAAGACGATCGAGACCGGCTGGGCGATGCCCACCACCGGATTGGCCTTGCCCGGGTTGATCGTGACCTTGTTCACCTTGTCCGCGGCGGCCGTCTTGAACTGGGCGCTCGCGTTCTGGCTCTCGGTGTTCTGCGCCTCGACCCTGTAGTCCGTGCCCGGCGAGGCGTTGCGCTCGGAGGTCCACGTCTTGCCGTCGTCGGCTATCTTGCCGGGCAGTTCACCGCCCTTGCCGTCGGAGACCTTGACCAGGGCCAGCTTCCCGTCGGCCAGCGTCACCTTCACCGGCTCGCCGGGCTTGGCCTGATCGCCCGTGAGGTTCACGGATATCGCCATGTCCGGCTTCTTCTTGGCGTCCGCCGTGCCGGAGGCCTTCGCGTCACCGCCCGAGCCGCCCCCGCAGGCGGTCAGCGCGGCGGCCATGAGTGCGGTCCCGGCCATCATGGCGTGGCGACGACTGCGTGCGGTACGGCGTGTGCGGCTCAACGAAAACCCCTCCAAGTAATGATCGTTCGCAAATGGAGATGCGGACGGCACGACTGTAGGTTGCACAATCCGGCGAAAAGTTCCGTCTTTCTTCTGTGACATGGACCGCAGCGAAACGGTCATCGTCCGGTCACAATCGCCGCGCACGCCGGTCACGGACTCCTGTGAGAGTCCGGTGCGTCCCCCATTCCCCGGACGTACAGGAAGGCCGAATCGCCGTGTGCGCACTGCTCGTGACCCCCGCCCAGCGACACCAGTCCCCGGAGCGGGAGCTGAGAGTGCGTCCGATGTCCGTGGCGGAATACCGGGGCTTCCTTTCACGTAACCGGAACGCGAGCTTTCTGCAGTACCCCTCCTGGGCCGAGGTAAAGGACCTTTGGCGCTCGGAAAGGGTCGGATGGCACTACCCCGACGGCGAAATCGCCGGCGCCGGGCTGGTCCTCTACCGCCAATTCCCCGGCACCCGGAAATACTTCGCGTACCTCCCCGAGGGCCCCGTCGCCGACTGGTCCGACCCGCACGTCGACCGATGGCTGGACCCCCTCAAACGCCACCTGCGGGCGGCCGGCGCCTTCGCCGTCCGGATCGGACCCACCCCCGCCTATCGGCGCTGGGACGCCGCCGCCGTCAAGGCCGCCACCGGAGCGGGCCGGCAGATATCCGACGTACTCGCCACCGAGGTCGACCCGGTCGGCGCCGCCCTCGCCGACCGGCTGCGCACCCGCGGCTGGAAGCGCTGCGGCGGCGAGGACGACGGCGACGCGCAGCCCCGCCACGTCTTCCGCGTCCCGCTCGCCGGCCGCTCCGTCGAGCAGCTGTGGTCGGGCCTGAACCAGGAGTGGCGGCGCAACGTCCGCAAGGCCGAGAAGGCCGGGGTGCAGACCGTCCTCGGCTCCGCCGCCGACCTGCCCGAGTTCTACCGGCTGCTGCGCATCACCGAGGAGCGCGACGGGTTCCGCCTCGGCCGCTCCCTCGCGTACTACCAGCAGCAGTACGAGGTCCTCAACGCCGAGGCGCCCGGGCGCATGCGCCTCTACCTGGGCGTCCACGAGGGCGAGATACTCGCCGCGCACACCATGATCGTGGCCGGGAACCGGGTCTGGTACCAGACCGGCGCCTCCGCCGACCACCGCCGCGAGGTACGCCCCAGCAACGCGCTCCAGTGGCACATGATGTGCGACGCCCACGACCTCGGAGCCCACGAGTACGACATGCGGGGGGTACCCTCCACTCTTGACCCCGACGAACGTTCTTTCGGGCTGCTGCGCTGGAAGCTCGGCACCGGCGGGCAGGTCGTCGAAACACTCGGTGAGTGGGAGACCCCCATGGACGGATACGCCAACACGGCCCTCTACAAGGCCTTCCAGGCGTACATGGCCCGCCGGTGACCTCCACCGACACCAGACCGACCACCGACCCGACCGCCGACCCGGCCACGGACCCGGCCGCCGACGGTCCCGCCGGGGCGTCGCCGGGCAAGAGCTCCGTGCTGCGCAGCGGCGCGCTCATGGCGGCCGGCTCGATCGTCTCCCGCGCCACCGGGTTCGTCCGCTCCGCCGTCGTCGTCGCCGCGCTCGGCACCGGGCTGCTCGGCGACGGCTACGCCGTCGCCAACACCGTCCCGAACATCCTGTACATGCTGCTCATCGGCGGCGCGCTCAACGCCGTCTTCGTCCCCGAGCTGGTGCGGGCCGCGAAGGAGCACCAGGACCGCGGGGCCGCGTACACCGACCGGTTGCTGACCGCCTGCACCGTCGCGCTCGTCGCCCTGACCGCCGTCGCCGTGCTGGCCGCGCCGCTGATCGTCGCCGCGTACACCCCGTACAGCGGCGGCCAGGCGAGCACCACCGTGGCCCTGGCCCGCTACTGCCTGCCGCAGATCCTCTTCTACGGGCTGTTCACCCTGCTCGGCCAGGTGCTGAACGCCCGCGGCCGGTTCGGCGCAATGATGTGGACCCCGGTCCTCAACAACTTCGTGATCATCGGCGTCTTCGGGCTCTTCCTCCCCCTCTCCCACGGCGCGGCGGACGGTCTGACGGCCGCCGACACCCGCCTGCTGGGCCTCGGCACCACCGCCGGCATCGTCATCCAGGCCCTCGCCCTCATCCCCTCGCTGCGCGCCGCCCGCTTCCGCTGGCGCCCCCGCTTCGACTGGCGCGGCCAGGGCCTCGCCCGCCCCCTGCGCAACGCGGGCTGGCTGGTGATGCTCGTCTTCACCAACCAGATCGGCTACTGGGTCGTCACCCGCCTGTCCACCGCCACCGGCCACCGGGCCGTCGAGGCGGGCCTGGCGGGCGGCGCCGGGTACACCGCCTACAGCAACGCCTACCAGCTGTGGATCGTCCCGCAGGGCATCATCACCGTCTCCCTCGTGACCGCCCTGATGCCGCGGATGAGCGCGGCCGCCGCCGACGGCGAGTTCGGCACGCTCCGGCGCGACGTGTCCTACGCGCTGCGCTCCAGCGCCGCACTCGTCGTCCCCGCAGCCGCGCTGTTCGCCGCGCTCGCCCCCTGGATCATGGGCAGCGTCTTCGGGTACGGGCGCACCGGCGAGGCCGACGTCGAGGTCATGGCCGGCATGCTCGTGGCCTTCGCCCCCGGCCTGATCGCCTTCTCCGGCCAGTACGTCCTCTCGCGCGCCTTCTACGCCCTCTCCGACACCCGGACCCCCTTCTTCCTGAACCTGGTCATCGCCGCCCTGAACGCGGGGCTGTCCGCCGCCGCCTACCTGCTGCTGCCCCCGCGCTGGGCTGTCACCGGCATGGCCGGCGCCTACTCCGTCGCCCTCTTCGCGGGCCTCGCGGTCACCGCGTACACCCTCGCCCGCCGGCTCGGTCCGCGCACCGGAACCCGTACGCAGCGACGCGCCACCGCGCTCCGCACCCACCTGCGGCTGCTGACCGCCTGCCTGCCGGGGGCCGCCGCCGGATACGCGGCCGCCCGCGCCGCCGACGGGCTCGGCGACTTCGCCGCCATCGGAGCGGGAACCGCCGCCCTCGCGCTCGTCGTCGTCCTCCTCGCCCGCCCGCTCGGCCTGACGGAGATCACCGACCTGCTGGACCCGCTCCTGCGCAAGGTCGGCCGCCAGCCCGAGCAGAAACGTTCGAACCGCCCTGGATAATGACCGGATGCCACGCGTACTGCTGATCGAGGACGACCCTTCCGTGCGTGAAGGGGTGGGCCTCGGCCTGCGTAGACGCGGCCACGAGGTGAGCGCCGCCGAGACCGGCGAGGCGGGCCTCGCGCTGATGGGCACCTTCATGCCGGAGCTGGTCCTGCTCGACCTCATGCTGCCCGGGATGAACGGCGTACAGGTCTGCCGCCGCATCCGCGAGACCAGCCAGCTGCCGATCATCATGCTGACGGCCCGCGGCGACGACTTCGACATCGTCGTCGGCCTCGAAGCGGGCGCCGACGACTACATCGTCAAGCCCGCCCGCACCGAGGTCATCGAGGCCCGCATCAAGGCCGTGCTGCGCCGCCTCGGCGCCCCGGCGGGCAGCCGCCCCGAGGTCGAGTTCCACGGCGAGCTCGCCATCGACCGGGCCGGGCTGACCGTCGCCAAGAACGGCGAGCGCGTCCCCCTCGCCCCCAGCGAGATCAAGCTCCTGCTGCACCTGTCCGCCTCGCCCGAGCAGGTCTTCTCCCGCCAGCAGCTCCTGGAGTACGTGTGGGACCACAGCTACCACGCCGACGCCCGGCTCGTGGACGCCTGCGTACGCCGCCTGCGCACCAAGGTCGAGGACCCTGCGGGCAACCCCCGCTACATCCAGACCGTCCGGGGCTTCGGCTACCGCTTCGGCCCGCTGTGAAACGCATCGCACCGCTCGGCCTGCGCACCCGGCTGATCGCCGCCTTCCTGCTGGTCGCCGCCATCAGCGCGGTGACCACCGCCACGCTCACCTACCAGCAGGCCCGCACGGCCGTCCTCAAGCAGAGCCAGGACACCGCCGTCAGCACCCTGCGCGACCAGATGGAGACCCAGCCCCTCGACCTGCCGCTGACCCAGGCGCAGTTGCAGCGCATCGTCACCGAGCTGGGCAAGAGGGGCAAGCCCAACCCCTGGAACGTCTTCGGCGAGTACGGCACCCTGCGGGCCTCCAGCACCAGCGCCCCCACCTCCACCGTCGTCACCGAGGAGCTGCGCCGCAAGGTGGCGGCCCATCCGCACGGCGCCTTCCAGCGCGTGACCGACACCGCGGGCCGCCCGTACCTGGCCGTGGGCATGCCGGCCGTGTGGCTCCACAACGAGACCCGCGAACCCACCGGGCTGGTCGTCTACGCCACGATGCCCCTGGCCACCGAGGGCAAGACCGTCGACGCCATGGTCGAAGCCGCCAAACGCGGCGCCGTCCCGGGCCTGGCCATCGCCGTCATCCCCGCCCTGCTCGCCGCGCGCAGCGTGCTGCGCCCCGTACGCGACATGCGCCTCGCCGCGCAGCGCCTCGGCCTCGGCCGGCTCGACACGCGGATCGAGGTCCGCGGCTCCGACGAGCTCGCCGGGCTCGCCCGCACCTTCAACGAGACCGCCGGCGCCCTCGAACAGTCGGTGGCCGAACTGAGGGAGGCCGAGGCCCGGGCCCGACGCTTCGCCTCCGACGTCTCGCACGAACTGCGCACACCGCTGGCCGGGATGCTCGCCGTCACCGAGGTCCTGGACGAGGACGCCGAGCACTTCGACCCCGACACGGCCGCCGCCCTGCGGCTGGTCAGCGCCGAGACCGGCAAGCTCGCCGTCCTCGTCGAGGACCTCATGGAGATCTCCCGCTTCGACGCCCGCGCGGCCGAGCTCAACCTCGACGACGTGGACATCGCCGAGGCGGTGCGCAAGAGTCTCGAACGCCGCCACTGGGACGACGAGCGCGTGCACACCGACCTCCCCTCGCAGGTCCGCGCCCGGCTCGACTCCCGCCGCTTCGACGTGGTCCTGGCCAACCTCGTCGGCAACGCGCTGCGGCACGGCGGCGCCCCGGTGCGCGTCTCGGTGCGCACGCAGCCGCGCCCCGACGGCGCCCGGCTGCGGATCGAGGTCGCCGACAGCGGGCCCGGCATCGCCCCCGAGGTGCTGCCGCACATCTTCGACCGTTTCTTCAAGGCGGACGCCGCACGTACCCGTTCCGCGGGCAGCGGCCTCGGCCTCGCCATCACCCTGGAGAACGTCCGGCTGCACGGCGGCACCCTGACCGCCGCGAACGGCCCCGCCGGGGGAGCGCTGTTCACGCTCGACATGCCGCTGGAGGCCCAAGCATGACCCGGACCCGGCCCTGGAGCACTGCCCGGCCCCGGACCCCTGCCCGGCGCCGGACGGCCGCGGCCGCCACCGCCGCCCTGCTGCTGGGCGCGGTGGTGCTCACGGGCTGCGGGATCAAACCCACCGGGGTCATCGAGAGCGGAGCCGCCGGGAAGGTGGTCGTCCCCGGACCCGGGACCAAGGGGACGGTGTACTTCGTGACCGCCGACGGGCGGCTGTTCCCCGTACCCGACCGGGACCAGCCCTCGCGGTCGGCGGCCGCGATCCTCGTCAAGCTGCTCATGGGTCCCGACGAGGAGGCGCGCGCGGCGGGGCTGGAGACCCGGCTGCCCCCGCTCGACATCAAGAAGCAGGGTGCGAGCGCCGGGACCAGCATGCTGTCGGACGACACCGTCGGCGTCGGCCTTCCGTTCAAGGTGGGAACCCTCTCCGAGGTGGCCCGCCGGCAGCTGGTGTGCACGATCGCCTCCACCGAACCGGGGTACAAGGTGGTGCTGCTCGGCCCGGACGCCGACGTCGGCCCCGCCCGCTGCGACTTCTGACGGCAGCGCCGGCCTCTTGCGGCGGGACGGTTCCCCCGCCACCGTGGCCCCATGGACCCCGCCGCGTACGTGCCCGACGTGTTCGACCCCCGGATCTACGGCGCCGGGATCCCGTACGAGAGCTACCGGCAGCTGCGCGACCACCACCCGGTGGCCCGGCAGGAGGAGCCCGAGATCGCCGGCTGGCCCGCCGGTCCGGGATTCCTGGCCGTCACCCGGCACGCCGACGTGGTCCGGGTCCTGCGCGACCACGCCACGTACTCCTCCTGGCTCGGCGCCACCCAGATCCGCGACCCCGACCCCGCCGACCTGCCGTTCCTGCGGCGCACCATGCTCAACCAGGACCCGCGCCGCGCCGCCGGCGACCACGGGCGGCTGCGCCGGCTGGTCTCCCGCGCCTTCACCCCCGCCCGCGTCGACGCCTTCGCCGGCCGGGTCCGCGAGCGGGCCCGTACGCTGCTGGCCGCCGCCCGGGACCGGGCCGAGGACGGCGCCGCCGACCTGGTCGCCGCGGTCACCGACGAGTACGCGCTGCTCAACCTGACCGACCTGCTGGGCGTCCCGGCCGCCGACCGGGGCCTGCTCCTGGAGTGGACCGTACGGGTCATCGGCTACCAGGACCCCGAGGACGCGCCCGCGCCCCTGCTCGGCCCCGGCGGCAAGCCCCTCGACCCGCGCTCGCCGGCCCTGCTCGGCGACATGTTCGCCTACGCCCGCGAACTGGCCGCCCACAAGCGCGCGCACCCGGCCGACGACCTGATGACCGCGCTCGCCGGGGCCGGACTGGAACCGGCGGAGCTGGAGATGTTCTTCTTCCTGCTCACCGTCGCGGGCAACGACACCGTGCGCAGCGCCGCCCCCGGCGGCCTGCTGGCCCTCGCCCGCGACCCGGACGCGTACCGGCGGCTCGCCGACGGCCGGGTACCGGTGCGGGCCGCCGTCGAGGAACTGCTGCGCGTCCACCCGCCGGTGCTCAGCTTCCGGCGCACCGCCGCCGTCGACACCGAACTCGCCGGACAGCCCGTCCGGGCCGGGGACAAGGTGGTGGTCTTCCACGCCTCCGCCAACCACGACGAGCGCGTCTTCACCGACCCCGGGCGCCTGGACCTCGGCCGGACGCCCAACCCGCACGTGTCCTTCGGCGACGGACCGCACGTATGCCTGGGCGCCCACTTCGCCCGGCTCCAGCTGCGCGTGCTCCACGAGGAGTGGCGCGCCGCCATGCCCGCGCCGGAACTCGCGGGCCCGCCGCGCCGGTTGGTGTCCAACTTCATCAACGGGATCACACGGCTGCCGCTGCGGGTGTCCGGGCCTGCCGGGTGACGTCCGCCAGCAGGTCGACCACGTCCGGACCGTAGGCGTCGGAGTTGTTGACCTTCAGCACCACGCAGAAGGAGTCCCCGCGGTAGCGGCGCGCCAAGTCCTGGTGGTGGCGGGCCAGATAGCGCGCTCCCGCCTGATTGCTGATCGCCGTCTGCCCGGAGATCAGGAACACCGGCCGGCTGCCCGGCCCGGCCGTCAGCCGGGCCAGCAGCACGTGGTCGATCTGGCCCTTCTCCCAGCGGTAGGTCTCCGAGCCGACGTGGATCGCCCCGCGGTCCGGGCCGGGATCCCGGGACTGGTCGACCCGGACGCCCGGCAGCATGGAGGCCAGGTGCGCCGCCGTCCGCGCGTTGGAGATCGGCCCGCCCACGCAGAACTCGGCGCGCTCGCCGAAGCCTTGGCGGACGGAGTCGTGCGAGACGATCTGCAGATTGGCCCCGCAGTCCTTGATCAGCGCGGATATCTCCAGCAGCGCGAAGGCGTCGTTGCGGTGCACCGACCCCTCCGTGCCGCCCATCTGCCGGTTGACCACGAACAGGCAGTCGGAGCCGGTGGGCAGGCCGAAGAAGGCCTGCTTGCGGCGCAGCGTACGGCGCCACAGATAGGTCCGGGAGAACCAGCCGAACCCGCCGCTGATCGCGGTGGCCACCACCCCGAGCACGATGTTGCGCACGTCGTCGTTCATGCGCCGGATGCTAGCCCGCACCATGTCTTCCTGACGCGGGGGGTGCGGTGAAGTTACAGTGCCGAGTCAGGTTTCGGGCCCGTCCGGTGGGGTGTGACGGGCCGTCGACTGGAGGTTCGGATGCGTCGCTCCGCCACACGTCAGTTAGCGCTCGTCGCCCTCGCCGGAGCGCTGGTGTCCACCGGCGCGGCGGCCCCGCCGTCGGACTCCGGGGGCGGGGCCCCCGCGAAGGTCCCCGTCGCCGCCGGGTACGGCGGGGCGGTCGCCAGTGTCGACGCCGACGCCTCGGCCGCCGGCATCGCGGTCCTGCGCTCCGGAGGCAACGCCGTGGACGCGGCCGTCGCCACGGCCGCCGCGCTCGGGGTCACCGAGCCGTACTCGGCCGGTATCGGCGGAGGCGGCTACTTCGTCTACTACGACGCCACGTCCCGCCGGGTGCAGACCATCGACGGCCGCGAGACCGCGCCCGCCACGGCCACGGAGACCCTGTTCCAGGAGAACGGGGTTCCCATCCCCTTCGACCAGGGCCAGACCAGCGGCCGCAGCGTCGGCGTCCCCGGCACCCCGGCCACCTGGAAGAGCGCCCTCGATGCCTGGGGCACCCGGCCGCTCTCCCAGCTGCTCAAGCCCGCCGAGAAACTGGCGCGCGACGGGTTCACCGTCGACACGACGTTCCGCGCCCAGACCGAGCTCAACCAGGCCCGGTTCAAGGACTTCCCGGACACCGCGAAGCTGTTCCTGCCGGGCGGGGCGCTGCCGGTGGTCGGCTCCACCTTCAAGAACCCCGACCTGGCGGCCACGTACGCCGAACTGGGGCGGCGCGGTACCGGCGCGCTCTACCGCGGGCCGATCGGCGAGGACATCGTCCGGGCCGTCCGCAAGCCCCCCGTGGACCCGGCCGCCACCCGGATCGTCCGCTCCGGCGACCTGACCACCGGCGACCTGCGCGCGTACGGGACCAAGCGGCAGGCCCCGACCCAGGTGGGCTACCGGGGCCTCGACGTCTACAGCATGGCGCCGTCCTCCTCGGGCGGCACCACCGTCGGCGAGGCGCTCAACATCCTGGAGCGCACGGACCTGTCGAAGCTGTCCGAGACCCAGTACCTGCACCGGTTCATCGAGGCCTCGCGGATCTCCTTCGCCGACCGCGGCCGCTGGGTCGGTGACCCGGCCGCCGAGAACGTGCCCACCCGGGAGCTGCTCTCGCAGCGCTTCGCCGACTCGCGCGGCTGCCTGATCTCCCCGGACCGTACGCTGACCAGCCCGCTGGCCCCCGGCGACCCGCGCCACCCGGTGGCCTGCGGCGGCTCCGGGCAGGCCGCCCCGACCACGTACGAGGGGGAGAACACCACGCACCTGACGGTCGCCGACCGCTGGGGCAACGTCGTCTCGTACACCCTGACCATCGAGTCCACCGGCGGCAGCGCGATCACCGTCCCGGGCCGCGGGTTCCTCCTCAACAACGAGCTGACCGACTTCTCCTTCGCCCCGGCGGCCCCCGGGGTCCCGGACCCGAACCTGCCCGGCCCCGGCAAGCGGCCGCGCTCGTCCATGTCCCCGACCATCGTGCTGGAGCACGGGCGTCCGGTGCTCGCGGTGGGCTCCCCGGGCGGGGCCACCATCATCACCACCGTCCTGCAGACCTTGATCGGACACCTGGACCGGGGGCTGCCGCTGGTCGACGCCATCGCGGCGCCGCGGGCCAGCCAGCGCAACCAGACCACCACCGAGCTGGAACCGGGGCTGTGGAACAGCCCGCTGCGGGGCCGACTGGAGGCGCTGGGCCAGGGCTTCCGGCAGAACCCGGAGATCGGTGCGGCGACCGGGGTCCAGCGGCTCCCGGACGGGCGCTGGCTCGCCGCCGCCGAGACGAGCCGCCGGGGCGGAGGCTCGGCGATGGTGGTCCACCCGTACGGGAAACCGTAGGGAGCGCCCCCTCCCGGTGTTCAGGGGGCGGTGAGGATCCGCGGGCCGTCGGCGGTGATCGCGACCGTGTGCTCCGCGTGCGCGGCGCGGCTGCCGTCGAGGGTCCGAAGGGTCCAGCCGTCCCCGTCGCACCGGTAGTCGTCGCTGCCGCCCGCGATCAGCATCGGCTCGATGGCGAGGACCATGCCGGGGCGCAGCTGCATGCCGCGCCCCGGCCGGCCCTCGTTGGGCACGCCCGGGTCCTCGTGCATGGTGCGGCCCACGCCGTGGCCGCCGAAGTCCTCCATGATCCCGTAGCCGGCGGAGCGGCAGACCGTGCCGATGGCGTGGGCGATGTCGCCGATTCGGTTGCCGGGGCGCGCGGCGGCGATGCCGGCCGCGAGGGCCGCCTCGGCGGTCCCGATCAGCCGTACGTCGGCGGGGCGGGGGCGGCCCACGGTGAAGCTGACCGCCGCGTCCCCGACCCAGCCCCCCAGCTCCGCCCCGCAGTCGATGCTGACCAGGTCCCCGTCGCGCAGCCGGTAGCCGTCGGGGACGCCGTGCACGATCGCGTCGTTGACCGAGGCGCAGATGACCCCGGGGAAGGGCACCGGCGCGAACTGCGGCCGGTAGCCGAGGAACGGCGAGCCGGCGCCGGCCCCGGCCAGTACCGCGCGGGCCGTCCCGTCCAGTTCCAGCAGGGACACCCCCACGCGCGCGGCCTCCCGGACGGCGGCCAGGGCGCGGGCGACGACCCGGCCCGCGGCGCGCATCTCGCTGATCGATTCTTCTGTCTTCAGTTCCACCATGCCAATAACTATACCGGTATAACTTTAACGGGATAGTTATTGGATGAGGGGGTAGGATGCGGGCATGGTCCGTACCCCTCTCACCCCCGAAGAGCGCGAGCGCGGCGAGCGCCTCGGTGCGCTGCTGCGCGAGGCGCGCGGCGGCCGCAGCATGGTCGAGGTCGCGGCGAGCGCCGGCCTGTCCGCCGAGACCCTGCGCAAGATCGAGACCGGCCGCGCGCCGACCCCCGCCTTCTTCACCGTGGCCGCCCTCGCCGAAGCGCTCGGGCTGTCCCTGGACGATGTGCTGCGCCGCTGCGCGCTCGCGCCGGCCTGAGCCCGCCGCAGAGCTGACGGAAGCCTGGCCCGAGCCGCGGACCTGCGGTTTCTTTCGGGCGGGGCCGGCGGGCCGAACGGCCCAATCGGCGGTGGGAGCGCGCCGGCGCCGGGCAGGCGTGAAGGCGTGCCCTCCTCGAACGCTTCCCAACGGCTCGGTCTCGCGCTCCTCGGCGCCCTGCTCGCGGCGGGTCTGCTGCTCGCGGTCTGCGTGACGCCGCAGGGCCGGGCGTCCGCCAGGGATCCGGGCGCGCGGCGCTCCGCCCCCCGGGCGCCGTCGTAGGCTCCGGGCATGACTCTCGACGAGCTGAACCAGGGCAAGTACGTCAGCCTGACCACGTTCCGCAAGGACGGCACGCCCGTCGCGACGCCGGTGTGGGCGGTGGCCGACGGGGGCGAGCTGTACGTGTGGACGCGCAGCGACTCCTGGAAGGTGAAGCGGATCCGCAACAACGGACGGGTCGCGCTCAGTGCCTGCGATGTGCGGGGGCGGGTCGCCGAAGGGGCGGCCGTACTGGAGGGCGAGGCGCGGCTGCTCGACGAGGCGGGGCTGGCGCGGGTGCGCAAGCTGATGTCGCGCAAGTACACGTGGCAGTTCTGGCTCGTGGACCTGCCGGCCGCGCTGGCCCGGCGCGGGAAGCGTCCGCACACCGCGATCGCCGTCAAGGTTTGAGGCTCCCGTAGCCCGCCCGTAACGCGGGTGGGATCCAATGCGGGCATGGAGACCGCGACCTCGCCGGCGATCAGTCAACTCTCGGGCTACTTAAGGGGGTTGACGCAGAGGCTCGATCCGGGGACCGGCTGGTACGGGGAGTTCCTGCGCCGGGATCCGCAGGGCCTGCGGGCCTGCCTGGAGGGGGCCGCGATGCCGCCCTGGGACGTGGTGGAGTCGCTGCTCGGCGACCTCGCGGGGGCGCGCGGCGCGGAGTTCGCCGCGCGGGAGCGGGAGTACGCGGCCCGGCTGCGGGCCGCGGCCGTCAGCGTGTGGGACCGGCTGCCCGGCGGCGCGGAGGAGTTGCGGACCCTGCTGGCGGCGGCCGCCGAGCAGCGAGCCGTCTCGCAGGCGGCGGCCCGTGCCCTGACGGCCCGTCTGGCCGACACTCCCGACTCGGCGGAGGCCGACGCCCTGACCGGTGAACTCGCCTGGATCCACGACGACGCCGCGAGGGCCGCCTCCCGCCACGAAGACCTCGGGTCCCGGCTCAGCGCCCTCGGGACCCCGCCCGAACCGCTCGGGTCCGCCGGCCCCCGGCCCGCCGGGACCGAGCCGCTGTCCGGGGCATGGGCCGGGGCCGAGGAGGGCGGGCCGGTGAGCGGGCCGCTGAGCGGACCGGTATCCGGGGAGCCGGTGTCCGGAGTGCCGCGGCAGCGGGAGGCGGGGGAGGAGCGGGTCGGGCCGCCCGTCGGGCGGGCCGAGGGCCGGTGGCTGCGCGGTGCGCGCCGGGCCGGCGGAGCCCGGTACGCGGGCGCGGCGGCTGCGCCCCCCGCCCCCTTCGTCCTGCCGCCCGCCGGGCCCGAGGGGGCCGCCGCACCCCGCGGCGCCCGCTTCGCCCC
>NZ_LFML01000009.1 GCF_001044425.1 Streptomyces roseus
GAGCTGCCGCAGGTCACGCAGCCGGTGCTGCTGCTGCACAGCCGGCAGGACCACGTCGTGGACCCGGCGGACTCGGCGCGGATCCTCGACCGGACCTTCCTCACCCTCTCCGCCTGGGAGGACCCGGGCGCGCTCCCCCGCTTCGCCCGCAGCGAGCCGCACCGCTCCAGCTCCCGCGCCGCCGCCGCGTTCATGCGGGAGTCGGCCTTCACCTTCTGGACCGTCCCCGCCTCGGCCCTCCCCATCGGCTGGGCCGAGGCCGAGCACCGGCTCGCCGAGGAGGCCGCCCGCCCGGGACGCGCGGCGTGACACGCGGCCGGACGTACGGTCCGTGGCCCCGCAGGGATGCGAGGGGCACGGACCGTACTCTTGTCCACGTGCAGGAACTCCACGACGCCCCCCTCGCCCCCCTGACCACCTTCCGCCTCGGTGGCCCCGCCACCCGTCTGGTCACCGCGACCACCGACGCCGAGGTGGTCGAAGCCGTCCGCGCCGCGGACGAGAGCGGCACCCCGCTCCTCGTCATCGGCGGCGGCAGCAACCTGGTCATCGGCGACCGCGGCTTCGAGGGCACCGCCCTGCGCATCGCGACCACCGGCTTCCACCTGGACGGGACGCGGCTGGAGCTCGCCGCGGGCGAGAACTGGAGCGACGCCGTCGCGCGCAGCGTCGAGGCGGGTCTGGCCGGCATCGAATGCCTCGCCGGAATCCCCGGCTCCGCCGGTGCCACCCCCATCCAGAACGTCGGGGCGTACGGCCAGGAGGTCTGCGACACCATCACCGAGGTCGTCGCCTACGACCGCACCACCGGCGAGACGGTCACCCTCACCGCCGCCGAGTGCGCCTTCCGCTACCGCAACAGCACCTTCAAGGACCAGCCCGACCGCTACGTCGTCCTGCGGGTCCGCTTCGCCCTGGAGGACGCCGGCGGACTGTCCGCGCCGATCAAGTACCCCGAGACCGCCCGCGCCCTCGGCGTCGAGGCCGGCGACCGGGTCCCGGCGGCCCGCGCCCGCGAGACCGTACTGCGGCTGCGTGCCGGCAAGGGCATGGTCCTCGACCCCGCCGACCACGACACCTGGTCGGCCGGCTCCTTCTTCCACAACCCGATCCTGAGCGACGAGGCGTACGCCGCCTTCCTCGCCCGCGTCCGGGACCGGCTCGGCGCCGGGACCGCCCCGCCCGCGTACCCCGCGGGCGAGGGCCGTACGAAGACCAGCGCGGCCTGGCTGATCGACAAGGCCGGCTTCACCAAGGGCTACGGCACGGGCCCCGCCCGCATCTCCACCAAGCACACCCTCGCGCTGACCAACCGAGGCCAGGCCACCACCGAGGACCTGCTGGCCCTGGCCCGCGAGGTCGTCGCGGGCGTCCACGCGGCCTTCGGCGTCACCCTGGTCAACGAGCCGGTGACGGTCGGCGTCAGCATCTGAGGAGTCCCGGCCGCCATGCTCTGTCCGCTGCACGGGGCCGGTACGGACCCCACCCGCCTGGTGGGACGCACGATCAGCAGGATCGTCGCGTCCTGGCACGTCTGCGAGGGCGAACGCTCCGAGGCGCCGCTCGACGTCTGGCTGATCGACAGCGAGGGCGAGTCCACCAGGATCAGCACCGGGTCCGACGGGTGCCTCATCGTCGAGTGCGCCGCGCCGCACGAGCCGTACGACATGGGGGAGTGGGGCCGCATCGAGGTCGGCGAGGATCTCGGCGACCATCCCTTCCTGCGCCATCTCGGCGAGAAGGTGGCGACCGTGGCCGAGTTCGCGGCGCCGCGGACCGGCCGCACGCAGCTGGAGATCGGCTTCTTCGACGGGGACCGGGTCCGGGCCGACTGCTGGGAGGGCGACCTGCGGCTCACCCGGTGAGTCCCGGCGGGCGCCTCAGGCGGCCAGCCAGTGGTCGATCCCGGCCAGCAGTTTGTCCTGCACCTCGCCCGGCGCGGCGCTCCCGCGCACCGACTGGCGGGCCAGCTCGGCGAGCTCCGCGTCCGTGAATCCGTGGTGGCGGCGGGCGATCTCGTACTGCGCCGCCAGCCGGGACCCGAACAGCAGCGGGTCGTCGGCGCCCAGCGCCATCGGCACCCCGGCCTCGAACAGCGTCCGCAGCGGGACGTCCTCGGGCCGCTCGTAGACGCCGAGGGCGACGTTCGACGCCGGGCAGACCTCGCAGGTGATCTGCCGGTCCGCGAGCCGCTTCAGCAGCCGGGGGTCCTCGGCCGCCCGCACGCCGTGGCCGATGCGGGAGGCGTGCAGATCGTCCAGGCAGTCGCGCACGGAGGCCGGACCGGTGAGCTCGCCGCCGTGCGGGGCCGCGAGCAGGCCGCCCTCGCGGGCGATGGCGAAGGCCCGGTCGAAATCGCGGGCCATGCCCCGGCGCTCGTCGTTGGAGAGCCCGAAGCCGACGACGCCGCGGTCGGCGTAGCGCACGGCGAGGCGGGCCAGGGTGCGGGCGTCGAGGGGGTGCTTCATGCGGTTGGCGGCGATCAGCACCCGCATGCCGAGGCCGGTCTCGCGCGAGGCGGCCTCGACGGCGTCCAGGATGATCTCGACGGCCGGGATCATGCCGCCGAGCAGGGGGGCGTAGGAGGTGGGATCGACCTGGATCTCCAGCCAGCCGCTGCCGTCCCGTACGTCCTCCTCGGCGGCCTCGCGGACCAGCCGGCGGATGTCCTCGGGCTCGCGCAGGCAGGAGCGGGCGGCGTCGTACAGCCGCTGGAAGCGGAACCAGCCGCGCTCGTCCGTGGCGCGCAGACTGGGCGGTTCGCCGGCGGTCAGGGCGTCGGGGAGGCGCACGCCGTACTTGTCGGCGAGCTCCAGGAGGGTCGAGGGGCGCATCGACCCGGTGAAGTGCAGGTGGAGGTGGGCTTTCGGCAGAAGCGTGAGATCGCGTACGTGCTCCATCCGGTGATCCTGCCGCATGTGTCACCCGTTCGGCAGCCCGATTCCCTGAACGGGACCTTGCTCGAACGTAAAAACGCCGGTGGGGCGGTACCCGTACGGGCACCGCCCCACCGGCGTCTCGCGGAGCCGGGGCTCAGGCCTTGGCCTCGCCCAGCAGCTTCTGGATGCGGGTCACGCCCTCGACCAGGTCCGCGTCGCCCAGGGCGTACGACAGGCGCAGGTAGCCGGGGGTGCCGAAGGCCTCGCCCGGGACGACCGCGACCTCGGCCTCGTCCAGGATCAGGGCGGCCAGCTCGACGGAGGTCTGCGGGCGCTTGCCGCGGATCTCCTTGCCGAGGAGCTCCTTGACCGACGGGTACGCGTAGAACGCGCCCTCGGGGGTCGGGCAGAACACGCCGTCGATCTCGTTCAGCATCCGCACGATCAGCCGGCGGCGGCGGTCGAAGGCGGTGCGCATCTCGTGGACGGCGTCCAGGTTGCCGGAGACGGCGGCGAGCGCCGCGACCTGGGCCACGTTGGAGACGTTGGAGGTGGCGTGCGACTGCAGGTTCGTCGCGGCCTTGACCACGTCCTTGGGGCCGATGATCCAGCCCACGCGCCAGCCGGTCATCGCGTACGTCTTGGCCACGCCGTTGACGATGATGCACTTGTCGGCGAGCTCGGGGACGATCGCCGGCAGGGAGACGAACTTGGCCTCGCCGTAGACGAGGTGCTCGTAGATCTCGTCGGTCAGGACCCACAGGCCCTTGTCGGCGGCCCAGCGGCCGATGGCCTCCGCGTCGGCCTCCGAGTACACGGCGCCGGTCGGGTTCGACGGGGAGACGAACAGGACGACCTTGGTGCGCTCGGTGCGGGCGGCTTCGAGCTGCTCGACGGAGACGCGGTAGCCGGTGGTCTCGTCGGCGACGACCTCGACCGGGACACCGCCGGCGAGGCGGATCGACTCGGGGTAGGTGGTCCAGTACGGGGCAGGGACGATGACCTCGTCACCCGGGTCCAGGATCGCCGCGAACGCCTCGTAGATCGCCTGCTTGCCGCCGTTGGTCACCAGGACCTGCGACGCGTCCACCTCGTAACCCGAGTCGCGCAGCGTCTTCGCGGCGATCGCGGTCTTGAGCTCGGGCAGGCCGCCGGCCGGCGTGTAGCGGTGGTACTTGGGGTTGCGGCAGGCCTCGACCGCCGCCTCGACGATGTAGTCGGGGGTCGGGAAGTCGGGCTCGCCGGCGCCGAAGCCGATCACCGGGCGCCCGGCGGCCTTGAGGGCCTTGGCCTTGGCGTCGACGGCGAGGGTGGCGGACTCGGAAATGGCGCCGATGCGGGCGGAGACGCGGCGCTCGGCGGAAGGCGTGTCAGAGGTCATGAGGCCAATCGTCCCAGACGCCCCACGAGCCCGGTACGCCGTTTCAGTCATCGGACGGACCAGTTGGGAACGTGCTCTGTTCGACGTCAGGTCCAGGACCACGTACACTCACCTGTCGTTGGCCCCTGCCGGTCACTCCAGAGCGTGAGCACTCCGTGCACCCGTCTGGATGCGGTAGGTTGGGGGACGCAACAAAGGGTCGTAGCTCAATTGGTAGAGCACTGGTCTCCAAAACCAGCGGTTGGGGGTTCGAGTCCCTCCGGCCCTGCTCCACACTCCTTCTCGGACGTGTGCGCAGGTACGTACTTCGATGCAACGCCGTGCGGCGCAACCGGGCGCGGCTACGGCCACGACCCGGATTCAGGTGAGAGACGTGACGGACGCCCTGGGCTCCATCGACATGCCTGACGCCGAGGACGACACCCGCGAGAAGAAGGCCCGCAAGGGCGGCAAGCGCGGGAAGAAGGGTCCTCTGGGTCGTCTCGCGCTGTTCTACCGCCAGATCATCGCGGAACTCCGCAAGGTCGTCTGGCCGACGCGCAACCAGCTCACGACGTACACCACCGTGGTGATTGTCTTCGTCGTCATCATGATCGGTCTGGTGACCGTGATTGACTATGGGTTCCAGGAAGCCATCAAGTTCGTCTTCGGCTGATCCCCGCGGAGGGCGGCGCCTTGATGGGTGCCGCCCGTTTTCGCATGTTCGACCACCTTTTGTATCCAGGAAGAAGCAGCCACCGTGTCTGACCCGAACCTGAACGCGAGCCACGACTCCGTCGAGTCCGTCGAGGACGAGCTCGACATCGTCGAGGCGGCAGACGCTGTGGACCCGGACGAGGTCGAGCTTGCCGACGCCGAGGCGGGTGTCGCCGCCGAGGAGGCCGCGCTCCACGTCGAGGACGAGGCCGACGAGATCGCGGACGACGCGCAGGCGGACGACACGCAGGCCGGCGAGGACTCCGACGAGGACGCCCCCGAGGCCGTCGAGGCCGAGGACGCGGAGGAGGCCGAGGAGGCCGCCGAAGCCGAGCCCGTCGACCCCGTCCAGGCCCTGCGCGACGAGCTGCGCCTGCTGCCCGGCGAGTGGTACGTGATCCACACCTACGCGGGCTACGAGAAGCGCGTGAAGGCCAACCTGGAGCAGCGCGCCGTCTCGCTGAACGTCGAGGAGTTCATCTACCAGGCCGAGGTGCCCGAGGAAGAGATCGTCCAGATCAAGAACGGCGAGCGCAAGAACGTCCGGCAGAACAAGCTGCCCGGCTACGTTCTCGTCCGCATGGATCTGACGAACGAGTCCTGGGGCGTCGTCCGCAACACCCCCGGTGTCACCGGCTTCGTCGGCAACGCGTACGACCCGTACCCGCTGACGCTGGACGAGATCGTCAAGATGCTCGCCCCGGAGGCCCAGGAGAAGGCCGCCAAGCAGGCCGCCGAGGACGCCGGTCTGCCGGCCCCCGCGGTCAAGCGCACCATCGAGGTCCTGGACTTCGAGGTCGGCGACTCGGTCACCGTCACCGACGGCCCGTTCGCGACGCTGCAGGCGACCATCAACGAGATCAACCCGGACTCGAAGAAGGTCAAGGGCCTCGTCGAGATCTTCGGTCGCGAGACCCCGGTCGAGCTCAGCTTCGACCAGATCCAGAAGAACTGACGATCTTCTGAGCCAACGCTTCCGGACAGGTCAGATCGCCCCGTGAAGGGCGGTCTGACCTGCTCGGTTTTCAGCCCCGCTCCGATACCCGTTATCGTGGTGCGGTATGCCTCCATCCGGATGACCGGATTGGCGGCGAAAAACTCTCACTAGGACCCGGAGAGAGCAATGCCTCCCAAGAAGAAGAAGGTCACGGGGCTTATCAAGCTCCAGATCAAGGCCGGTGCGGCCAACCCGGCTCCGCCGGTCGGCCCCGCGCTCGGTCAGCACGGCGTCAACATCATGGAGTTCTGCAAGGCCTACAACGCCGCGACCGAGTCGCAGCGTGGCATGGTCGTGCCGGTGGAGATCACGGTCTACGAAGACCGCACCTTCACCTTCATCACCAAGACTCCGCCGGCCGCGCGCCTCATCCTGAAGGCCGCGGGCATCGAGAAGGGCTCCGGCGAGCCCCACAAGACCAAGGTCGCCAAGCTCACCGGCGCCCAGGTCCGCGAGATCGCCGAGCTGAAGATGCCCGACCTCAACGCCAACGACGTCGACGCCGCGATGAAGATCATCGCCGGCACCGCGCGCTCGATGGGCGTCACGGTCGAAGGCTGATCCAGCCACCCCCAGCACCACCAGTGGTAGGACCAAGCGCTGGTCCGCACCACGACTCCATGCCTGAAGCCGAAATACAGGAGCAGAAGTGAAGCGCAGCAAGACTCTCCGCGCTGCGGACGCCAAGGTCGACCGGGAGAAGCTGTACGCCCCGCTCGAGGCCGTCCGTCTCGCCAAGGAGACCTCCACGACCAAGTTCGACGCCACCGTCGAGGTCGCCTTCCGCCTGGGTGTCGACCCGCGCAAGGCCGACCAGATGGTCCGTGGCACCGTGAACCTCCCGCACGGCACCGGTAAGACCGCCCGGGTCCTGGTCTTCGCGACCGGTGACCGTGCTGCGGCCGCGGAAGCCGCCGGCGCCGACATCGTCGGCGACGACGAGCTGATCAACGAGATCGCCAAGGGCAACCGCCTGAACGAGTTCGACGCGGTTGTCGCCACTCCGGACCTCATGGGCAAGGTCGGCCGCCTCGGCCGCGTGCTCGGTCCCCGTGGCCTGATGCCGAACCCGAAGACCGGCACCGTCACCATGGACGTCGCCAAGGCTGTCACCGAGATCAAGGGTGGCAAGATCGAGTTCCGTGTCGACAAGCACTCGAACCTGCACTTCATCATCGGCAAGGTCTCCTTCACCGATGAGCAGCTGGTCGAGAACTACGGTGCGGCCCTGGACGAGATCCTTCGTCTGAAGCCGTCCGCCGCTAAGGGCCGCTACGTCAAGAAGGCCGCCCTGAGCACCACGATGGGCCCCGGCATCCAGCTGGACTCGAACCGCACCCGGAACCTCCTCGTCGAGGAAGACCCGGCCGCTGTCTGAGCTCCGCTGAGCCCCCGGCTCACCTGAGTGGCCAAAACGGGCCCCTCGCCCCCTTCACAGGGCGGCGAGGGGCCCGTTTTCCGTGTTCCGGGCCACATGGGCCGAACCGGGCGGCAACCGACTTCCCGCTGTCCGCGGGCATGGACGGCAAGCGCTGGATGAAGCTCGACATGAAGGCCGCGGCCGAGGCGTCGGGGGACCCCGAGGTGCTGAAGAAGCTCGGGGGCGCCGACGGCATGGGCGGCATGAGCGGAATGGACCGGAACCAGGACCCCGCCAAGCAGCCGGCGCGACCGGCGCCTGAGCACGGCCGGCCTCGGCCCGGGGCGATTTGCCTCGGGTCGGCCGGTTCACGTACTCTTCCGGAGAAGCCAAAGACCGCTGGTCGTTGTCGTGCCCGTCAGGGTGCGGCGGCCGAAGGATCCGCCAATTGCGGACGTCCTGCGCAGGTGACCTTGGATTGTTCCCGGAATTCCGTTCCGGTTGAGCTACGCCCTGGCGCCTGCGCCGGGGCGTTTCGTATGTCAGCCCCTTCTGAGCGGTCCTCATCACCCGGAAGGAGGCGAACGCACCATGCCGACGCCCAACAAGGCTGCATCGGTAGCCGAGCTCAAGGACGCGTTCCAGAGCTCGAACGCCGCCGTGCTGACCGAGTACCGGGGTCTCACCGTCGCGCAGCTCAAGACGCTGCGTCGCTCTCTCGGTGAGAACGCCCAGTACGCCGTGGTGAAGAACACGCTGACCAAGATTGCGGCCAACCAGGCCGGGATCACCGCGCTGGACGAGCACTTCGCTGGTCCGACCGCGGTCGCCTTCATCACCGGTGACCCGGTGGAGTCGGCGAAGAGCCTGCGTGACTTCGCCAAGGACAACCCGAATCTCATCATCAAGGCGGGTGTCCTTGATGGCAAGGCGCTCACCGCCGACGAGATCAAGAAGCTTGCGGACCTCGAGTCCCGCGAGGTTCTGCTCAGCAAGCTGGCCGGCGCGTTCAAGGGCAAGCAGTCTCAGGCTGCCTCGCTCTTCCAGGCGCTGCCGTCGAAGTTCGTCCGCACCGCGGAAGCGCTTCGCGTCAAGCTCGCCGAGCAGGGCGGTGCCGAGTAATTCGGCTCGCGCACTGATCCACGCCGCCTAGTGCGTGGGTCGTAGCGGGCCGTTACGCCCGCCTCTATAGACATATCGGCACCTGCCGAATTAGTGGAAGGATCGCCCATCATGGCGAAGCTCTCTCAGGACGACCTCCTCGCCCAGTTCGAGGAGATGACCCTCATCGAGCTCTCCGAGTTCGTGAAGGCCTTCGAGGAGAAGTTCGACGTCACCGCCGCCGCGGCCGTCGCCGTTGCCGCCCCGGGTCAGGGTGGTGGCGACGCCGCCGCCGCCGAGGAGGAGAAGGACGAGTTCGACGTCATCCTCACCGGTGCCGGCGACAAGAAGATCCAGGTCATCAAGGTCGTGCGCGAGCTGACCTCCCTGGGTCTGAAGGAGGCCAAGGACCTCGTCGACGGTGCGCCGAAGCCCGTCCTCGAGAAGGTCGCCAAGGACGCCGCCGAGAAGGCCGCCGAGGCCCTCAAGGGCGCCGGTGCGGCCGTCGAGGTCAAGTAACACCTCTGAGGCCCTCCTGAGGCCTCAACCAAGGGCGATCACCCGTAAGGGTGGTCGCCCTTTGGCGTACCCGCAGTGCCTGACTTGCCCTGGTCTCGTTGGGGAGTAGGGTGATCATCGTTGCTCCGCGGGCGGGTCCCGAGCTGATCCGCACGGAGCAGGGGGCCTTGACGAACGGGACGCGGCGCGCAATTCTCAGTCCCGTCGTGGGATCGGTCGGATCGGTCCGGGATCCGGTGCACGGATCGAGGATTCGAGGCATGGATCGACTACGAAGAGGGCAGTACTGATACGCGCTCTGTGTGCGACAGCCACAGGAGCCGCGTGTTGGACGCAGGGTCGCAGGGTTGGTTTCAACGACATGGGGAAGGCCTGTTGCCGGTTTCCGGAAACCTGGTCTGGACATCAGTGAGCCAAGTGGCTACACTGACCCTTTGCGCTGCCTGTTAGCTGCCCCCTGCCCGTCGCCAGGGGCATGCCCACGCTCGAGCACACTTGATCGATACGCCCTGACCAGGTCTTTCCGGCCGAATCAGGCGGGCCGTCTTCTGTGTCAGCTGGGACCGGTACGCGCGTAGTGAGTCCGAGCCCTCGGAAGGACCCCCTCTTGGCCGCCTCGCGCAACGCCTCGACCAATACGAACACCGGTGCCAGCACCGCCCCGCTGCGCATCTCCTTTGCAAAGATCAAGGAGCCCCTCGAGGTTCCGAACCTCCTGGCGCTGCAAACCGAGAGCTTTGACTGGCTGCTCGGCAACGCAGCCTGGAAGTCTCGCGTCGAGTCGGCGCTCGAGAGTGGACAGGACGTTCCCACCAAGTCCGGTCTGGAAGAGATCTTCGAGGAGATCTCGCCGATCGAGGACTTCTCCGGTTCCATGTCGCTGACCTTCCGCGACCACCGGTTCGAGCCGGCGAAGAACTCCGTCGACGAGTGCAAGGAGCGCGACTTCACGTACGCGGCGCCGCTCTTCGTCACGGCCGAGTTCACGAACAACGAGACCGGTGAGATCAAGTCTCAGACGGTCTTCATGGGCGATTTCCCGCTCATGACCAACAAGGGCACCTTCGTCATCAACGGCACCGAGCGTGTCGTCGTGTCGCAGCTCGTCCGTTCCCCCGGTGTCTACTTCGACTCCTCCATCGACAAGACGTCCGACAAGGACATCTTCTCCGCCAAGATCATCCCGTCCCGGGGTGCCTGGCTGGAGATGGAGGTCGACAAGCGCGACATGGTCGGTGTCCGCATCGACCGCAAGCGCAAGCAGTCCGTCACCGTCCTCCTGAAGGCTCTCGGCTGGACCACCGAGCAGATCCTCGAGGAGTTCGGCGAGTACGAGTCCATGCGCGCCACCCTGGAGAAGGACCACACCCAGGGCCAGGACGACGCGCTGCTCGACATCTACCGCAAGCTGCGCCCGGGCGAGCCGCCGACCCGCGAGGCCGCTCAGACGCTGCTCGAGAACCTCTACTTCAACCCGAAGCGCTACGACCTCGCCAAGGTCGGCCGCTACAAGGTGAACAAGAAGCTCGGCGCCGACGAGCCGCTGGACGCCGGTGTGCTCACCACCGACGACATCATCGCGACGATCAAGTACCTCGTGAAGCTCCACGCGGGCGAGACCGAGACCACCGGTGAGTCGGGCCGTTCGATCGTCGTCGAGACCGACGACATCGACCACTTCGGCAACCGTCGTCTGCGCAACGTCGGCGAGCTCATCCAGAACCAGGTCCGCACGGGTCTGGCTCGTATGGAGCGCGTCGTCCGCGAGCGCATGACCACGCAGGACGTCGAGGCGATCACGCCGCAGACCCTGATCAACATCCGGCCGGTCGTCGCCTCCATCAAGGAGTTCTTCGGCACCAGCCAGCTGTCGCAGTTCATGGACCAGAACAACCCGCTGTCGGGTCTGACGCACAAGCGTCGTCTCTCGGCCCTGGGTCCCGGCGGTCTGTCCCGTGAGCGGGCCGGCTTCGAGGTCCGTGACGTCCACCCGTCGCACTACGGCCGCATGTGCCCGATCGAGACCCCCGAAGGCCCGAACATCGGTCTGATCGGCTCGCTCGCGTCCTACGGCCGCGTCAACGCGTTCGGTTTCGTCGAGACCCCGTACCGCAAGGTCGTCGACGGTGTCGTCACCGACGAGGTCGACTACCTGACCGCCGACGAGGAAGACCGCTTCGTCATCGCCCAGGCCAACGCCGGCCTGAACGACGAGATGCGCTTCACCGAGAACCGCGTACTGGTCCGCCGTCGTGGCGGCGAGATCGACTACATCGCCGGCGACGACGTCGACTACATGGACGTCTCCCCGCGCCAGATGGTGTCCGTCGCGACCGCGATGATCCCCTTCCTCGAGCACGACGACGCCAACCGTGCCCTCATGGGCGCGAACATGATGCGCCAGGCCGTTCCGCTCATCAAGGCGGAGGCCCCGCTCGTCGGCACCGGCATGGAGTACCGCTGCGCGGTCGACGCCGGCGACTCGATCAAGGCGGAGAAGGACGGTGTCGTCCAGGAGGTCTCGGCCGACTACGTCACCGTCGCCAACGACGACGGCACGTACACCACGTACCGCGTCGCCAAGTTCTCCCGCTCGAACCAGGGCACCTCGGTCAACCAGAAGGTCATCGTCAACGAGGGCGACCGGATCGTCGAGGCCCAGGTCCTCGCCGACGGCCCGGCCACCGAAGAGGGCGAAATGGCCCTCGGCAAGAACCTGCTCGTCGCGTTCATGCCGTGGGAGGGCCACAACTACGAGGACGCGATCATCCTGTCGCAGCGCCTCGTGCAGGACGACGTCCTCTCCTCGATCCACATCGAGGAGCACGAGGTTGACGCCCGTGACACCAAGCTGGGCCCCGAGGAGATCACCCGGGACATCCCGAACGTCTCCGAGGAGGTCCTCGCCGACCTCGACGAGCGCGGCATCATCCGCATCGGTGCGGACGTCGTCGCCGGCGACATCCTCGTCGGCAAGGTCACGCCCAAGGGTGAGACCGAGCTGACCCCCGAGGAGCGCCTGCTCCGCGCGATCTTCGGTGAGAAGGCCCGCGAGGTGCGTGACACCTCGCTCAAGGTCCCTCACGGTGAGATCGGCAAGGTCATCGGTGTCCGCGTCTTCGACCGCGAGGAGGGCGACGAGCTTCCTCCGGGCGTGAACCAGCTGGTCCGCGTCTACGTCGCCCAGAAGCGCAAGATCACCGACGGTGACAAGCTCGCCGGCCGCCACGGCAACAAGGGTGTCATCTCCAAGATCCTTCCGATCGAGGACATGCCCTTCCTCGAGGACGGCACGCCGGTCGACATCATCCTGAACCCGCTGGGTGTCCCGTCCCGAATGAACCCGGGACAGGTCCTGGAGATCCACCTCGGCTGGCTCGCCAGCCGCGGCTGGGACGTCTCCGGCCTCGGCGAGGAGTGGGCCGAGCGACTGAAGGCCATCGGCGCCGACCGCGTCGAGCCCGGCACCAACGTCGCCACCCCGGTGTTCGACGGTGCCCGTGAGGACGAGCTCGCCGGCCTGTTCGAGCACACCATCCCGAACCGCGACGGCGACCGCCTGGTCCTCCCGTCCGGCAAGGCGCGTCTGTTCGACGGCCGCTCCGGTGAGCCGTTCCCGGACCCGATCTCGATCGGGTACATGTACATCCTCAAGCTCCACCACCTGGTCGACGACAAGCTCCACGCGCGGTCGACCGGTCCGTACTCGATGATCACGCAGCAGCCGCTGGGTGGTAAGGCGCAGTTCGGTGGCCAGCGCTTCGGTGAGATGGAGGTGTGGGCGCTCGAGGCTTATGGCGCCGCTTACGCCCTCCAGGAGCTGCTGACCATCAAGTCCGACGACGTCACCGGCCGCGTGAAGGTCTACGAGGCCATCGTCAAGGGCGAGAACATCCCCGAGCCGGGCATTCCCGAGTCCTTCAAGGTGCTCATCAAGGAAATGCAGTCGCTCTGCCTCAACGTGGAGGTGCTGTCCTCGGACGGCATGTCCATCGAGATGCGCGACACCGACGAGGACGTCTTCCGCGCGGCGGAGGAGCTCGGTATCGACCTGTCCCGGCGTGAGCCGAGCAGCGTCGAAGAGGTCTGACGGGCCTGACGGGGGGCTCGCTCAAGAGCCCCCCGTCATCCCCGGGACCGTTCAGACCATGATTGAGACTCGACCCCGAAAGAGGGATTGACGCACAGTGCTCGACGTCAACTTCTTCGACGAGCTGCGGATCGGCCTTGCCACCGCGGACGACATCCGAACCTGGTCGCACGGCGAGGTCAAGAAGCCGGAGACCATCAACTACCGCACCCTCAAGCCCGAGAAGGACGGACTCTTCTGCGAGAAGATCTTCGGTCCGACCCGGGACTGGGAGTGCTACTGCGGCAAGTACAAGCGTGTCCGCTTCAAGGGCATCATCTGTGAGCGCTGTGGCGTCGAGGTCACGCGCGCCAAGGTGCGCCGTGAGCGGATGGGCCACATCGAGCTTGCCGCTCCCGTCACCCACATCTGGTACTTCAAGGGCGTCCCGTCGCGCCTGGGCTACCTGCTGGACCTCGCGCCGAAGGACCTCGAAAAGGTCATCTACTTCGCCGCGTACATGATCACGTTCGTGGACGACGAGCGCCGCACCCGCGACCTCCCGTCGCTGGAGGCCCACGTCTCCGTCGAGCGCCAGCAGATCGAGAACCGCCGCGACGCGGACCTCGAAGGCCGTGCCAAGAAGCTCGAGACCGACCTGGCCGAGCTCGAGGCCGAGGGCGCCAAGGCCGACGTGCGCCGCAAGGTGCGCGAAGGCGCCGAGCGCGAGATGAAGCAGCTCCGCGACCGCGCCCAGCGCGAGATCGACCGTCTGGACGAGGTCTGGAACCGCTTCAAGAACCTCAAGGTCCAGGACCTGGAGGGCGACGAGCTGCTCTACCGCGAGCTGCGCGACCGCTTCGGTACGTACTTCGACGGTTCGATGGGTGCCGCGGCGCTGCAGAAGCGCCTGGAGTCCTTCGACCTGGAGGAGGAGGCCGAGCGCCTCCGCGAGATCATCCGTACCGGCAAGGGCCAGAAGAAGACCCGTGCGCTCAAGCGCCTCAAGGTCGTCTCCGCGTTCCTGCAGACCAGCAACAGCCCCAAGGGCATGGTTCTGGACTGCGTGCCGGTGATCCCGCCGGACCTGCGTCCGATGGTGCAGCTGGACGGTGGCCGCTTCGCGACCTCCGACCTGAACGACCTGTACCGCCGCGTGATCAACCGCAACAACCGTCTGAAGCGCCTCCTCGACCTCGGTGCCCCCGAGATCATCGTGAACAACGAGAAGCGCATGCTTCAGGAGGCCGTGGACGCCCTGTTCGACAACGGTCGTCGTGGTCGCCCGGTCACGGGCCCCGGCAACCGTCCGCTGAAGTCCCTGAGCGACATGCTCAAGGGCAAGCAGGGTCGATTCCGTCAGAACCTCCTCGGCAAGCGCGTGGACTACTCCGCGCGTTCCGTGATCGTCGTCGGTCCGCAGCTGAAGCTGCACCAGTGCGGTCTGCCCAAGGCCATGGCGCTGGAGCTCTTCAAGCCGTTCGTGATGAAGCGCCTGGTCGACCTGAACCACGCGCAGAACATCAAGTCGGCAAAGCGCATGGTCGAGCGCGGCCGCACGGTCGTGTACGACGTGCTCGAAGAGGTCATCGCCGAGCACCCGGTCCTGCTGAACCGTGCGCCCACGCTGCACCGCCTCGGCATCCAGGCCTTCGAGCCCCAGCTGGTCGAAGGCAAGGCCATCCAGATCCACCCGCTCGTCTGCACCGCGTTCAACGCGGACTTCGACGGTGACCAGATGGCCGTGCACCTGCCGCTCTCCGCGGAGGCGCAGGCCGAGGCCCGCATCCTGATGCTGTCCTCGAACAACATCCTGAAGCCGGCCGACGGCCGTCCGGTCACGATGCCGACCCAGGACATGGTCCTCGGTCTGTTCTTCCTGACCACCGACGGTGAGCTCCGTGACACCAAGGGCGAGGGCCGCGCGTTCGGCTCCACGGCCGAGGCGATCATGGCGTTCGACGCCGGCGAGCTCGCGCTGCAGTCGTCCGTCGACATCCGCTTCCCGGTGGGCACCATCCCGCCGCGCGGCTGGGTGCCGCCGGTCGCCGAAGAGGGCGAGCAGGAGTTCCAGCCGGGCGACAGCTTCCGCCTGAAGACCTCGCTGGGCCGCGCGCTCTTCAACGAGCTGCTGCCCGAGGACTACCCGTTCGTCGACTACTCGGTGGGCAAGAAGCAGCTCTCCGAGATCGTCAACGACCTGGCGGAGCGCTACCCCAAGGTCATCGTGGCGGCGACGCTCGACAACCTGAAGGCGGCCGGCTTCCACTGGGCGACCCGTTCGGGCGTCACCGTGGCCATCTCCGACGTCGTCGTGCCCGAGGCCAAGAAGGCCATCGTCGCGGGCTACGAGGCGATGGACGAGAAGGTCCAGAAGCAGTACGAGCGCGGTCTGATCACCAAGGACGAGCGCACGCAGGAGCTCATCGCGATCTGGACCAAGGCGACCAACGAGGTTGCCGAGGCGATGAACGCGAACTTCCCCAAGACGAACCCCATCTTCATGATGGTTGACTCGGGTGCCCGAGGAAACATGATGCAGATGCGACAGATCGCCGGTATGCGTGGTCTGGTGTCGAACGCGAAGAACGAGACCATCCCGCGTCCGATCAAGGCGTCCTTCCGTGAGGGCCTCACCGTTCTGGAGTACTTCATCTCCACGCACGGTGCCCGTAAGGGTCTGGCGGACACCGCCCTGCGTACCGCCGACTCGGGTTACCTGACCCGTCGTCTGGTGGACGTCTCGCAGGACGTGATCATCCGCGAGGAGGACTGCGGCACCGAGCGCGGCCTGAAGCTGAAGATCGCCGTCCGCGGCGAGGACGGCGTGCTGCGCAAGGCCGACGACGTCGAGACGTCCGTCTACGCCCGCATGCTGGCCGAGGACGTCGTCATCGACGGCAAGGTCATCGCGCCGGCCAACGTCGACCTCGGTGACGTCCTGATCGACGCCCTGGTCGCCAACGGCGTCGAGGAGGTCAAGACCCGCTCGGTCCTGACCTGTGAGTCCGCGGTCGGCACCTGTGCCTTCTGCTACGGACGCTCGCTCGCCACCGGCAAGCTGGTCGACATCGGTGAGGCGGTCGGCATCATCGCCGCCCAGTCCATCGGTGAGCCCGGTACCCAGCTGACGATGCGTACCTTCCACACCGGTGGTGTGGCCGGTGACGACATCACGCAGGGTCTGCCGCGTGTGGTCGAGCTCTTCGAGGCCCGTACCCCGAAGGGTGTCGCCCCGATCTCCGAGGCCGCCGGCCGCGTGCGGATCGAGGAGACCGAGAAGACGAAGAAGATCGTCATCACGCCCGACGACGGCAGCGACGAGACGGCCTTCCCGATCTCGAAGCGCGCCAAGGTCATCGTGCACGAGGGCGACCACGTCGAGGTGGGCCAGAAGCTCACCGCGGGTGCCACCAACCCGCACGACGTGCTGCGCATCCTCGGCCAGCGTGCCGTCCAGGTCCACCTGGTCGGCGAAGTCCAGAAGGTCTACAACTCGCAGGGCGTGTCGATCCACGACAAGCACATCGAGATCATCATCCGGCAGATGCTGCGCCGCGTGACGATCATCGAGTCCGGCGACGCGGAGCTCCTGCCGGGCGAGCTCGTCGAGCGCTCGAAGTTCGAGACCGAGAACCGTCGTGTGGTCACCGAGGGCGGTCACCCCGCCTCCGGCCGTCCGCAGCTGATGGGTATCACCAAGGCCTCGCTGGCGACGGAATCCTGGCTGTCGGCCGCCTCCTTCCAGGAGACGACCCGAGTCCTGACGGATGCGGCGATCAACGCCAAGTCCGACAGCCTCATCGGCCTCAAGGAGAACGTCATCATCGGTAAGCTCATCCCGGCCGGTACGGGCCTCGCCCGCTACCGCAACATCCGGGTCGAGCCCACCGAGGAAGCGAAGGCCGCGATGTACTCGGCCGTCGGCTACGACGACATCGACTACTCGCCCTTCGGCACCGGCTCCGGCCAGGCGGTCCCGCTGGAGGACTACGACTACGGCCCGTACAACGGCTGACAGTTCGTACGAAGAAGCCCCCCGTCGCTCCGAGAGGAGCGGCGGGGGGCTTCCTCGCGTTCCGGGCCCGGGGCCGTCCCCCGGGGCGCGTCCCGGCGCCTCGGGGGACGCGCTCAGGCGCGTCGGCGGCGGCGGATTCCTGCCGCGGAGACCGAGATCAGGGTCAGGAGGGCGAGGGCGGCTGCCGACAGGCCGGGGGTGAGGCCCTTCGGGGTGAAGGTGCAGGAGACCTTGTCCCTGCCCGCGGGGATGTCCAGGGCGACCAGGCCGTGGAAGCTCTTCGCCGGGGCCGTGCACTGCCAGCCCGGGACGTCCGTCATCGCGAAGACCGCGGTGCCGGTGGCGCCCTTCGGGAGGGTGGCCTCGATGGAGTGGCCGCCCGCGGTGACCTTCGTGGCACCCGTCGACCTCAGGGAGGCGATCGCCCCCTCCAGGGCGGTGCGGTCCAGGCAGCCGATGGGGTGCTCGCCCGCCGCCGCGCCCTCGGTACGGGTCGACACCGTGACCGGGACCCTGCCGTCGGCGGGGACCTCGCCGAGCCTCACCACACCCGTCATCCGGTCCTCGAGCGGGCGCGGGGCGCCGGCGAAGTCGAGGGTGCCGTAGAGCTCGGGGGAGAACCAGTACGCCTCGGAGCCCGGGGCGCACTGGGCCGTGTACGTCTGCCGCGTCGCCGTGCCGCCGCGCGTCGTCCGCGGGACCTGGTACACCGTGGCGCCGAGGACGTTCTCCTGGCGGGCGTAGACGCTGTCCGCCGGGTTGGGGGAGGTGTAGGGCCCGGTGCGGACGGTCACCAGGGGAGGGGCCGGGAAGCGGGTGGACGTCCAGCTGTCCGGCGCGGTCCCCGGGCGGACCCGGGCGCCGATCGAGAAGATCGCGTCGAGCACCGGGTTGTCGGCGCCGAAGAAGGTGCGGCCGTCGTTCTTGAAGCCGTAGCCGAGGGGCTCCAGGGCCCGGTAGGTGGCCTCGGGCAGGTAGCTGCTGTAGTACTGCGGGCCTTCCGCGCGCAGCGCCAGCGCGTCGTTGTACGCGCTCTGCGGCGCGCCGGAGTCGGTCCGGTACGCGGGCCAGCCGTCCACCTGGCGGACGGCGTCGAAGTGCGCGCCGATCGACTTGTTCGAGGTGGCGACCGGCTTCGCCCAGCGTTCGCGGCCGCGGCGGGAGTCCGCGTTCGCGGCCGCCACCGCGGACTCGGCGAGGACCACGCCGATCATGAGGACCGCGGCCACCGGGATCAGGTACCGCCGCTTCTCGCCCAGGGCGAGCAGTACGAGGGCCAGCAGCGAGACGCCCCCTCCGACCAGTACCGCCGGCCAGGTCCAGCCGCCGAAGTCGTTGGCGTGGCGCAGCGCGAAGGTGGCCGCGACCAGCAGGGCGGCCGCCGAAGCCACGTGCGGGGGGCGCGGGCGGTGGGCCAGGGCCAGCCAGGCCAGGACCACCACCATGGCGCTGAAGACGAAGGTCTCGCGGTACGGGTTGCCGTTCGGCACCGCAAGCCCGTGCCACACGTACTGGGTCGGCGGGAACTGGAACGAGGCCGCGACGAGCAGCGTCGCCGCCGCCCACACCAGGCGGGTGCGGCGCGCGATGGCCGCGTTGAACAGGAACGATCCGGCGAGGATCAGGCCCAGCGAGGCCACGTACAGCCGCGGCCGGCCGCCCCACAGGTGCGTGGCCGGGAGCATCCCGGCCAGGAACAGCTCGATCCGTACGGGCGCGAAGGCCCCGGCTCCGGTGGGCTGGGCGGAGCCGCTGGAGAGGAAGGAGGGCAGCAGCAGCGGCAGGGTCAGCAGGATGCCCGTCCCGGCGGCCGTCGCGGCCCGCCACACGGCGCGCAGCCGCTGCCGGCCGGTCATGTCCCGGGTGAGCAGGCGGACGGCGAGCAGCACGCAGGCGGCCATCGTGGCCATCATCGCGGTGTAGAAGTTGCCGAACCAGGCGAGCGCGACGAACAGCGCCACCCCCGGCCAGCGGCGCTCCTCCAGGCACCACTCGACGGCGATGCCGAGCAGGGGGAGCGCGACCAGGCCCCACAGCCACATCGGGATGTACGAGGCGTCGCTCAGCGCCCAGCCGCACAGCCCGTAGCAGGCGCCGAGGACCCCGCGCTGCCACCAGGGGCCGGGGTGCAGCTTGCCGAGGTAGACCGTCATGACGGCGGCCGCCGCGCCCATCGTGACGGGGGTGATCGCGAAGACGGCGAGGTCGACGTGGGCGCGCGGGACCAGGACGGCGAGCCAGGAGATCGGGTTGCCGAGGTAGGTGTGGTAATCGGACAGGAACTGCTGGCCGAAGCCGCCGCGCCAGGTGAAGAGCAGGTCCCCGGCGGCCTGCCCGTGGACGAGGTCCCACAGCGCGCGGTGGAAGGGCACGTACTGGTTGGCCTGGTCGTTGATGGCCCGGCCGGTGTCGCCGAAGGGGAAGGTGCCGCGGGCGGCCCAGGCCGAGCAGAACGCGGCCGAGGTGATCAGGAAGGCCAGCAGGGGCCCGTACAGGCGGTCGCGCAGGCGGGTGGGCACGCGGGGCAGCCACGGGGGCCGGCGGCGGGGTGCCGGAACGAGCGGACGGTCCGTCGCCGTCGTCCGCGAGGTGACCGTCCGCAATGTCCCGCTCCCTGAGTGCTCGTGCGATCCCGTGCAGGGCCCCTGGACGGCCTGTGGAGGCCTGTGGGCGCCTGTGGACGCCCGTACCGTTTCGGGACGAATCCAGTGGATCGGCTGGGGCAGTTTAGTTCGCGGCGGCGGTCGCCTCGTCCCGCTGCGCTCAGCGCGCCTTTACCACATGCGCGAGTCGGGAGGGCCACACGGGGCCCTCGCCCAAGCGGCGCATGACCGGCGGCCCGGTCGCGCGGGTCCCGCGCGGCCTTTGTTTTGACCGGATGGGATGCGGTAGGTACGCTCAGACCTTGTGCCTGGGGTGTGCCTGGGCTCCCGTGCGTGTCCATCAACCGCACGAGAGTCGGATACAGCCACCGCGATCCATGCGTTTCCGTGCTTGCGCGGAGTCCCGCCGGATCCGACACACCCGACCGCGTGGGTCGGCAAAGTTCCAGGTTAGCTTCACTACACGGCACACAGAAACCGGAGAAGTAGTGCCTACGATCCAGCAGCTGGTCCGGAAGGGCCGGCAGGACAAGGTCGAGAAGACGAAGACCCCCGCGCTTGAGGCTTCGCCCCAGCGTCGTGGTGTCTGCACGCGTGTGTTCACGACCACCCCGAAGAAGCCGAACTCGGCGCTCCGTAAGGTCGCGCGTGTGCGTCTGACCTCCGGCATCGAGGTCACCGCTTACATTCCGGGTGAGGGACACAACCTGCAGGAGCACTCGATCGTGCTCGTGCGTGGTGGCCGTGTGAAGGACCTGCCGGGTGTTCGTTACAAGATCATCCGCGGTGCGCTTGACACCCAGGCTGTCAAGAACCGCAAGCAGGCCCGCAGCCGCTACGGCGCCAAGAAGGAGAAGTAAGAATGCCTCGTAAGGGCCCCGCCCCGAAGCGCCCGGTCATCATCGACCCGGTCTACGCATCTCCTCTGGTGACGTCGCTCATCAACAAGATCCTCCTGAACGGCAAGCGCTCCACCGCCGAGCGCATCGTCTACGGCGCCATGGAAGGCCTCCGCGAGAAGACCGGCAACGACCCGGTCATCACGCTGAAGCGCGCGCTGGAGAACGTCAAGCCGTCCCTCGAGGTCAAGTCCCGCCGTGTCGGTGGCGCGACCTACCAGGTCCCCGTCGAGGTCAAGCCGGGTCGCCAGTCGACCCTGGCCCTCCGCTGGCTCGTGGGTTACTCCCGCGCCCGTCGTGAGAAGACCATGACCGAGCGCCTCATGAACGAGCTGCTCGACGCCTCCAACGGTCTTGGCGCTGCCGTCAAGAAGCGCGAGGACACGCACAAGATGGCCGAGTCCAACAAGGCCTTCGCGCACTACCGCTGGTAGTCCCACCCCACATCGAGACCGAGAGAAGACCGAAGCCTTATGGCTACCACTTCGCTTGACCTGGCCAAGGTGCGCAACATCGGCATCATGGCCCACATCGACGCGGGCAAGACGACCACCACCGAGCGCATCCTGTTCTACACCGGTGTGTCGTACAAGATCGGTGAGGTCCACGACGGCGCTGCCACGATGGACTGGATGGAGCAGGAGCAGGAGCGTGGTATCACCATCACGTCTGCCGCCACGACCTGCCACTGGCCGCTCGAAGATGTTGACCACACCATCAACATCATCGACACCCCGGGTCACGTCGACTTCACCGTCGAGGTGGAGCGTTCGCTCCGCGTCCTCGACGGTGCCGTCACCGTCTTCGACGGTGTCGCCGGCGTCGAGCCGCAGTCCGAGACCGTTTGGCGTCAGGCGGACCGCTACGGCGTGCCGCGCATCTGCTTCGTCAACAAGCTCGACCGCACCGGCGCCGAGTTCCACCGCTGCGTCGACATGATCAAGGACCGCCTCGGTGCGGTTCCGATCGTCATGCAGCTCCCCATCGGTGCCGAGGCCGACTTCCAGGGTGTCGTCGACCTCGTCACGATGAAGGCGTTCGTCTGGTCCGCCGAGGCGACCAAGGGCGAGATGTACGACATCGTCGACATCCCGGCCACGCACACCGAGGCCGCTGAAGAGTGGCGCGGCAAGCTGGTCGAGACCGTCGCCGAGAACGACGACGAGATCATGGAGCTCTTCCTGAACGGCGACGAGCCGTCCGTGGAGCAGCTGCACGCCGCCGTCCGTCGCATCATCCTCGGCTCCGGCAAGGGCAAGGGCGAGCCCACGATCACCGCGGTGTTCTGTGGCACGGCGTTCAAGAACAAGGGCGTTCAGCCCCTGCTCGACGCCGTCGTCCGCTACCTGCCGTCGCCGCTGGACATCGAGGCCATCGAGGGCCACGACGTCCGCGACGCCGAGGTGGTCGTGAAGCGCAAGCCGTCCGACGAGGAGCCCCTCGCGGCGCTGGCGTTCAAGATCATGAGCGACCCGCACCTCGGCAAGCTCACCTTCGTCCGGGTTTACTCGGGCCGCCTGGAGGCCGGCACCTCGGTGCTGAACTCCGTCAAGGGCAAGAAGGAGCGCATCGGCAAGATCTACCGCATGCACGCCAACAAGCGTGAAGAGATCGACGCGGTGGGCGCCGGTGACATCGTCGCCGTCATGGGCCTGAAGCAGACCACCACCGGTGAGACGCTGTGTGACGACAAGCAGCCCGTGATCCTGGAGTCCATGGACTTCCCGGCTCCGGTCATCCAGGTCGCCATCGAGCCCAAGTCCAAGGGTGACCAGGAGAAGCTGGGTGTCGCCATCCAGCGCCTGGCGGAGGAGGACCCCTCCTTCCACGTTCACTCGGACGAGGAGACGGGCCAGACCATCCTCGGCGGTATGGGCGAGCTGCACCTCGAGGTGCTGGTCGACCGTATGAAGCGCGAGTTCAAGGTCGAGGCCAACGTCGGCAAGCCGCAGGTCGCCTACCGCGAGACCATCCGCGGGACCGTGGAGCGTCACGACTACACCCACAAGAAGCAGACCGGTGGTACCGGTCAGTTCGCCAAGGTGCAGATCGCGATCGAGCCGATCACCGAGGCCGACGGCCCGGCGTACGAGTTCGTGAACAAGGTCACCGGTGGCCGTGTGCCGAAGGAGTACATCCCTTCGGTGGACGCCGGTGCGCAGGAGGCCATGCAGTTCGGCATCCTGGCCGGCTACGAGATGACGGGCGTCCGCGTCACGCTTCTCGACGGCGGCTACCACGAGGTCGACTCCTCCGAGCTCGCGTTCAAGATCGCCGGTTCGCAGGCCTTCAAGGAGGCCGCGCGCAAGGCGTCCCCCGTGCTCATGGAGCCGATGATGGCCGTCGAGGTCACCACCCCTGAGGACTACATGGGTGACGTCATCGGTGACATCAACTCCCGCCGTGGCCAGATCCAGGCCATGGAGGAGCGTCACGGTGCTCGTGTCGTGAAGGGCCTCGTGCCCCTTTCGGAGATGTTCGGCTACGTCGGAGACCTCCGCAGCAAGACCTCGGGTCGCGCCAGCTACTCGATGCAGTTCGACTCCTACGCCGAGGTTCCCCGGAACGTCGCCGAGGAGATCATCGCGAAGGCCAAGGGCGAGTAACTCTTCCGAGTACACGCTTTAGGCTTGTCACCGGAGCCTCTGGGGCAACAGGAGTAACCCTTCATTGCCCCGGAGGGACCGGCTTTCCAGCAAAGATCACCTGGCGCCGATGAGTAAGGCGTACAGAACCACTCTCCAGGAGGACCCCGTGGCGAAGGCGAAGTTCGAGCGGACTAAGCCGCACGTCAACATCGGCACCATCGGTCACATTGACCACGGTAAGACGACCCTCACGGCCGCCATTACCAAGGTGCTGCACGACGCGTACCCGGACCTGAACGAGGCCTCGGCCTTCGACCAGATCGACAAGGCTCCTGAGGAGCGCCAGCGCGGTATCACCATCTCCATCGCGCACGTCGAGTACCAGACCGAGGCGCGTCACTACGCCCACGTCGACTGCCCGGGTCACGCCGACTACATCAAGAACATGATCACCGGTGCCGCGCAGATGGACGGCGCGATCCTCGTGGTCGCCGCCACCGACGGCCCGATGCCGCAGACCAAGGAGCACGTGCTCCTGGCCCGCCAGGTCGGCGTCCCCTACATCGTCGTCGCCCTGAACAAGGCCGACATGGTGGACGACGAGGAGATCCTGGAGCTCGTCGAGCTCGAGGTCCGTGAGCTGCTCTCCGAGTACGAGTTCCCGGGCGACGACCTGCCGGTCGTCCGCGTCTCCGCGCTGAAGGCCCTCGAGGGCGACAAGGAGTGGGGCGAGAAGCTCCTCGGCCTCATGTCCGCCGTCGACGAGGCCATCCCGACCCCGCCGCGTGACACCGAGAAGCCGTTCCTCATGCCCGTCGAGGACGTCTTCACGATCACCGGTCGCGGTACGGTCGTCACCGGCCGTATCGAGCGTGGTGTCCTGAAGGTCAACGAGACCGTCGACATCATCGGTATCAAGGAGACCAAGACCACCACCACGGTCACCGGTATCGAGATGTTCCGCAAGCTGCTCGACGAGGGCCAGGCCGGCGAGAACGTCGGTCTGCTCCTCCGTGGCATCAAGCGCGAGGACGTCGAGCGCGGCCAGGTCATCATCAAGCCCGGTTCGGTCACCCCGCACACCGAGTTCGAGGCCCAGGCCTACATCCTGTCGAAGGACGAGGGTGGCCGTCACACCCCCTTCTTCAACAACTACCGTCCGCAGTTCTACTTCCGTACCACGGACGTCACGGGTGTCGTCACCCTGCCGGCCGGCACGGAGATGGTCATGCCGGGCGACAACACCGAGATGACGGTCGCGCTGATCCAGCCGGTCGCCATGGAGGAGGGCCTGAAGTTCGCCATCCGTGAGGGTGGTCGTACGGTCGGCGCCGGCCAGGTCACCAAGATCACGAAGTAATTCGTGCTCTGACCTGGTAGCTCGTGCGAACGGGCACCATGTTTGACGGAGGGGCCCCTTCCCCACCGCTTCGGCGGCGGGGGAGGGGCCCTTCGTCGTACGGGCGGGCGGGCCACGCCGGTGCGGGACGCACCCGGCCGGGACGTCCCCGGGTACGGAAGAGGGCCGCACCCCCGACGACGGGGTGCGGCCCTCTCTCGTGCCCTGCGGGGAGGCGTCAGCCGGTCACGCGCAGGGACTCGGTGAACTCCTTGCAGACGGCGTAGTCCGGCAGCAGCCCCGACTCGATCGCCTCGGCCAGCGTCGGCGCGGCCTCGTCGCGGGCGGACAGCAGCGGGACGTCCGCCGGCCACTCGATGCCCAGGTCCGCGTCGAGCGGGTGGACGGAGTGCTCGCCGGTCGGGTTGTACGTCTCCGAGCAGAGGTACGACAGCGTGGCGTCGTCGCTCAGCGCGCAGAACCCGTGGCCCAGGCCCTCGGGGATGTAGACCGCGCGGCGGTCCACGTCGTCCAGGCGGACACCCTCCCAGCGGCCGAAGGTCGGGGAGCCGACCCGCAGGTCCACGATGACGTCGAGGACGGCGCCGCGCACGCAGCTCACGTACTTGGCCTGGCCGCGCGGGACGTCGGCGAAGTGGATGCCGCGGACCACGCCGCGCGAGGACACCGAGAGGTTCGCCTGCGCCAGGTTCAGCGGGTGCCCGACGACCTCGGACAGCTTGTCGAAGCGGTACCACTCGGTGAACAGGCCGCGCGGGTCGCCGTGCAGCTGCGGGGTGATCTCGTACGCGCCCTCGATCGAGAGCTGGCGGAACTTCACCGGGAGGACTCCTCGTCGAGCAGGGCGATCAGGTAGTCGCCGTAGCCGCTCTTGAGCAGCGGCTGGGCCAGTTCGCGCAGCTGCGCGGAGTCGATCAGGCCGGCCCGCCAGGCCGCCTCCTCGATGCAGCCGATCTTGAAGCCCTGCCGCTCCTCTATCACGCGGACGAACTCCGAGGCCTGGACCATGGAGACGAAGGTCCCGGTGTCCAGCCACGCGGTGCCGCGGTCGAGAATGGTGACATTCAGCTCACCGGCCTGGAGGTACGCGTCGTTGACCGCGGTGATCTCCAGCTCGCCGCGCGCGCTGGGCTTCAGGTTCCGGGCTATCTCCACGACGCGGTTGTCGTAGAAGTACAGACCGGGCACCGCGTAACGGGACTTGGGCTTGACCGGCTTCTCCTCGATGGAGATGGCCTGGCCGTTCTCGTCGAACTCGACCACGCCGTACGCGGTCGGGTCGGCCACCGGGTACGCGAAGACCCGGCCGCCCTTGGAGTCGGTGTGCTCCGCCAGGCGCGTGCCGAGGCCGCTGCCGTGGAAGATGTTGTCGCCGAGGATCAGGGCGACGGACTCGTCGCCGATGAAGTCGGCGCCGAGGACGAACGCCTGGGCGATGCCCTCGGGGCGCTCCTGGACCGCGTACTCCAGCCGGATGCCGAACTGGGAGCCGTCGCCGAGCAGTCGCTCGAACTGCGCACGGTCCTCCGGCGTGGTGATGACGAGAATCTCGCTGATTCCGGCCATGACCAGGGTGGAGAGCGGGTAGTAGATCATCGGCTTGTCGAAGACGGGGAGCAGCTGCTTCGAGACTGCCCGGGTCAGCGGCCAGAGTCGGGATCCGGTGCCACCGGCCAAGAGAATTCCACGCATGGGCACAACCCTATGCGAGAGCGCGGGGGGCGCTGCGGCCCGGGCCCGGGGGGTGGTGTACGAGCGGCTAGACTCTTCGTATTATGCGCATCCTTGTGACCGGCGGCGCCGGCTTCATCGGTTCAGAGTTCGTCCGCCAGCAGCTCGGTGCAGACGCATCGGCCCAGATCACGGTCTTCGACAAGCTGACGTACTCGGGCGTCGAGGCCAACCTCGCCCCGGTCGCCGACCACCCCGGCTACACGTTCGTCAAGGGCGACATCTGCGATGCCGAGGCCGTCGACCAGGTGATGCCCGGGCACGACGTGGTGGTGCACTTCGCCGCCGAGTCGCACGTGGACCGTTCGATCGCCGGTGCCGGCCCGTTCGTGATGACCAACGTCGTGGGCACGCAGGTGCTGCTCGACGCCGCCCGCAAGCACGGCGTCGGCCGCTTCGTCCACATCTCCACCGACGAGGTGTACGGCTCGATCACCGAGGGCTCCTGGACCGAGGAGTGGCCGCTGGTGCCGAACTCCCCGTACTCCGCCTCCAAGGCCTCCTCCGACCTGCTGGCCCTGGCCTACGCCCGGACGCACGGCATGGACGTGGTCGTCACGCGCTGCTCCAACAACTACGGGCACTACCAGTTCCCGGAGAAGGTCATCCCGCTGTTCGTCTCGAACCTGATGGACGGCAAGAAGGTCCCGCTGTACGGCGACGGCGGCAACGTCCGCGACTGGCTGCACGTCTCCGACCACTGCCGCGGCATCGACCTGGCGATGCGCAAGGGGCGCGCGGGCGAGGTCTACAACATCGGCGGCGGCACCGAGCTCACCAACAAGGAGCTGACCGGCGTCCTGCTGGAGGCCGCGGGCCTGGGCTGGGACATGGTCGAGCAGGTCGAGGACCGCAAGGGCCACGACCTGCGCTACTCCATCGACATCAGCAAGATCGGCGCCGAGCTCGGCTACGCCCCGCAGGTCACCTTCGAGGACGGCATCAAGGCCACCATCGAGTGGTACCGCGAGAACCGTGCCTGGTGGGAGCCGCTCAAGGTGAAGGCGGCCCTGCAGAAGTGAGCACCAACTCCTTCGCCGGGCGCTGGCTCGTCACCGGTGCCGCCGGGATGCTCGGCCAGGACGTCCTGGCCGAGCTGAAGTCCGCCGGCATCGAGGCCGTGGGCCTGGGCCGCGCCGACCTCGACATCACCGACCCGGCCGCGGTCCGCGCGGCGGTCGAGGGCGTCACCGTGGTCGTGAACTGCGCCGCCTGGACCGACGTGGACGGCGCCGAGACCGCCGAGGACGCGGCGACCGCCGTCAACGGCACCGGCGTGCGGGTCCTCGCCGAGGCCTGCGCCGACGCGCACGTACGCCTGCTGCACGTCTCGACCGACTACGTGCTGCCGGGCGACGCCACGGAGCCGTACCGCGAGGACGCCGCGACCGGCCCGCTCAACGCCTACGGGCGCTCCAAGCTGGCCGGCGAGCAGGCGGTGGCCGAACTGCTGCCGCAGGACGGCTACATCGTCCGCACCGCCTGGCTGTACGGCGAGCACGGCCCGAACTTCGTCGCCACCATGCTCAAGCTGGCCGTCCAGCGCGAGACCCTCGACGTCGTCGACGACCAGCACGGCCAGCCCACCTGGTCCCGCGCGCTGGCCCGCCGGCTCGTCGAGCTCGGCCTGGCCGCACTCAAGGGCTGGGCCATGGGCGGGATCTACCACGGCACCGCGAGCGGCCGCACCACCTGGATGGGGCTGGCCCGCGAGACGTACCGGCTGAGCGGTCTCGACCCCGAGCGCATCCGGCCGACGACCTCCGCGGCGTTCGTACGCCCGGCCGCCCGCCCCGCGTTCAGCGTGCTCGGGCACGACGCCTGGGAGGAGGCGGCGGGCCTGGCCCCGCTCGCCGACTGGCGCGAGCAGCTCGCCCGGGCCCTGGCCACCCCCGCGTTCAGCGCGCTGGCCGCCGCGGCCAGGAAGCATGCCAAGGACAGCGCGACGGACGGCAGTACGGGATGAAGTCCCTGCTGAGCAGGCTCACCGCGGCGCTGCCGCCGGGCACCGTCGCGGTGGCCGGCGGCACTGTCGTGCTCGGTGCGGCCTCGTACGTCCACCTGGGCGTCGCCGGCCACAGCCTGTCCACCGACGCCATGGCCAACGTGTCGGTGCTGTGGACGATCGTCATGGCGCTGGGCCTCGGCATCTTCTTCCCCATCGAGCAGGAGCTCACCCGGATCGTCGCCGCCCGCGTGGTGCACGGCCAGGGCGCGGCCCCCGTGCTGCGCCGGGCCACGCTGCTGACGTCCGCCATCCTCGGCGCGACCCTGCTCGTCCTCGCGCTGGGCGCGGGCCCGATCGCGGACCTGCTCTTCCGCGGCGACCGCGGCCTGGTCGCGGCCCTCGGCGGCGCGTTCACCGGCATGGCCGTCTGCTACCTGACCCGCGGGGTGCTGGCCGGCCTCGGCCGCTTCGGCGCGTACGGTACGCAGCTCGCCGTCGACGGCGGGCTGCGGATCGCCCTCGCCTTCGGCTGCGCGCTCGCCGGACTGCACTCGGCGCTCGCCTTCAGCCTGGTCCTGGCCGTCGCGCCGATCGCCGCTACGCTGGTCACCCTGCCGACGGTGCTGCGCGCCGTGGAGCCCGGCGAGGAGATCGCCTGGCGGGAGCTGACCGCCGGACTGGGCCTGCTGATCTGCTCGACCCTGCTCTCCCAGGTCGTCGTCAACGCCGCGGTGATGAGCACGAAGCTGCTCGCCCCCACCGACAGCGCGCTGATCGGCGCGCTGCTGAACGCGCTGGTCCTGGCCCGGGTGCCGCTGTTCGTCTTCGGCTCCCTCCAAGCCTCGCTGCTCGGCGGGCTGACGGCCGCCTACACCGCCGGCGACCGGGCGGCGTTCTCCGCGATGCTGCGCCGGATCGGTGTGGTCGTCGGGGCGCTCGGCCTGCTCGGCGGGGTCCCCGCGACGGTGCTCGGCCCGTGGCTGATCAAGGTGCTGTTCGACGCCCAACCCGTCATGGGCTGTCTCGACTTCTTCCTTTTGTCCGCAGGCACCGTGGCGTACATGTTCGCGATGGTCCTCGGTCAGGCGCTGATGGTATTCAAGCGGCACAACCTGCAACTGCTCTGCTGGGCCGCCGGCACCGTCGTCCTGATCGGTGTCACCTTCGCACCGGGCGAGGTGGCCCTGCGCGTCATCCTGGCCTACGCTCTCGGATCCCTCGCCACCGTGCTCGGTATGCTGGCGGTGCTGAGGCTGAAGTTCCCCGGAGCGGCTCCGGGCGCGACCGAAGGACCCGGGCACAAGGTCGCCGCCGGCCCCCTGGGCGCCGGAGCGGTCGGAGAGTGACCATGCCGGCTTCCCGTTCCGACTCCGACGTCCCACCGATCACCGCGCACGCGCACGTGCCACATTCCGCTGGAGCTACCGTGTCCCAATACGACGACGTCTGGCTGGTCATCCCGGCCTACAACGAGGGCCAGGTGATCGCCGATGTGGTCGAGGGAGCGCGCAAGACCTTCCCGAACATAGTCGTCGTCGACGACGGCAGCTCCGACAACTCGGCCGAGCACATCGCGACGACCGGCGCCCACCTGGTGCGCCACCCCGTCAACCTCGGCCAGGGCGCCGCCCTCCAGACCGGCCTCAAGTACGCCCTCGCGCAGCCCGGCGCCCGGTACTTCGCGACCTTCGACGCCGACGGCCAGCACCAGACGCCCGACGTGGAGAAGATGGTCCAGGTGCTGCGCGACGACGAGGCCGACGTGGTCCTCGGCTCGCGCTTCATCGAGCAGAACGGCCAAGTGCCGTGGATCAAGCGCGTGGTGCTGCGCACCGCCGCGTCGGTCAGCCCGACCGCCCGCAAGCTCAAGCTCACCGACTCGCACAACGGCCTGCGCGTGCTCAGCCGCAAGGCCGCCGAGCAGCTGAACATCACCATGAACGGCATGGCGCACGCGTCGGAGATCGTCGGCTTCCTGGCCGGGTCCGGCCTGCGCGTCACCGAGGTCCCGGTGGACATCCTCTACACCGAGTACTCGCGCGCCAAGGGTCAGTCCCTGATCAACGGCGTCAACATCATCTTTGACATCACGATGCGGGAGCGAAGCCGCTGATGAAGTACTTCTGGATCCAGCTGCTGCTCATCGCGGGCTCGGTGTCGATGGCCCTCATGTTCATACGGACGTGGGGCCAGGCGAAGAACCGCGCCTGGAAGCGCATCGCGTTCTCCGTGTTCGTCGTCGTCAACGTGTACGCGGTGCTCCGCCCCACGGACGTGACGTGGGTGGCTCACCAGCTCGGCGTCGGCCGCGGCACCGACCTCGTGCTGTACGTCATGGTGCTGGCGATGGGCTTCCTGACCCTCAACACCTTCCTGCGCTTCCGCTCGTTGGAGAAGAAGCTCACGGACCTGGCCCGTACGGTGGCCCTGGCCGAGGGCGCCCGCCACAACGACGCGCGCCTGGGCGGGACCCCCGCCGTCGTGGCCGCGGTCAAGGTCGAGGTCGAGGTGGAGCCGAAGCCCGAGCCCGCCGAGACCGACTCCGCATCCGCCTCCACCTCCGCATCCGCCTCCGACTCCGTGAAGGCCTGACGTCCCGTGGTGACCTTCGACTTCATGCTCCCCTACTACGGGGACGTGCGGCTGATGCAGGACGCCGTCCGCAGCGTCCTGGCCCAGACGGACCCGGACTTCCGCCTCGTCGTCGTCGACGACGGCAAGGAGCCGGAGGTCCCGGGCTGGTTCGAGGCCCTCGGCGACGAGCGGGTGCACTACACGCGCAACGAGCAGAACCTCGGCATCACCAAGAACTTCCAGAAGTGCGTGCGGCTCTCCGAGGCCGACCACGTCGTCATCATGGGCTGCGACGACCTGCTCCACCCGCACTACCTGGAGACCGTCCGCGCCCTCATAGCCGACCACCCGGGCATCGGCATGGTCCAGCCCGGCGTCGAGGTCATCGACGGCTCCGGGCAGGTCGCGTACGGGCTCGCCGACCAGACCAAGCGGCGGCTGTACGCGCCGCAGGTCAAGGGGCGGCGCCTGATGGGCGGTGAGGAGCTGGCCACCAGCGTGCTGCGCGGGAACTGGCTGTACTTCCCGTCGATCGCGTGGCGCGGCGAGGCCCTGCGCGGGGTCAACTTCCGCGACGAGTACTCGGTGATCCAGGACCTGGCCCTGGTGGTCGACCTCCTCGAACTCGGCGAGCAGATGGTGATCGACGAGTCCACCACGGTCTTCCAGTACCGGCGCCACGCGGTCAGCGAGTCCTCGGTACAGGCCTTCTCCGGCACCCGCTTCACCGAGGCCGAGCGGTACTTCTCCGCCGTGGCCGACCGGATGGACGCCCGGGGCTGGCCCAAGGCCGCGCGGGCGGCCCGCTTCCACAGCGCCTCCCGCCTCCACGCCGTGACCATGCTCCCCGGCGCGCTCCGGCGCGGCCACCGCGAGGGCGTCCGTACGCTCGCCAAGCACGCGTTCACCGGCGGCCGACGCGCCCACTGACCCGGAGCACCCCAGACAGCGGCCGGCGGGCCCCGCCCCGCGGTGACACCCGCGACGGAATTGGACTGAGATGACACACCTGGCCCCCGAGGTCGTCGGAGCGTCCGGCACGGCACACAGCCGGACCGGTACCGGGACCCCGGCCGCCGGACCGCTCTCGTCCCCTTCGGCGGCCCGCCGCCCCTGGACGTCACGGCGCCGGGTGCTCGCGGTCGCCGAGGGGGTCGTCAGCCTCACGGCGGCCCTCGGCTACATGCTGCTGAGCCGGCGCATCGACGTGAACCCGGTGGTGCGACTGGGCCAGGTCAGCGGCCTCGCCACGCTCCAGATGTACGCGGCGCTCATCGGCCTGCCGCTGCTCGGCCTGCTGCTCTACACCGCCCACCGGGGCGCGGCCCGGCGCCACCAGCTGGTCAAGCGCATGGTCTGCGCCGCCCTGGCGGGCCTGGCCACCGGAGTGATCGCGGGCGGCATCGTCGTCGCGCTGCACGGTACGCCCCATCCGCTCGGCGGCCAGGAGGGCGACCCGGGCGTCCTGATCGACATGGCCAACTCCTTCCTGCACCACGAAGGGATGTCGGGCATCTACCCGCCCGCCTTCCCGGCCCTGATGGCCCTCTGGGCGAAGATCCGCTACAACGGCCGCGGCGAGACCGGCTTCGCCCTGCACGACCTCCAGATCTTCTTCACCGCCGTGGCCGGGCCGATGGCCTACCTGGCCTGGCGGATACTGCTGCGGCCCTTCTGGGCGCTGCTGATCGCGGTCCCGGCCGCCGTGCTGTTCCTGGACCCGATCCGCCCGTACAGCCACATCGTCATGATCGTGCTGCTGCCGCTGCTCGGTTACTGGCTGCGCGAGATGCGTCTGGCGGGCCGGCGCGGCACGCGGCACCTGCTGGTGCGCGGGCTCGTCCTCGGCGTGACCTTCGGCGCGCTGTTCCTCTGGTACTCCGGCTGGTACATCTGGGCCGCGCCGGGCGCTCTCGTGGCCGCGCTGTTCTTCTTCCCGTGGCGCCAGGGCGCGGCGACCGTCAGGAAGGCGGCCCTCTACATAGGGGTCACCCTGCTGTCGGCCGGCGTCGTCGGCGCCCCGCTGCTCTACCAGATGGCCCGGCTGGGTGCGGACAACCCCGACCGCTACGCCTTCCTCGCCGTGTACGCGGACCCGGGGTACGTGCTCGGCTGGGTCTCGGACCGGTCCGGGACCCTCACGTACCAGACCTGGCCGGTGGCCGGGGAGATGGCGGGCCAGAGCGGGTTCGCCCTGCTGCTGCTGTTCGGGGTGGGCCTCGGCCTCGGCCTCGGGATGCGCAACATCATGGTGCGCACGGCCGCGGCGGTCCTGGCCGGAGCCTGGCTCGCCCGGTTCTGGTTCGCCGGGCACATGGCCCAGGACAAGGCCATCCAGCTCTACCCGCGCACCACGTGGATCATCATGTACTGCCTGATGATCCTGGCCGTGCTCGGCATGATGGCCGTGGTCAACCGCGGCTCCGGGTGGGTCGAGCGCACGCTCCGCCCGCGCGGCGCCGCTCCGGCTTCCGATTCCGTTTCCGGTTCCGCTTCCGCGGCCGGGCTCGCCCGGGTCGTTCCGCCTCGGGTGGTCCGCCAGCTCGCCGCGGGCATGGTCTGCGTGGTCGCCCTGTTCGCGACCATGGGCGCGTCCTGGTCGGCCAACCGGTACATGCCCTCGTCCGACGTCGACACGATGGGCATCGACGCCTACCGCGCCCACGTCATCAAGGAGAGGGACGGCAGCTGCCCGCGCTTCTCGCCCCGTCCGACCTGCTGGGACATCGAGAAGGACGACTGGAAGCCCGGCCCCATCCAGAACTTCATCTGGTGCGCAGGCATCGTGGCCGACGACTGGCCCGCCGTCTGCGGGATGGAGGCGCCCAAGCGCGTGCGCTCGCGCGCGGACATCGAGCGCGACGCCGAGGCCGACCGTCTGGCCCGCAAGGAAGCGGCCCAGAAGGAGAAGGACGCCCAGAAGCGGTGACCCGGCCGGGTCGCCCGGACGGCTCCTCGGGCAGCCCCCTTGCGTCGATTGTCACAACCGACCAGTAGCATCCGCCCCGACAGTCGTGTCACATGGCGCACGAGCCATAGGGGTGGGGAACACAAGTGAGACTGAGTCGTGTGCGCGGTACCGCTCTGGCGGCCGCGCTCGGCGCCGCAGCGGTGCTGGGCATCCAGGGAATGGCCGGGGGAGCCGAACTGACGGCGGCCCCGGGAGGTGAGGGGGCGGCGAAGGCGTACAGCGCCGTCGCCAAGGAGACCGGACCGGTCGAGGGCGAGCTGCACAAGCTGGCCCTCCAGCCCAAGGGCGCCGGCGAGGCCGTGCTCTCCCGGCAGGAAACGCAGCCCTTCGGTCTGCTCGGCGTGTCCTGGACGGACCCCGCAGCCGAGCTGAAGGGCACCATCGAGGCCCGCTCCCGCGACGCCAGGACCGGCGCGTGGTCGAAGTGGATCGCCCTCGACCCGGTCAAGCCGGGGATGGACGGCGTACGGCCCGGCGCGCACGGCTCGACCGAGCCCGTCTGGGTCGGCGCGTCGAACGGCGCCGAGGTACGCGTCAGCGGCGGCGGCGCACTGCCCGCCGGGCTGGAGCTGAACCTGGTGGACCCGGGCGGCTCGGCCGCCTCGGCGAAGCAGGGTGGCCAGAAGCAGGGCGGCCGGCAGAAGAACGCCGCCCACGCGAGCGGCGCCGCGCGGACCGGCGCGCCGGACGCGGCACCGGCCGCGTCCGCCGCCCCGACGATCGAGCCGGGACCGGCGTCCACCGCGCCCCAGCCGGCCGTGGTCTCGCGGGCCGCGTGGGGCGCCGACGAGTCGCTGAACAACGAGGGCCCGCTCTACCAGACCAGCGGGAAGATCAAGGCGGTCTTCGTCCACCACACCGCCGACGCCCAGCCGTACGACTGCTCGCAGTCGGCGGCGATCGTCCGCGGCATCCACGTCTACCACGTGAAGACCCAGGGCTGGCGCGACCTCGGCTACAACTTCCTCGTCGACAAGTGCGGCACGATCTTCGAGGGCCGCCAGGGCGGTATCGACCAGGCCATCATCGGCGCGCACACGTTCGGCTGGAACACCGACACCGAGGGCATCGCCGTCCTCGGTGACTACAACGCCGGCGGCGCTTCGGCGGCCGCCCAGGACGCCATCTCCCGTATCGCGGCCTACAAGCTGGGCCAGTACGACGGCGACATGAACGGCACGACCACGCTGACCGCCGGCGTCGCGCAGACCAACTTCTTCGGCACCGCCTTCGAGCTCGGCAAGGAGTACCAGTTCAAGACCGTCTCGGGCCACCGGGACGGCTTCAACACCGAGTGCCCGGGCAACCAGCTCTACGCGCAGCTCGGGTCCCTGCGCGCCTCGGGTCCCGCCGCGCAGCTGAAGGTGGGCACCGTCAACGGCGTGCCCGTCCAGCCGGGTGTCGACGCCGCCTCCGACGGCGTCCTGACCGTCGGCTGGTCGACCAGCACGGCCGGCGACCGCATCGGTTCGTTCGAGGTCCTCGTCGACGGAGTCCCGGCGGCCACGACCTCCGGTACGGCCCGTACGGCGACCTCGATCGTCACCAGCGGCACCCACCAGGTCCAGGTCAGGGCGAACGCGGTCAACGGCAAGACCTCCACCTCGCTGCCCGTCAAGGTCGTCTCGGAGGTGAAGCCGGCGAAGTTCGCCCCGGTCACCCCGAAGCGGCTGATGGACACGCGTTCGGGCCTGGGCGGGGTGCCGCAGGCGAAGGTCGGCGCGGGTGGTGTCGTGACCCTGCCGGTGGCCGGTACCAACGGCATCCCGGCCGCCGGTGTGACGGCCGTGGTCCTGAACGTGACGGCGACCAATCCGACCGAGCCGAGCTTCGTGTCGGTGTACCCGAGCGGTACGACGCGTACGAGTGCGTCGAACCTGAACTTCACCCCGGGTCAGACCATCCCGAACCTGGTGGTGGTCCCGGTGGTGGACGGGAAGGTCAGTTTCTTCAACAACC
>NZ_LFML01000086.1 GCF_001044425.1 Streptomyces roseus
CCCGGCGCGCACCGAGCGTCCCGCCGGTCCCGGCGCGACCCCCGGCCCGCGTCCGGCGCAGCAGCGTCCCGCGGCCCAGGGCGGCCAGGCCGGCGCCCGTCCCGGCGCCCCGCGCCCGGCAGGCACCGCCCCCGGTCAGGGACAGCGTCCCTCCGGTCCCGGTTCCCAGGCCCCGCGTCCGCAGGGCGCCCGTCCGGCCGGTCCCCGTCCGGGCAACAACCCCTTCACCTCTGGTGGCTCCACCGGCATGGCGCGCCCGCAGGCGCCCCGTCCGGCCGGCGCTCCCCGTCCCGGTGCCCCCGGCGCCGGCGGCGGCCAGGGTGCCCCCCGCCCGCAGGGTGGTCCCGGTGGCGCTCCGCGTCCGCAGGGTCCCGGTGCGGGTCGTCCGACCCCGGGCGGCATGCCCCGTCCGCAGGGCGGCGCCCCGCGTCCCGGTGGTGCTCCTGGCGGTAACCGTCCGAACCCGGGCATGATGCCGCAGCGTCCCGCTGCCGGTGGTCCCGGTCCCCGTCCCGGCGGCGGCCCCGGTGGCCGCGGTCCCGGTGCCGGTGGTCCGCGTCCCGGTGGTGGCGCCGGTCGTCCCGGTGGCGGCGGCTTCGCCGGCCGTCCGGCCGGTCCCGGCTCGCGTCCCGCGGGCGGCGGCGGCTTCGGCGGCCCGCGTCCGGGTGGCGGCGGCTTCGGCGGCGGCCCGGCCGGTGCCGGTGGCGGCGGTCGTCCCGGTTTCGGTGGCCGTCCCGGCGGTCCCGGTGCCCGTGGTGGCACGCAGGGTGCCTTCGGCCGTCCCGGCGGGCCCGCCCGTCGCGGTCGCAAGTCGAAGCGTCAGAGGCGCCAGGAGTACGAGGCCATGCAGGCCCCGTCGGTCGGCGGCGTGATGCTGCCCCGCGGCAACGGCGAGACCGTTCGCCTGTCGCGCGGTGCGTCCCTCACCGACTTCGCCGAGAAGATCAACGCCAACCCGGCATCGCTGGTCGCGGTCATGATGAACCTCGGCGAGATGGTCACTGCCACGCAGTCCGTCTCCGACGAGACCCTCCAGCTCCTCGCGGGCGAGATGAACTACGAAGTTCAGATCGTCAGCCCGGAGGAGGAGGACCGCGAGCTCCTCGAGACCTTCGACATCGAGTTCGGCGAGGACGAGGGCGGCGAGGAATACCTCATGCCGCGTCCCCCGGTCGTCACCGTCATGGGTCACGTCGACCACGGTAAGACCCGACTGCTCGACGCCATCCGCAAGACGAACGTCGTCGCGGGCGAGGCCGGCGGCATCACCCAGCACATCGGTGCCTACCAGGTGGGCACCACCGTCAACGGTGAAGACCGCAAGATCACCTTCATCGACACCCCCGGTCACGAGGCGTTCACCGCCATGCGTGCCCGCGGTGCCAAGTCGACCGACATCGCGATCCTCGTGGTCGCGGCCAACGACGGCGTCATGCCGCAGACGATCGAGGCGCTGAACCACGCCAAGGCCGCCGGCGTCCCGATCGTCGTCGCGGTCAACAAGATCGACGTCGAGGGTGCCGACCCGGTCAAGGTGCGCGGTCAGCTCACCGAGTTCGGTCTGGTCGCCGAGGAGTACGGCGGCGACACGATGTTCGTCGACATCTCCGCCAAGCAGGGTCTGCACATCGACTCCCTGCTGGAGGCCGTCGTCCTCACCGCCGACGCCTCGCTCGACCTGCGCGCCAACCCCGAGCAGGACGCTCAGGGTATTGCGATCGAGTCCCACCTCGACCGTGGCCGCGGTGCCGTCGCCACCGTCCTCGTCCAGCGCGGAACGCTCCGCGTCGGCGACACGATGGTCGTGGGCGACGCCTACGGCCGTGTGCGCGCCATGCTCGACGACAAGGGCAACAACGTCGAGGAAGCGGGTCCGTCGACCCCCGTCCTGGTCCTGGGTCTCACCAACGTCCCCGGCGCCGGCGACAACTTCCTCGTCGTGGACGAGGACCGCACCGCCCGTCAGATCGCCGAGAAGCGTGCTGCGCGCGAGCGCAACGCCAACTTCGCCAAGCGCGTCCGCCGGGTGTCCCTGGAAGACCTCGACTCGGTCCTCAAGGCCGGTCTGGTCCAGGAACTCAACCTCATCATCAAGGGCGACGCGTCCGGTGCGGTCGAGGCCCTCGAGTCCTCGCTGCTCCAGCTCGACGTCGGCGAAGAGGTCGACATCCGCGTCCTGCACCGCGGTGTGGGTGCGGTCACCGAGTCCGACATCGCCCTGGCGATGGGCTCCGACGCCATCGTCATCGGTTACAACGTCCGTGCGGCCGGCCGTGCCGCGCAGATGGCGGACCGCGAGGGTGTCGACGTCCGCTACTACTCGGTGATCTACCAGGCCATCGAGGAGATCGAGGCGGCCCTCAAGGGTCTGCTCAAGCCGGAGTACGAAGAGGTCGAGCTCGGTACGGCGGAGGTCCGCGAGATCTTCCGCTCGTCCAAGCTGGGCAACATCGCGGGTGTCCTCATCCGCTCCGGCGAGGTCAAGCGCAACACCAAGGCGCGGCTCCTGCGCGATGGCAAGGTCATCGCCGAGAACCTCACCATCTCCGGTCTGCGCCGCTTCAAGGACGACGTCACCGAGATCCGCGAGGGCTTCGAGGGTGGTATCAACCTCGGTTCCTTCAACGACATCAAGATCGACGACGTCATCGCGACGTACGAGATGCGCGAGAAGCCCCGCGCGTAAGCGCGAGGCGGTTCGCACCGTGTCGTAAGCCCGGGGCCGGTCGGCGGAATATCCGTCGATCGGCCCCGGCCGTTGCGTGTACGGTTCTGGTGATCCTGCCGCGCGACGGCCGGCAGGCCACCGAACCCGCACCGGCGGGACATCCGGAACTGAATGTACGTGGGGACTCTGTCCTTCGACCTGCTCCTCGGCGACGTCCACTCGCTGAAGGAGAAACGCTCTGTCGTCCGGCCCATCGTCGCCGAGCTCCAACGCAAGTTCTCCGTGAGCGCGGCCGAAGTGGGCGACCAGGATCTGCACCGCAGGGCCCGTATCGGGGTCGCTCTGGTCAGTGGGGACGCGGGGTTCCTCTCGGACGTGCTGGACCGCTGCGAGCGGCTGGTCGCGGCACGTCCGGAAGTGGAGCTGCTGTCGGTGAGACGGCGGCTGCACGGTGATGAAGACTGACTGCAAGACATCAGAAGGAGACGGACCAGTGGCCGACAATGCGCGGGCGAAGAAGCTGGCGGACCTCATCCGGGAGGTGGTGGCCGAGAAGCTGCAGCGCGGTGTCAAGGACCCCCGCCTCGGTACGCACGTGACCATCACGGACACCCGGGTCACCGGCGACCTGCGGGAGGCCACGGTCTTCTACACGGTCTACGGGGACGACGAGGACCGCGCCAGTGCGGCGGCGGGCCTCGAAAGCGCCAAGGGCGTCCTGCGCTCCGCGGTCGGCCGGGCGGCGGGCACCAAGTTCACGCCCACCCTGACCTTCGTCGCGGACGCCCTCCCGGAGAACGCCAAGACCATCGAGGACCTCCTCGAAAAGGCGCGGAGCTCCGATGCCCAGGTGCGCGAGGTGTCCTCGGGCGCCCAGTACGCCGGCGACGCCGACCCGTACAAGAAGCCTGGTGAGGACGCCGACGACTCCGACGAGGACGCGGCCGCGGAATGAGCAGCAACGCAGGGAAGACGCCGGACGGCCTTGTCATCGTCGACAAGCCGTCCGGCTTCACTTCGCACGACGTGGTCGCCAAGATGCGCGGGATCGCCAAGACCCGCCGCGTCGGCCACGCCGGCACGCTCGACCCGATGGCGACCGGCGTCCTCGTCCTGGGCGTCGAGAAGGCCACCAAGCTCCTCGGCCACCTCGCGCTCACCGAGAAGGAGTACCTCGGGACGATCCGCCTCGGCCAGAACACGCTGACGGACGACGCGGAGGGTGAGATCACCTCCTCGGCGGACGCCTCCGCGGTGACCCGCGAGGCCGTGGACAAGGGCATCGCCAAGCTGTCCGGCGAGATCATGCAGGTCCCGTCGAAGGTCAGCGCCATCAAGATCAAGGGGGTGCGCTCCTACAAGCGCGCCCGCGACGGCGAGGACTTCGAGATCCCGGCCCGGCCGGTGACCATCTCTTCGTTCCAGGTGTACGACATGCGCGACGCACAGGCCGAGGACGGCACCAAGGTCGTCGACCTCGTCGTCTCCGTCGTCTGCTCCAGCGGTACGTACATCCGCGCGCTCGCCCGTGACCTCGGCGCCGACCTCGGCGTCGGCGGACACCTCACCGCGCTGCGGCGCACCCGCGTGGGCCCGTACAAGATCGACCGGGCGCGGACCCTGGACCAGCTCCAGGAGGAGCTGACCGTCATGCCCATCGGCGAGGCGGCGGCCGCCGCCTTCCCGCGCTGGGACCTCGACGCCCGGCGTGCCTCGCTGCTCGGCAACGGCGTGCGGATCGACATGCCGGACGCTTACGCCGCGGGGCAGACGGTCGCGGTCTTCGGGCCGGACGGCGTCCTGCTCGGGCTGGTCGAGAACAAGGGCGGCAAGGCGAAGTCGCTGGCCGTCTTCGCCTGATCCACCCCGACGTGGAGCGGCGAGCGCCCATCGCATGCCGCTCACCGCTCCACGACCCCCCTCGGGTAGGTCTCTATCCAGCCCGGCCCCCTTATTCACCCGTCCGGGCAGGCGCGCGGAGTGACTGGAGGGAGTGCGAGGGGGCGCTTTCCCCCTCCGCGCTCCTCCCCGCCGCCGGTGCGCCCCCCGGAGATGACGGAGAGCGGCCCCAGCCAGACGCCGATGCGGGACCCCGGGCACCGGCATGGCAGTCTTAGACCAGCAAACGGCAACCAGGACAGGGCCATCAACGGTTCGGGCGAGGAGCGGTCACAGTGCAGCGCTGGCGTGGCTTGGAGGACATCCCCCAGGACTGGGGACGCAGCGTCGTCACCATCGGCTCGTACGACGGTGTGCACCGGGGCCACCAGCTGATCATCGGGCGCGCCGTGGCCAAGGCCCGCGCGCTCGGCGTCCCGTCCGTCGTCGTCACCTTCAGCCCGCACCCGAGCGAGGTCGTGCGCCCCGGCAGCCACCCGCCGATCCTGGCCCCGTACGACCGCCGTGCCGAACTGATGGCCGGGCTGGGCGTGGACGCGCTGCTGATCCTGCCGTTCACAGCGGAGTTCTCGCAGCTCTCCCCGGCCGACTTCATCGTGAAGGTGCTCGTCGACAAGCTGCACGCGCGGGCCGTCATCGAGGGCCCGAACTTCCGCTTCGGCCACCGGGCCTCCGGGAACGTCGACTTCCTGCGCGAGCTGGGCGCCACGTACGACTACGAGGTCGAGGTCGTGGACCTGGTCGAGCGCGGCGCCGCGGGCGGCGGCGTGCCGTTCTCCTCCACCCTGGCGCGCAAGCTGGTCGCCGAGGGCGACATGGACGGCGCGGCCGAGATCCTGGGCCGGCCGCACCGGGTCGAGGGCGTCGTCGTGCGCGGCGCCCAGCGCGGTCGCGAGCTCGGCTTCCCGACGGCCAACGTCGAGACGCCGCCGCACACCGCGATCCCGGCGGACGGGGTGTACGCGGGCTGGCTCACGGCGGGCGGCGAGCGGATGCCGGCCGCGATCTCGGTCGGCACGAACCTCCAGTTCGACGCCACCGAGCGGACCGTGGAGGCGTACGCGATCGACCGGGTCGGCCTGGACCTGTACGGCCTGCACGTGACGGTGGACTTCCTCGCGTACGTGCGCGGCATGGCCAAGTTCGACTCGCTGGACGGGCTCCTCGAAGCCATCGCGGACGACGTGAAGCGGGCGCGGACGCTGACCGAGACGTACGACGCGGAACACTGAGCCAGCGCGAAGGGCCCGTACCTCCCCGGGGAGGTACGGGCCCTTCGCGCTGCCGTCCCCGTCAGCCCAGGCGCGGGTCGCGCGGGGGCTGCTGAGGGGGCTGGGGCTGCTGGGGCGGCTGCTGCTGGGGCTGCCAGGGCTGGCCGGGCTGCGGATAGGGCTGGGCGTACGGCTGCGGAGGCTGCTGGTACGGGGACGGCCCCTGCGGCTGGCCGTACGGCTGGCCCTGCGGCTGCGGCTGCGGCTGTGGTTGCGGAGGCTGCTGGTAGGCCTGCGGCTGCTGGGGCTGGGGCTGCTGAGGAGCTCCCCAGTGGTTCGGGGGAGCCTGCTGGGCGGCGCGGACGAAGTCCTCGGCGACGAGCGCGGAGAGGTTGAAGTACGCCTCCCGGGTCTTGGGCCGCAGCAGATCGAGGTCGACCTCGGCGCCGGCCGCGAGGTGCTCGTCGAACGGCACCACGACCACGCCCCGGCAGCGGGTCTCGAAGTGCTGCACGATGTCCTCGACCTTGATCATCTTGGCGGTCTCGCGGACCCCGGAGATGACGGTGATCGAGCGGGAGACGAGATCGGCGTACCCGTGCGCGGAGAGCCAGTCGAGCGTGGTGCTCGCGCTGCTGGCGCCGTCCACCGACGGGGTCGAGATGATGATCAGCTGATCGGCCAGGTCCAGGACCCCGCGCATGGCGGAGTAGAGGAGACCGGTGCCCGAGTCGGTGAGGATGATCGGGTACTGGCGGCCGAGGGTGTCTATGACGCGGCGGTAGTCCTCGTCGTTGAACGTCGTCGAGACGGCCGGGTCGACGTCGTTGGCGATGATCTCCAGGCCCGAGGGGGCCTGGGAGGTGAACCGCCTGATGTCCATGTACGAGTTCAGGTACGGGATCGCCTGGACCAGGTCGCGGATCGTGGCCCCGGTTTCGCGGCGGACGCGGCGGCCCAGGGTGCCGGCGTCGGGGTTCGCATCGATGGCCAGGATCTTGTCCTGGCGCTCGGTGGCGAGGGTGGCGCCGAGGGCCGTGGTGGTCGTGGTCTTGCCGACGCCGCCCTTGAGGCTGATGACGGCAATGCGGTAGCAGGACATGACCGGGGTGCGGATCAGTTCCAGCTTGCGCAGGCGCTCGGCCTCGGCGGCCTTGCCGCCGAAACGGAACCCGGAGCGCTGCGGCCGGGGCTTCTGCTTGCCGCGCAGCAGGCGGTCGGAGGACAGCTCGACGGCGGCGGTGTAGCCGAGGGGCGCGCCGCCGCCGGAGCCGGGGCCGGTCTGGTAGCGGGGGTCGTGCGGCTGCGGGCCCGGCTGGGGTCCGGCGGGCCACTGGGCGCCGGTACGGGGGTCGTACTGCGGCTGCTGGTACGGCTGTTGCTGCTGCTCGGGCTGCGGCGCTACGGGCGCGTGCTGCGCGGGCGGGAAGGCGTAGTCGCCCCCGCTGACGGGGGCGACGGGGGGCTGCGGCACCGGCTGCGGCTGCTGCTGCGGCGCGGGATTCGGGGGGAACCCGTAGCCGTCCTGCGGTGCGGGTGCCGGTGCGGGCGCCGGCGTCGCGGCGGGGCCGGGGTTCG
>NZ_LFML01000087.1 GCF_001044425.1 Streptomyces roseus
CCCCCCGCCGCACCGCCACCGGCGCGGCCGCCCTCTTCGGCGGCGGCCCGCGCAGCGCCGCCGACCACCGCGCCGCCGCCGAGGCCTTGGCCGCCCAGAGCCGCTGGACCGCGGCCGTCCAGGAACGCATGCGGGCCGTCGTCCGCTCCCTGGAGGAGCGCACCGTGCTCGACCCGCGCCCCGGCCGCACCGCCGACGAGGCCGCAGCCGAAGCCGCAGCCGCCCTCCCGGACCACGCCGAGGCGCTGCGCGCGGCGGCCCGCGCCTTCGACGACGTCACGTACGGCGGCCGCCCCGCCCACGCCGAGATGTACGACCGCCTCCGGACCCTGGACCTCGCCCTGACCCACGCGAAGCCCCGCCTGACGGGCACCCCCTCATGACGCCCCCGGACCCGGCCACCCCCGCACACGGCGCACGCGAAGCCGCCCCGCGCGCCGCCGCGCCTCGTACGGCCCCCGGCGCCCCGGCGGCGGGAGCGGACACCGGCGAGGCCACCGGGCCCGGCGCCACCGGCCCGAAGGCCCGTACGGCGGCCCCCGCCCCCACCCCCCGCACCGTGTGGCGGCGGAGCCGGGGACTCCTGATCTGCCTCGGCATCCTGATCGTCGCCGCCGTCGCGCTCGCCGCCCTCACCACCGGCAGCCGGCACGGCCGGCTCGACCCCCGCTCCGCCGACCCCGACGGCAGCCGGGCCGTAGCCGAACTGCTCCGCGCCCGCGGCGTCACCACCCGCGTCGTCACCACGGCCCGCGAGGCCGCCGCCGCGGCCGGCCCCACCACCACCCTCCTGGTCACCGACCCCGACCGGCTCGGCGAAAGCGAACTCCGCGCCATCCGCTCCGCCATCGACCTCTCCGGCGGCCGCACCGTCCTGCTCTCCCCCGGCAGCCCCAGCCTCCCCGACCTGGCCCCGGCCGCCCGCACCAAGGGCACCGCCTTCGACCGGAACCTCGACCCCGGCTGCACCCTGCCCGCCGCGCTCTCCGCGGGCCGCGCCGCCACCGGCGGCGACCACCGCTACACCACCGACGGAGCGACCGGCACCGCCTGCTACCCCAGCGGCGGCCACCCCACCCTCCTCGTCCTCCCCTCCGGCACCACCGGCGGCGACACCGTCCTCCTCGGCTCCGAGACGATCCTCCTCAACAAGAAGCTCGCCTCCGAGGGCAACGCCTCCCTGGCCCTCCAACTCCTCGGCACCCGCCCCGACCTCGTCTGGTACCTCCCCTCCCCCGCCGAGGCCCAGGACGAGGACCCCGCCCGGGAACAGAGCTTCCTCGACCTTCTCCCCCGCGGCTGGAGCTGGGCCCTCCTCCAGCTCCTCACCGCCGCCGTCCTCGCCGCCCTGTGGCGCGCCCGCCGGCTCGGCCCCCTCGTCACCGAGAAGCTCCCCGTCGCGATCCGCGCCTCCGAGACCACCGAGGGCCGCGCCCGCCTCTACCGCAAGGCCGGGGCCCGCGACCGCGCCGCCACCGTGCTGCGCGCCGCCACCCGAGAACGCCTGGCCGCCCTGCTCGGCGTACCGCCCACGCAGGCCCACGACCCGGCGGCCCTGCTCCCGGCCGTATCCGCGCGCCTGACGGAGCGGCAGCCGGACCTGCCCGGCCTCCTCTTCGGCACCACACCCACCACGGACGCGGCGCTCGTCGCGCTCGCCGACCACCTCGACGCCCTCGAAAGAGAGGTCCGCACCTCATGACGGCCACCACGGACAGCGCCCGCTCCTCCCTGGAAGCGATCCGCACCGAGATCGGAAAGGCCGTCGTGGGCCAGGACTCGGCCGTCACCGGTCTCGTCGTCGCCCTCCTGTGCCGCGGCCACGTCCTCCTCGAAGGCGTACCCGGCGTCGCCAAGACCCTCCTCGTACGGGCGCTGGCCGCCTCCCTCGAACTCGACACCAAGCGCGTCCAGTTCACCCCGGACCTGATGCCCAGCGACGTCACCGGCTCGCTGGTCTACGACGCCCGCACCGCCGCGTTCTCCTTCCAGAACGGCCCGGTCTTCACCAACCTCCTCCTCGCGGACGAGATCAACCGGACCCCGCCCAAGACCCAGTCCTCCCTCCTCGAAGCCATGGAGGAGCGCCAGGTCACCGTCGACGGCACCGCGCGCCGGCTGCCGGAGCCGTTCCTCGTCGCCGCCACCATGAACCCCGTCGAGTACGAGGGCACTTACCCCCTCCCCGAAGCCCAGCTCGACCGCTTCCTCCTCAAGCTCACGGTGCCCCTCCCCTCCCGCGAGGACGAGATCGGCGTCCTGACCCGGCATGCCGCCGGCTTCAACCCGCGGGACCTGGCGGCCGCGGGGGTGCGCCCCGTCGCCGGCGCCGCCGAACTCGAAGCCGCCCGCGAAGCCGTTGCCAAGGTCTCCGTCTCCTCTGAGATCACCGGCTACGTCGTCGACGTCTGCCGCGCCACCCGCGAATCGCCGTCCCTCACCCTCGGCGTCTCCCCGCGCGGCGCCACGGCCCTGCTGGCCACCGCCCGCGCCTGGGCCTGGCTCACCGGCCGCGACTACGTCACCCCCGACGACGTCAAGGCCCTCGCCCTGCCGACGCTGCGCCACCGCGTCCAACTGCGCCCGGAGGCCGAGATGGAGGGCGTCACGGCCGACGCCGTCATCACCGCGATCCTGTCCCACGTCCCCGTCCCGCGCTGATGGCCCTCACCGGACGCGCCGCCCTGCTGGCGGCCCTCGGCAGCCTCCCCGTCGGCATCCTCGAACCGAGCTGGACGGGGATGCTCGCCGTCAACGGCGCCCTCGCCCTGGCCTGCGCCGCCGACTACGCCCTGGCCGCCCCGGTCCGCCGGCTCACCCTCACCCGCTCGGGCGACACCTCCGTCCGCCTCGGCGAACCCGCAGAGGTCCACCTCACCGTCGGCAACCCGGGCACCCGCCCGCTGCGCGCCCGCGTACGCGATGCCTGGCCGCCCAGCAGCTGGCTCCCGGGCACCGAGACGGGCGCCTCCCGCCACACGCTGGTCGTCCCGGCCGGCGAACGCCGCCGCGTCACCACCCGGCTGCTCCCCACGCGTCGAGGGGACCGCAAGGCGGACCGCGTCACGATCCGCTCGTACGGGCCGCTCGGCCTGCTCGCCCGCCAGGGCACCCACACCGTTCCCTGGACGGTCCGCGTCCTGCCGCCCTTCACCAGCCGCAAGCACCTCCCCTCGCGCCTGGCCCGGCTGCGCGAGATGGACGGCCGCACCAGCGTGCTGACGCGCGGTGAGGGCACCGAGTTCGACAGCCTCCGCGACTACGTCCCCGGCGACGACACCCGCTCCATCGACTGGCGGGCCACCGCCCGCGGGCACTCGGTCGCCGTCCGCACCTGGCGGCCGGAGCGCGACCGGCACATCCTGATCTGCCTCGACACAGGCCGGACCTCGGCGGGCCGCGTCGGCGACGCCCCCCGCCTGGATGCGGCCATGGACGCGGCCCTGCTGCTGGCCGCCCTCGCCTCCCGCGCCGGCGACCGCGTGGACCTGCTGGCCCACGACCGCCGCACCCGCGCCCAGGTCCAAGGCCGCTCGGCCGGTGACATCCTCCCGGCCTTCGTCAGCGCCATGGCCACGCTGGAACCGGAGCTCGTCGAAACCGACGCCCGCACCCTGGTCTCCACCATCCTCCGCAACGCCCCGCGCCGGTCGCTGGTGGTGCTTCTGACGAGCCTGGACGCGGCTCCGATCGAGGAGGGCCTGCTGCCGCTGCTCCCCCGGCTCACGCAGCGCCACACGGTCCTGCTGGCCTCGGTGGCGGACCCCCGGGTCAAGGAGATGACGCGCTCCCGCGGCACGATCGACGCGGTCTACGAAGCCGCGGCGGGCACCCAGTCCCAGACCACCCGTCGCCGCACGGCCGAGCAACTGTCCCGCCACGGCGTCCACGTGGTGGACGCCACCCCGGACACCCTGGCCCCGTCCCTGGCCGACGCCTACCTCTCCCTCAAAGCAGCGGGCCGCCTCTAGCTCGGATCCGCTCGGGTCATCGCCCCGGCTGGATACGCTGGTCGGGGTACCTATCAGGAGGACACCATGGCCGACCTCACCCCGGAGCAGTTGCGCCGCATGCACGACTTCGCCGAACAGCTCGCGGAACTGGCCGAGCACCAGGAAGATCAATGGAAGGTGCAGACCACCGACGGTCAGATCTTCCTCACGATGATGAGCCCCACGGCGCCGCACGGGCTCAATGTGGTGCGGTTGCGTCGTCAGATCGAGGCCCAGACCCCAGAAGTCATGGCCCTCAACGACACGAACATGGGGGATCCTCAGACCGGCCTGACCAAGGTCCCCGATCTCATGGTCATCGCGGAGGAAGACACGGACGACACTGCCAAGGTCGTCAACGCCCGCGACGTCCTGCTGGTGGTCGAGGTCGTCTCACGGACGAACTCACTCACCGACATCCGCGACAAGCTGCACGACTACCCAAGGATGGGAGTGCCGCTGTACGTCATCGTGGATCCCCGCAAGGACAAGAAGTCCGTCACGGTGCACAGCGACGCCTCGGCCGGTCCCGACGGTACTCGGTATCGCAAGACGGTCCCCTACGCCTTCGGCGACATCGTCACCGCCGGCCGCTGGACGCTGGACACGAGCAGCCTCAAAAGCTATCCCGCCGACTGGTGATGCGGATGACCACGCCCTTCCGGGCACCCGACCCGGCCCGTAAACGCAAAAAGCCCCGTACCGGATACCCGGTACGGGGCTTTTCACAATGATTGTTCGGCGGCGTCCTACTCTCCCACAGGG
>NZ_LFML01000088.1 GCF_001044425.1 Streptomyces roseus
CACCAGGTCGCCGTGGTCGCGCCAGTCCGCCGGTACCCGCCGCTCCGCCCCCTCACGGTCGGAAGGCACCGGCGGACCCGGCGCGACCACCACGGTGCGCGCGCCCGCCCTTCGGGCGGCGGCCACCACGGCGGGGCACGGGCTCAGCAGGACCGCCGTAGGCCCCCGCCCGGTCCGCCGTACCCGCTCCCGCTCCCCCGTCACCGCGTTTCCCCCTTCACCCGGTGTGACCACTGTGCCGGTCGGGCATATGCCCATGCGCCGAATCGGGCGTCGTCTTGCCGCCTTGCGGGAACACGAGGGGTTTATAAACATCCGCAAGCCGGGACGAATACGCATATGCCAGCAGTACCAGCCGTGCCGGCCGACGAAGCCGGCCCGCCGTCCGGCGGCGACCTGAGCCGCGCCGCCCGGCGGCTGTACGCGTACGCCGTGGAGCGGCACTCGTTCGCCGAGGCGGAGGCGACCGGGGACCTCGGGGCCCGGGCGGCTGCGGCGATCACCGAGCTGGCGGCCGCGCACCTGCTCCAGCGGGCCCCCGGCGGCGGCCCGGACCGCTGGAGCGCGGTCGCGCCGCGGGCGGCGGCGGCCCGGGCGCTGGCCCCGCTGGCCCTGCTCGTACGGGAGACCCACGACGAGATGGACCGGCTGCGCGGGCGGCTGGAGGCGCTGGTACCGGCCTACGAGGCGGGGACGGCGCACCTGGAGCGCAACGGCTCGGGGCGGGCGGTGCTGGAGCTGGTCACCGACCTGGGGGCGGTGCGCGGGCTGATCGCGGAGCTGGTCGCCGGGTGCGGCCGGGAGCTGCTCGCCTCGCAGCCGGGCGGGGGGCGGCCGGTGGAGACCCTGGAGGAGGCGATCGGGCGGGACGAGTCGCTGCTGGGGCGCGGGGTGCGGATGCGCACGCTCTACCAGCACACGGCGCGCTACTCGCGGCCGACGGCGGCGTACGTGGAGCGGGTGACGGCGCTGGGCGCGCAGGTGCGGACGCTGGGCGACGGGCTGATGCGGATGCTGGTCTTCGACGGGCGCACGGGGGTCATGTCGGTACCGGACCGGGCCGGGGCGGCGCTGGTGGTACGGGAGCCGGCGGTGGTGCACTTCATGGCGTCGGCGTTCGAGCGGGCGTGGGTGGCGGCCGAGCCCTTCCCGACGACGGTGGGCCCGGAGGCGGCGCGCTCGCTCTCGGACGAGCTGCGGCAGCTGATCGTACGGCTGCTGGCGGAGGGCCTGGAGGACAAGGTGATCGCCCGCCGGCTGGGGATGTCGGAGCGCACCTGCCAGCGCCACATCGCGGAGATCATGCGGGCGGTGGGCGCCAAGTCGCGCTTCCAGGCTGGCTACTTGCTCTCTCCGGCGGCCCCGCCGGCGGACGCGGGCGGCGCCGGGTCCTGACCGGGGAGCGCGAGGTGCCCGCCGTGCAGTTCCGGGATGAGGCGGCCGCGGCGGGAGAGCAGGAAGCGCTTGAACTCGGCCACCGGCCGGGTGTCGGGGTGGCCGTCGAGCCAGGCCACGCCGATCTCGCGGACCGCGCGGGGGGCCGTCACCGTCAGCTCGACCACGCCGGGGCGGGGCACGGCCGGCGGTGGCAGCAGGGCCACGCCGAGGCCTGCCGCGACCAGGCCGCGCAGGGTCTCGGCCTCTTCGCCCTCGAAGGCCACCCGGGGGGTGAACCCGGCCTCGGCGCACAGGTCGTCGGTAATGCGGCGCAGTCCGTAGCCGGCCTCCAGGGTGACGAAGGTTTCCTCGGCGGCCTCGGCGAGGCGGATGCGCTTGCGCGCGGCCAGGCGGTGGTCGTCGGGGACGACAAGGCGCAGCCGCTGCTCGTCGAGGCGGCGGCCGACCAGGTCGGGGGCGTCCGGGACGGGTGAGGTCAGGCAGAGGTCGAGCTCGCCGGCCCGCAGCTTCTCCAGCATGGCCTCGCCGTAGTTCTGCACCAGCGAGAAGCGCACGCGCGGATGGTCGGCGCGAAAGGCGCGGATCAGCCCGGGTACCGTCTCGGGGCCCAGGGTGTGCAGGAAGCCGAACGCCACCTTGCCGAGGGCCGGATCGGCGTCCAGCTGCACCGACTCGGCGGCGCGGGCGATCTCGGCGAGGGCCCGTTCGGCCGAGGCGAGGAAGGTCCGGCCGGCGGTGGTGAGGGCGACGGTACGGCCCTTGCGGGCGAACAGCGTGACGCCCAGGTCCTGTTCGAGCCGGACCATGGCCCGGGACAGGGTGGACTGCGGGACGCCCAGCTCCTGCGCGGCGCGGGTGACGTGCTCGTGGCGGGCCACGGCGGCGAAGTACGCCAGCCGCGGGGCCAGCACACCTGTCACCGCCATGTCTTCTTCGTAACGGTTCACTGACAGGCACCCTTCTGAACTGCGCTCATGCACCAGTGGATCGATTATCGCGATTTCGTGCATTGGACGCATGAAACGGGCCGGGGCTACGGTCGTTGCATGCCTCCCGTTCATACCGGGGCACCTGTCACCCCGGGTGCCTCCACTCCGTCGTCTCCCGCCGCCCCGCAGGCCCACGCCCCCGGCCACCCCGGCTACCGCCGGATGAGCCTCGCGCTCTTCGCCGCCGGACTCGCGACGTTCGCCCTCCTGTATTCCACCCAGGCGCTGCTGCCCGCGATCTCCGACGGGTTCGGGGTGACGGCGGGTCAGGCCAGCTGGACCGTGTCCGCGGCCACCGGCGCCCTCGCCCTCTTCGTCCTGCCGCTCAGCGCGCTCTCCGAGCGCTTCGGGCGGACCCGGATGATGACCGTCTCCATGCTGGTCGCCGTCGGCGTCGGCCTCCTCGTGCCCTTCGCGCCGAGCCTGGAGTGGCTGGTGGTGCTGCGAGCCGTCCAGGGCGCGGCGATCGCCGGCATCCCGGCCTCCGCGATGGCGTACCTGGCGGAGGAGGTCAGGCCGAAGGCGCTGGTGGGTGCGATCGGCCTGTTCGTGGCGGGCAACTCCATCGGCGGCATGAGCGGGCGCCTCGTCACCGGCTGGGCGGCCCAGGCCTGGGGCTGGCGCGGCGGGCTGCTGGCCGTCGGCGTCATGGCGCTGGCCTGCGCGGTGGCCTTCCTCGTGCTCCTCCCCCGGGCCCGGTTCTTCCGCCCGGCCTCGCTGAACCCGCGCGCGGTGGGCCGTACGGTCGCCGGGCACCTGCGGGATCCGCTGCTGCTGCGCCTGTACGGGATCGGCGCGCTGTTCATGACCGTCTTCGGAGCCGTGTACACCGTCATCGGGTACCGGCTGGTGGACGAGCCGTTCTCCCTCGGGCAGGGGGTCATCGGGTCGATCTTCCTGATCTACCTGGTCGGTACGGTCTCCTCGGCGGCCGCCGGACAGCTGGTGGCCCGGACGGGCCGGCGCGGTGCGCTGTACCTGGCGGTGACCACGACCGCGCTGGGTCTGCTGCTGTCGCTGGCGGACTCGCTGGCCGCGATCCTGGTCGGACTGGTCCTGATCACCGCCGGCTTCTTCGCGGGCCACGCGGTGGCGTCCGCCGCGGTGAGCCGGACGGCGACCTCGGGCCGCGCGCAGGCCTCCGCGCTGTACCAGTCGGCGTACTACCTTGGCTCCAGCGCGGGCGGCACCCTCGGCGCGCTGGCCTACCACTCGGCGGGATGGGCGGCGACGGTGGGCATCGCGCTGCTGGCCGTGCTCGGCGTCGTGTCGATCACCCTGTACGGATCGCACGCGGCGCGTGCGCAGCGGCGCCACGGATCGCTGGCGGCCGCACGCTGATACGGCCGCGGCGGGATCGGTGCATACGGCATCGGTACGAGCGGAATTACGGAGCCCGGAGGCGCAAGCCGCCCCGGGCTCCGGCGCGTTGCCCCTCTCCGCCGGGAAGGCATGGGGGCGTGGGAGGGAGTTCGACGTGAAATCCACGCGGATGCGCAGGGGACGGCGTGCGGTGGCGGTGGTCTGCGGGGCGGTGGCGCTCGCGGTCCCGCTGGTGGCCGGCGGCGGCGGAACGGCGCGGGCGGCCGGCTCGTGCAACGTGACCACGGGGCCGTACCAGCGGCAGGTGGAGCAGTTCCTGGGCCGGCCGGCCGACGGGGTGCAGTCCGCGGCCGACTGCCAGGCGATCAAGGCGTTCCAGGCGAAGCACGGGATCACCCCGACCGCGGGGTACGCCGGGGCGCTCACCTGGCAGACGATGAGCACGATGCTGGCGCAGCGGGCGGCGGGCACGAACCCGAACAAGGACGGGACGTGCCCGGTGAACCTGGGCCGGATCGCCTGCGTCGACCTGACCCGCCAGCTCAGCTGGGTCCAGGACGGGGCCACCCTGGCATACGGCCCGGTGCCGGTGCGGACCGGGAAGGACGGTACCGAGACCCGGACCGGCCTGAAGCGGATCTACCACCGCAGCATCGACCACTGGTCGACGATCTACGACGTGTCGATGCCGTACGCGCAGTTCTTCGACGGCGGGATCGCCTTCCACTCGGTGGAGAAGAGCATGTGGAACCCGCCGGGCTCGGGCGGCTGCGTGAACATGCGGCCCGCGGACGCGAAGGCGTACTGGAACCTGCTGGCCAAAGGGGACGACGTGTACGTCTACGGGCGCAAGCCCGGTACCTAGGGGGGCCGCGGGCGGGCGTCCGGCTGCCGTTGTCAGACCCCTCCGGTAGCTTCGGGATATCGGACCTACTGGGGGAAGACAGCCATGAGTGACGTCGCCACGAGTATCGGATCCGACCTGGACGCGGCGATGGACCGCTACCGGGTCGAGCTCACCGGCTACTGCTACCGCATGCTCGGCTCCTCCTTCGACGCCGAGGACGCGGTGCAGGACACGTACGTGCGGGCCTGGCGCAGCTTCGAGAAGTTCGAGGGCCGGTCCTCGCTGCGCTCGTGGCTGTACCGGATCGCCACGAACGTCTGCCTGGACCTGCTGAGCGCGGGCAGGAAGCGGGCCCGCCCGATGGACCTCAGCGCCCCGCAGCACCAGGCCTGCGCCGTGCTCAACGAGCGGCCGGAGGTGACGTGGCTGGAGCCGGTGCCGGACGGGCGGGTGCTGCCGCAGACCGCCGATCCGGCCGAGATGGCGCTGGCCAAGGAGTCGGTGCGGCTGGCGTTCGTGGCGGCCCTCCAGCACCTGCCGGCGAAGCAGCGGGCGGTGCTGATCCTGCGCGAGGTGCTGGCGTGGAAGGCGGACGAGGTCGCGACGCTGCTGGACACGACGGTGGCCTCGGTGAACAGCGCCCTGCAGCGGGCCCGCGCGACCCTCGCGGCCACCCGGACGCGCGAGAGCGAGAGCGCGGACCCGCTGGACGCGGGGCAGGTGAAGCTGCTGGAGCAGTACCTCTCCGCCTTCGAGGCGTACGACATCTCGCGGCTGACCACGCTGCTGCACGAGGACGCGGTGCTCTCCATGCCGCCGTTCGACCTGTGGCTGCGGGGCCGCGAGGACATCGCCGCCTGGCATCTGAACCAGGGCATCGGCTGCAAGGGGTCCCGCCTGATCGCGACCACGGCGAACGGCATGCCGGCCTTCGGCCAGTACCGGCCCCGGGAGGACGGGGCCCCGGGCTGGACCCCGTGGGCGCTCCAGGTCCTGGAGGTCTCACAGGGGCGGATCACCGGGCTGAACGCCTTCCTGGACACCGCCCGCTGGTTCCCCCTCTTCGGCCTCCCCGAGCAGCTGGAGGAGTCCGGCGAGGTGCAGCAGGGCGCGTAGCGCGGGCGAGGCCCCGGTCACCCGCATCGGCCGCCCCTGGGCGGCGAGCCGCAGCCGGGCCAGGGTCTCGACGAGGGCGAGGTCCGGCCGGGTGACGGCGGAGACGTCGCACTCCACGGCTGCGGCCCCGTCCTCGTACAGCCGGGCGAGGCGTGCGCACAGAGCGGCGGCGTCCCGCGCGGTCGGGCCGGGTCCGGGCAGCGCGAGTCGCATGATGTCCACGAGGGGTCGACCCGCGAGCCGGGCCGAACTCATCGGTCATCGACCAGAATGGGCCAGGTGATCACGCCCTACTGGGACCCCCTGCCCACGGCCCGCCGCCTCCTCTCGCCCGACGGCTCGGCTTACGCCACCTTCGGCACGCCCGTCTTCCGGGGCGAGTGGGCCGACCGGAACTGGCGCAACGTGCCGGGCCCGTTCTACGGGGCCAAGACCGACTGCATGCAGTTGGGCCGGGAGTACGCACCGGAGCACGTCGCCTTCGACGAGGTCCACGAGTTCGTCTTCCGCCAGCCGGTGAACGAACGGGAGACCGAGGCCCTCGTGACCGCCGCGGGCTGGGAGCTGTACACCAACTACGGCTGGGACGGCGACGACCACTGGACCCCCGAGGGCGTCCGCGCGTGGTGGCGGGAGCGCGGGCGGGTGCGGGAGTGGGCGGTGGCCGCGGCCGCGGTGTGGTCCTCCTACACGGAGAACCCGGTGTACGTCCCGCACCACCACGACGCCGCCGACGGCCACCGGGACTTCGTCGCGTACATCGACGAGGGCCTGGAGGCGTGCCTGCGCGGCTACGTCTTCTGGCTGGAGCACCGCCGGGAGCCGGCGCCCGGCGAGGCCCTGCCCCTGCTCTAGGCACCCGGCCTCCGGGGGCGTGAAAAAACGCCGGCGCGGCTCCGGACGGGGAGCCGCGCCGACGCGTCGGGGGGGCCGCAGATCAGGCGATGCGGTCCAGGACGATCGGCGTGGCGGAGAACGCGGTGCCGGCCGGGGCGATGTCGTACGTGCCCTCCAGGGAGGCGAGGGCGTACTCGAACTTCTCCGGGGTGTCCGTGTGCAGGGTCATCAGCGGCTGGCCGGCGGTGACCGTATCGCCCGGCTTGGCGGGCAGCTCGATGCCCGCGCCCGCCTGCACCGGGTCCTCCTTGCGCGCGCGGCCGGCGCCCAGGCGCCAGGCGCCGACGCCGACGCCGTACGCGTCCAGGCGGGTCAGGACGCCCGAGGAGGGGGCGGTGACCACGTGCTGCTCGCGGGCGACGGGCAGGGCCGCGTCCGGGTCGCCGCCCTGGGCGGAGATCATCCGGCGCCAGACGTCCATCGCGGAGCCGTCCGCGAGGGCCTTGGCCGGGTCGGCGTCCTTGATGCCCGCGGCGTCCAGCATCTCGCGGGCCAGCGCCAGGGTCAGCTCGACGACGTCGGAGGGGCCGCCGCCGGCGAGGACCTCGACCGACTCGCGGATCTCCAGCGCGTTGCCGGCCGTCAGGCCGAGCGGGGTGGACATGTCGGTGAGCAGGGCGATCGTCTTGACGCCGCTGTCCGTGCCGAGGGCGACCATCGTCGAGGCGAGCTCACGCGCGTCCTCGATGTTCTTCATGAACGCGCCGGTGCCGACCTTGACGTCGAGGACGAGCGAGCCCGTGCCCTCGGCGATCTTCTTCGACATGATCGAGGAGGCGATCAGCGGGATGGCCTCGACGGTGCCGGTCACGTCGCGCAGCGCGTACAGCTTCTTGTCGGCGGGGGCCAGGCCGTCGCCCGCCGCGCAGATGACCGCGCCGGTGGTGTCGAGGACGTGCAGCATCTCCTCGTTGGAGAGCAGCGCGCGCCAGCCGGGGATGGACTCCAGCTTGTCCAGGGTGCCGCCGGTGTGGCCGAGGCCACGGCCCGAGAGCTGCGGTACGGCCGCGCCGCAGGCGGCGACGAGCGGGGCCAGCGGCAGGGTGATCTTGTCGCCGACGCCGCCGGTGGAGTGCTTGTCGGCGGTGGGGCGGGACAGGGAGTCGAAGTTCATCCGCTCGCCCGAGGCGATCATCGCGGCGGTCCAGCGCTTGATCTCGGCGCGGTTCATGCCGTTGAGCAGGATGGCCATCGCCAGCGCCGACATCTGCTCGTCGGCGACGACACCGCGCGTGTACGCGTCGATGACCCAGTCGATCTGCTCGGGGCTCAGCTCCCCGCGGTCCCGCTTCGTACGGATGACGGAGATGACGTCCATGTGGTGCTTCCTTCTACGCGCATAGAGAGGGGGAGTGAGAACGGCCCCCCGCCCGGCAGGGGCGAAGGGCCGTCGGCACGGCTATCTGAGGTGGTCCGGCCCGAAGGCCTGCGGCAGCATCTCGGCCAGCGGAAGGATCCCCTTCGGGGTCTCCACCAGCAGCTCCGGTCCGCCGAACTCGAAGAGCAGCTGGCGGCAGCGGCCGCACGGGACCAGGATGTCGCCCTTGCCGTCGACGCAGGTGAAGTGCGTCAGGCGGCCGCCGCCGGTGGCCTGGAGGGAGGAGACCAGCCCGCACTCGGCGCACAGGCTGAGCCCGTAGCTGGCGTTCTCCACGTTGCAGCCGACGACGATCCGGCCGTCGTCGACGAGGGCGGCCACCCCGACCCGGAACTGCGAGTAGGGGGCGTACGCCCGGGACATGGCGTCCCGGGCGGCCTCCCGCAGGGCCTCCCAGTCGGGGTGGATGGCCGTCGTCACTTGCCCTGGCCCTTGCGGTACGGCAGTCCGTCCGCCTTCGGCATCCGCAGCCGCTGCGCGGAGAGCGCGAGCACCAGGAGCGTGGTGACGTACGGAGCGGCGTCCACGAACTGGCTCGGGACGGCGTCGGTCAGCGCGTACCAGAGGAACAGGCCGGCCGCGCAGGCCGCCGCGATCGCGCCCTGGACGTACTTCTTCTTGTACAGCTGCCACACCAGGACGATCACGAGCAGGATCGCGAGGAGCAGCAGCATCGCGTGGACGTTCTCGGAACCGCCGCGCAGCCGGAGGCTGTAGGTGAAGCCGAAGAGGCCCGAGCCGAGGGCCATGCCGCCCGGCATCCAGTTGCCGAAGATCATCGCGGCGAGACCGATGTAGCCTCGGCCGCCGGTCTGGCCCTCCTGGTAGATGCCGGTGGAGACGATCGCCAGGAACGCGCCGCCGAGGCCGGCCATCGCGCCGGAGACGACCACGGCGATGTACTTGTACTTGTAGACGTTGACGCCGAGGGATTCGGCGGCGACGGGGTTCTCGCCGCAGGAGCGCAGGCGCAGACCGAAGGAGGTCCGCCACAGCACCCACCAGGTGGCGGGGATCAGCAGCACCGCCACGATGGTCAGCAGCGACAGGTTGGTGACGAGGCCGCCGAGCACGCCGGCGAGGTCCGAGACCAGGAACCAGTGCTTGCCCTGGAGCGTGGCCAGCCAGTGCGAGAGCCCCGGAATCGTGACCTCGGTGATCGGGTCGATGCGCGGGGACTGCTTGGAGGAGCCGCCCGGGGCCTTGTCGAAGGTGAAGTTCGACAGGTACTGGGTGAAGCCGACGGCCAGGATGTTGACCGCCACACCGGAGACGATGTGGTTCACGTTGAAGGTGACCGTGATGATCGCGTGCAGCAGGCCGCCCAGGGCGCCGCCGACGATGCCCATGAGGACGCCGGTCCACGGACCCCACTGGTAGCCGGCCCAGGCACCGAACCAGGTGCCCAGGATCATCATGCCTTCGAGGCCGATGTTGACCACGCCCGCGCGCTCGGCCCACAGGCCGCCGAGGCCCGCGAGGGCGATCGGCACGGCGAGCTGGAGGGCGCCGGAGACCTGGCCGACGGAGGTCAGGTCGTCGGCGCCGGAGATGACCCGGACCAGGGAGATCAGGGCGAGGCCGCCCGCGATCATCAGCAGGATCCAGGGGAGGGTGAGCTTGCGGCGGCCGCCGCCCTTCTTGGGCGCGGCGCTCGTCGCGGAAACGGTGCTGGTGCTCACGCCGCGACCTCCTTGCTGTCGGTCTTGAGGGCGTGGCCGGCGGCCAGCTCTTCGCCGACCTTCTGCTGCTGGCGGCGGATGCCGTAGCGGCGGACGAGCTCGTAGCTGACGACGACGGCGATGACGATCAGGCCCTGCATGATCGTGCCGATTTCCTTGGCGTAGCCGTTCTGGTCGAGGCCGGCCGAGGACTTGTCGATGAAGGCGAGCAGGAAGGCCGAGAAGAGGATGCCGACCGGGTTGTTGCGGCCGAGCAGCGCGACGGTGATGCCGGTGAAGCCGATGCCCAGCGGGAAGGACAGGTTGTACGTGTGGGACTCGCCGAGCAGCAGCGGCATGCCCGTCAGACCCGCGACCGCGCCCGAGATGAGCATCGCGGTCATGATCATCTTCTTGGGCTCCACACCGGAGGCCTGGGCGGCGGACTCGCTGGCGCCGGAGGCGCGCAGGTCGAAGCCGAAGCGGGTGCGGTTGAGCACGAACCAGTAGACGACGCCGAGGGCGAAGGCCACGAAGGTGAACCCGTAGATGTCGCCGCCGGGCAGGGACAGCGCCGGGAACCAGCCGGACTCCGGGATGTCACCGGTGGTCAGGTCGTTGGAACCGGCCGGCTGGACGCCGAGGTTCTTCGGCAGCAGCAGCCACGCGATCACGGAGGTCGCGATGGCGTTGAGCATGATCGTGGAGACAACCTCGCTCACGCCGCGGCGGGCCTTGAGGATGCCCGCGATACCCGACCAGAAGGCGCCGGTCACCATGGCGACGAGCACGATCAGCAGGATGTGCAGCGGACCGGGCAGCGCCACCTTCGCACCGACCACGGCCGAGACCATCGCCGCGAGGCGGTACTGGCCGTCGACGCCGATGTTGAAGAGGTTCATCCGGAAGCCGATGGCCACGGCCAGGGCTGCCAGGAAGTAGATGCCGGCCTGGTTGACGATCAGGACCTGGACGTCCTCGTAACCGGCCTGGTCGATCATGATGCGCAGCGGGTCGATCGGGTCCACGCCCGAGGCGGCCAGCACGATCATGGTCAGCACGAAAGCGCTGATCAGTGCGAGCGCGGGTCCGGCCGCCGCGAGGAGCAGCCGGTCCTTGTCGAATTTCTTCATCGGGCCTCGTCCTCCGTCGTGTCACCGTCGGCAGCGGCGGAAGGGTTGTCGGTGGCTTCCAGGTGTCCGCGAGCGGCGCCCGTCATGGCGGTGCCGAGCTCCTCGGGCGTGATGGTCGCCGGGTCGGCGTCCGCGACCAGGCGGCCGCGGTAGATGACGCGCAGGGTGTCGGACAGGCCGATCAGCTCGTCCAGGTCCGCGGAGATCAGGAGCACGGCCAGGCCCTCGCGGCGGGCCTCGCGGATGGCGTCCCAGATCTGCGCCTGCGCGCCGACGTCCACACCGCGCGTGGGGTGGGCGGCGATGAGGAACTTCGGGTTGTGGCTCATCTCGCGGCCGACGATCAGCTTCTGCTGGTTGCCGCCGGAGAGGGAGGCCGCGGTGACCTCGATGCCGGGGGTGCGCACGTCGTACTCGCGCACGATCCGCTCGGTGTCCTTGCGGGCGGCCTTCGGGTCGAGGATGCCGCGCTTGGAGTTGGGCGCCTCGGTGACGTGGCCGAGGATGCGGTTCTCCCAGAGCGGGGACTCCAGCAGCAGGGCGTGGCGGTGGCGGTCCTCGGGGATGTAGCCGATGCCGCCCTCGCGGCGCCCCCGCGTCGGCATGGTGGAGATGTCCTTGCCGTCCAGGGTGATGACGCCGCCGTCCGGGAGCACCATGCCCATGAGGGCCTCGATGAGCTCCGTCTGGCCGTTGCCCTCGACGCCGGCGATGCCGAGGACCTCGCCCTTGTGGATGGTGAAGTCGATGCCGGCGAGCACCTCGCGGACGACGCCGTCCGGGTCGGTGGCGGCCAGGCGCAGGTCCTGCACCTTGAGCATCGCGACGTCCGTGACCGTCGACTCGCGGGTCTCGGGCGTGGGCAGTTCGCTGCCGACCATCAGCTCGGCGAGCTGCTTGGTGGTGGCGGTCTTCGGGTCGGCGGTGCCGACCGTGGTGCCGCGGCGGATGACGGTGATGTCGTCGGCGACCTTCAGCACCTCGCCCAGCTTGTGCGAGATGAAGATGACGGTCAGGCCCTCGGCCTTGAGCTCGCGCAGGTTGTCGAAGAGCGCGTCCACTTCCTGCGGTACGAGCACCGCGGTGGGCTCGTCGAGGATGAGGGTGCGGGCGCCGCGGTAGAGGACCTTGAGGATCTCGACGCGCTGGCGGTCGGCCACGCCGAGGTCCTCGACGAGGGCGTCCGGGCGCACGCCGAGGCCGTACGCGTCCGAGATCTCCACGATCTTCTTGCGGGCCTTGGCGCCGATGCCGTAGAGCTTCTCGCCGCCGAGGACGACGTTCTCCAGGACGGTGAGGTTGTCGGCCAGCATGAAGTGCTGGTGCACCATGCCGATGCCGCGGGCGATGGCGTCGCCGGGGCTGGAGAAGGAGACCTGCTCCCCGTCGACGGCGATGGTGCCCTCGTCCGGCTTCTGCATGCCGTAGAGGATCTTCATCAGGGTCGACTTGCCGGCGCCGTTCTCACCGATGAGGGCGTGGACCGTGCCCTTGCGGACGCTGATCGCGATGTCCTTGTTGGCGACGACGCCGGGGAAACGCTTGGTAATGCCGTTCAGTTCTACGGCGAGAGGGGGGCTGGACGCGTTGATGACGCACTCTCCTTGGCGCGGAAGGAGCTGGAAAGCCAAGTTGGCAGGGGGCAGGACGGGTACGGCCGGGCGGGTGGGCGGGTGGGCGGGAGGAGGACGGTATCGCGTCCACGATGCCTCTACGCGCGTAGCACTGTCGAAAGTGAAAACTTGCGGCCAAGTGGCCACAAGGATCACAGAACACGGCTCGGGGTCCGGGAGCGGTAGAGACCGCTTCCCGGACCCCGGAGACCACTACTGCACGTCAGGGACTGCCTTACGGGGCGGTCTTGACGGTGATCTTCTTCGCGATGATGTCGGCCTTGGCCTTCTCCACCGCTGCGGTGACGTCCGCCATCTGCTTGTAGGCGGGGTTGGAGTCGGCCAGGCCGACGCCGTCCTTGTCCAGGCCGTAGCGGATCTCACCGGTCTGCGGCTTGCCGTCCTCGACCGACTTGATCAGGTTGTAGACCGCGTCCGGGACGTCCTTGGTGACCGAGGTCAGGATCTTGTCCTTGTACTTCGACAGACCGGCCTGGTTGTACTGGTCGGAGTCGACGCCGATGGCCCACTTGCCCGCGTTGGCGGTGGCCTCGATCGCACCCGAACCGGCGAGGCCGGCCGCGGAGTAGATCACGTCGGCGCCGGCGTCGAGCTGGCCCTTGGCGGTGGCCTTGCCGAGGTCGGGCTTGGCGAAGCCCGAGAAGTCCGGCGGCTGCGTCAGGTAGGCCGACAGCACCTTGGCGTTGGGGTTGGTGTCCTTGACGCCCTGCGTGAAGCCCGCCTCGAACTTCTTGATCAGCGGGACCTCGACACCGCCGATGAAGCCGACCGTGCCGGTCTTCGAGGCCTTGGCGGCGGCGACGCCGGCCAGGTAGGAGCCCTGCTCCTCGTTGAAGACCAGGTTCGCGATGTTCGGAGCGGTCACCGAGGTGTCGTCGATGAGGCCGAAGGTGGTCTTCGGGAACTTCTCGGCGACCTTCTTGATGGCCGGGGCGTAGGCGAAGCCGACGCCGATGACCGGGTTGTTGCCCTTGCGCGCGAGCTCGGTGAGGCGCTGGACCTTGTCCGCCTCGCTCTCGCCCTCGGTGGGCTCCGCCTCGGCGCCCTTGACCTTCAGGTCCTTCTCGGCCTTCTCCAGGCCCGCGAACGCGGCGTCGTTGAACGACTGGTCGCCGCGGCCGCCGATGTCATAGGCGATGGCTGCGGACTTCGACGAACCGGCCGACTCCGAGGAGGACGCGGTGGAGTCGGAAGACTTCTTTCCGCCACAGGCGGTGGCCGAGAGGGCCAGCGCCGCGGACGCGATGCCCACGGTGGCGATCCTGGTGATCCGGCGCAAGGGGAGGCTCCTTCAAAACCTGACCGAAGCGCCACGACCGGCGCTGGTTTCGCGGCGATCGTAACGCGCGTAGATGTCAGTTAAAGGGCCGTTCATGAGTCGTTATCGGATCGTCGCGAATCGGACAGTGACCGATCGGTGACTGTCCGGGCGCCCAGCCCTTGTGTACCAAGGGCTGGACACCTGTGAAGAGAGGCGCTCAGATGTTGTACAAATTTTTGCCCGCTCGCTACCCGGCCGGCCTGCTGCGGCGCCCGTCGAGGAGGGCCGCGGCCGTGAAGAACTCCACTCCGACCCCGATCGCGGACTCGTCCACGTCGAAGTCGCCCCGGTGCAGGTCCCGCTTGGAGCTCGCGCCCGGGGTGTGCACGCCGAGCCGGGCCATGGCCCCGGGCACGTGCTCCAGGTACCAGGAGAAGTCCTCCCCGCCCAGGCTCTGCTCGGTGTCCTCGATCGACTCCTTGCCGAGCCGGGCCGCCATCGCCTCGCGCAGCAGCTCGGTCACCACCGGATCGTTGACGACCGGCGGCACCCCGCGCACGTAGGTGATCTCCGACTTGGCCCGGTGCATCCCGGCGATCTCGTCGATCGCCGCGTGGATCTGGTCGGGCGCCTCGTGCCAGGCGTTGATGTCCAGGCAGCGGATCGTCCCGGACAGCTCGGCGTGCATCGGGATGACGTTGCAGGCGTGCCCGGCCTCGATCCGGCCCCAGGTGATCGACATGCCCGAACGGGCGTCCATCCGGCGCGACAGCACGGCCGGCAGGTCGACCGCGACGCGGGCGGCGGCCGTCACCAGGTCAGTGGTCAGGTGCGGGCGGGCGGTGTGCCCGCCGGGCCCGGCCAGGGAGATCTCCAGCCGGTCGCAGGCGGAGGTGATGGGACCGGTGCGCAGTCCGATCTTGCCGGCGTCGACCCTCGGGTCGCAGTGCACCGCGATCATCCGGCCCACCCCGTCCAGGACCCCCGAGGCGATGGCGTCGGTGGCACCGCCGGGGAGCACCTCCTCGGCGGGCTGGAACAGCAGCCGCACCGGGCGGGGCAGCAGGCCCTGCCGGTCGAGGTCGGCGAGGACCAGGCCGGCGCCGAGGACGACGGCGGTGTGCACGTCGTGGCCGCAGGCGTGGGCGCGGTCGGGGAAGGTCGAGCGGTACGCCACGTGCGTCTTGGCGTCCGGAATGGGCAGGGCGTCGATGTCCGCGCGCAGGGCCAGCATGGGCCGGCCCCCGTCCCAGGTGCCCACGTCACAGACGAGGCCGGTGCCGGACTTCAGTACGCGCGGCCGCAGCCCCGCTTTCTCCAGCCGGGCCTTGATCGCCGCCGTGGTGCGGAACTCCTGGTGTCCTAGCTCGGGGTGCATGTGCAAGTCCCGGCGGAACTCGATCAGTTCGGCACGCAGGTGGTCCGGAATCTTGCCGGGCAGCTCGGGCCGGTCAGGCGTGCCGGGCAGGGCGGTCTGGGACTCGCGGGACATCAACTGGTTCACCTGTTGAAGGGTAGGCGCACGAATGGCCCAACTGGCTGTGGATCACCAAAAGTTCATGCCGTTAGGGGAAAAAAACCAGACCTCTGGACGCATGACGTGATGCACCCGGGGGTAAACTCGCGCGCTCATCCGGCCGCGGAAGCGGTCTGGGCGGGGAGTCTGTGCACATCACGGGCGGTCTCGGTGACCCCCGCCAGGAAGCTGCGGGCGCGCGGCGAGGCGGAGCCGGTGAGCCAGGCCGCCTCGACGTCGCATACGGCGACGGTCACACCGGTTCCGGTCAGTGCGTAGGGCAGCGTGTGGACGACCGTGGACGGAAAGCTGACGATCGTACGGCCCACCGGTCCGCGCCGGGCGATCAGCTCCAGCGGCAGGTCCGGGCGGACGATCTCCAGCCCGGTCGCCTCGCTGAGCGTGCGCAGCTTCTCCGGGGACTCGCGGCGGTGCGCGAAGTAGCGGGTGGCGCCGTGCTCCAGGGTCAGGGCGCGTACGGCGTCCAGGTAGCGGGCCGGGTCGACCACCCCGGTCTCCACCAGCGAGGTGCCGACGAGGTCGGTGCCCTTCGTCAGGCGCGGCGGCCCGAACCGGGCGCGGGTCCAGGCGAACTCGTTGACCCGCAGGGTCATCCCGCCGTGGACGGTGACGGGCATCGAGCTGAACACCTCGACGCGGCGGCCGGTGCCCGCGGCCGGGGTGAAGCGGCGCCGGGCGGTGGCCGAGACCGGCGCGTACGCGAGCTCGCGGACCCGGCCGGGCAGACCGCCCCCGCCGACGCGGTGCCAGCGCACCAGGCGCTCGCCGCGTGCGGTCTGGGCGACGAACTCCATGGTCGCGGTGCCGTCGTCGACCACGACGAGCTCCTCGGCCCGTACGAGGGTGAGCAGGAGCTGCACGTACCGGGAGAAGGGGTCGCCGACGACGGCGCGGCGGGCCGCGCGGACGTCCTTGGCGAGCGCGGCGAGGGCCTTGAGCGGGGCGAGCCGGCCGCCGCGGGCCTCCTGCCACACGACCCCGTACCCCTCGTCCCGGGCCAGGCCGGCCATGCGGCGCAGCTGGCCGCGGGACATGGGGTCGGTGGGCGGCAGTACGACGATCCGCAGC
>NZ_LFML01000089.1:0-14359 GCF_001044425.1 Streptomyces roseus
CGAGCACCCACCCGCATCAGCCCCTACGCAGCACTCCGCCCCGCCGGATCAGATCCAGCGGGGCGGAGTTAGCCAACAGCGTCCCCTCCGGGGGATGCGGGCCACGCCCGTACGGCCCGTACGCACTCACACGTACGGCAGCGGCAAGCGTTACTTCGCGGCGTTCAGGATCTCGCGCGCCAGCTTGGCCGTCTCGGTCGGCGTCTTGCCGACCTTGACGCCGGCGGCCTCGAGGGCCTCCTTCTTGGCCTGCGCGGTGCCGGAGGAGCCGGAGACGATGGCGCCGGCGTGGCCCATGGTCTTGCCCTCGGGGGCGGTGAAGCCCGCGACGTAGCCGACGACCGGCTTGGTGACGTTCTTCGCGATGAAGTCCGCCGCACGCTCCTCGGCGTCGCCGCCGATCTCGCCGATCATGACGATGAGCTCGGTCTCCGGGTCGGCCTCGAAGGCCTCCAGGGCGTCGATGTGCGTGGTGCCGATGACCGGGTCGCCACCGATGCCGACGGCGGAGGTGAAGCCGATGTCACGGAGCTCGTACATCATCTGGTAGGTCAGCGTGCCGGACTTGGACACGAGACCGATCTTGCCGGGCTTGGTGATGTCGCCCGGGATGATGCCGGCGTTGGACTGGCCGGGGGTGATCAGACCCGGGCAGTTCGGGCCGATGATGCGGGTCTTGTTGCCCTTGGCGGTCGCGTACGCCCAGAAGGCGGCGGAGTCGTGCACCGCGATGCCCTCGGTGATGACGACGGCCAGCGGGATCTCGGCGTCGATCGCCTCGACCACGGCGGCCTTGGCGAAGGCCGGCGGGACGAAGAGGACGGAGACGTTGGCGCCCGTCTCCTTCATCGCCTCGGCGACGGAGCCGAAGACCGGGACCTCGGTGCCGTCGAAGTCGACGGTGGTGCCGGCCTTGCGCGGGTTCACGCCGCCGACGATGTTGGTGCCGTCAGCCAGCATCAGCTTGGTGTGCTTCATGCCCGTGGCACCGGTCATGCCCTGGACGATGACCTTGCTGTCCTTGTTGAGGAAGATAGCCATGTGAGTCTGTGACCTCTGCCCTTACTTCGCAGCCGCGAGCTCGGCGGCCTTGTCGGCCGCGCCGTCCATGGTGTCCACGCGCTGGACCAGCGGGTGGTTGGCGTCCGAGAGGATCTTGCGACCCAGCTCGGCGTTGTTGCCGTCGAGACGGACGACGAGGGGCTTGGTGACCTCTTCGCCCTTGTCCTTCAGCAGCTGCAGCGCCTGGACGATGCCGTTGGCGACCTCGTCGCAGGCGGTGATGCCACCGAAGACGTTGACGAAGACGGACTTGACGTCCGGGTCGCCGAGGATGATCTCCAGACCGTTGGCCATGACGGCGGCGGAGGCGCCACCGCCGATGTCCAGGAAGTTGGCGGGCTTGACGCCGCCGTGGTTCTCACCGGCGTACGCGACGACGTCGAGGGTGCTCATGACGAGACCCGCGCCGTTGCCGATGATGCCGACCTCACCGTCGAGCTTCACGTAGTTGAGGTTCTTCGCCTTGGCGGCGGCCTCGAGCGGGTTCGCGGCGGCATGGTCCACGAACTCCTCGTGGCCCGGCTGGCGGAACTCGGCGTTCTCGTCGAGCGAGACCTTGCCGTCGAGCGCGATGACGTCGCCGGAGGCGACCTTCGCGAGCGGGTTGACCTCGACGAGGAGCGCGTCCTCGGCGATGAAGGTCGCCCACAGGGTCACGAGGACCTCGGCGACCTTCTCGGCGACCTCGGCCGGGAACTGCGCCAGCGCGACGATCTCGCGGGCCTTCTCGATGGTCACGCCCTCGTTGGCGTTCACCGGGACCTTGGCGAGCTTCTCCGGGGTCTCCTCGGCGACCTGCTCGATGTCCATGCCGCCCGCGACCGAGGCCATGGCCAGGAAGGTGCGGTTGGTGCGGTCGAGGAGGTACGAGACGTAGTACTCCTCGAGGATCTCGGGAGCGGTCTCGGCGATCATCACCTTGTGGACCGTGTGGCCCTTGATGTCCATGCCCAGGATGTCCGTCGCGCGGGCGACGGCCTCGTCCGGGGTGGCGGCGAGCTTGACGCCGCCGGCCTTGCCGCGGCCGCCGACCTTCACCTGCGCCTTGACGACCGACTTGCCGCCCAGCCGCTCGGTGGCCTCGCGAGCCGCCTCAGGCGTGTCGATGACTTCACCGGCCAGCACCGGTACACCGTGCTTGGCGAAGAGGTCCCTCGCCTGGTACTCGAACAGGTCCACGCGCGTCCGTCCCTTGTCTTCAAAGATTCGCAGTGATTCGCGGTTGTCTGCGTGGGCGTGCCGCGGAGGGCAACGTGACGGCGCTGTCACTAGGGAGGCGCACACGGTGACCGTGGACGCGGCATGTCCGTCCCGCAGGTTATCCCCGTGGGACGTGGGTCCCTAAATCGCAGATCACACCTGAGCGGTGATACCTGTCACAGATCCCCTCACGGTTGAGCTGGATATTCGTGCGATCCGCCAGCCGCGGCGGCGGGCGGCGCGGGCCCCGCGCGGCCCCGCCGCGGGAGCGGTCGCGACCGCGCGCCGGGGCGGTGCGCGGGGCCCGGCGGGAGGGGATCCGGCGGTCGGCCGGGGGCGGTCAGGGGACGGGCAAGGGGCGCTTCTCCAGGGCCGCGGCCATCACCTCCGGGAACAGGTCGGGGGTGCAGGCGAAGGCCGGGACCCCAAGCGCCGCAAGGGCTGCGGCGTGCTCGCGGTCGTAGGCGGGGGCCCCTTCGTCGGACAGGGCGAGCAGGGCCACGAACTCGGTGCCGGACGCCTTCATCGCCGCGACGCGGGCCAGCATCCCGTCGCGTATGCCGCCCTCGTGGAGATCGCTGATGAGGACGACGACGGTGTCGGCGGGACGGGTGATCCTGGACTGGCAGTAGGCCAGGGCGCGGTTGATGTCGGTGCCGCCGCCGAGCTGCGTGCCGAAGAGGACGTCGACCGGATCTTCCAGCTGATCCGTCAGGTCCACGACGGCGGTGTCGAAGACGACGAGCCGGGTCGCGATCGCGCTCATCGAGGCGAGCACCGCGCCGAAGACGGAGGCGTGGACGACGGAGGCCGCCATCGAGCCGGACTGGTCGACGCAGAGGACCACCTCCTTCCGCACCGCCCGGGCGGCGCGTCCGTATCCGACGAGCCGCTCGGGAACGACGGTGCCGTACTCCGGCAGGTAGTTCTTGAGATTCGCCCGGATGGTCCGGTTCCAGTCGATGTCCGCGTGGCGGGGACGGCTGGTGCGGGCGGAGCGGTCGAGGGCGCCGGCGAGGGTGGCCCGGGTGCGGGCCGCGAGGCGCGCCTCCAGCCGCTCGACCACGGTGCGGACGACGGCGCGGGCCGTTTCGCGGGTGGTCTCGGGCATGGCCTTGTGGAGGGAGAGGAGGGTCCCGACGAGATGGACGTCGGGTTCGACGGCCTCCAGCATCTCGGGCTCCAGGAGGAGGGAGGCGAGGCCGAGCCGCTCGATGGCGTCCCGCTGCATGATCTGGACGACGGAGCCGGGGAAGTACGTACGGATGTCCCCGAGCCAGCGGGCCACGTGCGGGGCGGAGCCGCCGAGCCCCGCGCTCCGCCCGGCGTCCCTCCCCTTCCGTCCGCCCTGTCCGGTGCTGCCGCTCCGCCCGTAGAGCGCCGAGAGCGCGGCGTCCATCCCGGCGTCCCGCCCGGTCAGGGCGTACCCGGTCCCGTCCTCCTCCCCGCCGAGCACCATCCGCCATCTCCGCAGCCGCTCCTGTGCGCAGGAGCCTGCCGCCTCCGCGTTCCCCGTACCGGCCATGTCCCCGTCCCCTTCCCCTGCTCGTCGTGTGTGCCGCCGGCCGGTCCTGCCTGCGGCCGCGGTCATGCCGGCGGCCCCGCGAGGAGGAGGGCGAGTACCGGCAGGACCGCGTCCGCGCGGGACGGGTCCGGGAGGGGGGCGAAGCCCTCGGGGGCACCGCCCCGGGCCGCCCCGCGCGCAGGGCCCCGGCGGACCAGCTCGCCCAGGCTCCGCTTGACGCCCGGCTCGTACGCCCCGAACGTCCGCCGCAGCAGCGGCAGTACGTCCGTGAAGGCGCTCTCCGGGACCCCGGCCAGCCAGGTGTCGACCAGCGCCAGCAGCCGCTCGTCGTGGACCAGCAGCGTGCCGTCCTGCGCGAACCCCTCGATCCAGCCCGCCGCGTCGGGCGGTGGCGCCGCCGGGGACAGGGCCAGGCCCATCAGCCGTGCCGTCTCCTGCGCCGGCAGGCCTCCCTCGTCCAGCAGGAGCCGGGCCGCCCGGCCGCGGATGAGCCCCGGCACCCTGTCCCGGCCCGCCAGCGCCCGCAGCACCGCCGACCAGCGCTCCCCCAGCCCCTCCTCGTCCAGGAGAGCGATCGCGCCGTGTACGGCCTCCACATGGCCCCGCAGCTCCGCCGCCGCCTCCGCGTCCAGGCCCGCCGCGCAGGCCGGCACCAGCGCCACGCAGATCCGCTCCGCGAGCCCGCCCGCGACCGCGGCCAGCGCCGACGCGTCCGTCCCCCGTACGTCCCCGTAGCGCAGGGAACGGGCCAGCGCCGGCAGGGCCTTGGCCAGCCGGGCCACGTCGGTGTCCAGGGCCGCCCGGTCCGCGAGGGCCCGCAGTACGGCGGGCAGGGCCCGCGACAGCCCGGCCAGCAGGCACCGCTCGGCCAGCGCCGTCACCTCGCCGAGCTCCCGCGCCCGCGCCGCGTCCGCCTCGGCCTTCGCCGTGGCCGCCGCCTCGACCGTCGTGCCCCAGATCCCGGCCTCGGCGACCCGCACCGACAGCTCCGGATCCCACCGCAGCCGCCACGTCTCGCGGAAGGTCCCCGTACTCCCCCTCGATGCGGCCGGTGTGCCCCAGCCGATGCCGAGCAGCCGCAGCCGGTGCAGCAGCAGCGACTTCGCCGCGTCCGTGTCCTTGCGCAGGTCGAGCTCCAGCTCGCGCTCCCGGGCCTCGGCCTTCAGCCGCAGCGAGCGCTGTCGGCGGGTCAGGTCACGTTGCAGGGGGACCGCGGGTGCCCCGTCGGGGACTTCGCCGAGCACGTCGCCGATGACCAGGCGGTCCTCGATCAGGGCGAGCGGTACGTCGGAGCCGTCGCACATCACCGCCCTGACCGCCTCCAGGGTCTCCGTGAGCCCGGCCAGCGGTCTGCCGCGGATCGCGGCCAGCGTCGCGGCCAGCCGGACCGCCTCGATGACGTGCGCCGGGGAGACCTGCTGGTCCTCCTCCCGGAGCAGCCCGGCGATCTTCGTGAGCCAGCGCTCCACCGGCCGGTCGCGCGCCGCGAACAGGTGCGCGTACCAGCCGGGCGAGGTGATGCCCGCGCCGTATCCGCCGGCCCGGGCGAGCCGCCGGTGGGTCCAGGGGACCCAGGCCGTCTCCACCTTGACCTTGGGCAGACCGGTCAGCAGCGCCTTGTCCGCGGCGGCCGTGGTCCGCGCGCCCAGCGCCGGTACGTGCCAGGCCCCGCAGACCACCGCGTACCCGTCACCGAACTCCCGGCGGGCGGCCCGCATCCGCTGCCGCATGTACGCCTCGCGCACCCGGTCCCGCGCCCGGCCCTCGTCCCCGTACGCCTCGCGCAGCGCTCCCATGGCCTCCCCGAGCGCCGCGAACGCGCCGAGCGGGTCCGCCGCCCCGTCGCCGCGGTGTTCGACCACGTCCTCCCACCAGCGCTCGGGGTCGTCGTACCCGGCGGTCTCGGCCAGCGCCGCCAGCGGGTCCAGCCGTACGGATCCGGCCTCGTCCGGGCCGGTGCCGGAATCCGCCGCCAGCGTGTGCGCGGCGGGGAGGTCGATGAAGCGGACCGGGACCGGCACCGCCTGCTCCTGGGCCCATCGGATGGCGACCCACTCCGGCGAGAACGCGGCCAGCGGCCAGAACGCGGCCCTGCCCGGATCGTCGGCGGCGTGCGCGAGCAGGGCGACGGGCGGGCGCATCCCGGGATCGGCGGCCAGCGGCAGCAGGGCGTCGCCCTCCGGCGGCCCCTCGATCAGCACCGCCGCCGGGCGGGCCGCGTCCAGGGCGGCCCGCACGGCGCGGGCCGAGCCGGGACCGTGGTGCCGTACTCCCAGCAGCAGGGGCCCCCGCCGCGCGGGGGGCGGCCCGCTCATGCCGTCACCTCCCGGCAGGCGCGGTAGAAGTCCTTCCAGCCGTCCCGCTCGCGCACCACGGCCTCCAGGTACTCCTGCCAGACCACCCGGTCGGCCGCCGGATCGCGGACCACGGCGCCGAGGATCCCGGCGGCCACGTCGGACGGGCGCAGGACGCCGTCCCCGAAGTGGGCCGCGAGCGCGAGGCCTCCGGTGACCACCGATATGGCCTCGGCCGTGGACAGCGTGCCGCTGGGCGACTTCACCTTCGTCCGGCCGTCGGCGGTGATCCCGTCGCGCAGCTCGCGGAAGACCGTGACGACGCGGCGGATCTCCTCCAGGCCCTCGGGCGCGGCCGGCAGGTCGAGGGCGCGGCCCATCTGGTCGACGCGGCGGGCGACGATGTCGACCTCGGCGTCGGCGGTGGCGGGCAGCGGCAGCACGACGGTGTTGAAGCGGCGGCGCAGCGCGCTGGAGAGCTCGTTGACCCCGCGGTCGCGGTCGTTGGCGGTGGCGATGAGGTTGAAGCCGCGTACGGCCTGCACCTCCTGGCCGAGCTCCGGTATCGGGAGCGTCTTCTCGGACAGGACGGTGATCAGGGTGTCCTGGACGTCGGCCGGGATGCGCGTGAGCTCCTCGACGCGGGCGACCCGGCCCTCGGCCATGGCGCGCATGACGGGACTCGGCACGAGGGCCTCGCGGCCGGGCCCGTGGGCGAGGAGGCGGGCGTAGTTCCAGCCGTACCGGATGGCCTCCTCGGGGGTGCCCGCGGTGCCCTGGACGAGGAGGGTGGAGTCGCCGCTGACGGCGGCGGCCAGGTGTTCGGACACCCAGGTCTTGGCGGTGCCGGGGACGCCGAGCAGGAGCAGGGCGCGGTCGGTGGCGAGGGTGGTGACGGCGACCTCGACGATGCGGCGCGGGCCCACGTACTTGGGCGTGATGACCGTGCCGTCGGCGAGCGTGCCGCCGAGGAGGTAGGTCGCGACGGCCCACGGGGAGAGGTTCCAGCGCGCGGGGCGGGGCCGGTCGTCGGCGGCCGCGAGGGCTTTCAGTTCTTCCGCGAAGGCGTCCTCGGCATGCGGTCGCAGCGCGTCTGCGCCCCTGTCGTTCTCGGGCATGGTCATGGTCCCCCTCCAATGCTCGGCAGCCGTTCCCGACCGCTGGAACAACCGTGCACCACGCCACTGACAACGCCCCTCCTCCACAACGTTGTTGCAGGTCAGAGGGATTGTCAGTGGGGCTCTCTACGGTGGGACACATGACTGAGCAGGGGGTCCGCCCGACGGCGGAACAGGTACTGGCTCTGGCTCCTGACGACGCGTCGCGCACCGCGGGGGCCAAGCTGGGCAGGGCGGGTCCGTGGTCCCAGATCGGAGGTTCCGCTTCCGGTTTGGTGTGGGGGTTGTGCAGGGGCAGCGGGAGCACGCCGTACCGGACCGTCGTGGACGTGGGCGGCCCGGCGTACAAGTGCACCTGTCCGAGCCGGAAGTCCCCGTGCAAGCACGCGCTCGGGCTGCTGCTGCTCTGGTCGGCGCGGGGGTTCGCCGAGGACGGCGAGGACGCCGAGGACGGCGAGGTGCCGGACTGGGCGGCCGCGTGGTCGGCGGAACGGGCGGCCAAGGCCGCGCGCACGGCGGCCGCGGCGGCCGGACCGGCGGACGGGGAGGGGGCCGGACGCCGGGCCGAGCGCAGGGCGGCCCGGATCGGCGCGGGGGTCACCGAGCTGGAGCAGCGGCTGGAGGACGTGCTGCGTGCCGGCCTGGCCGGCCAGCAGCAGGCCGGGTACGGCCCCTGGGAGGAGACCGCCGCGCGGATGGTCGACGCCCAGGCGCCGGGACTGGCGGCGCGGGTGCGGGAGTTGGGGACGATACCCAGTTGCGGTCCCGGATGGCCCGCCCGGATGCTGGAGGAGGGCGCGCTGCTGCACCTGCTGAACCGGGGCTGGCTCGGTCTGGCGGGGCTGCCGGAGCCGCTCGCCGCGACGGTCCGGAGCAGGGTGGGGCTACCGGGTGCCGCCGCGGAGGGGGAGGTCGTACGGGACCGCTGGCTGGTGCTGGCCCAGTACGACTCGGTGTCACCGGACGGCAGGCTCACCACCCGCCGGACGTGGCTGCGGGGGCTGGGGAGCGGGCGCCCGGCCCTGGTGCTGGACTTCGGACCGCCGGGGCGGCCACCGGCCCTGGCACTGCCCGTGGGGCTGGTGGTGGAGGCGGAAGCCCGCTTCCGGCCCGGTACGGCGGGGCTGCGCGCGGATCTCGGGGAGAGGTCCGCGGCGGCCGCACCGGACCGGGTCCCGGCCGGGGTCGGTACGGGGGCGGCACTGGAGGTGTACGGGGCGGCGCTGCGGGAGGACCCGTGGCTCGACGCGTGGCCGGTGGTGCTGGGCCCGGTGGTCCCGATACCGGGGGAACGGGGCTGGCAACTGGCGGACGCGGAGGGCACCTGCGCGCTGCCGGTCGCGCCCGTCGGCGGCGCCGGCGGGTCACGGTCCGGGCTGTGGCAGCTGGCCGCCCTCTCGGGCGGCGGCCCGGTCACGGTGTTCGGCGAGTGCGGACACCGCGGATTCACACCGTTGACGGCGTGGCATCCGGGCTGCCCGGAACCGGTCGCCCTGGGGTGACGGGCCGGGGGCCTCGTAGGGGCACGGCTCTGAGCAGCCGGCGCCCCGTGGGGAGGGAGCGTCGGCGCGGGGGCGCCGACGTGCACGAACGATGAAGCCGGGGGGCTTTTGTGAACGACAACCACGCAAGCTGAAGGGTCGGACGACGAGGCACGAAAGCGGCTCCGGTCCCGCGGAGGGGGCGGGACCGGAGCACTGCACGACGAGAGGGGTGGGCACGGTGACCACGGAGGGAACGAAGGCCGGGGGCGTGAGCGCGGGCCTCGGTGACGGGGACTGGGAGGAGCTGGTCTCGGTCGCGCTGCTGGGGACCGGCCGGCGCAAGGCGAGTCCCGGGGCGCTGCTCGACGCGGCCGCGGTGCAGACCGTACGGCGGCGGGCCGGGCTGCGGCCCGCCGAGGCGGGGCCGCGGCCGGATCCCGCACCGCGGGATCCGCGGCCGGCTCCGCCCGAGGCCGCACGGCGGCGGCTCGCGCAGCTGCTGGCCGGCCGGACCGGCGCGGGCAGCGGCGGCGGGCGGCGCGGGGCGGCGCCGGATCTCACGGAGCTGCTGCCGCAGTGGCTGGCCGCCGCCGGCCGGCACGGGTACCGGGCGCCGCACGCGCTGGTGCCCGCGCTGCTGGACGCGGCCCGTGCCCGCACGGACCTGCGGGCCCCCGCCCTGGCCCTGGCCGGGGCGCGGGGGCTGTGGCTGGCCCGGCTGAATCCGGACTGGCGGTTCGCCCTGCGTGGCGGGGCGGGCGGCGCCGGGGAACTGCCCGACCCGCAGGACCGGGCCGGGGTGGAACGGCTGTGGCAGGAGGGGCTGTTCGCGGAGCGCGTCGCCCTCCTCGGCCTCGTACGGGCCCACGAGCCGGCAGCTGCGACGCGGCTGCTCACGACGACCTGGGCCACCGAACGGGCCGAGGACCGGCTGATGTTCCTCGACTCGCTCCGGGTGGGGCTGTCGGAAGGGGACGAGCCGTTCCTGGAGGAGGCCTTGGGCGACCGCAGCCGCAATGTCCGCTCGACGGCGGCCGAGTTGCTGTCGGCGCTGCCGCGGTCGGCGCTGGCCGGGCGGATGGCGGAGCGGGCACTGGCGTGCGTGGGGCCGCAGGGGGTGACCCCGCCGGCCGAGTGCGACGCGGGGATGCTCCGCGACGGGGTGGTCGAGCGGCCCCCCGCCGGCCGGGGGGAACGGGCCTGGTGGCTCGGCCAGCTGGTGGAGGCGGCGCCGCTGTCGTGCTGGCGGGAGCGATTCGGGGGGCTCGGCGCGGCCGAGATCGTGGCGCTGCCGGTGGCCGGGGGCGAGAGCTGGCGCGAGGAGCTGCACGCGGCGTGGTGCCGGGCGGCGGTGCGCCAGCGCGATCCGCGGTGGGCGAAGGCGCTGCTCGGCGCGGCGTCGGCGCCGCCCGCGACGGCCCCCGGCACGGCATCGCTCGCGGAGCGGGCGAAGCTGCTGTCCGTCCTGCCGGAGGCGGAACGGGCGCAATGGGTCGCGGAGTTCATACGGGCCCACGGCCTTTCGGAGGCCTTCCAGCTGCTCGGGGTGTGCCTGGTCCCGTGGGCCGGGACGCTGGGGCGGGCGGTGGTGGACGCGCTGGACGCCGCGCGGGAGGCGGGCAGTTACCCGTGGAGCTTCAGCGGGGTGATGGGTCTGGCCGAGCGGTGCCTGGATCCGGCGGAGGCGGAGCGGCTGGAGGCGGTGGTGGCGCGGGGCGCCGCTTTCGCCGATCCGGCGGAAGCCTCCTCCGGCGCGGCCGCGTACTGGGCCGAGGCCTTCCAGCGCCTGGTCGCCACGCTGCGCCTGCGCGCCGCGATGCTGGCGGAGCTCGCCCCGGCCTGAGCACCGTCGGCGCCCGCGCGGCCGGTCCGCGGGGCCGGCTCGGCGGGGGCGCGGGGAGGGTGTCCGCACGGTCGTGCGGTCGCCCCCGGCGTCACCGCCGAGCGGTGCCGGCGGAGCTACTGGCGGACGTGGGCGCGGACCCAGTCGACGATCGAGGTGGTCGTGGCGCCCGGGGTGAAGATCTCGGCCACGCCCTTGGCCTTCAGGGGGGCGATGTCGTCCTCCGGGATGATGCCGCCGCCGAAGACCTTGATGTCCTCCGCCTCGCGCTCCTTGAGGAGTTCCAGGACGCGCGCGAACAGCGTGTTGTGGGCGCCCGAGAGGATCGAGAGGCCGATCGCGTCGGCGTCTTCCTGAATGGCGGTGTCCACGATCTGCTCGGGGGTCTGGTGGAGGCCCGTGTAGATGACCTCCATACCCGCGTCCCGCAGCGCACGCGCGATCACCTTGGCCCCGCGGTCGTGGCCGTCGAGACCCGGCTTGGCCACCACCACACGGATCGGACCGGTCACACCCATCGCACTGCCTCCCGAGTGAACGAACGTTAAGTACAGCATCGCGCACACCCCCGTTTCACGGTCAACCACGAGGGGGAAATCACACGTGGGACGGCGTTGATTCACCGCCAGGGGAGCCGCACCGGGGGCGCCGCGTCACCGTACCGCCAGCCGCACGGCACGGTGACGCGGTCGGCCGCGGTCCCCAGGTCCATCCCGGAGGCACCTTGCAGAGGCGCCCAGGATGCGCAGTCCCGGAAGGCTGAGGGGGCCGTCGATGGGGGTGTCCATACCCGTACCCGTTTCCGGGGCGGCGCTGCGGGCGGGGGTGCTGGAGGCGGTGGTCCTCGGCGGCCACCTGCTGCTCTACCCGACCGGGATCCGGTCCGAGAAGCCCGCCGGGGCGCGCGGGAAGGACAGCGGGCGGCCACCCGCGCTCCTGCTGCACGGGTTCAGCGACAACCGGTCGATCTTCGTCCTGCTGCGCCGCACCCTCGCCGCGGACGGCCTGCGGCGCGTGGAGACGTACAACTACTCCCCCTTCACCCTCGACCTGCGCGTCGCAGCCCGCCACCTCGCCCGGCGCGTCGAGGAGCTGTGCGAGCGCACCGGACAGGAGCGGGTGGACCTGGTCGGGCACAGCCTGGGCGGTCTGGTCGGGCGGTACTACGTCCAGCGCCTGGGCGGCGACGCCCGCGTCCGCACGCTCGTCACGCTCGGCACTCCGCATTCCGGTACGCGGGTCGCCCCCTTCATGGACGCCCACCCGCTGGTCCGGCAGATACGCCCGGGCTCCGCGGTCATGGCCGAGCTGCGCGCGCCCGCGCCCGGCTGCCGGACCCGATGCGTCGCGTTCTGGAGCGAGTTCGACGAGCTGATGGACCCGACCGAGACGGCCCGTATCGAGCACCCGGACCTCCACGCGGAGAACGTGCAGGTCACCGGTATCGGACACCTCGCCTTGGCCGCGCATCCCGCCGTCATGGGGCCGGTCCGGCGCGCCCTCGACGGCCCCGGTCCGGCCGCGCTCACGAGCCTCGGGGGCACCGCTTCCGTCGCGTGAACACCAACCCACCCGAACTCGAACGGATTTCGAACTCAAGGCCAAGGCTCGGCCTCGCAGCGACCGAAAGACGTCCGAATGCCCGGTTCCGCAAAGCTCGGTACCCCTGGAAGATTGTCGTTGCCAGTAACCGGCGGGTACAGTCACGCCACTGCTCTCCCCAAGGAACCTCCCGTTCCCTGGCCACCCAGGCCCCCCACTGCCGAGGCGAAAGAGAAGTTGGTGAACGACCGCCCCTCGTCGGGCCTGTACCCCGATTCCGGGTACGACGGCCTTTCCAACACCACTTTCGCTGGTGACACGTCCTATGTTTCCTATGAAACGCAGGGCCAGGGGTATGACTACGCCTCTGCCTACCCCTCGTACGAGACCGGCGCCCACGACGCCACCGCCTGGTCCGCGCAGGACGGTTACGCGCAGGACGGCGGCTACCTGTCGACGATCCCCGCCCAGGGCGGTGTCCCCGAGGACACCGGAACCGGGCAGTGGGACGCGAGCGCCTGGAGCCGGCAGGACGGCGCCGCCGACTACCGGGCCACCGCCCTCGGCTACGAGCAGACCGGGCAGTGGGCGATGCCGGGTTACGGCACCACGGGCACCGAGACCGGCGCGTACGACGCCACCGCCTGGAACACGGTCCCGCAGCACGAGCAGCAGACCCAGACCTTCTCGTACGACCACCAGCAGTACGAGTACCAGCAGCGGTCGGACTACGCGTACGAGGCGCCCGCCCCCGGCGTCTACAGCGAGACCGCGGTCTTCGAAGTCCTCGACACGGAGGGCGCCGAAAACACCCCGGCAGACGTGGACCTGGACCTGGATCCGGACCCCGACCGTGAGCTCGACCTCGCGGCCGAACCCGTGCACGACCTGCCCACCCAGTCCATGCCGGTCACCCCGGACACCGCGTCCGCGCCCCGCCCCTCGCGCCGCGCCGGCGCCAAGCCGAAGGCGGGGTCCCCGGCGGCCGCCGCCTCCCGTCGCCGCAGCCCGGCCAAGCGTTCCGCCCTGCTGACCGTGGCCGTTCCCTCCGCCTGCGTGATGGGCGTCGCCGGTGTCGCGGCCGCCTCCGTCGGCGGGCTCACCGGCACGGACAAGGCCACCGCGGACACCACCACGATGGCCGCGCCCGATCCGGCCTCGGTGAAGCCCGTCGCGGCGAACAACAAGCTCGACACCCAGCTCACGGCGCTCAGCGCCGACGCGGGCGACTTCGCGGACCGCGCGAGCCGCACGCAGGAGCGCATCGACCTGCGCCAGCGCCAGGAAGACGAGAAGAAGCGGAAGGCGGAGGAGGAGGCGGCGAAGGAAGCGGCCCGCCCCAAGTTCGCCATCCCGGTCGAACAGCACGGCCTCAGCGCCAGCTTCGGCCAGGCGGGCGGCATGTGGATGTCCGTGCACACCGGCATCGACTTCCCCGTCTCGTACGGCACTCCGGTCATGTCCGCCACCGACGGCACCGTGCGCACGCAGTGGAACAGCGCGTACGGAAACATGGCCATAGTGACCTCGCCCGACGGCACCGAGACCTGGTACTGCCACCTCAGCAGCACCAAGATCCGGTCCGGCAAGGTCAAGGCGGGCGACGTCATCGCCTACTCCGGCAACTCCGGCAACTCCACCGGCCCGCACCTCCACTTCGAGGTCCGGCCCGGCGCCGGGGCGGCGATCGACCCCCTCCCGTGGCTGCGCAGCCACGGTCTGGACCCGACCTAGATGTGTTGTCCGGGGACGTTGGTGACACGCGTGCTGGGTTCTTGAAATGGGTGAGGGCCTCCGGGTTCGGTGTGGATTGCGACATCTACATCGTTCCGAGGAGGCCCTCGTGGTCCACCGTAATGCCCCGCTGACCGAGACCGGACGACTTCGGCTGGCCCGCTGTGTCGTGGACGACGGCTGGCCCGTGCGGCGGGCCGCGGAGCGTTTCCAGGTCAGCCACACCACCGCCGCCCGCTGGGCCACCCGCTACCGCACGCTGGGCATCGCCGGAATGAGTGACCGCTCCAGCCGCCCCCACCGCCAGCCGCGGCGGACCGCGGCCGCAGTCGAGGAACACGTCCTGCGGCTACGACGCGAGCACCGGATCGGACCCCTGCGCCTGGCCGCCCGCTGCGGCATCGCAGCCTCGACCGCCCACCGCATCCTGACCCGCCACGGTATGCCACCCCTGGCCGCACTCGACCGGGCCACCGGCGAACCCGTCCGCCGCTACGAACGGGCCCGCCCCGGCGAGCTCGTCCACATCGACGTCAAAAAGCTGGGCCGGATCCCCG
>NZ_LFML01000089.1:14892-38498 GCF_001044425.1 Streptomyces roseus
AAACGCTTCCACCGCACCCTGCCGAGGAATGGGCCTACCACCGGCCCTACACCTCAGACCAGGAACGGCAGAACGCGTTCACCCACTGGATCGACTGGTACAACTACCACCGACCCCACACCGGCATCCAAGGCCAAACACCCGCCAGCCGCGTCACCAACCTGCCCGGACAACACACCTAGACCGGTACGTACGCCACGCGGGGCCCGGGGAGCGATCCCCGGGCCCCGCGCGTTTCCCCTCGCGGCTCCCGTCAGAGCTTCTGCACCGGCGCGTAGCGCAGCAGCAGGCGCTTCGGCTTGTCGTCCCCGAAGTCGACGGTGGCCTGCGCGTCCGCGCCGGCGCCCCTGACCTCCATGACCGTGCCCAGTCCGAACTGGTCGTGCGTGACCCGGTCCCCGACCGCCAGCGCGATGACCGGCTTGTCGGCCGCCCGGCGCGTCGCGAACCCGGACGGGCCCGACTTCGTGCGCGACGAGGACAGGAACGCCTCCGGCGAGGTCCCGAACGTGGCCTTGGAGCCGCCCGAACCCGAGGATCCGTACGAGGAGCCGCGCATCGGGCCCGCGGGCTTCTGCGCCGCGCCCGTCCGCTTCCACTGGAGGTACTCGGCCGGGATCTCCTCCAGGAACCGCGAGGGCGGGTTGTACGAGGGAGTGCCCCACGCGCTGCGCATCGACGAACGGGTCAGGTACAGCCGCTCGCGCGCACGCGTGATGCCGACGTACGCGAGGCGGCGCTCCTCCTCCAGCTCCTTGGTCTGGCCCAGCGCCCGCATGTGCGGGAAGACCCCGTCCTCCATGCCGGTCAGGAAGACCACCGGGAATTCGAGGCCCTTGGCGGTGTGCAGGGTCATCAGCGTGATGACGCCCGAGCCGTCCTCGTCCTCGTCGGGGATCTGGTCGGAGTCGGCGACGAGCGCGACCTGCTCCAGGAACTCCGCGAGGGTTCCCGGGTTCTCCTCGCCGCGGGCCTGCTCGAACTCCAGCGCCACGGCCGCGAGTTCCTGGAGGTTCTCGATGCGCGTCTCGTCCTGCGGGTCGGTCGAGGCCTGGAGCTCGGCGAGGTATCCCGTACGCTCCAGCACCGCCTCCAGCACCACCGCCGGGCCCGCGCCCGAGTCGACGATCGTGCGGAGCTCCTCCATCAGCACGTTGAACCGCTTCACCGCGTTGGTGGAGCGCGCCGCCATGCCGAACGCCTCGTCCACGCGCCGCAGCGCCTGCGGGAAGGTGATCTTCTCGCGCAGCGCGAGGGCGTCGATCATCGCTTCGGCGCGCTCGCCGATACCGCGCTTGGGCACGTTCAGGATGCGGCGGAGCGGGACGTTGTCCTCGGGGTTCGCGAGCACGCGCAGGTACGCGAGGACGTCGCGGACCTCCTTGCGCTCGTAGAAGCGGACGCCGCCGACGACCTTGTACGGGAGTCCGACGCGGATGAAGATCTCCTCGAACACGCGCGACTGCGCGTTCGTCCGGTAGAAGATCGCGACGTCGCCCGCCTTGGCGTCCCCGGCGTCCGTCAGCCGGTCGATCTCCTCGGCGACGAACTGCGCCTCGTCGTGCTCGGTGTCCGCGACGTAGCCGGTGATGACCGCGCCGGTGCCGGCCTGGGTCCACAGGTTCTTGGCGCGGCGGTTCTCGTTGCGCTCGATGACCGCGTTGGCGGCGGACAGGATCGTCTGCGTGGAGCGGTAGTTCTGCTCCAGCAGGATCGTCGTCGCGTCCTTGTAGTCCTCCTCGAACTGGAGGATGTTGCGGATGGTCGCGCCGCGGAAAGCGTAGATCGACTGGTCGGCGTCACCCACCACGCAGAGCTCGGCCGGCGGCAGGTCCGGGTAGCCGGTGCCGACGAGCTCGCGCACCAGCGTGTACTGGGCGTGGTTGGTGTCCTGGTACTCGTCCACCAGGACGTGCCGGAAGCGCCGCCGGTAGTGCTCGGCGACGTCCGGGAACGCCTGGAGCAGGTGGACGGTCGTCATGATGATGTCGTCGAAGTCGAGCGCGTTGGCCTCGCGCAGCCGCCCCTGGTACATCGCGTACGCCTGGGCGAGCGTCTTCTCGAAGCCGTCGGCGGCCTGCCCGGCGAAGGCGTCCTCGTCGATCAGCTCGTTCTTGAGGTTCGAGATCTTGGCGTTGAAGGCCTTCGGCGGGAACTTCTTCGGGTCCAGGTCCAGGTCGCGGCAGACGAGCGCCATCAGGCGCTTCGAGTCGGCCGCGTCGTAGATCGAGAAGGACGAGGTGAAACCGAGGCGCTTCGACTCGCGGCGCAGGATGCGGACGCACGCGCTGTGGAAGGTGGACACCCACATGGCGTTGGCGCGCGGGCCGACCAGGCCCTCCACGCGCTCCTTCATCTCGCCGGCGGCCTTGTTGGTGAAGGTGATCGCCAGGATCTGGCCGGGGTGGACGTGCCGCGCGGCCAGCAGGTGGCCGATGCGGTGGGTCAGCACCCGGGTCTTGCCGGAGCCGGCGCCGGCCACGATGAGCAGGGGGGAGCCGGCGTGGACGACGGCCGCGGCCTGCTGCTCGTTCAGCCCCTCCAGGAGCATCGCCGGGTCGATGACGGGCTTGGGGGCGCCGTCCCGGTAGTACGCGTCACCGCTCATGGGCACGTCGAAGTGGCCCCCGAAGAGATCGTCCGCGCCTTCCTCCGGCGCGGGGTGATCCTCGGGCGGCGGGGGGACCTCGTCGGAGGGGGTGAGGTCCGCCAGGAAACTGTCGTCAAAGAGGCTGCTCATCGCTTTCCGAGTCTAGAGGTCGGGACCGACACGCCAGTACGAGTTCCAGGAGACCGGGGAAGCGCAGTTCCAGATCGTCGCGGCGCAGCGTGAGGTAGAGCTTGCGGCCTTGGGGGCGCTGGCTGATCACCCCGCCCTCGCGGAGCGTCTTGAGATGGTGCGTGACGCTGGATCGGGGCAGGTCAGGCACCACTTCGCCGCAGAACGTCCGCTCGCCGGAGGCCAGCTTGCGGACGATGTCGAGGCGGACCGGGTGCCCGAGGGCGGCGAGGACCGCGGCCAGGTCGAGGTCCTCGGCGCAGGGATGGGTCGGCTCGGCGGCGTCGGGCATGCCCACAACTGTACGCAGATCTCGTACGGACGCGGCGGGGCCGTTCGAGGATCCCGCGACCCGCCTCCGGGACCGGCCGAGAGCCCCCGTACGCTCGGCGCCATGGACGTACTCATCAGTGTCTTCGTGGGCCTGCACATCATCGGCATCGCCTCCCTGCTGGGCGGTTTCCTCACGCAGATGAAGGCGATGAGCGCCGGCACCGCCCGCTTCGTGCCCGCGATGCTGCACGGCGCGCTGACGATGCTCGTCACCGGCGTCCTGCTGGTCGGCTTCCGCGAGATGGACGGCGGCCACGTCAACAACATCAAGATCGGCGTGAAGCTCGCCGTCCTCTTCGTGATCCTGGCGCTCGTCTACGTGAAGCGGGACGAGGAGCACGTGGAGAAGGCGCTGTTCGGGGCGGTCGGCGCACTGACCGTGATCAATATCTTCATCGCCGTCCTCTGGCACTGATCCCCACCGCGAACCACAACGGCCACATCCGGCCACATCGGTTCACGTCCGGGCACTTGCGATCATCTCGTCATCCGACCGTTACCTTCCGGTCTAGCGTCCTCCTCCAAGCACCGAGCCCCCGAGCGAGGAAGGACGTGAGGCCCTCGTGGCCAGTCACCGAAAGCCCAGGCAGCGCCCGCTCCATCCGCTCTCCCGCGGAACCGTGCGGACCGCAGCGACGCTCGCCCTCGCGGGCGCTGCCACCGCCACCGCCTTCGAAGGCACCTCGCAGGCCGATCCCCAGCAGACGCCCTCGCAGGTGAAGGCGGAGGTGGACCGGCTCTACGAGGAGGCCGAGGAGAGCGCCGAGCGGTACAACGGGGCGAAGGAGCAGGCCGACGAGGCCCAGCGCGCGTTCGACGCGCTGCGCGACGAGGCCGCCCGCAAGACGGACCGGCTGAACACCGCCCGCCGGGCGCTCGGTTCCCTCGCGGCCGGCCAGTACCGCACCGGCGGGCTGGGGCCGGCGATGCGGCTGGCGCTCGCCGCCGATCCCCAGGACTACCTGGACCAGGCCTCGTTCCTCACCCGGACCGGCGACCGCAGCGCCGCCGAGGTGGCGTCCGTACGACGGCAGCTCGACGAGGTCGGACAGCTCAGGGACCGGGCCGACGGCCGCCTCGCCGACCTGCGCGCCCACGAGGGCGAGCTCGCCCGGTACAAGGCCACCGTCGAGGACAAGCTCGACACCGCGAAGCGGCTGCTGGCCAAGCTCACGGCCGAGGAGCGGGCCGCGTACGAGGCCCGGTCGGGCGGGGCCGCGGCCGGCGCGGCCCCGGCCGGTGCACCGGCGACGGCCCCGCCCGCGCCGGCGGACGGCTCGCGCGCGGCCCGCGCGGTGGCGTTCGCGTACGGGGCGATCGGCAAACCGTACGTGTGGGGCGCGACGGGGCCGGGCTCGTTCGACTGCTCCGGCCTGACCCAGGCGGCCTGGCGCTCGGCCGGGGTCTCCCTCCCCCGGACCACGTACACCCAGATCAACGCCGGGCAGCGGGTCTCCCGCGATCAGCTGGCCCCCGGTGACCTGGTGTTCTTCTACTCCGGGATCACCCACGTCGGCCTGTACATCGGCAACGGCCAGATGATCCACGCCCCGCGCCCCGGGTCGACGGTCCGCGTGGCCCCGGTCGACTCGATGCCGTGGGCGGGGGCCTCCCGCCCGGCGTGAGGCGGCCGCCGTCCCCGAGGGCTCCCCGCCCGTGGGGCCCTACGGAGCCTTGACCTGCGTGCTCAGCCAGCCGAAGGCCGTCGGGAGCTGCTTCGACCACGAGTCGAGGTTGTGCCCGCCGGTGACCTTCTCCGCGTGCACCGCGGTCGGGTTCTGGGCGATGGCCTTGAGGTCCGTGCCGGACAGGTAGCCGTCCTGCTCGGCGCCGGACATCCACAGCGAGACCGCCGGCGGCGCGGGCGCGGCCTTGAGCAGGGCCTTCAGGTTGTGGGTGCGCCGCATCTCGGGGTCCTGGGCGACCAGCGAGGTGGGCTCCTGGCCCGGGTCGTTGTAGCCGGAGAGGGAGACGGCCGCGCTGTAGCGGTCGGGGTGCAGGATCGCCAGCTTGGCGGCGCAGTACGCGCCCGCCGAGTAGCCGGCGACGCCCCAGGTGCGGGCCTCGTCGGAGGCGCGGAAGTTGTCGGTGACCATCTTGCGGACGTCGACGCTGAACCAGCTGTCCGCGTTCACCTTGCCCGGGATGTTCGCGCAGCCGGTGTCGCCGTTGCCCAGCAGCATGGCGCGCGGCGAGACCAGGATGAACGGCTGCACCTTGCCGCTCTTCATCAGCGGCTCCAGCACCTCGGCCGCCTTGAGCCCCTGGAACCAGGACTTGCCCGTCCCCGGTATGCCCGGGATCAGCTCGACCACCGGGAACTTCTTGTTCTTGAACGCCGGGTCGTCGTACTGCGGCGGGAGCCACACCATGACGTCGCCCTTGACTCCGGAGATCTTGCCGGCCAGCTCGGTCTTCTTGACCCGGCCGCCGAGGCCCTCGACCGGCTGGAAGTCCTGGAGCACCTTCGGCTCGGCCTTGACCTCCGCGACCTTCTTGCCGCCGAGCCCGTCCGCGCCGAGGTCGGGGGCGGCCGTGACGTACTTGCCGGTGCCCAGCAGGTCACCCCAGGACGCGTAGAAGTTCTCCTCGCGGTTCACCGAGACGAACACCAGCGCGACGGCGGTGACCTGCGCGAACACCACCATCAGGGCCCGGGTCGACACCCGTACGACGGCGGGGCCGCGCACCTTGCTCCACACGGCCAGCGGCAGGAGAACGGCGATCGCCGTGAGGGCGATCGCCGTCGCGAACAGGGGAAACCCCGTCAAGCTCATCACGCCACCCAAGAGGGCGCCGCGACGCCGCGCGGTTGCCCCCGGCACGTGCGGCGTCGGTCACACCAGGCGGCGGGCCGTCGCCCAGCGGGTCAGCTCGTGCCGGTTGGAGAGCTGGAGCTTGCGGAGCACCGCCGAGACGTGCGATTCCACGGTCTTCACGGAGATGAAGAGCTGCTTGGCGATCTCCTTGTACGCGTACCCCCGCGCGATGAGCCGCAGCACCTCGCGCTCGCGCTGGGTGAGGCGGTCCAGGTCCTCGTCGACCGGCGGGGCGTCCGTCGAGGCGAAGGCGTCGAGCACGAAGCCCGCCAGCCGCGGCGAGAACACCGCGTCGCCCTCCTGGACCCGGAAGACCGAGTTCACCAGGTCGGTCCCGGTGATGGTCTTGGTGACGTACCCGCGCGCACCGCCCCGGATGACCCCGATGACGTCCTCCGCGGCGTCCGACACCGACAGGGCCAGGAAGCGCACCGGATTCTCGGCGGCGGCCATCAGCGGGGCGCAGCGCCGCAGCACCTCGACCCCGCCGCCCCCCGGCAGGTGCACGTCGAGCAGGACCACCTCGGGGCGGGTGGCGGTGATGACGGTGACGGCCTGGTCGACATCGGCCGCCTCGCCGACGACCTCGACCCCGGTCCGGCCGGTCTCGCCGATCTCGGCCTGCACCCCCGTGCGGAACATCCGGTGGTCGTCGACGAGCACCACCCGGACGTGCCTGCCCACCGGCGTCCCGGTCGTGCTGCCGGTCGTCTCCTCGGTCATGCTGCGTTCGCCACCCTCTCCATCTCCAGCTCGACTTCCGTGCCGCCGTCGGGCGCGGACCGCAGCCGTGCGGTCCCGCCGTTGCGCTGCATCCGGCCGATGATCGATTCTCGTACGCCCATGCGGTCTTCCGGTACCGCGTCGATGTCGAAGCCCGGCCCGCGGTCCCGTACGGACACGAACACGGTCTGCCCCTCCACCTCGGCGTACACCTGCACCGGCCCGCCGTCGCCACCGTACTTGGCGGCGTTGACCATCGCCTCGCGCGCGGCCTGGACCTGGGCGCCGAGCCTCTCGTCGAGCGGGCAGTCCCCGACGACGACGACCTCGATCGGGACCCCGTGGTGGTCCTCCACCTCGGCGGCCGTCTTCTTGACCGCCTCCGCGAGGGTCGCGGGCTCCTCGGCCTCGTCCTTGCCGGTGCCCTCCGGTCTGTACAGCCAGTTCCGCAGCTCCCGCTCCTGCGCGCGGGCCAGGCGGCGGACCTCGCCGGCGTCCTCCGCGTTGCGCTGGATCAGGGTCAGAGTGTGCAGCACCGAGTCGTGCACGTGGGCGGCGACCTCGGCACGCTCCTGGGCGCGGATGCGCATCAGGCGCTCCTCGGAGAGGTCCTGGGTCATCCGGATCAGCCAGGGTCCGGCGAGCAGGGCCGTGCCGACGAGGACGGCGAGGGCGGCGGTCAGCACGTTGCCGAGCTGCGCCGCCGAGCCGCGTACGACGATGAAGACGGTCAGGCCGACGCCGACCAGGGCGACCCCGGCGAACCCGCGGGCGATCTGGAGCAGGCGCGCGTTGCGCCCGCCGGCGGCGCCCCAGTGGGCGCGGCGGGCGTTGTCGGCCTGGCGCCAGACGAGGACCACGCCGGCGCCGACCAGCAGCGTCGGCCACACGTACCGCCCGGAGGTGCCGCCGAGCTGGACCTTGGAGACGAAGATGCCGGCGCCGACGCACAGGGCGATGAGGGCGGTGAGCTGCCCGCGGTCGGGTTTGCGCAGGCGGCGGGTGCCGTCGGGGAGGGTCTCGAAGAAGGAGCGGTGGCCGGCCCGGCCGCCGACCCCCAGCGGTACGAACACCCAGAAGGCGGCGTAGAGCAGTACGCCCAGCCCGTCGCCCCACAGGAACAGGCCGAGGAAGGCGAGCCGGACCCAGACGACCGGCAGCCCGAGGTGCCCGGCGAGACCGCGCGCGACACCGCCGAGCATCCGGCCGTCGGCGCTGCGGTAGAGCTTGCGCTGCGGCGGTTCGTCGGCGTCTGTCGTGTGCGGGGGACGGGGGGCGGCGGAGACGGGCATGCCATTGATGGTCACACGCGGGCGCCGCACGGGACATCAGGGCAGCCCCCCAGTTCCCTCGGGGGGATATCAGGGTTGCGCCAGGGTCGGACCCGGTGCCGCCCGGTGCGGCGGGTTGTCACCATGGAGCCATGACCAAGCACGACTCCCCGCCTTCGCCGACCGGTGCCACCGCGCCGCCGCCCGGCGACCGGTCCGCGGACCGGTCCGCGGACCGCGCCGCCGAGCGGCCGCCGCTGCGCCGCAGCAAGCGCGACAAGGTCCTCGCGGGCGTGTGCGGCGGCCTCGGCCGGTACTTCGACCTGGACCCGGTGATCTTCCGGATCGTGCTCGGCGTCCTCGCGGTCACCGGCGGGGTCGGCCTCATCTTCTACGGCTTCGCCTGGCTGCTGCTGCCGGTCGAGGGGGAGGAGGACAGCGAGGCGAAGAAGCTGCTGACCGGCCGGGTCGAGGGCGCCACCCTGGCCGCGGTGTTCGCGGCCCTGGTCGGCTGCGCGCTGTTCCTGTCGATGCTGGACAACGGCGGGCTGGCCGTCTTCTCCGTCCTGGTGATCCTGGCCCTCGGCGGGGCCGGGTACTGGTCGCAGCGCCGCCGCAAGAGCGCCGCCCCGGAGGCCGACCCGCAGGCGGCGCACCGCCCGGTCCCCGCCCCGCCGGAGACCCAGGCCCCGCCCGTGCCCGGCAGCCCGTCCTGGTGGCGGGACCCGCTGGTCAAGGACGGCACCACCGGCCCGGTGGGGTCCACCGGATACCTGTGGGGGCCGGACGACTCCGCCGATGCCAACGCCGCCCGCAACATCGGGGGCGGCCGGGCGCAGGATCCCGGCCGGGCCGCGGCCCCGAAGGTCCCGCGCGGCGGCATCGGCGGCCGGGTGTTCGTCCTGGCCCTGCTGGCGGGGGGCGGCGCCCCAGCGGCGGCCTGGCAGGGCGACACCCTCTCGCACGCGCTCCAGATCGGTCTGGCCTCGGCCCTCGCCGTGTTCGGGCTCGGCCTGGCGGTCAGCTCGGTCAGGGGCCGCACCGGCTTCGGCACGATCCTGCTCGCGATGATCACGGCCGGGCTGCTGGCCGGCGCGTCGGCCCTGCCGCGGGAGATCGGCACCGACTGGAAGTCCGTGGAATGGCGGCCGGCCGCCGTGGCCGACCTCAGACCGGTCTACACGGCGGGCACCGGGCTGGCCACGCTGGACCTGAGCGGGCTGGACGTGCCGAAGGGCACCACGCTGTCCGTCCGCGCCTCCCTGGAGGCCGGCCGGCTGAAGGTGATCCTGCCCCGCGAGGTCACCGCGCAGACCGACGTCTCGGTGAAGCTGGGCGACATCCACCTGCCCGGGGAGACCAGCGAGGACGTACGCGTCAAGAGCGGCGGGGAGACCCAGCGGGCGACCTTGAAGCCCTCCGCCGGCACCGAGGCCGGGGGGACGATCGAGCTGGACCTGAGCGCAGATTTCGGACAGGTGGAGGTGGCCCGTGCCGCGTCATGAGTTCCAGCCCGGACGGCTGCTGGCCGGCCTGATCCTGGTGGCGGCGGGCGTGCTGTACCTGCTCGACGCGACCGGGGAGGCGGATCTGCCCTGGTTCCTGGTCATCCCGATGACCATGGGCGGGCTGTGCCTCGCCGCACTGGTGGGGATCGTGACCTACGCGATCCGGCGGGACCGGCGCGACCGGATCAGCGAGTCCAGTGACAGATAGGGCGCCCCGGCCATGATCATCGGGATCCAGGCCATCAGGTAGACCAGGTCGTTGCCGTAGTAGTACGGGGTGACCTGCCAGGACACCGTGAGCCACAGGCTGAGCGAGATCAGCGCCCCGCCGGTGGCCGCGATCCGGGTCAGCAGGCCGGCCAGGGTCCCCAGGCCCACCAGGAGCTCGCCGACGGCCAGCGCCGTCCCGAACCCGACGGGCGAGTGCAGCGCCCAGTCCACCAGGGCCGGGATCGCGGAGGTGTCGCGCACGCCGTGCATCTGCTCGCCGATGGAGCCGGCGCCGGAGGCGGACAGGAACGCGCGGTCGGTCAGCTTGTCCAGGCCCGCGTAGACGAAGGTCACGCCGAGGAAGATCCGCAGCGGCAGCAGGGCGTACCGGGCGGCCCGTTCCCGCACTCCGGAAGGGCCGGAGCGGCCGGAAGGGCCAGCGGGTCCAAAAGCGCCGGAAGAGTCGGCGGAAGGGACGTCAGTTCGGGTCACGTCCCATGTGTACCCCGTCTCACTCGGCCACGTCGATGGTGCAGCGGTTGGATTCCACCCCGGCGGCCGTCACCACCTGCACCTCGATGCGCCCGGGTTCCACTTCCGCCGGGACCGGCACCGTCAGCGCCGAGTCCGAGGGGTTGGTGAACCCGCCCGCGACCGGCACCAGCGGCACGTGCACGTGGACCGCCCCGACCCGCACCACCAGCCGGGCCAGCATCTCCGGGGTCTGCGCCCCGGGCGGCACGAAGCCCACGCCGCGGATCTCGATGTCGTCGCCCGGCCGGACGGCCGCGTCGAGGTCGCCCGGCTCCCGCCTGCGGACCACCGAAAGGATCAGCGGACGGGTGACCTCCGCGTACTTCGCCGCGAGGTACACCGCCGCCGACAGGGCCACCAGCACGGCCAGCGCCCACGGCAGCCTCGGCAGCCGGTCGGGGAACCGGGCCATCGACACCGCCGCGAAGGCCAGCACCACCGTGGAGACCAGCACGTACTGCGCGTCCGGGAAGCTGCCGCGGCCCGCGTCGTCCGTCAGCAGGTCCACCCCGCGCGGCCGGTCCGCCGGCAGCTTCTGCATCCGCTGGCCCATGATCCGTACGGTGACCACCCGGCGCACCAGCACCGCCACGGCCGAGGTCAGCGCGACCACCGCCAGCAGCGGCAGCGCCCGCCCGAGCGCCAGCCCCGCGTACAGGGCCTGGCGCTGCGGCCCCGGCGGTGAGGCGGCCAGCCGCAGCGCGGGCAGCAGCGCGGCGAACGCCGTCAGCACCACCCAGGCGCTCGGCACGGCCTTCGAGGTGGACAGCCGGTTGTCCTCGCCGACGAGCGGGGCGAGGAGCCCGCCGCGCAGCGACTGGGCGCGGGCGGCGACCGTGAGCAGCCCGGCCAGGGCCACGGCCGCGAGCAGCCCGGCCGTGCGGGCGGTGGACCAGCCGGTGCCGAGGGCGGTGCCGACCTGCACCAGCAGCAGCACTCCGGCCGCGATCCACACGGCGAGCACGGCCCGCCGCGAGAACAGGTACAGCCAGGAGTTCCCGGCCTCCCGGCCCCGGTCGGCGACCGTGCGCGCCGACAGGGTCAGCTCGTCGGAGACCCACTGCCGGGAGGCTCCGGCGGAGCGGGCCACCGCGGCCGGCAGCCCCTGTCCGGCCGCGAACTCGTCCCGCTTCTCGGTGAACGCGGCGACGGCGCGCCGGTGCCCCTCCTGCGCGCCGTGCGGGCAGTCGTCGCAGGTGCAGGCGCCGCCGTGGGTGCTTCTGGACATCTCTTGGACAGCCACGTGCGTGCCGCCTCTCTGAACTACGGTGCAATGCCAGCGAATTGTGCACCACTGCGGCAGTGCTCCGGATTGCGCACGATGTCAGAGCAGGTGATTAACCGTTCATGATGTTGACGCCACCCGCCCGGCCCGGTGGTTTCAGTGGTTTCAGGGCTCGACGCCCTGCCAGAGCGGCTGGTAGCTGACCCAGGCGGCGAGATCCGTGCCGAAACGCTCCCGCACGCCGAGCGCGGTGCGGTGGTCGATGGGCACCGGCTTCCCGACGGCCCGCGCGATCAGCTGCACCTGCGCCGCGCGCTCCGCCGCGATGAACCACCAGGCCGCGGAGTCCACGGAGCCGCCGACCGTCAGCAGACCGCGGCCCCGCAAGATCAGCGCCTTGTACGGGCCCAGGGCGCGGGCGATGCGCGCGCTGTCCTCGGGCCCGGCGAAACCGTCGAGGAGGGCGTGGTCCTCGTAGAAGGCGCAGGCCTCCTCGCTGAGGGGGGCGAGCAGTTCGCCGAGCACCGCCAGCGCCCTGCCGTACGGGGCGTGCGCGTGCACCACCGCCACCGCGTCGGGGCGGGCCCGGTGCACGGCGGCGTGCACGGCGAAGGCCAGCTCGTTGACCCGGTGCCCACCGCGGCGCACGCGTCCGTCCCCGTCGACGAGCAGCAGGTCCTCGGGGCCGAGGGCGGACAGGGCCCGCCCGAACGGGTTGACCCAGTGGCAGTCCGCGAACTCCGGGTCCCGCACGGTGATGTGTCCGGCGACCCCGTCCTCGTAGCCGAGGCGTCCGAAGAGCCGCAGCGCCCCGGCGAGCCGCTCCTTGCGGTACGCGCGCTCCGCGGCCGCGTCCGCGTGGACGGGCGGCAGCGCGAAGCGCAGCCGGTCCACCGGCACGGGCGCGGGTGCGCAGCCCGGCGCGGACGCGGCGACCGGCCCGGATGCGGGGTCCGGCCCGGACGCGGAGACCGGCGCGGGTGCGGGTACGGGCTGGTCCGGGTCCGGCATGACCCCTCCTTCGGCTCGCCGCGCAAGGTACCGGCGGCCGCGTCAAGTGGCCAGACACGCGGCGAAGCCGCCGCTCCCCGGGGGGAACGACGGCTTCGGCCACGCACTGCCGGGTGGGGACTACTCCCACTCGATGGTGCCCGGGGGCTTGCTCGTGCAGTCGAGGACGACGCGGTTCACGTCCGCCACCTCGTTGGTGATGCGGGTGGAGATCCGCGCGAGCACCTCGTAGGGCATGCGCGTCCAGTCCGCGGTCATCGCGTCCTCGGAGGAGACGGGGCGCAGCACGATCGGGTGGCCGTACGTGCGGCCGTCGCCCTGGACGCCGACGCTGCGGACGTCCGCGAGCAGGACGACCGGGCACTGCCAGATCTCGCGGTCCAGGCCGGCCGCGGTCAGCTCGTGGCGGGCGATGGCGTCGGCCTCGCGGAGCAGGTCCAGGCGCTCCTTGGTGACCTCGCCGACGATGCGGATGCCGAGGCCCGGGCCGGGGAAGGGCTGGCGCTGGACGATCTCGTCCGGCAGGCCGAGCTCCTGGCCGACCATCCGGACCTCGTCCTTGAACAGCTGGCGCAGCGGCTCGACGAGCTCGAACTCGATGTCGTCGGGGAGGCCGCCCACGTTGTGGTGGGACTTGATGTTGGCGGTGCCGGTACCGCCGCCGGACTCGACGACGTCCGGGTACAGGGTGCCCTGGACCAGGAAGGCGACCGCGGGGCCGTCCTCCTGGAGGATCTCCAGCTGGGCCTGCTCGAAGACGCGGATGAACTCGCGCCCGATGATCTTCCGCTTGGTCTCGGGGTCGGAGACCCCGGCCAGTGCGGTCAGGAAGCGCTCCTGGGCGTCGACGACCTTCAGCTGCACGCCGGTGGCGGCGACGAAGTCCTTCTCGACCTGCTCGGTCTCGCCCTTGCGCATCAGGCCGTGGTCGACGTAGACGCAGGTCAGCTGCGAGCCGATGGCCTTCTGGACGAGGGCCGCGGCGACCGCGGAGTCCACGCCGCCGGACAGGCCGCAGATGGCGCGCTTGTCGCCGACCTGCTCGCGGATGGCCGCGATCTGCTCCTCGACGATGTTGCCCGTGGTCCAGGTGGGTTCCAGGCCGGCGCCGCGGTAGAGGAAGTGCTCCAGCACCTGCTGGCCGTGCGTGGAGTGCATCACCTCGGGGTGGTACTGCACGCCGTACAGCTTCTTCTCGTCGTTCTCGAAGGCCGCGACCGGGACGACGTTCGTCGACGCGGTGACGGTGAAGCCCTCGGGGGCGGCGGAGCAGGCGTCGCCGTGGGACATCCACACCGACTGGTTCGCGGGGGTGCCCTCGAAGAGGGTGGAGCCGGCCTTGGAGACGGCGAGCGGCGTACGGCCGTACTCGCGGGCGCCGGTGTTGTCGACGGTGCCGCCGAGGGTGGTCGCCATCAGCTGGAAGCCGTAGCACATGCCGAAGACGGGGACGCCGGAGCCGAAGAGGGCGTCGGCGTCGTCCAGGCGCGGAGCACCCTCCTCGTACACGGAGGACGGGCCGCCGGAGAGGATGATCGCCTTCGGGTCCTTGGCGAGCATCTCGGCCACCGGCATCGTGCTGGGGACGATCTCGCTGTAGACCCGTGCCTCGCGGACGCGGCGGGCGATGAGCTGGGCGTACTGGGCGCCGAAGTCGACGACGAGAACCGTGTCCGGGGCGCTGTCGTGGGCGGCGGAGGGTGCTTCTGGCACGGGGCGGCCTTCCGGCGGAAGAGGGTGGCTGTTTTGTCGATTCTACCGGTGGCGCCGGCCGCCACTTTGTCGCACCATCCGAGGCCCACGTCTCACGATCCGGGCCGGGTTGGCCCGGGAGGGGGCGGCGGGCCATAATCCTGTCCATGCGCAAGCAGCTGAGCTTCCTCTTTACCTATGGCACCGGCCGGTCCGGTCGCCATGGGTCCGCGTGATGCTCGCTTGAGCCGCTGACTTCCCAGAGCGCCCCGGTCCGACAGGACCGGGGCGCTCTGGCGTTTCCGCTCCTGTCGCCGCAATCCACAGGAGTAAGAACATGACCGTGACCACCACCCCCGCGCAGCTGATCGCCGAGTCCCGCGAGCGGATCGACGCCATCGACGACCGGATCATCGGACTGATCCAGGAGCGGATGGCCGTCTCCACCGTCATCCAGGAGGCCCGGATCACCTCGGGCGGCAGGCGGGTGCACCTCTCGCGCGAGATGGAGGTGCTCGCGCACTGGAGCGACGCGCTCGGCAAGCCGGGGACCACCCTGGCGATGACCCTGCTGGAGCTGTGCCGCGGCCGGGTCTGAGGAGGCCGGGCCCGCGCCGGCCCGCCTGACGCGTGTTCGTCACCCGTCCGGACCGTGACCGCCCCCGGGGCCCTTCGTTGGTGTGGTTGGCCGTGCCAGCCAGGCGCGGGACCGCAGCACCACGCGTGGCTCTTCGGGAGCGATGAGACGTACGGCCCTTCGGGAGGTGCGTCGTGGGACCCCGCTCCTTCGCGTGACCGGACGGCAGGGGACAGCAGCCCGGTCACCCCAAGAGGACGGCCGGCCCGGGGGACGCCCAGGGCCGGCCGTTCTGCGCGTGCGCGCCGCCTGCGGTGTTCCCGCTGCCTACGCGTGCCCGCCCGAGCGGCGGCGCGCCCCCGCGTACAGCGCGCCGCCGACGGCCACGGCGACCAGCGCGCCCAGCGCGATCGGGCCCACGGAGCTGCCGGTCGAGGCGAGGTTGCCGCCCGCGGCGCCGGCGGTGGTCGCGGAGGTGCTCGGCGAGGCCGAAGCCGACGCCGAAGCAGAGGCCGAGGCGGACGGGGACGGCGACGCGGAGGCCGAGCCGGACGGGCTCGGGCTCGTACCGTCCTTGACCTCGACCGTGAACGCGGCCGTGGCGTTGCCCGCGACCGAGTCGAAGGAGAGCGGCTTCGTGCCGCCCGCGACCGGCTCGCCGACGGTGACCGAGCCCTTGGCGCCGGCCACGGCCTTCTCAATCTTCATCGTGAACCGCTCGGTGTACGCACCGGCGGTGTCCGCGAACGGCCCCGCGTCGCAGAAGTAGCGCGGCGCGCCCAGCCGGTCCGTACGGTCGCCGCCGTCGGCCTCGACCGCGCGGCAGCTCGGGGGCGCGCTCGTGACCCGCACCCCGGCCGGCACGACGATGTCGGTACGGGCCACGCTCTGGCCCGAGCGCAGGTGGCTGATCACGGCCGGGCCTTTGTTGCGGAAGCCGAGCTCGGCCGCGACCGTGTCGCCGACCTTGCCGGAGGGCGAGGCGGTGACCGCCTCGAAGTCGGCCCGGGCGCCCTTGGCGGTGAATTCGAGGCTGCGCTCGTTGTCGGCCGGGTTCAGGTCGGTGTTCTCGGCGTGGCCGGCGGGCGCGGCCGCGGCGGAGCCCGTCACCGGCACCGCGGCCGCGGCCTTGACCAGCTTCAGCTGCCTGCCGGTGGCGGGCCGGCCCTGGTCCGCGCCCTTGTCCGCGCCCTTGTCCGCGCCCTTGTCCGGCGCCGGGTCGGGGACGACCGCGTACCGCAGCCGGTCCTGGTAGGCCCGCGCGGTGGTCTTGAGGTGGAGCGGGGAGTCGGGGGCGAGCCGGTAGGACTCGCCCGGCAGGAACTCGCCCTCGACGAGGCAGACCGTGGTGGTGCCCATGCCGCCGTGGTCCTGCGGCCGGCAGTTGTCGTACGTCTCCGCCGGTTCCAGGCCCGCCGAGGCCTCCAGCTCCAGCGCGACCGACCGGGCGGGGAGCGTGCCCCGGTTGGCGAAGGCCAGCGGGAGGTCCTGCTGTTCGCCGGCCGTCACCTCGGACTCCGGCCGCAGCTCGCCCATGTACAGGTCGGGGCCGCCGACGGTCAGCCTGGTGGTGAGGGGCGTGACGCTCGCGCCCGCCACCCGGCCCGTGACCGCGATCTCGCCGCTCGCACCGTTCTTGGTGTCCTTGGCGGCGGAGACGAGCAGGTCGATCCCGCCAGCCTCGCGGCCGGAGCCGACCGACAGGCCCTGCTGCTTGCAGACGATCGCGGTGGCGCTCGTCGTGCAGTTTGGCCCGGGCCTGGCCGGGTCCGGCCGGACCGAGACCACGCCGGCGGCCTTGGTCAGATCGACGGTGACGGTGATCTCGCCCGGGAAGCCGTTCCCGGGGCCCGTGTGGTCCAGCGCGTAGTGCAGGCTGCGCTCCTTCGAGGGGCCCGTGGCCGGGGACGGCTGGAGCACCAGGGCGGAGGGGCCGGCGAGCGGGAAGGACGGTTCCGCGGCGAGCGCGGGAGCGGCCGCGCCGAGGCTCAGCGCCGCCAAGCCCGTAGCGGCCAAAAGGGAGATGCGCTTGTCCATGAAGATCGAGACCGTCGAGCGGGGGCCTCGGTTGCCCCTTTCGGGGAGTGACGGGCATCACATGCAACCATCCGGATTGATCACCTGTCACTTATGTACGCGGCGGCGGGTTCTGCGCTCGGAGGGGGAGCGCAGAACCCGCCGCCGCGACAGGTGTCAGGCAGGCGCCCGACACGCGTCAGACCTTCTTCGGCACCTGCGGCACCGGCAGCAGCAGCGGCAGCCGCAGCGCGCCGAAGGCCTCCTTCGGGACCGCCGGCCGGACCGGTTCCACCGCGGCCAGGCGGGTGTAGGCCGCCCCCTGTTCCGGCCGCGGGTCCCGCTCGCCCTTGTTGGGCCAGTACGACATCGCACGCTCCGCCTGCGCCGTGATCGTCAGCGACGGGTTGACCCCGAGGTTGGCGGAGACCGCCGAGCCGTCCACCACGGAGATCCCCGGGTGCCCGTACAGCCGGTGGTACGGGTCCACCACGCCCTCCTGCGCGGAGGCGCCGATCGGGCAGCCGCCGAGGAAGTGCGCGGTCAGCGGGGTGCCCATCAGCTCGCCGATGTTGCTGCCGGCGAAGCCGTTGATCTCCTCGGCCAGCAGGGTGGCCGCCTCGGTGGCCTCCTTGATCTGCACCGGGTTCGGGGCCCCGTGCCCCTGGCGGGCGGTGAGCAGCCCCTTGCCGAGGCCGCCGGGCTTGCGGTAGGTCGTCAGCGAGTTGTCCAGCGACTGCATCACGAGCCCGATGATCGTCCGCTCCGACCAGCGCCGGTTGGAGAGCGAGCGCGCCAGCTGCACCGGGTGCCTGGCGGTGCGCGCGAACCAGGCCCGTACCCGGTGGCTGCTGTACGGCACCTGGAGGACGGTCATGAACCCCATGGCGTTGGAGCCCTTGCCGTAGCGGACGGGCTCGATGTGGGTGTCGGCGTCGGGGTGCACGGACGAGGTGATCGCGACGCCCCGGGTGAAGTCGGCCCGCTGCTCCCCGCCGGGGCCCTGCCCGTGCCGCCTGCGGTAGCGCCGGTCGTCGGTCTGCGCGCCGACCAGGCCCTCGGAGTTGGTCCGGGTCAGCTCGCCGAGCCGGTCCGAGATCCGCGGGAGCAGCCCGTTGTCCTTCATGGTGTGCAGCAGGGTCTGGGTGCCGTACGTGCCCGCCGCGACGATCACGTACCGGGCGCGCAGTTCCTTGGCGACGCCCCGGCGGCGGGCGTCGGTGGGGACGGCGCGGATGCGGTAGCCGCCCTCGGGGTGCTCGGCGAGCGCGGTGACGGTGGTCATCGGGTGGATGACGGCTCCCGCGCGCTCGGCGAGGTGGAGGTAGTTCTCGTTCAGGGTGTTCTTCGCGCCGTGCCGGCAGCCGGTCATGCACTCGCCGCACTCGGTGCAGGCCTTGCGGGAGGGGCCCGCGCCGCCGAAGTAGGGGTCGGGGACCTCCTCGCCGGGACGGGCCGTGCGGCCGCGAGCGCCGCCGTCCCCGCCCTCGCCGCCGCTGTCACCGTCGCCGCCGCCGTCCGCGTCCGCGCCGTCCCCGAAGAAGACGCCGACCGGGGCCATGTGGAAGGAGTCCCCGACGCCCATCTTCTCGGCGGCGGCCTTCAGGTGGACGTCGGAGGGGGTCATCGTGGGGTTCAGGCGTACGCCGAGCATCCGCTTGGCCTGGTCGTAGTACGGGGCGAGTTCCTCGCGCCAGTTCGTGATCGACGCCCACTGCCGGTCCTCGAAGAAGGCGGTGGGCGGCACGTACAGCGTGTTGGCGTAGTTGAGCGAGCCGCCGCCCACCCCGGCGCCCGCGAGCACCATCACGTTGCCGAGCAGGTGGATCCGCTGGATCCCGTAGAGCCCGAGGGCCGGGGCCCACAGGTAGTTCCGCAGGTCCCAGCTGTTCTTCGGCAGGCTCTCGCGGGTGAAGCGGCGCCCCGCTTCCAGGACGCCGACCCGGTAGCCCTTCTCGGTGAGCCGCAGCGCCGAGACCGACCCTCCGAAACCCGATCCGATGACGATCACGTCGTAGTCGTACGCGTGCTCGCCGCCGTCCTCGTCCGCGTTCTCGTCCGCGTTCTCGTCCACGTTCTCGCCGGTGTTGTCCGACACTGCGGTGCCTCCCCGGGCAATGGTGCCTAACGGAATCGGAGCGTCTTCATGACCTTGAGGCTGCGGGTCATGAACGCCGCGTACTTCTCGTCGTCCATGCCCAGCGAGGGCGCCATCGGCAGCAGCCGCTGGTGGGCGACGGTCTGGGCCTCGGTGTACTTGAGGATGCCCTCGGAGCCGTGCCGGCGGCCGAGGCCGGAGTCCTTCATGCCGCCCATGGGGGCCTGGGCGCTGCCGTAGGCGGGGGCGTAGCCCTCGTTGATGTTGACGGTGCCGGTGCGCAGGCGGGCGGCGACGGCGTGGCCGCGGCGGGCGTCCTTGGTCCAGACGCTGGAGTTGAGCCCGTACGCGGTGGAGTTGGCCTGCGCGATCGCCTCGTCCTCGTCGGTGAAGCGGTAGACGGAGACGACCGGCCCGAAGGTCTCCTCGCCGCAGACCGCCATCGGCGCCTCGACCCCGTCGAGGATGGTCGGCTCGTAGAAGAGCGGGCCGATGTCGGGGCGGGCGGTGCCGCCGGCGACCAGGGTGGCGCCCTTGGCGACGGCCTCGTCGACGTGCCGCCGCACGGTCTCCAGCTGCCGCTCCCCGACCAGCGAGCCCATGTCCGCCCCGTACGCGAGGGAGGCGCCGAGCCGCATGGCCTTCGTACGGGCGGCGAAGCGCTCGACGAAGGCGTCGGCGATCGACGTGTGGACGTACAGCCGCTCGATGGAGATGCACAGCTGGCCCGCGGAGGAGAAGCAGGCGCGGACGGCGCCCGCGGCAGCCTTCTCGACGTCGGCGTCGGCGAGCACGAGCATGGCGTTCTTGCCGCCGAGTTCGAGGCTGACCCCGACCAGGCGGGCGGCCGCGCCACGGGCGACCTCGCGGCCGGTGCGGGTGGAGCCGGTGAAGGAGACGTAGTCGGCGTGCCGGACCACCTCGGGGCCGACGACCGGTCCCTCGCCGAGGACGACCTGGAAGACCTCGGCGGGCAGTCCGGCCTCGATCAGCAGGTCGCGGGCCCACAGGGCGGTCAGCGCGGTCTCGGTGTCGGGCTTCATGACGAGGGCGTTGCCCGCGACGAAGGCGGGCAGCGCGTCGCCGACGGAGAGTTCGAGCGGGTAGTTCCAGGGGGCGATCTGGCCGACGACGCCGCGCGGCTGGCGCAGCTCGGTGACCTTGGTGAGGGTGGGGATGGCGCCCGTGTGGCCCCTGGGGCGCAGGTACGAGGGGGCCTTCCTGCCGTAGTGGCGGGCGGCGACGGCGACCGCCTGCACCTCCTCGTGCGCGTGCAGGCGGGCCTTGCCGGTCTCCAGCTGGATGAGGTCGAGCACCTCGGCCTGGCGGGCGAGGACCAGGTCGTGGAAGCGCAGCAGGACGGCGGCCCGCTTGCGTACGGGGACGGCGGCCCAGGCGCTCTGGGCGGCGCGCGCCCGCTCGAAGGCCTCGGCGACGTCCTCGGGGGTGGCCTCCGGCAGGTCCGCCAGCTTGGCCCCGGTGAAGGGGGTGTGGTTCGCGGTCCGGCCGGAGCCGATCACTCCGCGGGTGAGCCGGGCGACCAGGTCGGGGGTCACCACGTCGGCGGCGGTACGGGCGCCGGCCGGGGCGGGGGCGACCGGATTGGTGGGCTGCGGTGCGCTGCGGAGGGGGGCCGGGGCCTGCGAGTCCGTCATGGCGGTGAGCGTATTCCGCCCGGAGGGCTTTGGGTACCCGTCGGTAACCGGATTTTGCCATTTCTGCCAGCGATCGCTGGCAGGATGACGGGATCAGGGCTTCGCGGGCGGCTTCCAGCCGCTGAGCACGACGTCGAACTGCTGCTCCGTCGTGGCCCAGTCGGCGACCGGGCTCGACATGTACACCGCATACTCTGTGCCGTCCGGGGCGATGTACATCTGCTCCTTGGCCCGGCGCGGACCCGGGTGGGTCTGCTTCTCCGTCCAGGTGAAGTCCCAGAGCGCGGCCCGGGTGCTGTCCCGGAAGGTGTTCTGGTTCAGCCGCACCTTCTTGTAGTCCGTCCGCTTCGCCACCTGCGTCTCCAGGTCGAGCAGGTGCGCGTACGGGTCCCGGTAGTCCGGCGTGGAGTCGGAGGCGATGCGGATGAAGTGCTTCCCGTCGTCCGGGGTGTAGTCGATCTGGTCGCCGTTCGCCTTGCGCGTCCAGCCTTCCGGGACGAAGAGCGTGAAGCCGGCCAAGGGGTCGACGACCTTGGTGTAGCCGGCGGGCGGGGCGGCCTCGCCGGCGCCGCCCTGCCGGTCGGGGGCGCTCGCGTTCTTGTCGGAGCCGCCGCCCCCCGCGTCGTCCCCGGTGAACTTCAGGACGCCGAAGACGGCGCCGCCGCCGACCAGCGCCGCCACGAGGGCCACGGCGGCGGCCCGCTTGAGCCGGCCGCCGGCCGGCTCGGCCGCGGGGCGGGGCTGTTCGGGCAGGGCCGCGGTACGGACCCGGTCGGGGACCGGGGCCGGGGCGGGGGGCTGCGGCGGCGCCTCCTCGGCGGCGTCGGCGAGCTCCTCGGGAGTCACCGCGCGCGTGGGGACGTACGCCTGCGCCGCCTTGGGCTGGCGGCCCTCCATGGCCTCGATCAGCATCCGCTCGGTCTCCTGCGCCGAGGGCCGGTCCCCGGGGTCCTTGCGCAGCAGGGCCGTGATGACCGGGCCCAGCGCGCCGGCCTGGCGCAGCGCGGGCGGCTCGTCGTTGACGACGGCCTGGAGGCTGGAGATGGGAGAGGTGCGGCGGAAGGGCGAGCGCGCCTCGACCGCCGTGTACAAGGTCGCGCCCAGCGACCACAGGTCGGAGGAGGTGCCGGGGGTTCCGCCGGTGACCCGCTCCGGCGCCAGGTAGTCGATGGAGCCGACGATCTCGCCGGTCCGCGTGATGGAGGAGTCGCCCTCGATCGCGGCGATCCCGAAGTCCGTGAGCAGGACCCGCCCGTCCTTGGCCAGCAGCACGTTGCCGGGCTTGACGTCCCGGTGCAGGACGCCGACCGCGTGCGCGGCGCGCAGCGCGCCCAGGACGTGCAGACCGATCCGGGCCGCCTCCGCGGGCTCGATCCGGCCGGCCGCCTTGGCCGCGTCCGCGAGGGAGGGGCCGTCGATGTACTCCATGACGATCCACGGCCGGTCGTCGTGCTCCAGCACGTCGTGGACCACCACGACCGCCGGGTGCTGGATGCGGGCCGCGGCCCTGGCCTCCTTCTGGGTCCGGGCGTGCAACACCTCCCGATCGGCCTGGGCCACGTACAGACCCGCCGTCAGTTCCTTGACGGCGACGGTCCGGTGCAGCAGCTCGTCATGCGCGCGCCACACCTTGCCCATGCCGCCGCTGCCGATGGGCTCCACGAGCCGGTACCGGCCTGCGAGCACCGCACCCGCACCTGTCTGCTGTTCCACGAAACCCCGCCACTCTGTGCACTTCGGGCCAGATTACGGAGCGCCCGGGGCTCCCGGAACCGTGAAGCCTCGGTTCCGGCTGCACTGTGACGCAATCGCCGTACTGAGCCACCGTCAGTCGGCGTCAGCCGCCCGATTTGTAACTCCCCGTGGCCTTTTCGAAGACCTCGGTGACCTTGCCTTCACCGTCCTGTGGCCCGGTCACCATGACGACGTGGTAGCTGCCGCCGAGCGCGACGACGAAATTGCGGGCGACGACGCTGCGGCCGTTGCCGTCGATCCAGGTGTACCGGCCGGTGACGCGGAGCTGGTTGCCGACCTTGGTGGTCTTGACGTCGCCGCCGCTGGCCCACGTGGAGGACCGGTACGGGGCCAGCTCCGGCTCCTTGTCCTTCTGGTACGTCGCCGGGTCGGGGTTGCCCTCGACCTTGTCCCGGCCGGGGACGACGGTCAGGACGTACTCCCCGTCGGTGTACCGCACCTGTCCGGCCTCGTTCATCCCGCGCCGCTCCCACCCGCCCGGCACGGCGATCTCGAAGTGCTCGGGGTCCTGTTGGGTGGTATAGCCGGGCGGGGCGGAGGCGGCGGGGGGCTGGGCGGCCGAGGGCTGGGCGGCCGAGGGCTTCGGCGACTCCTTGGGCGGCTCCTTCGCGGATGCCGGGGGCGAGGCGGACGGGCCCTGCGCGGGGGGGCCGGCCCCGTCGGCGGGCTGCCGTCCGGAATCCGCGGGCAGGAAGAACAGGGCGTAGGCGACGGCCCCGGCGAGCAGGACCAGGACACCGAGCAGCAGGCTCCGGCCGAGGGAGCGCGGCGTGCGGGAGGCCGCGGGATTGCGGTGGCGGCCGTGCAGGTCGCCGCGCCGGCGGACGACGGGCAGCCGCGCGGGGTCCGGCTCCGGCATCGGGAGCGCGGCGAGGCCTCCGTCCGGCTCGGGGGCGGAGCGGACGAGGGAGCGCAGCCAGCCGCGGAGTTCCTCGAAGTCCGGGCGTTCGGTGGGGTCCTGGCGCAGCAGCGATTCCACGATGGGGCGCAGCGGGCCGCACTCCTCGGCGAAGGCCGGGGGTTCGGCGCAGACCATGTCGACCAGCTCGGCGACGTTGTCCTCGGGGTACGGGGCGTGCCCCTGGACGGCGCGGTACAGCAGTGCGCCGAGCCCCCAGAGGTCGGTGGCGGGCCCGATGGGCGCGGCCAGCTGCCAGGGCCCGGTGACGGACCCGGCCTGCTCGGGGGCCCACCGCTCGGTGACGGCCCCGACGACGGCCATCCGGGTCAGCCGGGCCCGCTCGGCCCCCAGCCCGCGGAGGCCGCCCCAGCTCGCGTCGGCGCCCTGGGCGGGCGGGGCGGGCTGGAGGGGCGGGGCCGGCGTGGCGGGTTGGAGGGGCGGGGCGGGCTGAACGGACGGGGTGGGCTCCGGTGCCGGCCGGCCGGGCTGGATGCGCCCC
>NZ_LFML01000090.1 GCF_001044425.1 Streptomyces roseus
CGCCGAGCACCCACCCGCATCAGCCCCTACGCAGCACTCCGCCCCGCCGGATCAGATCCAGCGGGGCGGAGTTAGCCAACAGCGTCCCTTCCTGAGGGTGCAGGCCACCGTCATGTTCTGGTGCCCGAATACGGAAGCAGGCTGTCAGCAGGGGGAAACGAGGTGACCGGGGGTATCCGCGGAGACAGCCGGGGCGGTCGCCGTGACGCAGCAGGGAACCTGCTCACCTCCACGATCGGCGTCCGTCCCGGCCCGGGCCCGTTCGCCGGCAGGCGTGTGCAGCTGAGCCGATTGGCGACTCGGGGTGCGGTGATCCGGGTGCGGCGGCCCGCACACGGCACCCGGGGGGGAAGGGGTGCCGGTGCGGTCACCAGCCGCGGTGGCCGTCCGTCTGCGAAGACACCACCATCACGACAGCGTGTGTCCCCGATCCCCGTCCGCAAACGCCGCAACCTCGGAGTGCCCAAAGCCCGCGCGAGACGGCTGCTGGAGGTCACCGGCACCGTCGACCTGTTCACATCGAGTCGGGCGCCCCCATCCCGTCCGGCCCTGAGAGGGACCCGCACCCGGGGGAGGAGCGACGCGGAGCGCCTCCATACAGGCGAGCCCCGGCCTCCGGCGAACTCGGATATTCGGGGCGACTTCGGCCATTCGGTGCTGTCCTGCTGGGACCGAATTCTTGCGGTGAATTCGGACGTCTCGGCATCGCGGACTGGGCGATTCCGAATATGGCGGATTCTTTAATTCCGCGTCGGAGTGCGCGTGGTGAGCGCGTTAACTCAGATGATCCTCAAATGATCAAAGATTGATTGACGCGTCACCGTCATGTCATGCAGTCTTTGTGAGGCGAGGCCGCGGGGATCGAAACCGCCGGCACGCAAAACGGGAACCAGGGTTTCAGGGGGATCGGTGATATTCTTCGCTCCCCTTTTTTCCCTTGCCTGAATGAGTGAAATACAAAGGGGAGTCAGCTTCACATGCGTTCCGCGATCAGGAAGATTGTCACCACCACTGCTGCCGGCGCCGCTCTTGCCGGTATTTCGCTGGCGATGCTGCCCGGCTCGGCCCAGGCCGACGACGGTCTGGTCTCGCAGGCGTCGCGGGTCGCCAAGTACCAGGCCTACCTCGCGATGAAGTCCGCGCAGGGCGACGAGCAGGCCAAGGAGACCGCCCAGGGCTTCACGGCGCTCTCGGACGCCCAGAAGACCCGGTTCCTGGACCTGCTGGAGAACAAGACCCTGATCAAGCAGATCTTCGAGGCGTCCGAGTCTCCCGCCGCGGCGGGCATCACCCGCACCGAGCTCGCGGGCGGTGACGTGGTCGTGGAGCGCGAGTCCGCCGGCGGCGACGATGCCGCCTCGCCCAACTCCAGCGCAGCCCTGCGGGCTTCGGGCTACCGCGACATGTGGGCTTCGTACTCCTACACCGACAAGTTCCTGGGCGTGAAGGTCTCCCGCGTCTCGGTGCGGACCAACTACCAGGTCAAGGGCAAGGACACCACCAAGGTCTACCCGGGCAGCGCCTACCACTACCTGTACGTGCCGGGCTGCGACTTCTCCCACAGCCCCGTGAAGGAGTGGATCTCCTCGCCGCCGGCCGACAACGCTCAGAGCGAGACCACCTGGACCGCCTCGTGCTGGGGCAGCTCCTGGGACAAGCGCGAGCGCGTCTGGGGCGACTACCGCGGCTTCGTCGGCGGCTACCTCAAGGACGAGTAAACCTCCCGCACCGCGCCGGGGGATTCTCGCCGGAGTCCCTCCCCTGAGGCTTTGACGACTACGTGCTGGAGCAAGGAGGTGTTGTGTTCGAGGCCCTGGGCTTCGGCCCGCTCATCCCCGTCCTGTTTGTTCTCCTCATCGCATGCCTGATCGGCGGCGCGATCCGGAAGAAGAACCACTCCCGCCCAGAAGGCGATGATTGACCGGCTATTGAATTCCCCGCTCGCTACAGGGCGGGGAATTCGCATACGCGCTGACCTGGCGCGGTTATCCCGGCGTCGGCGCGAGGAAGGTACGCGCATAATGAATACGGCGGGGGCCCCGGCCTCCTACGCCGCGGGCCCGCCTGCCATCCGCTGACACTCAGGCCGGCTACTGACAGCGTCCGGCGCCGGCATCCTCCGGACGTACACGCCTGACCAACGAGCCTGCCCACCGACACACATCAGGCCGGGACCGCTGCGCGGTCCCGGCCTGATGATGCGAGGGTCAGTCCTTGAAGACGTCCTTGATCTTCTCCTTGGCCTCACGGGCATCGCCCTTGGCCTGCTCCCCACGGCCCTCGGCGGTCATCTCCTCGTTGCCCGTCAGGCGCCCAGCGGTCTCCTTGAGCTTGCCCTTGGCCTGCTCGCCCTTTGCCTCGGCCTTCTGCTCACCAGACACAGCTGATCACTCCCTGCTCGATCGAAAGGACTTACAGATCCGCGTATGACCCCTCAAACGCCCTCTAAACAACGGGGGAGTACCACCGGGATCCGGGCACGGCGGTGGCAAGCCGCGCCCGGCCCAGGACGGACGGGTCAGAACAAGCCCGGCGCCGGAAGAGCGCCCCGGTACGTGCCGCGGTCCCCATCAACACGGCTGGGTTGGACGCGGCCGCGACTTCCACCACCAGACCCTCGTCCGCACGCCGGTACAGCTCGCCGTCCGGCGTGCGGGATTCGGCGGCTGGGCCGGCTGCTCGGACGAACAGGGCAACCTGCGCGGCCGGCGGCGCGGTGAGCTGTTGGGAACGGGCGATCCGGCCGTCGGGCAGCCGGACAACGTGGTTCCGGGGGCGTCCTACGATGCCGGTGAAGCCGACGACGTCGACATCGACGGTCTCGGAGTGCCGAATCTCCCTTTTCTGCACTTCACCCCCCATACGCACAGGCGTAACGGTCAGGTGTCGTGTTCGTTGGATCATCATGATCAAAAACAGGCTCGGGCCGGTCTGCTTTGGCGCTGTGGTCGTACGGTGAGCGGCGTGCGTTGGCAGTGCACCGCCTCGGTGGCCATGTTGGTTTCTGTTCTGGCGGCCCACGGCTCGGTCGGTCACGCGGCGGATTATGGAGGCGGCCCCACGGCGGGCAGCGCCGCGCGGGACGGTCAACCTGTCTCGGTCTCCGCCACCACGCTCACCATGCGGGATGGCACAAGGATCGCCGCCGAGGTGCACGTTCCGGCGGGAGCCGGCCCGCATCCGCTCATCGTGATGCCGGGCGCGTGGTGGGCCATGCCGCAGGACACTCTGCTCGACGACAAGAAGCAGCTGGCGGCAGCCGGCTACGTGGTCGTCTCCTACGACCCCCGGGGGCTGCGCCGCTCGGGCGGGGAGATCGACATGGCAGGGCCCCTGGACGTGGCGGACGTGTCCGACGTCATCACGTGGGCGCTGGCCCACACCCCGGCCGACGAGCGAAAGATCGGGCTGTACTCCTCCTCCTACGGTGCGGCCGTGAGCCTGAACGCGGCAGCGCACGATGCCCGCGTCACGGCGGTGTCGGCCATGTGCCCGTGGACCGACCTGTTCGATTCGTTCGTACACAACAACACCTATGCGGGAACGATCGCCACGTTCCAGGCGGCGATTGGAGCGCTCAACGGCCGGATGAGCCCTGCGACGCGTCAGGCCTTCGAGAGCCTGAGAACCGGCAGGGACACGGCCGGGGTGCGGGCATGGGCGCTCGAACGTTCGCCTCGCGCCCTCGTTGGCGCGCTCAACGCACGCCGAACGCCTGTGTTCATGGCAGGGGAGTGGAACGACCCCCTGGTGCCGGCCGGGCAGACCGGAAGGCTGCTGGACCAGCTCAGCGGTCCCAAGCAGCTGTGGATGAGCCCGGGCGGACATGGTGACTCCAGTTCCCGCGAAGCCACCTTGCTGCAGCCGCAGAGCGCGGTCCGCCACCATGCGACACGGTGGCTCGGCCGCTTCCTCCTCGGCCGTCCCAACGGCGCTGACCGCCTTGCACCGCTCATGCTGCGACCGCGTAACACCGAGCGAGTGGAGACCTACCCGAGTTGGTCCGCGCTGGAACGCTCGCCCCGGGCGGTGCCTGTGCGGGCCCATTCGGGTGACGGTTCCCAGCGTCTGCTCGCCGGCCTGGACTCGCCCGCCGATTCCGGCCTGTTCCCCGTCGCGGGACTGATCGACAGGCTCGGACTGCCGCCCACCACCGTGCTCCCCCCGCTCGCTCCGCCGCTGGCAGCCGTCTGGCGCAGCGCTCCGCTGAGCTCGCGGTGGTCGCTGCGCGGATCGCCGCGGGTGCACACCCGTGTGACCTCCACCGGCGGCCGGGGGACCTTTGTGGTCTACCTGTATGACGTTGACGCGCTGGGCGTGGCCCGGCTGGTGAGCCATGCCCCGTACACCTTCACGGGTGTGACGCCGGGTACGCCGGTCGAGGTCGACCTGCCGATGCCCGCCGCGGCGTGGGACGTGGCGCCGGGGCACCAGTTGGCGCTCGTCGTCGATGGCGGCGACCACCGTTACACCAGCGTCAGCCCCCTCGGGTCGTCCATGAGCTTTTCCGCGGCTGCCACGCGCCTGAGCGTTCCTGCCCGCACCGGATGACAGCCCCGGGCAGCGCCGGTGCCGCGGCCTCACGCGGAGGTGAAAACGCGCGCGGGGCGGTGTCCGCGGGCGCGGGATCGGCGTTGGCCAGGCGGCAAGTTCGTTCTTGAGCGGCACAGGTGCCGCGCGGTGGAGTCTGGGGTGATGGTCATGCGGGATGTTCTGGCCGATGATGAGGGGCGTGGGCGCCATGTGGCCGTGTTCAACGTGCCGATGCACGGTCATGTGATCCCCACCCTGGCGGTCGTACAAGAGCTGGTGGACCGTGGTCACCGGGTGAGCTACGCGGTGACCGCTGAGTTCGCGGAGGATGTGCGGGCCGTGGGCGCGGTTCCCGTGTTGTATGACGCGCCTGAGGTGGGTGAGGCGCCTGAGGACATGGCCGAAGGGGTGACCGGGGCGGTCGTGGTGAACGTGGCCGCGCTGCCACAGTTGGAAGAGGCGTTCGGGCAGGATGTCCCGGACGTGGTGCTGTCCGATGTGTACGCCTGGGCGGGGCCGTTGCTCGCGGCGCGCTGGGGAGTGCCGGCCGTCCAGCTGGCTCCGACACACATTCCTTACGACGGTCTGGTGAAGGAGTTCTTCGGGCTCGACGACATCGCTCAGATCCCCGGCTTCCCCGAGCTCGCCGGAGCGCTGGAGCAGTTCGGTGTACCGGGCGGGGTCCACGCGCTGACTTTGGCGCCCCCGCGGACGATCGCCTTCTTCCCCCGCTCCTTCCAGCGACTGCCCGAGACGGTGGGGGCGGGAGAAGCGCACTGGGTGGGCCCGGCCATCTCCGACCGGTCCTTCCAGGGCCGCTGGCACCGGCCGGAGGGCGACAAGCCGGTGCTGTACGTGTCGTTGGGCTCGCAGTTCAACAGGCGCCCGGAGTTCTACCGGTCCTGCCTTCAGGCATTCGAGGGCCTGGGATGGCACGTCGTGATGAGCGTGGGTGCCGAGGTGGCGGCAGCCGGGCTCGGCTCCGTGGGCGACGGATTCGAGGTGCACGCGAGCGTGCCCCAGCTCGACGTCCTGGCCTGCGCCTCTGTGTTCGTTACACACGGCGGAATGGGCAGTCTCATGGAGGCACTCTCACTCGGGGTGCCCGTGGTCGTGGTGCCGCAGATGGCGGAACAGCGGGTCAACGCCGGACAGGTCGAGCAGCTGGGCGTGGGCCGGCACCTGCCGCGGGAACAGGCCACGGCGCAGGCCTTGCGGGAGGCAGTACAGGCGGTCGCGGAGGATCAGCGGATCGCCGACGCCGTGGCAGGACTGCGGAGGCAGATCAGCGAGGCCGGGGGTGCCGCGGCCGCGGCTGATGTGGTCGAGAAGGTTTTGGCGGACACCCCGATGGTGACGGGCTGAACCACGAGCACGGGCGGGGCGGGGCTTCCGCCTGAGGTTGAGGCCCCGCCCCGCCCGTCGGCGAGCCAGTCAGAGCACGGTTCGGGGCAGCAGGGCTCAGCACCCTGCGCGTTCTCCGGTGTGCCGTTTACGGACAGGCGCGCGTCGGCCGGCTGCGTGAGGACACTCCGCGACTGGTGGCTGGCGCCGCGCCCCGGCGCCCCGTCGCAGCCGTGCGGCCGTGGACGGAGACCTGATCAACGGCTGGTACTGCGCCGGCGTCGGCCCATGGTGCGGTCCGTCAGAGCACGGCCGGCCGCGCAGGCACGGGCCCCTCTGAGGCGACGGCGCCGGCCGGCTTTCCAGCGGTGACGCGGATGCGGGCCGGGCCGGTCGCGGCCGCCGTGAGGATTCCGAGCCCGGCGCTTGCCGCACCGGCCCACAAGACCGCGGCCAGACCGTGCGTGAACATGACCGGGCCCGCTGTGGAGCCGCTGTACGTGAACAGGATCGTGGACGCGCCCACCCCGGCCAGCGCGCCGATCTCCCGGACCGAGCTGTTGACCCCCGACGCGGCGGCCACACACCGCTCCGACGTGTTGGCCAAGAGGGCTTCAGGCGCCGCGGTGAAGAAGAGAGCCATCCCCATCCCGCCCGCCAGCAGACCGGGCAGCTGCATCGCATAGTCCGACTGCGGGGTGAGAACCAGCGCGAACCACCCCGAGCTCGCCGCGGTCAGCAGAAAACCGGCCACGAGGACGGGGCGCGCCCCGGTACGGCCCATCACCAGCCCTGCGAGGGGAGCCACCACGAGCGGCATAGCCGTCCAGGGAAGAATCCGCAGGCCCGCTTCCCAGGGGCTGTGGCCCTGGACGGCCTGGGGGAACTGGGCCAGCCAGAACACCGTCCCGAACACGCCGGCGTGCATCAGGAACCCGCAGGCGTGCACCGCCAGGAGACCGCGGGAGACCCCGAAACGCGGCCAAAGCCTCAGCGCTGTGCTCTGCCTCACGGCGGCCGGCCGGGATCTCGTCGATGTGGGGGCTGCGGCAATGGTGGTGGGCGGCTCCCGCAAGAACACCCGCGCCGCCGCTGCCAGGAGGCAGCCGAGAGGCACGTTGATCCAGAAGACGTACTGCCAGCCGCCCCACTGGACGACGGCGCCGCCCACCAAGGGGCCCACCGCCACCGCCAGCCCGCCAAGGGCTCCCCAGACCCCCAGGAGTACCGGCCGCCGGTCTGCGGGCACGGCGGCGGCTACCAGCGTGAGGCTCAGCGGCATGATCACAGCGGCCCCCGTTCCCTGCACCACGCGCGCCATCGTCAGGGAACCTGCCGTGGCTGAACAGGCGGCCGCTGCGGAACCGGCGGTGAACACGACCAGAGCCGCTGTGAACAGCTGCAGCTGCCCGACCCTCGCGGCGAGCCTGGTTACCAGCGGGGGCAGGACAGCGACCGGCACGAGGTAGGCGTTGACGAACCAGCCGGCCGCGGCCGCATCGACGGCCCGGCCGAGGTCGGAGCGGATCGCGGTGAGCGCCGTGAGGAGCACCAAGTGGTCCAGTCCGCACAGAAAGACCGCCAGCCCTGTCACTGCGCAGGCCGGCCAGCCGGTGTGCCGCCTTGCGGTCATACCGGCTCCCGCTCGGCCCCCGACGGCCGGGGCGCGCCGCGAAGTGTGCGCGTCCGCAGGCGGATCTGAGCCGGGGCGGGGGCCTTGGCCGGCACGCCCGCCTCGCGTGGCGTGCTCTTCCGGGCACCCGCGGCCGGCATGCCGCCGCGCTGCTCAACGGGCGACCGCCGCAGCCAGTCCTCGCCCGCCCCGGCCACCGCGGAGCTGGCCAGCCGGAGATAGACGCGGTAGCCCTCGGGCGACGGATGGAAACCGTCGGGGCAATAGAGCTGTGCCGGACGCCGCCGAAACGCGTCGGTCTCCAGCAGGGCGACCCGCCCGCCCGCGGCCAGCACGGCAGCCGACTGGAGCCGGGCCAGCCGGCGCGAGCGAACGGAGGCCACCGCCGCTACGCCGCGGCGCAGAGCGGGAGCCGCACCGATGTCCGCGCACGAGCCCACCACCACCTCCCACCCCGCGCCGCGTAGCTCGCGTACGTAGTGCTCCAGACGAGCAGCCGACCGGCTCACAGGAGCCGGCAGCATCACGTCGTTCCCGCCGATGAGAATGAACGCCACGCCCGGTGTGCCCCGGCCGGTCACTGACCGAACCTGACGGCCCAGCGCCGCTGTCGTGGCTCCCGCCCGGGCCAGCACGTCCAACTCCACCGCGCACTCCAGCCGCAAGGCCAGCATCCCGGCCAGCTGCGCCCCGACGGTGTCCTGCCGCTCCAACACGCCCACGGTCACCGCGGACGAGTCCCCCAGCAGCACGAACGGCATCACCGGCCCACAGCCGGGACCATAGCGGCCGGAAGGCGACACCACCCCACGCCCGTCCCACAGCGGCTCACGCAGCACCACAGCCGCATACCGCTTCACCAAAGACTTCAGCAGTCGGCGGCGCACTCTCTTCCACGCCCCCATCGACACATCAGAACGCATGACAAGGCCCCATCTCGACGACGGCAGTCGATCCAGATCGTTCGAAGCCCCCGACACCGGGCAGACGGACCGCCCGGCAGGCGCGCAAGCAGCGAACGTCAGCTAAACGATCAAGAACCGGTGGAGACACGAAGACACACCCCCGGCGGTCCCCGAACGTCTCCCCCTCCAGTAGTCGGCCCTGCCGGTCTCCCACACCAAGGCGAGACGGCCCCCCACGATCAGCGCACGGCACCTTCGGACCTGGGCGTGACGCGGGCAGCGCGGTGAACCCCGCGGCCAGCGTCGGCCACGGCAGGAACATCCCGAGACCCCCCACGCCCTGGGGTCTTCCTCCCACCCAAGTTCAGCCCGCGTACCCAGACCGCACAGTGCTCGCTACCGGATGCCCGATCGAGCCCTACGTCCGGGCGCAGCCGCTGGAAGCGGAGCGGGTGGCGGTAGACGCCGCCGTGGTCGATGGCGCGGTCGGCGCTGACCTCGGCGACCAGGCCGGGGTGGACGAGGGTGGTGTCGAGGACGTCGCGGCTCCCCCACGTCGCCGAGAAGCGCACACCCTCCCACGGGTGCCCCGGCGCGGCCGCGGAGAGGTGCTCGGCGACCTGCCGGGCCGCGTCCGGGCGCAGCGGTAGAGCTCTCCAGCGGGCCGTCAGTGGGTGCCTAGCGGTCGTCAGGCGGATGGGTGGGCCGGCCCGCGAGGTGCCTTCTGAGGGGGAAACACGGGGGGAACCTGAGGGGGACTCAGCGGGGGAGAGTCGGGGGGAATCTGAGGGGGAAACCCGCTTCGTGGGCGGCTTGCACCGTGCCTCGTCAGGGCCTGTTTTGCGGGTGGTGACTAGCCGGACTTTTATGTGTGGAGGGGGCGGGGGCGGGCTGGGGGCGCTGTCGGGGTGAGGAATTTTGGCTGCCTGGAATTCCTGGTGATTGTGGGGGTCTGCGTTGTTAGCGTGGTGTGATCACGTCTCAGGGAGGCGTAGTGGGGGGCTGGCTGGCGGTGCGGGTGGTGTGTGGCGGTTGTGGGGCTGCTGGCCGGGTGCGGGGGCGGGGGGTTGGACGGCAAGGCCGTGGAGGCGGTGCCGGCGGTGTCTGCGGCCCCGTCGGCGGTTGCCCCGGACGCGGGGGAGCGGGCGGCCGTTCTGGAGGCGTACAGGGCGATGGCGGCGGCCGAGGTCCGCACCTACGCGTCCGGGGCCCTGGACGCCGAGCTGGAGCGGTACGCCACGCACACGGCGCTCGCGGACATCAAGTCGACGCTCTTCTGGTACCAGCAGCGCGGCATCGTCATGAAGGGCGAACCGGTCCACTCGCCAGGGGTTGACTCCCTAGACGCCTCGGGGGATCCGCTGCGGGCGGTCATCACGGACTGCGTGGACTCCACCGGCTACGACAAGGTCGGCAAGGACGGCAACCCCGTGGGCGCGGCGCCGTCCGGGCCGCGCCGGCACGTGGTGACCTCCTCGGCGCAGCGCACGAAGTCGGGCTCCTGGCTGGTCTACACATCCACGGTCGAGCGGGACCGTACGTGCTGAGCCGGCCCCGCCTCGGCGCAGCCGCGGTGGCGGCCGGCCTGCTCTGGGCGGCCGCCGTGCCGCCTGCGACGGCGGATGGGCCCGGCTCAGGCGTGGTGTGCCCGCCCCGCGATCTCGACTGCGACATCACAGCTCAGGACCCGGGCAAGCCTGATGCGGGCAAGCCTGGCGGGGGGTCGGGCAAGCCCCCCTTCAAGGGGGGCTTGCCCACGTGTGCGATCGACGGCCAGGAGGTGCCCTGCTCCACCCCGGAGATGGGCGTCTTCAACTCGGCGGACTCCTGCTACTGGAAGCAGACTGACGGCCCGCCCGGAGGCCTCCCGCCCGGGTTCGACACCGGGGCCCCGCCCGGCTGGAAGCCCGGCGACGGCGACGGGGCGCTGTACCTGGTGACCTGCCGCCCCAGCGGGGACGGAGACGTGCGCGGCGGGATCCGCTGGTCTGCGACCGGCCCGGCCGGCGGCATCGACGTCCAGGCGCTCGCGCAGCAGGCGGTCGAGCGGCTGCGCCTGGAGGGCCCGGACATCGGGATCGTGCCGCGCCCGGACGGCAAAGGCCTGGTCGGGATGCCAGTGTGGATGTGGAACAAGCCGGGCCCAACCCGTACCGGACCGGCGACCGCGTCCGCGTCGGCGGGGTCGGTGACGGTCACCGCGACCGCGACGGCCCGCACGGTGGTCTGGTCGATGGGCGACGGCGCCACCGTCACCTGCACCGGACCGGGCACGCCGTACACCCCGGACCGGGGCAAGGAGAAGTCACCGACCTGCGGGCACATGTGCGAGCGCACCAGCGCCCGGGCTCCGGGCGGCCGTTACCCGGTCACCGCCACCACCACCTGGGACGTCATGTGGTCCGGCGCAGGGCAGACCGGCACGATCACCACCACCCGCCAGAGCCAGACGAGCCTGGCGATCGGTGAGCTCCAGGTCCTCAACGTGCCCTGACCTGCGCGGAGGACCTCACCGGTTCTGTAGTGGTGACTACGGATGGCCGGTCAGTTCACCGCCGCGGCCGCCGGCATTTTGACGCCGGGCAAGCCTGTCCACCCCACGCGGCTGTGACTCGCAGCGATAGTTGTCACCGGTGATGCCCGCCGACCAGGGACGCTCTCGCTGGATCGCAGCGCTTTCTGTCACTGGATGCGCGCGGTGGTTGTCACTTCCTGGCCGTTCTCAATCGTGTTGTCACCAGCCCCAGGTCTTCCCCGGATCAGCGGCGGGAGGAGAAGGGCATAGCGTCAGCCCACTCCCAGAACGCGCCGGCTTCGGCCACCTCGCGCTCCATCACCGCGAACAGCCTCGAAGGGTTCGCCTGCGGAGGGACATCGACCGCGACGTGACGGTCTCCGTTCCATTCGCTCAGTAGACCGGCGGCATCGATTTCGGTCTTGATCCGATCGGTTGCGTTGCTCACCCGCTCCGGGTCCGTACTGGGCATGAGGAGCATACGCAGGGCACGATGCTGCGAGAGCCCCACAACCTCACTGACCTGGTCGTCCTCCGAGAGGGCCACGTGGTCTCCGAGAGCCAGTCCATATGTGCAGAACGGGATGCAGGCGATGGAGAAGGTGCCGTCATTGAGAGGTTTCAGCCAGAGCTGTTCCATCTGGCCATCCAGCCCGAACGGCGCCAGATCCGCGTGGGCGATGTAGTTGCGCTGGGCCCGACCGACTGGCTCATCGTGGACGATGAACACCGGCATGTGATCCCCTCCCTGATCGGCTTCGCCCCCATCATGCCGTCGCCGTCCAGCCGTGCGTTCAGGTGCTCTGCCGAGCGGGCCAGGGGTGGATCATCAGGAACAGCTTTCCGAAGCAATAGGCGTTGGATACGGTGTTCCTCCGCCGTCTGAGCCCTGGAAGTATTCATGCCTCGCCGATCACCGGGCGAGATCCGCAAGCAGTTGCCCCGCCGCATCAACCGCGGTTCCCGAGCATCCATACGAGGGCTGTCGCCCTCCGCGAGCCGCCAGATCGCTGCATTCGAGAGACAACGCGGCCTGCATCCCGGGGATGTGGCTCATGCCTTCCGTGCCTGGTCGCAAGCCCTGCGACGCCTTGGGCCGCATGACGAGCTCTCCCATGGCTGCGGCACCACGGGCTGGCGCGACATGCATGCGCGCACGATGCTTGAAGCCGTTCTGCACTCGATGAAGCGCAGAGCCCGGCGGGAGCTGCGTGTCGCCGTGAGTCCGTTGGACGCCCGCTACCTCGCCAAGACGCTCAATGATCCGTTCGCGCCGCCGGATCTGCCTTGGTGGAAATGCCGCATCCGCACGTGATCGTGGTGCCATCCACTGCTGCGAAGTGACAACCATCGCTGCGAGGCACAGAAGCCTGGGAGCCCTCCCGCTGATCCTCAGCAGGGGGTTGCACCGGAGGGTGGCTGGAGGGTTGTCTGCACGGTTGTACTAGGCGGGGGACCGCAGGTGTGACCGTGAGTGGGACCCCCCGACTCCGGCGATCTCGCATTCGTGCAGGTCAGATGCCGTGGGCAAGCCCCCTTCGGAAAACGACACCTCTAATTCGTTAGTAATTAGAGGTTCTGGATCTCTGAGGGGCCCGGGGCGGCGTTTTCCAGCCCGGGGCAGGACGTGTGTGGTCCGGTCGGTGCCGTGGTGACCCCTACGACACCTCCGACCGTGCGAGGTCTTTGTAAAGACTGGTGGCGCTGGGCGCCGGCCGGTCCTCGCACGTTCTGCCCTCGTGGGCCCGTCGGGTTCGGGATCCTCGAAGGATGAGCTGCCGCACGGTGACGCGTTTTCTCCTCACGAGCTTCGAGCTCTGGACACGGCGCGCGCCCGTGCGGCTTGCGGTGCCGCGCACGGCTGATGAGGTGGCGGGCCTTGGAGCCCTGGAATTAGTGCGCCGTGCGGCCCCGCGTGCTCGCCTTCGAGATCAGCACCGGAGAAGGGGCGGGATCCATGGACGTGTTCTGCGGGATCGACTGGGCGGAGGGCCACCACGACGTCGCGCTCGTCGACGACACCGGCAAGCTGCTGGCCAAGTGCAGGATCAACGACGATCTGGACGGCTACCGGCTGCTGCTGGATCTTCTGGCTGAGTACGGCGACACCGCGGACATGCCAATCCCGGTGGCCATCGAGACCAGCCGCGGCCTGCTGGTCGCGACGCTGCGGCAGGGCTCACGGAAGATCTACGCGGTCAACCCGATGGCTGCCTCCCGCTACCGCGACCGCCACGGAGTCAGCCGCAAGAAGTCGGACCCGGGCGACGCCCTGGTGCTCGCGAACATCATCCGCACCGACGCGCCCATGCACCGCACTCTGCCTGCCGACACCGATCTGGCCCAAGCCGTCGCCGTCTTGGCCCGAGCCCAGCAAGACGCGGTCTGGAACAGGCAGCAGGTCGCCAATCAGCTGCGGTCCCTGCTCCGGGAATACTTCCCGGCGTTGATCGAAGCGTTCAGGGACAAGCCCGGAACCCTGACCCGCCCTGACGCCCGCCGCATTCTGGCCGTCGCACCCACACCTGCTCTGGCCGCCAAGCTGCAGATGTGGAAGCTGACCGCCATGCTCCGGCGAGCCGGCCGCCGCCGGGGCATCGAGACGGACGCCGAACGCATCCAGCAGCTCTTCCGCCAGGAGGCCCCCGCGGCAGTTGCCCCTCGTCGAGGACGCCATGGGCAAGCAGGCACTGGCCCTGCTGCTGCAGCTGGACGCGGCCTGCGAGGCAGTCGATGACCTGGCGCGGGCCACGGAGGATGCCTTCCGGTCGCACCCGGACGCGGCGATCATGCTGAGCTTCCCTGGGATCGGCCCTCAGATCGGTGCCCGGATTCTGGGCGAGATGGGCGATGACAGGACCAGGTTCGCCTCGGCTGGAGGGCTGAAGGCGTACGCGGGTTCGGCCCCGATCACGCGGGCCTCCGGCAAACGCCGCTACGTCGGACGCCGGTTCGTCAAGAACAACCGACTTAACCACGTCGGTCACCTCTGGGCTTTCGCCTCCCTCGGCGGTTCATCCGGCGCGGACGCCCACTACCGGCGCCGCCGGGCAGGAGGAGACTGGCACATGCAGGCCCTGCGACACCTGTTCAACCGAATGCTCGGCCAGCTCCACCACTGCCTTCAGGCGCGCAGTCTGTTCGATGAGGCGATCGCCTTCCCCGCCGAAGCTGCTACGGGGTCACTGACGGGAACTCCTCTTCCGGCGCAGCCTTGACGAGGCCTGAGCTGACGGGACGCTGGTCGTTGACAAGGGTGAGCCGGTTGCTGGCCCAGGTGTCGAGGCGGTCGCATGCCCAAGCGGGGTCATACGCTGCCGTGGGCAGCTGGGGTATGCGCTTTCGGCCGGTGTCGTCGGGCCGGTAGGGAACCTCGAAGGCCGTGTTCCAGTCGTTGAGGTTCACACCAAACCGCTCTTCCGCTTCTGCTGGGCTGATGCCCAGGTACTGGGCGATCTCCGTCCAGGAACTGCCTCGCTCGCGTTCGTAGATCACGGCCGAGGCCAGAGCGCGCTCCGCGAGTTCGATGAGCTGGAATGCCTGGCTTACCCGGCCTCCGGGACCGGTGTCACAGTCGTTCTCGGTGGCGACCAGGCCGGCGGCGCCATCCGCAACGTCCGCTGCGTGATCGCACAGGACGAGGCGTGCCAGAGCCTGGCGGGTGAATCGGGCACGGGCGGCGTCATAAGGGGTCGTCTCAGTCACCCCCACAGCCTCGCAGGCCGTGCTTGCGGCGAGTACTGATTTCCGCGTGGGGCCGGTCTCCGCTTGACGGCTTAGCTGCATGAGGTGTCTTTGTCCGCGATAGCCGGACGAAGAGGTCTGTCCCGTCTCCGGGGGGAGGCTGGCGGCGCCGCAGGGGTACAGGTATGGCTCGTGAACGGATCCGGTGGCCCCTCGTCGTAGAACGAGCGCGGCAGATCGTGGACGGGTACGCACCGATCAAGGTCACGCTCAGGCAGGTGATGTACCGCCTCGCAGCCGAGGGCGTGCTGCCGCACACGCCGCCGATGTACCGGCGGCTGTCTGCGCGGCTGGCCCAGGCCCGGCGGGAAGGCCGCTTCCCCGACCTGATCGACACCCTTCGCGAAGTCCACGTCCCGCCGGCCTGGCCGAGCGCGGGGGCGTTCGTCGCCGAGATGCCCGCCTGGTTCCGCCTCGACCGCACCGTCGGCCAGGAGCACGCCCTGTACGTCGCTGCGGAGAAGGACACCCTTCGGCAGCAGCTGACCGGCTGGCTCGAGTTCGCGGGCATCCCCGTGCTCGTGGTCCGCGGCTTCAGCTCCCAGTCCTACGCCGACGTCGTCCGCGACCGCGTCGCCCACGAGCAACGCGGAGCCCGGCTACTCGTGGTCGGTGATTTCGACTGCTCCGGCGAGGACATCGAGCGGGACTGGGTGGAGCGGACGGGCTGCTGGAGCTCGGTGACCCGGGTGCTGCTCACCTACGAGCAGGTCTGCGCGTACGGGCTCCCGGCGACGGAGGGCAAGCGCGGCGACCCGAGATGGCCGGCCTTCGCCCGACGCTACGGCTTCGACATCGAGCACCCGGTCCAGTGGGAGGTGGAGGCGCTGGAGCCGGACGAACTCCAGCGCCTGGTCCTCGCCGCCGTCGACCCGTACATCGACCGCGACGTCCTTGCGCAGCAGATCGCTCGCGAGGAACAGCAGCGGCGCGCCCTGGAGAGGTTCGCCGGGCGGTGGGGCGCGCGGAATGAGGAGCCGTAGGCCGGGCCTGTGCGGCTCCGGCTCGGAGGGTCAGCGGCTCCTGATGGTGCCGAGAACGAGGACGTAGGGGATCACGCAGAAGGCGCCGAGGTTGGTGGCGACGATCAGGGTGAGGAACAGCCAGTAGGAGAAGCCGTGGCCGTTGGAGGAGGCCAGGAGCCACCCGTAGGTGAGGCCGGTGAGGATGCCCGTGAGGGCGATGCCGGCCGCCCAGCCCGTCTTGCTCAGCCCGAAGCCAAGGCCGATGTAAGCCCAGAACAGGGCGGGGCCAGCGACGGCCGCGATGGCCAGGAAAACCGGGAAGTCGATGTCCCGGCCGCTCATGTAGTCCGTGAGCTCAGGCACCGAGATGAAGGCCAATAAGCCCATGTAGGCGACGCCGAGGACGACGGCGACGATCGTGATCACGCGGGCGGCGCGGGTGGCGGGAGGGGTGTTCGCGGCGTCGGTCATGAGACGGTGGACTCCTTCTCCTACGGCGGGCAGGGCAGTCGGCTCCGCTCCGGTATAGCCGCTCCGGGCCACAGGGGTGCGTGCTTCCTAGCAAGGCACCCCCGGCCGCGACGAACGCGCCACCCGAAGCGGTGACGATCTTTTGATCGCGGCTGGCAGGGGTGACCAGGCTGCTGCCATGAGGTGTGCTTCTGGGAGGTGGCCGGCTGTCATCAGCGCACCCGTTCACACGGCCGGTGCCGTTGTGCGTGCCGCTGGGGAGTTTGTGACGTGTGGGCCAGGAGTGCGGCGGTCATCCGGTAGCTCGTGCTGGTTCATGAATGTGGGCGCTAGAGCAAGAAGGCGTTTCTGGTCCTCTTTGTGGCTGGATGGTCGTTTCAGTCGTCTTCGGTTGGGTTGGGGGGCCTAGCGTCTGGATTCCTGGGGCTGTTGGCCGCGGGATGGGCGTCGGGAGGAGCGAGGGTGTCTGACCGGGTGAAGACGACGGAGCCGGAGCGGCTGGAGCGGTTGCGGGCGCTGTTGTCGGGAGCGCGTTCGAAGGACCGTGTGGGGCGGGCACTGGGAGGCATCGAGTACGGCAACGTGCTGTTGGGGGCGATGCTGCACGGTGCGGACCGGCTGCGGCAGGGGCATACGCCCACCGATCTGGAGCAGTTGCTGCTGGGCGCTTTGCGGACGGTGGTGCCCGATGCGGAGGCGCGGCAGTGGGGCAGGGTGTACCGGGAGGCGGTGACCGGCCAGGGCGGCCGGCTGCCGGTGGTGCCGGAGACGATCACCCGCCGCCCGGTGGCCCAGGGCTACACGCTGGTGAACCTGCAAGAGGACGTGAACAACGTCATCGCGGAGGCTCTGGCTGCTCCGAACGTGCAGATCGTGGATCCGCGGGTGGCCGCGGCGGGGCAGGGGGAGGACCCGGTCTTCGTCGAGGCGATGCGGCAGACCGGTTTCGCGGTCACCGGGTTCGCCCGCCCCTCCGTGTCCCAGGCCGCCGCCGGCAGTGCGGAAGACGGCGCCGGGCAGGCGCAGGAGGAGCCGGCCGAGGCGGGCACGGATGAGGGCGGCGACCCCCAGGCGGCGTCGTTCCGGCTGCGCCTGGAGCTGGAGAGCTTCTACGTGCGCCGCGCTGTCGGGGACGCGGGCGGGACCCGGGACGAGATCTACTGGACCGCCGCCGCGGCTGCCGGCGGCGGCACGGGCCGTCAGTTCGTCTCGGAGGAGTTCGGAGGGGTCAAGGCGGGCCAGACCCGCTCCTTCTCCTCCGCCAAGAAGGTTCTCTTCGACGGGCAGTCCAACGGGTACCTCGGGCTGTCGATCCACTGCTGGGAAGCCGACCAGAGCAGCGACGACTGGTGGGACGCACTGGTCAAGGCCCTCAACGACGCGGCCGCCGCCATCGACCAATTCATGCTCAAGGACAACTTCCTCGGCTTCGTCCCCCTGTGGGTCGGGATGGCCTTCGAGGTCAGCAAGATGTTCCTCTTCATCATGGAGGCCTTCCGTAACTACGACGACCTCTCCTGCCAGCGCACCATCGGCCTGGACCAGCAGGACCTGGCCGTCCTCGCCCACTACGGCCAGACCACGTGGCACTTCAACGGAGACGGCCACCACGAGCTGAAGGTGAAGTACGCCGGCGACCCGGTGCCCTTCCCCGTCGGCACCCTGCGCTACGCGGTATTCAACGGCAGTACCTGGGGCGCACCCATCGCCCTGGACTTCGAGTCCATGACGCCGCCCGCCCTGGCCTCCTACAACGGTGTGCTCCACGCCCTGTTCGTGCACCCGGCCGACAAGGTGGTTATGTGGACCCGTCTGGAGGCCCCCGTGGGCGTCGGCGGCGGCAGCCCTGCCTGGAGCAAACCCGAACGGCTCGGCGGCGACGCCACCCTGTACGCCCCGGCCCTGGCCGTGGGCCACGGCAAGCTGTACTACGCCGTCACCGGACAGGACAAAGGACTGTACTGGCGGACCTACACCAAAACGGGCGGCTGGGGCCCGGCCTCGAAATTCGATGGCTACGGCTCACACTACGGGCCCACCCTGGCCACCGTCAGGGAACAGGTGTGGATGGTCCACGTCAGCGGCGACCAGAGCCTCTTCCTCAACACCCACAACGGCACCAGCTGGAGCTCGCCCCAAGACGACGTCCTCGAATGGCAGGTAGGGGCCGCCGTCGCGATGGTCACCCACAACACCGACACCTGGAAAATCGCCACCGGACTGGACAGCAAGCTGCACGCCGGCACCTCACAGGGACACCCTCGCCAGTGGCAGCGCCGGGGCAACGTCGACTCCCCCCTCACCAACTGGTCGCCGGCGCTCACCGTGCATGACGGCAAGATGTGGCTCTTCATCCGCAGCACCGACGGCGCCCTGCAGGCGAACACCTACAACGGCGCCTGGGGCGGCTTCCAGAAGGTGAACCCGGGAGCGGCCAAGCCGATGGACGCACCGGCCGCCGCCTCGCACGACAACAAGCTGTACGTGATGTACCGCCACTGACCTCGGCCGTAGACGCAGCCCTCCCCGACCGGCGGCAGCCGGTCGGGGAGGGCTGCGTCTACGGCACCGGCATGTTGGGTGCCAGACGGGACCGAGTCCCGCGGCCTGCGCCTCAGCGGTGCGCACCACCATCCCGAACTGAACGCCCGTGCCCGTTGGCCGCTCGTCGAGCGGTGGGTCTGTCTCGCGGGGGACTGTTAATCGTTCGGCTCTGGCCCGTAGGGCGGTGGTGACGCCGGGTGTCCGTCAAGGCAGGAGGATGCGGTGCTGGAGCAGGGGGTGTGACTCTCCTTGCTGGTCAGCCCGGCGCCTCAGCCGGAACGCGACAAGCCAAGGGAAGCGGTACGACTACGCAGAGCGAAATGGCGGCATGATGCCGCCAGGCCGAGACCCGCCCTCGCTGGGTTGCGTGCGGCACGAGTGCGGCGGCGTGGTCTCGGTCTGACAGCCGGCCTCGGCTGGGCCGTTTCCTTCGGGGCACCTCGCCGACCAGATGAAGATGGCGGCGATTTAGTTTGGCTCGTCGTTTTGGTGGAGGTAGTAGCCGTCGATTGCGTGGTAGAGGCGTGTGGTGGTGGGGGTGGTGGTGCCTGCGGTGTAGGCGGCTGCGGGGTTTCCTTCGCCGTCGACGACTTCGATGTGGGCGGGGATGTAGGTCCCGGCGGCGGCGACGAGGACCGGCACCCCGTCCCGGTACTCGAGCGAGAGCGCGGCCACGTCTTCGGGCTTGACCTCGGATGCCGGGGTCAGTGCGGGTTCGGGTGCGCTGGCCGTCAGCTGGACCGGTGCCGGGCCCTTGGCTGCGGGCGTGATCTCGGGCATGTCGTTCTCCTTGCTGATCGGCTCGCTGCCGACCTGGCCAGAGCGTGGCATGACGCACTGTCACCGGACAACGACACTTTTCGGCCCGGCGGCTGATACCGGATGGCCTGCGATGCACCGGAGGCGTCGATGCCGTGGCCCGGCGGCCGGGGACGAACCAGGTGGCGAGGATGCGCCGCGGGTGGGCGTGTCGGGGTGGCGCCCTTCCCTCCAGGCTCACACCCCTACCAGGGCTACGCTCCCAGGACCTTGTTGAAGTAGCCGGGTCCGGTGGCGGGAACGACGTGGAGTGCGTTGGTGTAGCGGCGGGTCTGGGTCTGCCAGGCGTGGTAGCCGCCTCCAGCGAGTAGACGTCGTTGCACATGAAGGTGACGTCGATGGCGGCGCCCCACACCGCCAGCGCGCATCGGAGGGCGCGCTGCCGTCCACGCGTTCAGCGTCGACGGCTCGGCACTCCAGGGATTCTTCCCGCCCCGAGACAGGCAGTGAGGAACGGCCGCTCAATACGGACAGTCGCGCCTGCCCCTGGTCAGGCCCAGTCGACGCCCAGCTTGGCGAGGGCGGCGTGCTGGTCGGCGGTGAGCTTGTCGCGTCGGCTCTTGGTGTTGGAGACCCACACACCCAGCTTCACGACGACCGGTTCGGCCTCGCCCTCGACTGCGATTTCCTCGCCGTGGGCGCGGGGGACCGGTCGGTGGGCGCCTTCCCGCTCTATCCACTGTGTGAGGGCCGTCAGGCCGCGCTGGAATGCCTGCTGCGCCTTGCTGGGCCCCTTGGCCCCGGGACTGGCCGCGGGGGCGGGAGACGGTGCCTGGTCGGGCTGCACGCCCAGTACGGTCAGTCGCGCCTGCTGCTCGGGGAGCAGGCGTGCCCAGTTGGCCGGCTGTTTCTGCTGCTGGAGCCACCGTCCGATGTCGTCGCCGTCCAGCAGCACGCCGGGGGCGATGTCGGGCAGCTGTCCGTCGGCGTCGACCAGGTCCGCGAGGACGCGGTAGTGGCGCTGCCAGTCCAGGGGCCAGGGGCAGTTCCAGTCCTTGTCGATCGCGGCGAGCTGCGCGGCCCGGGTCGTCGCAGTGTCTTCGTCCTTCCCCAGCCCGTTCTTCGTGCCCTTCCTGCGGAGGTTGGCCATGTACTGGCCGACGGGCACCATCTCGTCGTCCTCGCCCCACACGGCGTCCTGCCGGGGCGCGAGGTGCCCGGTGGCCCGCCGGTAGGAGCGGAGCACGGCGAGCTTGGCCTCCCACGCTTCCTCGCCGGGCTCCCACACCATCCCGGCCTCGGGTGCGTCCAGGAGCGTCTTGCGCCGGTCCTCGAGTTCGCCGGCGCGCAGGGCTTTGCGCTGCTGGTGGACCCAGCGGCCGAGGGGGAACGCCTTGGTGACTCCGACCTCGACCTCCACGTCGTAGGGGACGGCGTGGACGCCGGTGATCTCGTTCTCCGCCCTCCAGCGGATGAGGGCCTGGTAGCCCTCCAGCCACACCAGCGATTCCGGCCGGTAGACGCGGGTGCGGAGGAACGCGGCGATGGTGGCGGCGTCGCGGGGGCTGGAGAAGTGGAGCAGGGCCGACTCGGCTGCGGCGTCGGTGCCGTCCTCCTGGTCCTCGCCCTCGCCGCCTGTGCCGACGATCTGCCCGTTCTCGTCGCGGCGCAGGTGGGTCTTGCGCTTCCCGCTGGTGAGGGCGCGGGAGGCGAGCTGCTCGACGAGACGGTCGTCATGACTGCGGAGGCCCTGGAGGACGGCTACAAGGGGGCGGAAGCTGGCGCTGGCGACCATGTCGGTCGGGTCCTCGTTCGGCTCCAGGAACACCGGCACGATGATCCTGGCGATCTTCGTGGACCCATCCTCGTTGAGCCGGAGCGCGCGCCCGATGTTCTGGACGATCTCGACCTGGGAGCCGCGGGTGTCGGCGAAACAGATCGCCTCCACCCCGCGCTCGCCGGTGATGTCGACGCCCTCGCCCAGGACACGTACGGACGCGAGGAACGCCCGGTGCACGCGCCGGTTGTCCGCGTCGATGCCGTTGGCGAACTGCCGCAGGACCTCCCGTCGCTCGGTGACGAGGTGATCCCCGCACAGCCACGCCGACCACACCCGGTCCGGTGGGACGTGGCGCCCGGTCTCCAGCTCGTAGAACTCCGCCTTGAGCGACGACTTCGGCAGCTTCTCCGCGGCCGCCAGATCGGCGTCAGAGGCATCGGTGGCGTACAGCTCGGCAGCGGTCTCGGGCAGCTTCTCGGCGAACGCGGCCGCCTCCTCCACCTTCTGGTGGAAGGTCATGACCGTACGCAGGTTGTACGCCGCGGCGTGCTCCAGGAGCGCGGCCTGCAGCAGCGCCAAGCGCCGGCCCCGCTGCGCTTCCTCGGACTCTCCGAGGACGGGGGAGGGGTCGCGGATCTCGAGCACGTCGATCTCGAACCCGGCGAGGATGCCCCGCTCGATCGCTTCGGACAGCCCGAGCTCGGCGATCCACGCGCCGTAGGTGCCGTTCGGGTCGTCGGCCATGCTCGCGAGCTCGGCCTCCTGGCCCCCGGTGCCTTTCTGGGGCCGGGCGGCGGCGAGGATGCGGGGGGTGGCGGTGAGGTAGAGCCGGAAGTCGGCGGGGATGCGGTTGTTGTCGTGGATGGCCGCCCACGGGCATCCGAGGTCGCCGGCGGTGCCGTGGGCTTCGTCGACGATGGCGAGGTCGAAGCCCGCCATCTGCTGGCCGTAGAGCCGCTTCCCGCCCGCCAGAGCGGCCTCCAGCGGCCCGCGAACCTTCCGCTGGTCCTCCGGTGCGTCGATGTCCTCGCGGTCCACCAGGGAGGCGTAGGTGGCGAACACGACGACCGGCCCCGCCCCGGCCCATAGGGCGAGCTGGATCGGGTTGGTGGTGGTGCGCACCCCCAGCTCGTTGAGCACTGGGTCGTTCTCCAGCGAGCAGACGGCGACCATCGGGGCCCGGTGGCCTACCAGCCGCCATGCCTGGGCGGTCTGGGCGAGCAGGTCCAGGGTGGGGACGGTGACGAGGATCCGGCCGTCGGCGAACGACTCCAGCGCGCACGCTGCGGCTGTGATCGTCTTGCCTGAGCCGGTCGCGGACACGATCGTGCCCCGGGCACCCTGAGGGGGCACGGACGACCTTGCAGGAAATCCCACCCATTTCCGGAAACTCGACTTCTGATCTACCTGATGTTCTCGGAGCTGGATCACGGGAATTCTCCCGGTTCGGGAAGGATCTGCTCGACGGCAGTGATCCGGTATTCGCCGTCCTGGTAGATGCTGCCAGGCCGGACGAACATGGCCCGGGCGTGCTCGACGGCCGCACCGCCAGAGGCGGCGAAGACGTGGCGAATCAGGGCCTCTTCTCCTGCGGAAGCGGCCGTCGCCCGGGCTGTGATCCGGTAGATGCGGTGCCGCAGCACCTCGACCGGCAGTCCGCCTCCGGACTGTTCGTCCCAGGCAGCCTCTATAGCCGTACGCCGCACTCGCTGCTCTTCTCGGCGGGCCACTCGCCGGTCCTCGTCCGGGGAGTACACGGCCATCTGCTGCTCCGTCATGACCCGTACGATCCGGGCCCACTCCAGCTTCTGGCACGAGGCGATGTCCACCTCGGTCGGCTTGCGCGGCTCCCGGGGGCCGGCGAGCGCGTGTTTTTCGCGGTCACAGGCGGCCTGCCACTGTGCTTTCACCTCGTCCAAGCCGAGTCCGTGGGCCTGTCTGACCACAGAGATCCGCGCCAATTCATCCGGGTGGTATTCGTAGACAGGCATCTGCGAAACCTCGCTGATCTACATGGAGGGTGTCGTGCTATTTCACCAATGGTACATGCTGCATCATGTTAGGGTCGGTGTCTGAGCTCATGACTGACGAGCGGCGGGAAGTGAAGCCGGATGACCGAGAACCCCTGGACGCCCGCCCACCAGGCGGTCGAGTCCAGTGACCATGCCGAACTGACCCGTCTTCTCGATGAAGGCGCGGACGTCAACGAGGTCTGCTGGGGGATGACCCTGTTGGAGCACGCCGTCGACCTGGAGGGCGACTCGGCGCTTAAGTCAGGGACTCCGATCGACAGTCGGCTCACAGTGATCCTGCTGGCCTACGGGGCTGATCCGATACCGCAACCCCCTGGGCGGATGAGCGCGATGGACCTGGCCGACTTCTACGGCCACGACACCGCTTACCGCCTGATAGACCGGATGACCGCAGCCGCTGCCAGCCGCCCGCGAAGCAGGCTGTGGTCCTGGAGGCGAAGCCGGAAGGACTGAAAAGGCGGGAGCGGAGCGGACGCCCAAAGGCCTGGACGTTGTGAAATGCAGTCACCCCGGAATGCCGGAGGCTACTCGGGGTTGCTGGACAGCTTTCCGGCCTCGCATACGCACGGCGGGGGGTACAGGCCGGATTCGAACCGGCGTCATCCCCTCCTGACAAGAGGGCGCGTCTACCTCTGCGCTACAGTCCCCCCGCCGCGGT
>NZ_LFML01000091.1 GCF_001044425.1 Streptomyces roseus
CGCACCGGCGAAGGGCGCGAACGCGGAGGCCGAACCGGCCATCGCCCGCGTGACCCAGTGGGGCGAGATCCGCCACCGCTTCCTCGCCCCTGCCCCCGAGCCACCCGCCGAACCGCCTTCCGCCGAAGGGGACTCCGCCGGACGTGGCCCCAGGCCCGGGCGATAGCGTCCGGGCATGGGTGAGTTTTCCGCTGAACACGCAAGAACAGTGACGATCCGCCGTGCCCGCACCGGTGATGTTCCCGCGCTGAGACGTCTCCTCGACCAGTACGTGCAGCAGCGGATCCTCCTCGACAAAGCCCCTGTCGTCCTTTACGAGGACATCCAGGAGTTCTGGGTCGCGGAACGCGACGGGGACGGTCAGGTCGTCGGCTGCGGCGCTCTCCACGTCATGTGGGAAGACCTGGCCGAAGTCCGCACTCTCGCGGTGGACCGCGAGTTGAAGGGCGCCGGAGTCGGCCATCGGCTGCTGCGGCAGTTGTTGGACACCGCGCGGACCCTCGGCGTCGCCAAGGTTTTCTGCCTGACCTTCGAAGTGGACTTCTTCGCGAAGCACGGCTTCGTAGAGATCGGGGAGACCCCGGTCGAGACGGATGTCTACATGGAGCTCCTGCGTTCCTATGACGAGGGCGTCGCCGAGTTCCTCGGTCTCGAACGAGTGAAGCCGAACACCTTGGGCAACAGTCGGATGCTTCTGCACCTCTGAACGATCACGGCGGCTTTTCCCGTGCTCCGCGCACCTGTGGCCTATGTCCGAATCGCGCACGTTTCCCGCCGCGTTGCGGTCTCGAACCTCTCGCCGGGGGTTTGTGTTTTCCAGGGAAAAGCGGTTTCCTTTCCGCGTACTGCTTTTCGATGAAAGGAAATCCCGGTGGCACAGAAGGTTCAGGTCCTTCTTGTCGACGACCTCGACGGTGGCGAGGCGGACGAGACCGTGACGTTCGCTCTGGATGGCAAGACCTACGAGATCGACCTCACCACCGCCAACGCGGAGAAGCTGCGTTCCGCGCTCGCCGACTACGTGAAGGGCGCCCGCCGCACCGGTGGCCGCGCCTCCGGTGGTCGCGCCAAGACCCGTACGGCCGCGGCGTCCGGAAACCCGGACACCGCCGAGATCCGCGCGTGGGCCAAGGCCCAGGGGATGAGCGTCAACGACCGCGGGCGCGTCCCGCAGGAGATCCGCGAGGCCTACGAGAACCGGGCCTGACCCACCAGGGTCTGACCCGGCCGGCCCGCACGGGGCCCGGCCGCGGCGCCCCGCGAGGGCGTACGCCGCCACAGGCGCGCCCGGTGGCATTCCGTCGCCGCCGCCGCGACCAGGCGTACGAGATCGGGCCCGGCACCACCGTGCCGGGGACCGGCGCCCTGCCCCGGACCGGGCAGGGAGGGCAGCAGCGCCTCACACCCCTGCTCGGGGGGTCGCAACCACACGGCGGCCCCCCGGGGACCTCCCCCGGGGTGTCCCGGCGGGACCGGGGCCGAGATCCGGCCGCCGGAGCCCAGCGCGGTGAGGTCCAGGGCGACCCCGCCCCACTCCAGCCACTCCAGCAGGCCGTCCAGCTCCTCCGCGCTCCCCGGGGCCACCAGGAAGCCCGTCCGGCGCCCGGAGAACACCACCGGGCCCGTGGCGACCGGTCCGCGCAGCAGGCGCTCCCCGGCATCGGCCGGCAGCTCCAGCACGTCGAACCGCACCCCGGTGACCAGCTCGGCGGGTGGCCCTTCCGCAAGGGGCCAGCCGAGCACCCCCTCGTACCAGGACGCGTACGCGTCCCGGGACGGATCCGCGGGTGAATCCTCGGGCGCGACGCGGGGCGGCGGAACGGTGACGGCCATGACCGGAGCAACTCCGGAGCGCCACCGGGGTTACGCAGTGCGCCGACAACAATGCGGAACGTAAACGTCCGTCGAGGTGGAGTCCCACATTCGGGACGCAATCGTGTTCGCCCGTAGCGGAGGGAACCGGTGCCGTCGGCATGGAGTGTCAGTGCGTACGGGTAAGACATTCCTAGTGGATCGGGGCGACACGCTGATTTGGGCGGCTTCCGTTCGCCATCGGCGTACACGTGTGACGGGTATCTGCCTGGCCTGCGGGAACATCGTCTCGCACCATCGGGTTGGAGCAGTTGTCGGCTGTTGAAGCCGGTTTTCCCCACTGACGTGGGGGTGATCGCGGACGGATGTCGGCAGTTGGAATGAGCTGTCCCGCCCCGCGGGACTAGCATGCGGAGGGACAGGGCGGGGACCGACCCCGAACTGCCCGACCGCTCTGAGGAGCGATAAACGATGTTCGAGAGGTTCACCGACCGCGCGCGGCGGGTTGTCGTCCTGGCTCAGGAAGAAGCCCGGATGCTCAACCACAACTACATCGGCACCGAGCACATCCTCCTGGGCTTGATCCACGAGGGTGAGGGTGTCGCCGCTAAGGCCCTGGAGAGCCTCGGGATTTCGCTCGAGGCTGTTCGCCAGCAGGTTGAGGAGATCATCGGTCAGGGGCAGCAGGCCCCGTCCGGCCACATCCCCTTCACCCCGCGGGCGAAGAAGGTCCTGGAGCTTTCGCTCCGAGAGGCCCTCCAGCTCGGCCACAACTACATCGGCACCGAGCACATCCTGCTCGGCCTCATTCGCGAGGGCGAGGGCGTCGCCGCCCAGGTCCTGGTGAAGCTGGGCGCCGATCTCAACCGAGTCCGGCAGCAGGTCATCCAGCTGCTCTCCGGCTACTCCGGCGGAGGCAAGGAGTCGGCCACGGCCGGCGGCCCGGCCGAGGGCACCCCCTCGACCTCCCTCGTCCTGGACCAGTTCGGCCGCAATCTCACGCAGGCCGCCCGCGAATCCAAGCTCGACCCGGTCATCGGGCGCGAGAAGGAGATCGAGCGGGTCATGCAGGTCCTGTCCCGCCGTACCAAGAACAACCCGGTCCTCATCGGCGAGCCCGGCGTCGGCAAGACCGCCGTCGTCGAGGGCCTGGCCCAGGCGATCGTCAAGGGCGAGGTTCCCGAGACGCTGAAGGACAAGCACCTCTACACGCTTGACCTCGGCGCCCTGGTCGCGGGTTCCCGCTACCGCGGTGACTTCGAGGAGCGCCTGAAGAAGGTGCTCAAGGAGATCCGCACCCGCGGCGACATCATCCTGTTCATCGACGAGCTCCACACCCTCGTGGGTGCGGGTGCCGCCGAGGGCGCGATCGACGCCGCCAGCATCCTCAAGCCCATGCTGGCCCGTGGTGAGCTCCAGACCATCGGTGCCACGACGCTGGACGAGTACCGCAAGCACCTCGAGAAGGACGCGGCCCTCGAGCGCCGCTTCCAGCCGATCCAGGTGGCGGAGCCTTCCCTCCCCCACACGATCGAGATCCTCAAGGGGCTGCGCGACCGCTACGAGGCCCACCACCGCGTCTCCATCACGGACGAGGCCCTGGTCCAGGCGGCGACGCTGGCCGACCGGTACATCTCGGACCGCTTCCTGCCGGACAAGGCGATCGACCTGATCGACGAGGCCGGATCCCGGATGCGCATCCGCCGGATGACCGCGCCGCCGGACCTCCGCGAGTTCGACGAGAAGATCGCGGGCGTGCGCCGCGACAAGGAGTCGGCCATCGACTCCCAGGACTTCGAGAAGGCAGCCTCCCTGCGCGACAAGGAGAAGCAGCTGCTGGCGGCGAAGGCCAAGCGCGAGAAGGAATGGAAGGCCGGCGACATGGACGTCGTCGCCGAGGTCGACGGCGAGCTCATCGCCGAGGTCCTCGCGACCGCGACCGGTATTCCCGTCTTCAAGCTCACCGAGGAGGAGTCCTCGCGACTGCTCCGCATGGAAGACGAGCTCCACCGCCGGGTCATCGGCCAGAAGGACGCCATCAAGGCGCTCTCCCAGGCGATCCGCCGCACCCGTGCGGGTCTGAAGGACCCGAAGCGCCCCGGTGGCTCGTTCATCTTCGCCGGCCCGTCCGGCGTCGGTAAGACCGAGCTCTCCAAGACGCTCGCCGAATTCCTCTTCGGCGACGAGGACGCGCTGATCTCCCTCGACATGTCGGAGTTCAGCGAGAAGCACACCGTCTCGCGCCTCTTCGGTTCGCCCCCCGGCTACGTGGGCTACGAAGAGGGCGGCCAGCTCACCGAGAAGGTGCGCCGCAAGCCGTTCTCCGTCGTCCTCTTCGACGAGGTCGAGAAGGCCCACCCGGATATCTTCAATTCCCTTCTCCAGATCCTGGAGGACGGTCGCCTGACCGACTCCCAGGGCCGGGTCGTGGACTTCAAGAACACGGTCATCATCATGACGACCAACCTGGGTACGCGGGACATCTCGAAGGGCTTCAACCTCGGTTTCGCCGCCGTCGGCGACACCAAGACCGGCTACGACCGGATGAAGGCGAAGGTCAACGAAGAGCTCAAGCAGCACTTCCGGCCCGAGTTCCTGAACCGTGTCGACGACACGGTCGTCTTCCACCAGCTCACCGAGGAAGACATCATCCAGATCGTCGACCTCATGATCGCCAAGGTCGACGAGCGCCTGAAGGACCGCGACATGGGCATCGAGCTGAGCGGTGACGCGAAGCTCCTGCTCGCCAAGCGCGGCTACGACCCGATCCTGGGTGCCCGGCCGCTGCGCCGGACCATCCAGCGCGAGATCGAGGACGTGCTGTCGGAGAAGATCCTCTTCGGCGAGCTGCGCCCCGGTCACATCGTGGTCGTCGGCAAGGAGGGTGACGGCGAAGAGGCCAAGTTCACCTTCCGCGGCGAGGAGAAGTCGGCCCTGCCGGACCTCCCCCCGATCGAGGCCACGGGCTCCGGCCCGGACCTGTCGAAGGGCGCGTAACGCGCGGGCGGCAGTTGTACCGAGGGGCGGCCCCGGAACCACACGGTTCCGGGGCCGCCCCTTTTGCCGCGGGTACGCGGGTACGCGGGTACGCGGGCGCCGAAGCGGCGTACGGGCCTTGGGCCGGGTCCCGGGCCGGCTTCCCGGGCCGCATCCCGGTCCCGGTCGCAGACCGGCCGGTTGCGGGGCTTCTGTCCTCCGCAGGGCGGCAAACGTCCCGGAGCCGGTGACAAGCCGCACAGGGCAAAACGGACCTACTAGGGCGTCTCGTAGGTTTGGTGTCCGTTTTGCCCCTGTCGTGCCGGGGTCTCGGCCCAGTCGGGAGGCGGTCAACCGGCTGCGTCACACCCCACGGGCCTACGAGCCCCGGTAGTAATCGGGAGGTTTGGGTATACCGCGGGGCACGGGTTACCAAGGGTGGGCAAGCCCGGCATCCGCTCTCCAGCGTGCCGGGTGGCTTCTTGCCCGAACCGCCCTTGTCCCCGGCCCGGAGGTCTCCCTGTGTCCGCGAAGCGCAGCATCACCCGTCGTACCCGTCTCGCCGTCGGTGCCACCGCTCTCGGTGCCGTCCTGGCTCTCGGGGCGGGGACGACCGCCGCCTTCGCCGACACGGCCCCGGAGACCACCCTGACCGGCACCGCCCAGCTGGTCGCGGCCCAGGCCAAGGCCCAGGCCGCCAAGGCCGCCGCTGCCGCCAAGGCGGACGCCGCCAAGGCCGCCGCCGCCAAGGCCGTCATCGCCTGGCAGAAGCCGGTCGCGAGGTACACGCTCTCCGCGACCTTCGGCAAGGGCGGCACCATGTGGTCCCACAAGCACTCGGGCCAGGACTTCGCGTGCCCCGTCGGCACCCCGGTCAAGGCCGCCTCCGCGGGCACCGTCGTCAAGGCGGGTCCGAACGGCGGCGGCGACGGCCCGGCGTACGGCAACGCCATTGTGATCAAGCACGCGAACAACACCTACTCGCAGTACGCGCACCTCTCGAAGATCCAGGTCCGGATCGGCCAGAAGGTCGGCAAGGGCTCGCAGATCGCGCTGTCGGGCAACACCGGCAACTCCAGCGGCCCGCACCTGCACTTCGAGATCCGCACCACCCCGAACTACGGCTCGGCCGTGAACCCGGTCGCCTTCCTGCGCAACGCCGGCGTCACGGTCTGATCCCCGCGGGACCCCGACCGGGACGGGCCGGGCCCGGAAGCCGGGCTCAGAACAGGAGCCAGGAGCCGGCCGGCTTCGTCTTCGCGTCCACCCGGCCCGGCTTGTAGGCGGCGATCTGGGCGGGCGAGAGCGCCGAGCCGTAGACGTGCACGGTGTCCATCGCCCCGCTCCACGGAGCGGTCCACTTGTCCTCGTGGCGGGAGCGCGCCAGCTGGAGCGGTCCCGGCGCGGCGAAGACGCCCGGGACGGCGGCCTCGCCGGTCTTCTTCCCGTTGACGTAGAGGGCGATCTGCTTGCGCTCGGCGTCGTAGGTCCCGGTCAGGGTGGAGAAGGTCTTCTCCATCTTCGGGCTCTCGCCGGTGACGGTCACGGCGGTCGCCTCGGCCCCCTGGTCGCCGGTCTGGACGCGGAAGACCCAGGCCGGCTTGCCGTTCACCTGGTCCAGGCCCAGCTCGAACGCGAACGACTTCTCGTTGCCCTGGCTGACGGCGATCTGGCGCCCCTTCGGCGCCCGGTTCCAGACGTGGGCCGAGACGGTGAAGCTCTTGCCCGTGTCCACCACGGCCTTCTGGGACTCGGCGTACGAGTTCTCGTTGCCCTTCGTACGGACCTCGAAGCGCGTATCGATCGGGAAGACCCCGGCGTCGGGGCCCATCTTCAGCGGCGCCTTCCCGCTGCGGTCCCGGAGCTGGGTCGGGTCGTCCTTGACGGTCGGGGTGTTGTCGACCGGCGTCTTGCTCTTGGACCCGCTGGGGGAGGGCGAGGCCGACACGCTCGGGGACGGCTTGTCGTCCAGCGCCTCGTTCCCGCCCTTGTCGTCGCCGCCCAGCAGCAGGAACGCTCCGCCACCGCCGAGCAGCGCCAGTACGGTCACCACGCCGCCGATCGTCCACAGCCGCTTCTTGCGCCTCTCGGCCGCCGAGCGGTCCGCCATCGCCTCCCAGTCCGGCTGGTCCGGCGCCGGGGCGAACGGGCCCGGAGCGCCGGGGAAGCCGGGACCGCCCGGAGCGCCCGGCGGCGGGGGCGCGCCCACGTCCGGGAGCCCCTGGGCCCACTGCTGCGGGGCCGGGCCGAAGCCACCGCCGCCGTCCTGGGCCGGAGCACCGGGCGGGTAGCCGTAGCCGGTCGCGGGGGCCGGCGGGGCGGGCGGGAACCCGTAGCCCCCGTTCCCCGGGGCGGGCTGGGGCTGGGGGCTGCTGGGAGGATTCGTACCGTCGGTCATCCAGGGATGCTAAAACACCGGCCCGCACACGCGTACGGCCCGGTCCACGTCGGATCGCGGCACGCGGGCGCGGCCGGTCGCGGTCCGCCCCGGCAGGCAGTGCCCCGCGCCCCCCTACTCCGACAGTTTGATGATCGGGAAGCTGCCGGTCGCCGTCGGCGCCTGCTCCGGCAGCCACAGCACCGCCACCGCGCCGGCCGCCGCGCCCTCGCGGTCCACGCCGCCCGGGACCGCCACGTTGCGGAACGTCAGCCGGGCGCCCAGCACCCGCGCCTGCCCCTCCGCGATGGTCAGCCCCAGCCCGTGCCCGACGCCCGCCCGGTCCGTGGACCCGGTGCGGAAGCGGCTCGGCCCCTCGCGCAGCAGCGCCTCCGGGAAGCCCGGCCCGTGGTCCCGGACCCGTACGACCCGGCCCTCGATGTCGACCTGGACCGGCGGCTGCCCGTACCGCGCCGCGTTGGCCAGCAGGTTGCCCAGGATCCGCTCCAGCCGCCGCGGGTCGGTGCTGACGATCTCGTCCGCGACCACCCGTACCGAGGCCTCCGGCATCAGGGCGGTCACCCGCCGGCTCACGAACTCGCCCAGCGCCACGTCCTGGAGCTCCGCCCGCTCGGACGTGCTGTCCAGCCGGGCCACCTCCAGTACGTCCTCGACCAGTGCCCGCATCGCCTGCGCCCGGTCGCGCACCAGCTCCGTCGGCCGGCCCGGGGGCAGCAGCTCCGCCGCCGTGAGCAGGCCCGTGACCGGGGTCCGCAGCTCGTGCGCGATGTCCGCGGTCACCCGCCGCTCGGCCTCCAGGCGCTGCTGGAGCGCGTCGGCCATGGCGTCCACGGCCCGCGCGAGGTCGTCGGTCTCGTCCCGTACGACGCCGCCGACCGCGTCCCGCACCCGTACGTCGGGATCCCCGTGCGCCACCCGCTGCGCGGCGGCCGCGGCCTTGCGCAGCCGGCGCGAGATCTGCCCGCCGATGAGCACGCCGAGCGCGGCGCCCGCGACCACGACGGAGATCGACCCGACGACCAGGGCCCGGTCCAGGTCGCGCACCATGTTGGCGCTCTCCTTGAACTCGTTGTGCAGCGAGAGCACCTGCCCGTTCCCGAGCGGCACCGCGGCCCACACCTCCGGCACCCCCTTGCGCGACTCCTGGATGTACGTGCCGCGCCGCCCCGACCGCGCCTTCTCGCGCAGCGCGGCGGGCAGCTCGGGGTCGTTGACCTTCGCCCCGAGGACGGGCTTGCGCCCGGCCTCGACGAAGCGGGCGATGACGTTCACGTTCGCGAGCTGGGCCTCGCGGGCGCTCTCCAGCATCGAGACGCGGGCAGCGCTGTGCACGACCAGGCTCAGTGCCACGGCGACGAGCGCGCCGACGGCCGCGATGGCGAGCGTGATCTTCCAGCGGATCCCCGTACGGAGGGTGAAGCGCCTCATGCCTTCAGCTTGTATCCGAATCCCCGGACCGTTTCGATCCGGTCCTGTCCGATCTTGGTGCGCAGTCGCTGGACGTGGACGTCCACGACGCGGGTGTCACCACCCCAGTCGTAGTCCCAGACCCGCTCCAGCAGGCGGTCGCGGGAGAGAACGGTGCCGGGCGCGGAGGAGAATTCCAGGAGCAGCCGCATCTCGGTCGGCGTCAGCGCCACCGGGGCGCCGGCCTTGCGGACCTCCATGCCCTCGGTGTCGACCTCCAGGTCGCCGAAGGCCAGCACCCCGCGCTCCTCGGAGCCGTTCTCGTCGTGCGCGCCCGGGCGGCCGTTCTGCGGGCCGCCCGCGTGGCCGAAGCGGCGCAGCACCGCGCGGATGCGGGCGACGAGGACCGAGCCGTCGAAGGGCTTGGTGACGTAGTCGTCGGCGCCCGCCTCCAGGCCCAGGACCACGTCGATCGAGTCCGCGCGCGCCGACAGCATGATCACCGGGACGGTGGACTCGTCGCGGATCCGGCGGCACAGGCTCACGCCGTCCATGCCGGGCACCATCACGTCGAGCAGGGCGATGTCGGGGCGGTCGGCGCGGAAGGACTCCAGTCCGGACAGGCCGTCGGGCATGGCCGTGACCACGAACCCGTCGCGTTCCAGCGCCAGGGTCGTGGCCTCGCGGATGACGTCGTCGTCCTCCACGAACAGGACATGGGTCTCGGCCATGCGGGAGCCTCGCCTCGGTTGCTCGGTACGTCAGTTCTTCTGGGTGACGGCGGGGGCGGGCTGGGCCCCGCCGTCGATGTTGCTGTAGTCGGTGTGCACGCGGTCCTGCTCGGCGAACTTCTCCCCGCTCCAGCGGTACGTGATCACGTCCTCGCCGGACGGATACGCGAGCGCGTCGCTCTTGCCGTACACCGGCCTGGTGACCACCAGGTCGCCCCGGTCGATCTCCGCGTAGACGGGCGGCTGCTCGTCCGAGAACACATTCTCGTACGTCCCGCCCTCCGACCTGTACACGTAGGAGCCCCGCCCCAGCGCGTCGGCGCAGGACAGCACGTTGACCACGATGTCGACGACCGAGTTCCCGGTGACCTTCCCGTAGCTCACGTCGATCGGGTAGTCCTTGCCCGCGCAGGGCTTGAGGTCCCGCTTGACCTCGGCGCTGACCTTGGGGTCCGCCTTGAGCAGCGCGACCGGGTCGACCTTCTTCGCGGGCTTGCCCGAGGCGCCGGTCGTGGCCGGGACGTGGTCGGGCGGGGCGGGCGTCGGCGAACCGGTCTTGGACACGGGGTCGGTGTGGGCGGGCCCGCCGTCACGCAGACCGGTCCCGCCGGCGCTGCAACCGGCCGCGAACAGCACAGTGCCGGCGAGGACGACCGTCCCCGCCGACATCAGCACCAGCGAACTCCTGCCCCTTGGGCATTGGCCGTTCAGGCCGCGCACCGCTCACGCCCCTCGTACCGGATGGTGTGGTCACCGCGGTGGTCACCGCGCTCCAGCGCGCGCATGTCCAGGTCCCGGCTCTCCAGTTCCTGCCGGAGGCGGGCCAGTGCGCGGTGCAGGGTGCTCTTCACAGTACCCGCAGACATCCCGAGCGCGGCGGCGGTCTCCTCGGTGCTCATCTGCTCCCAGTGCCGCAGCACGACCACGCTGCGCTGCTTGGGGGCGAGCACCTTGAGGATGTCCATCAGCAGGGCGCGGTCGGCGCGCTGGTCGGAGCCGTCCTCGACGGAGGCGTCCGGGAGCTGCTCGGTGGGGACCTCTTCGAGCTTGCGGGCGCGCCACCACTCGGTACGGGTGTTGATCATGACGCGGCGCATGTAGGCGTCGGCGAGGGACTTGTCGGCGATGCCGTCCCAGCGGCCGTACGTGCGCACGAGGGCGGTCTGCAGGAGGTCCTGCGCGTCCGTGGGGTCCGGAACCAGGCGCCGGGCACTGCGCAGGAGGGCGTCCTGCCGAGTGCGTACGTACTCTTCGAATCCGAGTACCTCGCCGTGCGCCATCTCAGACCGCCTCCGTCCCGTGCAACCGCTCGTCCGTCGCCTCTCGCCTTACGGATCCGAAGGTACGGAGGGGTTGTCACGGGCCTGTGCGAGCCAGCCTTCGGTGGGCGCACGGACACCCATAGGTTGTGTAACAGAGCCGTGAGCTGGGGTTTCACCGGGACAAGCGGAATCTCGGACTCAGTTTGTGTCGGGGCTCGCCGGGGTGCTCGCGGCGGGGCTGGTGGGGGTGGCCGCCGGGGAGCCCTGGGGCAGCCGGTACAGCCCCGCGGCGAGCGGCTCGACCAGTCCGTCGGAGACCAGCCCGTCCAGTGCCCGGGCCCGCTGCACCGGCTCGTCCCAGACCGTGTCGAGCACGGCCTGCGGAACCGGCCCGACCGCCTCCCGCAGCACCGCGAGGAGCTTGCCGCGCACCTGCCGGTCGGTTCCCGCGTACGTCTGCCCGCGCCGCGGCGGCCCGTCGTGGGCCGGCTTCCCCGCCAGACGCCACGCGCACAGCCCGGCCACCGGGCAGCGCGCGCAGTCCGGGGACTTGGCGGTGCACACCAGGGCGCCGAGTTCCATCGAGGCCGCCGCCCAGCGCGCCGCGGTGCCCTCGTCCTCGGGCAGCAGCTCCCTGGCCAGGCGCCGCTCGGCCGCGGTGGTGGCGTTCGGCGGGTACTCCACGCCGGTCGTGGTGCGGGCGAAGACCCGGCGCACGTTGGTGTCGAGGACGGCGTGCCGCTGCCCGTACGCGAAGGAGGCCACGGCCGCCGCCGTGTACTCGCCGATCCCGGGCAGCGCGAGCAGCTGCGCGTGCTCCCGCGGTACGTCGCCCCCGTGCCGCTCCGTTATCGCGACGGCCGCTCCGTGCAGGCGCAGGGCCCGCCTCGGGTAGCCGAGCCGCCCCCAGGCCCGTACGGCCTCGCCGGGGGCCTCGGCGGCCAGGGCGGCGGGGCGGGGCCAGCGGGCGAGCCACTGCTCGTACACCGGAAGGACCCGGCTGACCGGGGTCTGCTGGAGCATGAACTCGCTGACCATGACCCCCCAGGGGCCGGCCTCGGGGCGGCGCCAGGGCAGGTCGCGGGCATGCTCCTCGAACCAGGCGATGACCGGGGAGTGCAGCGCGTGGGACGCGTCGGGGGACGTTCGGGGCGAAGGGCTGGTGGATGAAGTCATGGCAACGGCATCCTGGCACGTTTCAGGGCCGCCGCGCGGGGCCCGGGCCGGTGAACCAGACAGCGGCGCGCCCCCCGCTCGCCCGCATGGCGGCGGTGATCGTACTGATCGGACCGGTCAGGGCGGGGACGGCGAGCGCGGCGAGCGCCCCGCCGAGCAGCAGCCCGGCCAGTACGTCGTGGGGGTAGTGGACGCCCACGAAGACCCGGGAGAAGGCCATCAGCACCGCGAGCGGGACGGCCGCGAGCGCGAGGCGGGGTACGGCGAGGGCCAGCGCGACGGCGGCGGCGCCCGCGATGGCGGAGTGGTTGCTGGGGAACGACCAGTCGCCGGGGGCGGGGCAGGCGATGAGCGGGGCGGCGGCCCCGGCGACCGCCCGACAGGGCCGCTCCTCGTCCACGGCGGACTTCAGGAGCTCCGAGGCGGCGTACGCGAGGGCGGCGGCGAGCGGCGCGGTGAGGGCGAGGGCGACGGGCCGCGGGTCCGTCCGGGCGCGCGCCCGCCACCACACGGCGATGAAGAGCAGACCGAAGAGGAGGAGCCCGTACTCCGTCCAGACCTCGAACGCCGACCGCACCCAGCCGGGGGCACTGCGGGCGGAACCGGTGATTTCGCGGTAGAGGCCGGAGGAGTCCATGCTCACCGACCGTACTCAAAGCCGATCAAATCCGGCGTCGGACTCTTGGCTGATTCTCGACGGTACCCGGTCCCTCCGCAGGATGATCATCGGCAAAACAAGCCGGTTGCGCGGCATGTGGGGCGCGGATCGGGCCGCGGACTCTCGTAAAGTTCCGTCCGTGGGATCTATGCGCAATCCGGTCGGGCCGCTCCCCTCCTCCATCTACTGGCGACGGAGGGCTGTGCTGGCGTCCGTCGTCGCGCTCCTCGCGCTCCTCGCCGTATGGGCCGTCAGTTCCGGCGGGGGCAGGTCGAGTACGAACGGCAAGGGCGGCGGCAAGGAGCCGAAGCCCGTCACGTCGATCACCCCGGGGCCGGCGGGCACGGGTCCGGCGATCACTCAGGCGCCGGGCGGGCGCGCCGAGTCGGGCGGCGGCGCGGGCAAGAACGGTGAGCCGGGCGGCACTTCGGGGTCCGGTTCCGCTTCGGGCGGTGTCGCCGGGGCCGGCGGCAGCGGCGGCGCGGGCGGCACGGCGGGCGGCGGCTCATCCCAGGTCGCGGCCGACTCCCCCCTCCCCACCTGCGCCCCGGGCGGGCTGCAGTGGGAGGTCAAGAGCGTGAAGAACGAGTACGAGCCGAGCGAGAAGCCCCGCCTCGAACTGGTCGCGCGCAATGTCTCCGGTACGACCTGCAAGGTCGATCTCGGCCCGAAGCAGGCGGTCCTGACCATCCTCCAGGCGAGCACGAGCAAGGCGGTGTGGTCATCGGCGGACTGCCCGTCGGGCGCGGGCAACGCGTTCTTCCGGGTCCCGGCGCAGGGCGAGACGAAGCAGTCGCTGGAGTGGGACCGCAAGTTCAGCGCCCCCGACCAGTGCCAGACGCCCCCGGCGGGGGCGGCGGCCGCGGACACGTACGTGGTGGAGGTCAAGTCCCCGGGCATGCCGGTCGCCCGGACCTCGTTCGTGCTCAAGCAGGACTGAGGCGGGCGGGACCGGGCCCGACGGGACCGGGCCCCGCGTCGGTGGTGTGAGGACCGCCTCAGGGGATCAGACGTACCGTTCCAGGATCGAGGACTCCGCGAGGCGGGACAGCCCCTCGCGGACGCTCCGGGCGCGGGCCTCGCCGACGCCGTCCACGGCCTGGAGGTCGTCCACCGACGCGGCCAGCAGCTTCTGCAGGCCGCCGAAGTGCTCCACCAGCCGCTCGATGATGGCGCCCGGCAGCCGCGGAACCTTCGCCAGCAGGCGGTAACCCCGCGGGGACACCGCCGAGTCCAGCGTCTCGGGCGAGCCCGTGTACCCCAGGGCCCGCGCCACGATCGCCAGCTCCAGCAGCTCCGGGTGCGTCAGCGCGTCCAGCGCCGGCAGCGCTTCCTCCACCGTGCGCGAGCGCTTCGCGGTCGGCTCCGGAACGTAGTCCCGGATCACCAGCTCCCGCTCCTGCTCGATCCCGACCGTCAACTCGTCCAGCTGGAGCGACAGCAGTCGCCCGTCCGTGCCCAGCTCGACCACGTATTCAGCGATTTCCGTGGCAATGCGGCGGACCATTTCCAGCCGCTGCGCGACCGCCGTCACGTCGCGCACCGTGACCAGGTCCTCGATCTCCAGTGCGGACAGCGTCCCGGCGACCTCGTCCAGGCGGAGCTTGTACCGCTCCAGCGTGGCCAGCGCCTGGTTCGCCCGCGACAGGATCGCCCCGGACTCCTCCAGGACCCGCCGCTCCCCGTCCACGTACAGCGCGATCAGCCGCATCGACTGCGACACCGAGACGACGGGGAACCCGCACTGCTTGGAGACCCGGTCCGCGGTCCGGTGCCGCGTGCCCGTCTCCTCCGTCGGGATCGACGCGTCCGGCACCAGCTGGACGCCCGCCCGCAGGATCTTGGTGAGGTCCTTGTCGAGGATCAGCGCACCGTCGAGCTTGCACAGCTCGCGCAGCCGGGTCGCGGTGAACTCCACGTCCAGCACGAAACCGCCCGTGCACATCGCTTCGACGGCCTTGTCCATGCCGAGGACGATCAGGCCGCCCGTGTTGCCGCGGACGATCCGTTCCAGACCGTCGCGCAGGGGCTGACCGGGGGCGACCGCACTCAGCGAGGCACGCATGAGCGCGTCGTGCTTGGAGCTCGCGCCGGACTTCCCGGGTGCTGCTGCCCCGTCCTTGGCTGCCACTGCACTCCTCCGGTCGCGGGTTGCGCCGCCTGCGTACGGCCGGGCGGACCAGCACAAAGTCTACCGGCGCGCGCTGCGGCCCCGCCGTGGCTTGGCCAGGTGCGCCCCCGCGGGACCCCGTACGGGCCCCTTCGCACCCCCGCCCACCAGCGGCTACCCGCCCGTTATTCCTTGGCCGCCGCCCGCGAGCGCCCGCGCGGCAGCACCCGCAGCGCGTCGCCCATGTCCGCGACCTCGATCACCTTCATCCCGGCCGGCACCTTCCCCGGATCGCCCGGCACCAGCGCGTGCGTGAAGCCGAGCCGGTGCGCCTCGGCGAGCCGCCGCTGCACACCCGTCACCCGCCGCACCTCGCCCGCGAGCCCGACCTCGCCGATGGCGACGAGGTTCTTGGGCAGCGGCACGTCGCTCGCCGCCGAGGCCAGCGCGAGGGCGATCGCCAGGTCGGCGGCCGGCTCGGTCAGCTTCACCCCGCCCACGGTGGCCGAGTAGATGTCGCGCTTGCCGAGCGCGGTGATCCGGCCGCGCTGCTCCAGCACCGCCAGCATCATCGAGACGCGCGAGGTCTCCAGCCCCGAGGTGGTCCGCCGGGGCGAGGGGATCTGCGAGTCCACGGTCAGCGCCTGCACCTCGGCGACCAGCGGGCGCTTGCCCTCCAGAGTCACCGTCAGGCAGGTCCCCGGGACAGCCTCGGCACGCCGGGTCAGGAACAACCCGCTCGGGTCGGCGAGCCCGGTGATCCCCTCGTCGTGCAGCTCGAAGCAGCCGACCTCGTCGGTGGCGCCGTACCGGTTCTTCACGCCTCGTACGAGGCGCAGGCGCGCGTGCCGGTCGCCCTCGAAACTGAGGACCACGTCGACGAGGTGCTCCAGCAGGCGGGGGCCGGCGATCGCCCCGTCCTTGGTGACGTGCCCGACGAGCAGGGTGGCCATCCCGCGCTCCTTGGAGGCGCGGATCAGCGCCCCGGCGACCTCGCGGACCTGGGCCATGCCGCCGGGCGCGCCGTCGATCTCGGGGGAGGCGACGGTCTGGACGGAGTCCAGGACCAGCAGCGAGGGCTGTACGGCGTCGAGGTGGCCCAGGACGGCGGAAAGGTCGGTCTCGGCGGCGAGGAAGAGGTGGTCGTTCAGCGCGTTGATCCGGTCGGCCCGCAGCCGCACCTGGCTGGCCGACTCCTCGCCCGTGACGTAGAGCGTGCGGTGCGCCTCGCCGGCCGCCTTCGCCGCGACGTCGAGCAGCAGCGTCGACTTCCCGACGCCCGGCTCGCCGGCCAGCAGCACGACGGCGCCGGGCACGAGCCCGCCGCCCAGCACCCGGTCCAGCTCGTCCACGCCGGTGCTGCGGGCGGTCGCGGTCCGGCCGTCGACCTGGGCGATCGGGAGGGCGGGCGCGGAGACGCGGCCCGCGGCGGTCGTCCGTACGGCGGGCGCGCCGCCCATCTCCTCGACGGTGCCCCACGCCTGGCACTCGGGGCAGCGCCCGAGCCATTTCGCGGTCGTCCAGCCGCACTCGGAGCAGCGGTAGGACGGCCGGTCCTTGGCGGATGAACGAGATGTACGGGCAGCCATGCGCCCCACGGTATCCGGCGCCTGTGACAGCGCGGGCCGGCCGGCGGGGGAGCGGCGGCCGGGCCGGATGGAGACCCGGTGGACGGTCCGGTGGACGGCCCGGCGGAGGGCCGGGCGGAGGGCCCGTGCAGGGCCCGGCGTCAGGGCCGCGGTCAGCAGACCTTCGATCTGTTCACCCGTAAGGGCTAAAACAGCTGAAGGCTTCACGGCCGTCACCGGCGCGCCGCCTACCTTCGCCAGGGTGAGCAGCAGCAATCAGGAAAGCCCCGCCCAGCGCACCGGCGCACACCGGGCGCACGGGCGCACGCCCCCCGAGGGCCCCGATGCACTCGGGGGCTCCGGGGGAGAACAGCCGTCCCAGTCGCCGCCCCCGTTCCGGCACGAGCCGTACCTGGACGGCCTGTTCACCTACTGCCTGTCGGTCCTCTGCGACCACGACGCCGCGACCGACGTGCTCGCCGAGGTGCTCGCCGTCGCCGAGCGGTACCCCGGCCGCTGTCCCGACGAGGGCGACCGGCGGGCCTGGCTGTACGCCCTCGCCCGCTGGGCCTGCCTGCGGCGGCTGGCCGAGCACCGGCGGAGCCGGGCGGGAGCGCATTCCGCCCGGCGCACGCCGGAGCGCTCGGACGCCGAGCGCGCGCCGCAGGAGTACCGTTCCGGCACCGGGTCCGCCCCCGGCTCCGGGTCCGGTTCCGGTTTCCTGGACGTGTCCGCGTACCGGCGCACCGAGCTGGCCCGCCTCGCCTGGCCCGAGGCCGCCGGGACCACGCCCGCGCAGCGCGAGGCCCTCGAACTCGCCGTCCGCCACCGCCTCGGCGTCCCCGAGCTCGCGGCGGTCCTCGGCACGCCCCCCGTCCTCGCCCGCGAGCTGCTGGCCGGAGCCGCCTGCGAGGTGGAGCGGACCCGAGCGGCCCTCGCCGTGGTCGAGACGGGCGGCTGCCCCTCCGTGTCCCGGCTCACCGGTGAGGGCGACGGGCAGGTGCTGCTGTCCACCACCCTGCGCGCCGAGCTGGTCCGCCACGTCGACGACTGCCCGCGCTGCCGCCGCGTCGCCGAACGCGTGAACGCCGCCGCCCCCTGGCCCGGCACCGGCGGCATCGACGCGGCCCTCCCGCTGGTCCCCGCCCCGCGCACCGCCGTCCGCGCGGCCATGGTCCGCTCCGGCGGCCGGCGCGGGCGCCGCCCCGGCCCGCGCT
>NZ_LFML01000092.1 GCF_001044425.1 Streptomyces roseus
GTACGGAGACGGCGCGAGCCTCGTGACCTATGCCGTCGACGAGGGCCCCGGGGCCCCGCCGGAGCCGCCGGAGCCGCCTGAGGCGCGGCCCTCGCAGGCCGAGCCGCCGGCGCCGGCGGCCGGACACGAGCCCACGCGGGTCGTGACCCCGCTCGAGGGCGGTGGGCCGTGACGGCCCCCGGGCCCCCGGGCGGGCGCCCGGGCGAACTGCGCGGGAAGCGGATCGCCGGATACCTGGTGGAGAGCGAGATCGGCCGCGGCGGCATGGCCGTCGTCTACCTCGCCCGCGACCTGCGCCTCGACCGGCCGGTCGCCCTCAAGCTGCTGGCTCCCGAACTCGCCCGCAACGACGTCTTCCGTCAGCGCTTCGCCCACGAGTCGAAGGTCGCCGCGGCCATCGACCACCCGCACATCGTGCCGGTCTTCGAGGCGGGCGAGACCGAGGGACTGCTCTACATCGCGATGCGCTACGTCCCCGGCCAGGACCTGCGCGCCCTGCTGGACCGCACCGGGCCGCTGCCGGTGGAGACCGCCGCCCGGATCGCCGGCCAGGTGGCCTCCGCGCTGGACGCGGCCCACGCCCACGACCTGGTCCACCGGGACGTGAAACCGGGGAACATCCTGGTCGCCGAGGGCACGGACAGCGAACACCCCGAGCACGTGTACCTCACGGACTTCGGGCTGACGAAGAAGTCCCTCTCGCTGACCGGGTTCACGAGCGTCGGGCAGTTCGTCGGCACCCTGGACTACGTGGCGCCCGAGCAGATCTCCGGCAAGCCGGTCGACGGCCGCTGCGACGTCTACAGCCTGGGCTGCGTCGTCCACGAGACGCTGACCGGGAGCCCGCCCTTCCGGCGGGACGACGACATGGCACTGTTGTGGGCCCACCAGTTCGATCCGCCGCCGCGGGTCAGCTCGCTGCGGCCCGGCCTGCCGGCCGCGGTGGACGGGGTACTGGCGAAGGCGCTGGCCAAATCCCCGGACGACCGCTGGAACAGCTGCCTGGAATTCACGGGGGCGCTGCGCCGCGCGGGCGCGCGGGCGGCCCCGCCGCCCGGCGCCGTGCCCCCGCCGCCGCGCTGGGCACTGCCGGTGATCCGGGAGGAGGACACCGGCTGACGACCGGTCACCCTCCGGCGGCGGTCGGCTTCTCGATGAGACCGCGCCGGTGCACGGGCCGGGCCAGGAGCGCCCCGAGGAAGCCCGCGAGGGCACCCCAGAGCAGGGCGAGGCCCACGTTGCGCCACAGCACCGGGCGCAGCTCCGCGGTGCCGCCGAGCCCGCCGGCGTCCCCGATGCCCAGCAGCGACAGGCCGAACCGGGCCCGGACCGCTGCCAGCAGGCACACCACCAGGATGGCGAGGGCGAGGGCCACCCCCAGGTGCAGTGCGTGCTGCCAGGCGCGGACGCCGGCCGGGGAGCGTACGGCGGCCAGGAAGCCCGTACCGAGCAGCAGAACCGCGGCGACGGCCACCAGCCACCAGGCGCGCGAGTCGTGCTCGGCGAGCGAGACCACATCGACCCGGGACAGGTCCGGCCCGCGCAGCACCTCGTCCAGCAGCCGGGGTACCGGCAGCCCGAAGGGCCCCTGGACGCTGCCCTCCCAGGCCCCGCCGAACCCCAGGGTGAGCGCGAGCCAGGCCAGGTTGGGCAGGCCCAGCAGGATCACGGCGAAGGTCCGGCCCGCGTGCCCCTGGGTTGCGGCCACCACCAGACCGACGCCGATGCCGATGACCACGTACGCGAGGAGCAGCGCCACGGTCGCGAAGGCGGCGGGCCGCACCGCCGTGTGGAAGCGGACCAGCCCCGCCGGGAGCGGGTCCCGCCGCGAGACCAGCAGGGCGATCAGCAACAGGCCCACGATCCACAGCAGTCCGAACCCGAGGGTGGCGGGCAGGACGGCGCGGAAGCCCGCGGTCGGGGAGACGTCGAGGAGTTCGCCGAGGTCGGCGATCGGCGAGTCGCCCGTGGCGATGTCGAAGCTCTGGCGGGCCAGGAGCGCGGCCCCGGTGAGGGCGAGCAACCACAGCAGGACCAACGGGCCGGCCCGGCCGAGGAGTTCCCCCGGTCGGGTCACCGCCCGGTTGTGCAGGGGCCGCAGGAAGAGTGCGCCGGCCGTGAGGGCTCCGGCGAGGCTCACCGAGAGGGGGAGTACGGACAGGCTCGCGTCGGCCTCGGCCAGGAACCCGGCCCCGCCCGTCACCTCGACCGAGCCGCCGGCCGCCATCACGACGACCGCCGCGACCACCCGGGGGAACGCGGCGCCGGGCAGACCGGTCGCGCCCGCGCAGGCCAGACCCGCCGCCGCGACGGCGGCCATCACGGCGAAGGCCGCCACGACGGCGACGAGGGCGTCCCGCCAGGGCCGTGCGGAGCCCGTGGAGGGCGGGTGCGCCGGTGCCGGACGGGAAGATGACGGACCGTTCACGCTCACGCCGCAACCGTAGGCACGCTCGGCTTGCGGCCACCACCGGGACGACGCACACAATGGTCCGCAGGGACCGGAACTCCGCCGCCTGGAAGAAGAGCCCGTGACCACGCAACCTTCCGGCCCCGGCCCTGAGCCGGAGCGGCCCACCGAGTCCGCCGAGCCGCCGGGCCCGCGCCCGACCGAGTCCGCCGAGCCGCCGGGCCCGCGCCCCACCGGTCCGCCGTCCGGCCCCCTCTCGGGAGGGCGGCAGGGCCCGCCGCCCTCGCCTCCCGCTCCGCCGACCGGCGGCCCGCCGCCGGGACCACCCCCTTCGGGGCCCTGGTGGCGGTCGGTACCGCGGCTCGCCACCGCTCTCGTCGCGGTCGCCGCCCTCGTGGCCCTGGTCGTGGTGCTGACCCGGCCCGGCGGCTCCCCTTCCGCCCGCGGCGAGGTGTTCCTCCAGCCCGCCGCCGCCACCGGTCCCGACCCCTTCACCGAGTCCACGGCCGCGCGCGAGGCCGTGCCGCCGCCGCAGAGCCCGGCTCCGTCCCCGCAGGGCGCCACGCCCAGCACGGGCGCCACCGCCACCCGCAGCATCAGCGGTGCGGCGCCCGGCCTGTACGGCGGCACCCGGTCCGTGACGAGCTGCGACGTCGACCGGCAGATCCGGGCGCTGTCCGCCGAGCCCGCCAAGAACGGGGCCTTCGCCTCGGCGCTCGGCATCCGGCCGCAGTCCGTCCCCGCGTACCTGCGTTCGCTCACCCCGGTGCGGCTGCGCACGGACACCCGGGTCACCAACCACGGCTACCGCGACGGCAAGGCCACCGGCTACCAGGCGGTGCTCCAGGCCGGCACCGCGGTGCTGATCGACGACCGGGGGGTGCCGCGGGTGCGGTGCGCCTGCGGAAACCCGCTCGGACCCCCGGTGGCGCTGCCGGCCGACCCGAAGCGGCACGGCCGGCCGTGGAGCTCGTACCAGCCGTCGGAGGTGGTCGTCATCGCGCCGTCGGAGACGGTCGTCCACAAGTTCGTGATCTACGACCCCCACGACCGCCGCTGGTTCGAGCGGGACCGGGGCGACCACCGGGGCGAGCACGACAAGCCCGTGCCGCCGCCGGTGCTCCCGCCCGCGACGGCCACTCCCTCGCCTCCCGCCCCCGCCACCTCCACGGCGCCCGCGTCCCCGCCGGCCTCCTCGCACTCCCCGGCCGGGGAGGCCCCCGCGTCCCCGCCTCCGCCGACGTCCCCGCCCCCGTCCGGTCCGCCGTCGGAGCCTGCGTCGAAGCCGGCGTCGGAGCCTGCGTCGCCGGCGTCCGAGCCCGCATCGAAGGAGGCGCGGAAGCCCGCCTCCGAGCCCCCGCCGGGAAGCCGGCCGGACACCGGCACCCCCTCCGCCCGCTCCGCCGCCCCGTAGCCGCCGGCCGGCTTGTGCGGGCACGCGCACGGGAACGGTGAGACCCTGGCTGCATGGCCGAAAGGCGAGCGAGCTCCGAGGTCGACTGGCCCGCGCAGCCGGACATGAGCCTCGCGCTCAACCGTATGGGCACCTTCGACTGGGACCTCGACAGTGGGCAGATGCATCTGGACCCCACCGCCCTCGAGGTCCTCGACCTGCGCCCCGAGGAGTTCACCGGAACCCCCGAAGGGCTGAAGGCGCGGATCCCGCCCGGCGAGGGAGCCAGGCTCGACGCCCGCGTGGCCCAGGCGCTCAAGGACGGCCGCAGCCACTACGGGGCGTACGTACGGACCCGCCTGCGCGACGGGACACCCGTCTGGACCCACGTCCAGGGCCACATCCTGCGCGAGGCGAACGGACGCCCGTACCGGATCATCGGGATCCTGCGCGACGCCGCCCACGACCCGGGCGAGCCCGGCGCCGGCGGCCGGCAGGACGAGGGGCGCCGCCGGATGACCGGGGTCGTCGAGCGGACCAGCGCGATCCTGGCCCACGCCCGCACCGTCAACGACGTGACCGACGTCCTCAAGGATCCCGAGGCGCTCGGGCACCTCGGCGCGGTCAGCGTCATGCTCGGACTCGTCGACGGCGGGCGGATCCACCTCGTCGCGGAGGGCCAGCTCGGCAGCTACGTCCCGGAGATCGAGTACACCCGCATCGACGCGCGGTTCCCGATGAGCGAGGCCGTACGCAACCTCCAGCCGGTGTTCATCGCCTCGCGCGAGGAGTTCCAGGAGCGCTACCCGCTGCTGTGGCCGTACATCGAGCCGCTGTCCGTGCGCAGCGGCGTCTACCTGCCGCTGATCGCCCAGGGCCGGGCCATCGCCGCGCTCGGGCTGCTGTACCAGCGCGACGGGGACTTCACCGCCGAGGAGCGCAACCTGCTCGTCGCACTCGGCAGCGGCATCGCGCAGAGCCTCCAGCGGGCCATCCTCTTCGAGCAGGAGCACGATCTGGCGGAAGGCCTCCAGCGGGCGATGCTGCCGCGCCGGATCCCGGAGGTGCCTGGCGCGCGGATCGCCGTACGGTACCGGGCCGCCCGGATGGGTCGGGACATCGGCGGCGACTGGTACGACGTGGTCCAGCTCGGCGAGGGACGCGTCGGGGTCATGATCGGCGATGTGGAGGGGCACGACACGGACGCCGCGGCCGTCATGGGCCAGCTGCGGATCGTCCTGCGGGCGTACGTGTCCGAGGGGCACACCCCCGGCACGGCCATGGCGCGGGCCTCGGCCTTCCTGCGGGAGCTGGAGACGGAGCGGTTCGCCACCTGTACGTACGCCGAGGTGGACCTGAACACCGGCATGCTCCAGCTGGTCCGTGCGGGCCACCTCGACCCGGTGGTGCGGCGCGGCGACGGCAGCTGCCACCGTATCCCCGTGGCCGGCGGACTCCCGCTCGGGCTGCCGCCGAGCGACGGGTCGGGGGCGGGGGCCGGCTATCCGGTCACCAGCCTCGAACTGCACCCCGGGGACACCCTGGTGCTGTGCACGGACGGCCTGCTGGAGCGTCCGGACGGCGCCCCCGAGGCGGGGATGCAGGAGCTCATGGAGGCGGTCCGGCGCGGGCCCGTGGACGTCGAGGAGCTCGCCGACGTCCTGTGCGACCTCATCGGCGACGCGGGCGCGGGCGACGACATGGCCCTGCTCCTGCTGCGCCGCCGCGGGACCCCGGCCCCGCGCGGCGGCGGCCCGCTGCGCCTGCCGCTCACCCCGGGCGACCCCGACGGCCCGGCGATGGCCCGCCACCTGATCCGCGCGGCGGTGGCCGCGTGGGGCGCCCGGGACCGCTCCGACGAGATCGAACTGGCGGCGGACGAGCTGATGACCAACGCCCTCGTGCACACGGACGGCGGCGGCCACCTCAACGTGCGGCTGACCTCGGAGGGCCGGATCCGGATCGAGGTCGAGGACTCCAGCAGCGCCCTGCCGCGCCGGCGCGAGGCGGGCGACTGGGCGGTGTCGGGACGAGGGCTGCTGCTGGTGGACCGACTGGCCGAGGAATGGGGCGTGGAGCCCCGGGGCGGCGGCAAGAGCGTGTGGTGCGAGTTCGCCGTACCGGGGCGCGGACCGGCGCGGTAGGCGGCGGGGCGCCCGGGGTGCGGGTCAGGCGGCCGCGTACGGACCCTGCTCCGCCTTCACGGTCTGCATGGTCGTCAGCTTGCGGACGAACACGATGGCGAGGACGGCCGCGGCGATCGTGAGCAGGTCGCAGACCATCCCCACGGCGGACGCGTCGCGCAGGGCCTCGGGGGTCCCGGCCCGCTCGTACAGGGCGCTGAACAGGCGGTCGGCCAGCACCGAGAGGACCCATGCGGCCCACCAGGCGTGGACGGGCGCGGCGGAGACCTCGCGGAACGAGCCGTCCGGTGCGAACCGGGTGCTCGCCGTCCAGATCTCCTTGGCCGTCCGGTACGGCAGGAACAGGTTGCCGATCGGGATGAACCAGCCCCCGATGGCCCAACCGCGGCTCTGGGAGAAGGCGTCGGGACGCATGATCCCGCCGTTCACGCGGACGCGGTGGAACCAGATGACGAAGACGACCGCCGTCGCCAGCAGGATCACGGCCTGGAGCACGCCGGTGATCCCGGTCAGGACGTCCGAACGGTCGAGGGTGTCGGCGCCGACCTGCGCCGGATCGGCGATCACCCGCTTCATGAGCGAGTGGACGTACCCGCTGACGGCGGCCGAGAGCAGGTTCACCGCGGCCGCGACCCCGAGCAGGACGCAGACGGCGAGGGCCAGGCCGCGGGGGGAGCGCAGCACGTCGGTGGGCGGCCAGGGCGCGGGGTACGGCAGGCCGGCGTACGGGCCGGCGGGGTGGCCGGGCTGGGGCAGGGGCTGGCCGGGGTAGGGCTGGCCGGGGTACGGCTGAGCCGGGTACGCCGGGTACGCCGGGTACGCCGGGGCCGCGGCCGGGGCCGGGGCCGCGGCCGGAGCCGGAGCCGGAGCCGGAGGTGGAGTCGGATGGCCCTGCGGCTCGTTGAAGGACATGCGGTGTGTACCCCCCACGGGAACGTGCGACGGAGTTGCGGGTGCCCGCTGACCTGCGGCGAGCACGCTCGAACCCTGCCAGCCCGGCATGCGCCGGCCAAATCCTTATCCGGAGCCCGGACCGCGGCTGGCTAGCACGGAGCCCGGAGCGCGGGCGAATGGCTGAATCCCCGGGCCACGGACGGTCGTGCCCGTCCGGGACGCTCCGAGTGACCGATCCTGCCTGGGTGCTGAGCCTGCGTCCGCTGCTGCCCGTCCTGCTCGCCGTCGTCCTCGCCGCCCCGGCCTCCGCGCTCGCCCCCGCCCCCGCGCGGGCCGCCGCCGCGGGTGCCGACGGGGTCGAGACCGCCCGGACCAGCCGGCAGATCGCCCCCGGCATCCGGCTGGAGTCGTACGACCGGCTGGAGGCCGACCGCTGGCTGCGGATCGACGAGCTCCTCGTCGACCTCGGGGGCGGCGGGGTGCGCGCCGAGTACCTCGGCGGCCGCGGCCCGGCCACCGTCGCCGAGTCCGCCGCCCGCCATGCCCCGGGGCCCGGGCGGCGCGTGGTCGCCGCCGTCAACGGCGACTTCTTCGACATCCGGGGTACGGGCGCACCGCTCGGCCCGGGCCTGGGCGGCGGCCGGCTGCTGCACTCCGCGGGCCCCGGGCCGGGCGCGGCCCCGGCCGTCGGATTCGGCGCGGACGGCACCGGCCGGGTCCTGCGGATCGGGCTCGCCGGGAGCGTCACCCTGCCCGGCGGGGCGCTGCTCCCGCTGACCGGCTACAACGCGGCCCGGCCCGCCGCCGGGGGCCTCTCCGCGTACACCGCCGACTGGGCGGGGACGCGGCTGCCCGCGCTGGGCGGCGCCGTGGCGGTCCGGGACGGCCGGGTCGCGGC
>NZ_LFML01000093.1 GCF_001044425.1 Streptomyces roseus
ACATCTGCCTTACTCGTCCTCTCAAACAGTGACCTCTACCGGTGGTCATGATGCCCGGCGCCCTCTCACCAAGAGAAACGACTTCTTAACTTGCGATTTAACCCTCGGCATCAAGCGCGGCCGGTTCGGTCCCGGCGGTGAGGGCGACCTGAGCGGTCCATGACCAGGGCTCCTGAGGAGGATCCCAGCTCACCTCGACGTCGGTGTCGTGGAAGTCGCGGGCGAGTTCCGTCACCATCTGAGCCGCCGCGTCTCGTGCGTCTTGTGGGTCGGTGTTGACCGGCACGTCCAGACGCCCGCAGAGCATGCCGCCTTCCATGGTGAGGACGCTGTGGCGCCAGCCCTCTGGCGTCGCCAACAGCACGATCCCCTTCGGGATGCCCCAGTCCGGCCGCTTCTTCTTCTCCTTCTTGCGTCTCACCATGCGGCTATCCAACAGCGTCGGGGTCGTGGCGATGAGGTCGGGTGGCAGCTCAGCTTGCCGGTGGCCCAGTTCTGCGGGGTTTGGTGCCGATCTTGTGGTGTGCGGGTCTGGTGTAGGACTCGCCGGTGGCGAGGACGCGTCCGACGTCGTAGCGGGTGGCGGGCCGCTTGTTCTTCGAGCCGGGCGGGCGGCCGGGGCCGGGCCGGCTCGGTTTCGGTGCACTGGCTGGCGTGCCCGTCCGCGCGTGCAGGTTCCTGAACCCTCGGCGGACTCGGGCGGGGGTGAGCTTGTTCGGTTCCGCAGGTCGTTCCCACGGCCGGCGGAGGTCCCGCGCGAGCGGCCGGGCGAGGCGGAGTTGTGCGTGGGCGGCCAGGACGAGCCAGGTCCAGCGGTCGGCCGCGGCGGAGTCGCGGAGCCTGGGGCGGGTCCAGCCGAGGGTCTGCTTGAGCAGGCGGAAAGTGTGCTCGACGTCGAACCGTCGCAGGAACGCCTCCCAGCACCGGTCGACATCCGCGGGTCCGGCGCCGGTCCCCGACCACCAGAGCCAGACCGGCTTGTTGACCCCGCCACTGGGCAGCTTCGCCACGGTCAACCGGATCACTGTGCCCTCAATGATCGGCAACGGCCCCTCGTGATCTTCCCAGGCCGCCCGGCGCGTCAGCCGGGGGTGCAGCCGGTCCCACGCCTGCGCGGTCGCGGTCCCGTACCGCTCCGTCGCGGTCGAGGTGATGGCCGCCGCCTCACCCCAGGTTTGCGGGTCACCGAACACGAACTCACCGCCGTGCTTCGGCGGGCGACCGCCCTGCGGCGGGCAGATCCACGGAACGGGGACCGGCTTGCGCATGACCCGGTCCGAGCGGAGCCGGCCCAGGACCTCGATCGGCATGTCCGCCAGGAGGTGCGCGATCCTGGGAGCGTCGTAGCCGGCATCGAGGACGACGAGGACGTCCGGTTGACCCCGCTGCCACTGGCCCGCCGCGATGAGGCGTTCGACGACCTCGCGGACCTGGACGGCGGTGACGGCCGCGAGGTCGGCGCCGGGCTCCAGCCGGATCGCGTCCAGCAGCGCAGTCCAGGAGGTGCGGCCGGTCTCCAGCGCGGCGACGATCGAGTACGGCCAGCCCGGCACCATCTGGTGCTTGCCCAAGCCCCGGCCGAAGGTATGGCAGAACGACCGGTCCGAGCACGTGTCCGCGTTCGGCCGCAGCCACGGAGACACGTCCACCGCCAGCACCAGACGCCCGTCGGCCGCGCGGGGCAGCGGCACCCCTGCCAGGGCCCGGCGGAGCCGGGCGACGTCGATCCGGCCTTGGTTCAGCCCGGCGTAGAGGGCGCCGTGCCCCCGCCGATGCTCCGGCGCGAGAGCCAGGTCCACGAGCGTGCGAACCGGACCGTCGGTGCACAACAAGGCGTCGCACAGCTCGAACAGGGCGTCGCTCCGAGCGAGCAGGGAGGCGTACAGCTCGGTGCGGAACGCCGTCACCGCCGCGAACGCGTCTCGTTGAACCCCGTGCTCGACCCGTTCCACGATCCGGCCTCCACCGCCGCGCCGACCTCTGCCCGCAGAATCAGGCCCCGGCCCCGTGGACACGCCGTGAACAGGGGAAACCCCGAACAAGTTCGAGCCTAGTTCGACGGCGGACCAAAAACGTCAAGCTTAAGACCTGTCCCGTAACTGGGCGGCTCCCCCTTGCCGATCCCGGAGCGGACCGTGTCAGTGGCTGGTGACAGGATTGAGGGGTGCTGATCATGGGATACGACGCCGACGCGTTGGTGGCAGGCGAGTCGCTTCTGGCCTGCCCGGGCTTCTGGTCGAACTACCTTCTGACGATGTGCAGCGACGGGGGGTGTGTCGAGCGGCCGGTTCCGGAGTGGTTCGGCGACGACGGTGCAGATGCCGATGCCCTGTCCGAGGTCCTCTTCGATCCCGGATGCTGGCCAGTGTTTCGGGTGCTGGCCGAAACCGGTCCTGGAGCCGTGGTGGTCTACCGCAACCTGGACGGCGACTACGGCACCGACTATCTCCTCACCCATCCTGGCAGGAGCTACGTTCAGCAGATCGCGAGTTGGGACGGAGATTTCAGGGGTACCGGGCTGACGTGGCGTGAACTGGTCCGCATGGCCGACAGCCCCTCCTCCGGTGCCGAAGGTATCCAGGACACGGCAGCCCGCCTCCTACTGGTGCTTCCGCTTCTTACCGACCCGGATGTGCCAGAAGAGGCGTCGGCCAGGCTCACCTCCGCACTGGCGGTGGTCGGCGTGCCACAAGACACTGCCTCCAACGCGGCGGAGCACCTGCTGGCCCACCTCACGAGAAGGTCCCTGCACGACCCCACGTGGGAGTCTCCGCTCAGCGGAAGGTGAGAGGCGAGTCCAGCTGCTGGTCACCACATGAACTGATCTTGGTGTGGCCTGTGTGATTGCAGCATCGGAGTCTGCCTGGATAGCCCCTTTCACGGGGCTGAGCCCGAGCCAATTCGGCAAGCTGGTGACCGTCTTGCGGCGCGAGGGTGCGGATGCGGTCCGCAGGGGCCGACCGTGGAGCCTGCTGTCGGCGTACTCCTGTGAGTGCTCCACCAAGTACAGAGATATGTGCACCAGTGAGGGAAGCTGTGAGCCAGTCACGTCATCCCGCGGGCATGGCGGTGGCAGGGCGATGAACCTCCAGGATCATTGCGGTGCCGGCAACGGTTCGGTCTTCGTGCATGTTGATCCGCCGGCCGGGCTGGAGGTGCGTCCAGTGGGAGGGGGTGAGGGGCACGAGGCGAACGGTGGCTCGCCCGCCGGGCTCCAGATAAGGCATGTCCTCAACCCAGAGCCGGGCGATACTGACGGCACGTTCACCGGTGGGCGAGAGGTGTCCGATGTCCCACATAGGCCGCAGAACACCGGCGCCGGAGATTGCCGTGGCGCGTCGTGCCTCGGCGGCAGGACGGAGCGTCAGATCCGCTCGGATCACGCCGTGACGGATCTCGGAGCACCGCCAATGGCACCAGGCCGCGCTCCGCTCAAGCCGGAGCTGCTCAGCCGCGTCGGCGAGCTTCTCCCAGAACGCCAGTGGGAGCGAGCGACCCTCCCCGAGCTCCTCCAGCAGGCCCAGGGCGATCTCCCACTCGTCGTGGACGAGGTAGTCCCAGATGTCTCGCAACGTGATGTCGTTCTCGGTGGCGGTCTCTTCCGGAACAAGCAGAGAAGCTGATTCGAGCAGCTTAGGGACGTCCATGCGCTCATTGTCGACCATATGAACTATCAGGCGGCGCTTTCCTGGTCTCGCTCGATGGCTGCGAGCCGGTTCTTGAGCCGGTAGCTGGGACCGTTGATGGAGATCACGTCGCAGTGGTGCAGGAGGCGGTCAAGGGTGGCGGTGGCCAGGACCTCGTCGCCGATCACCTGTCCCCATTCGCTGAAGGTCTTGTTCGAGGTCTGGATAATGGAGCCTTTTTCGTAGCGCTTTGAGATGACTTGGAAGACCAGGTTGGCCTCAGCTCGCTCGAGGGGCTGGTAGCCGACCTCGTCGACCACGAGAACAGCAGGCCGCAGGTAGCTGCCGAGCTTGCTGGTCAGCCGCCCGGTGGCCTCGGCGGCCTTGAGGTTGCGGACCATGTCGTCGAGGCTGGTGAAGTAGATCGAGTACTCAGCCCGGCAGGCCGCGACCGCGAGAGCGACGGCAATATGTGTTTTGCCCCCTCCCGGAGGCCCCAGCAGGGCAGCGTTGGCCTTGGCCTCGACGAACGACAACGTGGCGAGGTCCTTGACCTTGCGCGGGTCGAGTTCAGGCTGGAACGAGAAGTCGTAGTCGTCCAGCGTCTTGTGGTGCGGCAGCTTCGAGATTCGCAGACCAGTGCGGATGCGGCGGTCTTTACGGACGGCGAGTTCTTCCGAGAGGGCCAGGTCGATGAAATCGAGGTAACCCATCTTGGCCTCGTCAGCCCGCTGAGCGTACTGAGTCAGGGCCTCGGCCAGGTGAGGCAGGCCCAGCTTCAGGGGCGGGGTGTTCGATGCCTGACGCCCGCCCCGTGATCCCCAAGGTCACCGGAACCGACTGGTCGGTCCGGGACGGACTCGTCACCTTCGACGAACCGGCCGTCGTGCTGATGGCCGAGCTGGACGCGGTGTTCATCCGCTGAGGCGCCGAGGCCGGGGCCCGGCAACAGAGCTACCCACCGCTGTTGCGGGCAGCCATTCGCCTTTGGCTTCGCTCGTGAGCTGGCGGACTGTGCCCCAGCCACTGAGTGGCTCCGAGGGGCGTCAGAGCACGAAGACGCTTCCGCTGCCGTTCGGTCGGTAAGTTTCACCGGGATAGATGAGCCAGGTGACCTGTCCCGTGCAGTCCGGCCCCGAGTGCACCTCCGCGATCGCATCCGTGTGATTGGACACCACAGGCGGAACAAAGTCACCAAGCGGGAAGCAGCCGCTCGGATCCTCGTGGGCCACACCGTCGACGACCAGGAACCCGTGGGCAGCGTAGGCGCTGCCCGGAGCTGCGAGTGCGAGCGTCGCGGCCGCCACGCAAGCCCCTAGCACCCTCGCCATGCGTCGCATCATGCGCATACCTCTTTCAGAGTCGTGCGGCCGCATCGACGCAAACCACTTGATAGCTGAACGTAGATCATAAGTCACTCAAAGTCGCGCACCCAGTGAGAGTTTTCCAGCCTGCAGGCCAGACGTCGGGCCATGCGGAATGGAAGGGGTTCCAGTGGCGGCGAGGTCGACTTCCTCAAAGTCACTCGACCAGCCCCGTAGCCGAGCCGTACGCCTTGAAGGGCCGCACCCGGTCGCCGGGGGTGCGGGGCGTACGCGGTGACGGCCGAGGCTCCAACGCCCGGACGCCGCGGGCGCGGTGTCCGGGCGTGGACCGACCGGGTACGGGCGCGGGCGGCCTGGCGGGCGCCGACGGGCCGGAACCGGATCGGAGTGAAGGGGATCCGGATTGCCGTATCCATGTGGGCGCTGGACTGCGATGCCGCCCTCGGATCCCGGCCAGCTCCACGCCGAGCCCAGCCGAGGGCGGGGATTCGCTTACCCGGGCGCTCCTCGGACACCCCGCCGCGCCCTGGCCTGCGGCCAGCTCCGGCGCACCGCCCGACTGGACCGACGTCCAGCTCGCCGACACTGCATTGACGGGATCACGCCCGCCTCCGGGCAGGGCAAGGCCCCCACAACGGACCGCACGGGATGCGCAAGAAGCCGGGGGTAGGCCGACTACCTCAGGCTTCTGGCTCTGGTTGCACCCCCAGCCTCGCCGCCCAGATCCTGCTTGATGGAGCCGGCAAGGCCAGTCACTGGCGCCAGGAGGATCCCGTGTTCGCGCGGGCCTGCGATGCGGTCAATGAACTCGGGGCCGGGCGGCCAGCGCCCGCGAGGTCGCCCCGCTTCACCCCCGACCGCCGCCGTACCTTCCTCGAACACCTGGAGTCCGGCCTGTCGGTCACCGCCGCCGCGGCCCAGGTGGGGATCACCACGGCAGTGATCTACCAGCGCCGCAAACGCGACCCCGCGTTCGCCGCAGTCATGGACGCCGCCCACCACGCACACCCCCGCACCCCGGACCCCACGCCCGGCACCGACGACTGGGAAGCGTTCTTCCGCGCTCTACGTCCCGGTGTCGCGCTGCGCCAGGTCGCTCTTGCCGCCGGGATCCGACCCGAGGCCGTCTATCACCGCCGCCGCGCCGACCGTGCGTTCGCCCCCGCACCGACCAGCAGCGAACCGCCTGATAGCCCCCGAGCGCGTCCCGTCGCGGTGCCTGGCGGCACGGGGTTCACTCGATGCCGAGGGCGGCGTCGGGCCGACAGTGAGGGCAGGCTTGTATGCCCTCCGCCAACGCCTGCCGCGCCTGGTCGATGGTGACGGCCGTGCAGCGTTTTCGGCTGCCCCAGCAGCCCCCGGCGTGGACGCGGACCGGGAGCCTGCCCGCCCCGATTCCGCGCTCGATCAGCCACGCGGGCGGCTCGGTCGGCGGGCGGCGCCGCGCGGCGAGGGCCTCTCGCTCTTCCGCCGTGTTCAGCGCCCGTTCGGCGCGGTTGAGTTCGCCGCGCAGGTAGGTGACGACGGTGCGCAGGCGGGGGAGGTCGGGCGGGAGTTCGGACACTGCTCAGCTCCCGTACTGCGCCTGCCGTGCGGCCTTGCACGCCGGGCAGAGCGGCGAGGCGCCCACTCCGTAGCGGCAGGTGGGAGCGTGGCACCGGGAACACGGTCCGGTCTGGCTCGGTGCCCAGGTGGCGGGCTGGGGTCTGGCGGGGGTGTCGGGGGTGGTGGTCATCGGGGGCTCCTGGGCGGTGCGGAGGGCGGCACTTCTATTAGATCTCATGTTCGATTATGTGGGCGAGTGTGTGCAGGTCACCAGCTGTACGTCTGGTGGCACAGGGAGGTGACGGCGGGGTTGGTCACGCCGTGTGCGGCGCGGCACAGGGCCGTCATGCCGGTTGTCCCGCTTCCTGTCGCGGGGCGTGTCGTGCGGGCGGGCGTACGGCTCGGCCGCGCCTTGGTCTTCCTGGGATTGGGTTGCGCGGCGCGCTGTGGCGGGGCGGCCCTGCGCTGTCGTTCCTCGGATCTGTGCTGGGGTGTGGTCGGCCGGGTGTGCCGGCTCTGGCTCAGTGCCTCGGGGCTGGCTGGCTCGCGGTGGGCAGGGCCGGGCGGGCTGTCGTGTCCAGAGGCGAGGGGTGGCTCGGGCAACCGGGAGAGGGGCAGTGCCGCGCTGGTGTCCGGCCGCACGGTCCGAGGGGTGGCGGGCTGTTTGTGGTCCGCCAGGCCCGCGACAGGGGAAGCGTCGGCGGGCCCAGTGGGGGCGGGGTGGACGGTGACGCATCCAGAGGCCGCGAGCAGCGCGGCGAGGAGCAGGGGCAGGGACCAGCGGCGCATGCCGTCACCGTGCCGCAGATGCCCCCGGCACCAGTGGTGACGGCCCCGCCGTGCCCCTCGGATGGGTGGATGCGGCGGCCACCGCCGGGCCGGAGCGGGTTGGTCTGGCCGACCCTGGACGGGGGCGCCGTGAGGGAGGATCCGGGATGCTCAGGCCGCCGGTTGAGCCGATGCTGGCGAAGGCCGCAGAGTCCGTGCCGGGCCCGGCCGAGATGGGGGCTGCGGTGGCGTGCGAGCAGGAGCTGGACGGCCACTGGGAGGCTGACGCGGCAGGTGCGGTCACGGGAGGCAAGTAATGGAACAGGGCCGACCCTGGGGTCGGCCCTGCGTGTGCGGCACTCGCGCGGCAACGCGGCGCTGCTGTTGTCCCTGCTGCGGAGTCACCGGCTTCAGGGGCCGCCGGTCTCCCGGCGAAGTGGTGTCCCCACCGTGCCTGTCGGGTTGCACGAAGTGCAAGCCCAGCTTGGACGCTGCTGGACGAACGAGTCCCTCGTTCTACTTTCCACGGCGTTGGGGGGGTGCTCGTCCGGGGAACGCCGAAATTCGAGGCTGCATCACCGCAGGCCAGAGGCTGGTTGCATGCTGATATCTGCAATTGGACACGGGTGAACTAACAAAAGGAAATTACGGTCATTCTGGACTACCTGGGATCGGTAGGGCTTAGGCCGGAAGCTCGGTGGCTGGCATCCTTGTGGTCCTGGAACGCGACGGCAATCACCACCGGGATAGCGCCACTTGGCGCGGAGTCACCGTATTCGGGAGGGCGCAGTCCCGCGCCCTCTCATCCTGTTTCAGGGGCGCCGGTCGGCGCTCCGGATTGGTGGACGCTGATGGCTGTACAGGATGGGGCTGCCCGCTCGGGTGGTCGACGGGAGCCGAGCGGCGGCGCGCCGGGTCTGACGATGCCGCAGGCGCTTCTGAGCAGCGTGGTGTTCACCGTCGTGCTGGTCCTGGCCGTGGTGATGCGGCTGGACGGCGTAGCAATGACGGAGGCCTTCCAGGTGCTGGGCGGCGCCGGCGGGATCGGAGCGGCCCTCGTTCTCAGCCTGACGCCGGGCGGGCGCGGGACAGTGGCGGCCATGGTCCGCGCTGCTCTGTCCGCAGGCCGGTGAGGGGGGAATCATGGGACGCCCTGAACTCCCCGTGGACCACACCATTCCCGAACGCGGCGAACTCGCGGAAGTCCTGCGGCGGTGCCGTGCCCGGGCTGGCAGGAGTTACGACGAGCTTGCCGCCGAGACCGGTCTGTCGCCAGCCACACTCAAGCGCGCCGCGTCGGGGAAGTCCGTCCCCTCGGAGGAGACGGTCATGACGTTCGTCTCGGCTTGCGGGGGCAAGCTCGACGGGCTGCGCAGGCTCTGGCTCGACGCCCGGATCGCCGATCGGGGCCGGCTCGCGCAGCTCCGCAAGCCGGGCCTTCCGCAGTTCATGAACAGCCGCCGGGAGCTGAGCGCGGCGCTGGAGTATTTCTACGAGGCCGCCGGCGCGCCCTCGCTGCGGCGCCTCGGGGAGCTTGCGGGTGGCCGCCACCTGCTGCCGGTCAGCTCTGCCGGCCGGATCGTCAACCGGCAGGCCTTGCCGGCCAGCCGCCAGCAGATGGTCGCTTTCCTGACCGCCTGCGGCCTGACCGGGAGCTCGCTGGAGCAGTGGGAACTCGCCTTCCACGAGATCACCCGACGCCCCGATCTGGACCGCAGTGCCTCCAGGATCGAAGCCCTGTTTGACGCGGTGGCGCAGAGTATGAAGGCGCCCCTGCGCCTTCGCCCGGCCGACAGTCACCCGGTGGTGGACGGCAGAGGAAACCAGCGCTTCGTCCGGCCGCCGCAGAAGGCGCGGGACGATCTACGCCTCGCTGTGCGCCTGGCGGAGACCGTGGCGGGGTAACGCACGGGAGTGGGTGCAGTGGCGTTTCGCCGGTGAACCGGTCGCCCCGGGCGGGTGAACTGCCAGCCCGGGGCCTGCCTTCGGGCGCGTGAGGCCGGTGGAACCGCCTTCGTGGTGATCATGATGCGAGCCGTCATGGCGGCCGCTGCTCTCGCCCTGTCCCTTCCCACCACTGCGCACGCCGCGGAACAGCCGGCGGTGGTTCCGCAGGTCCTGCCGATGGGGGCCGCGGTCTCCGCGCTCCCGCTCGCCATTGAGAACCGCACGGGCTATCAGCGGACCTCGTTCAAGCACTGGAACGCCGGCGAGATCCCCGCGGACGGCTGCAACACGAGGGCGGAGGTACTGCTGTCGGAGGCGGTGGAGTATCCGGAGATCGGTCCGGGCTGCGCGCTGACGGGTGGGGTGTGGTGGTCGTATTACGACGACACGACCGTCACCGAGGCCTCCAAGCTGGACATTGACCACATGGTCCCGCTCGCGGAGGCGTGGGACAGCAAGTAGGCGGAGTTGGGCTCGATGCATCATTCTGCTCCCGCGGGCTGACGGCCTGGGGCAGGTAGGGAACGGGGTTGTCGCTCGTTGAGGTGACGGTAGGTGCGTTCTGGCCTGCGACGGCGCACTCGACGCCACGATGTTGCATCTGATGCAACTCTCGGAGGTGGCGTTGAGCGGGGCGAGTCTGCCGGGGGCGATCCGGCTCGTGCGGGCGGCGAATGTGGCCGCGTTGGATCCGGAGGCGGCGATGTTCACCGCGATGCTGACCGGGTGGGAACAGCAGCAGCGCAGCCGGCTGCTGACGAGGAAGACGATCACCGACCGGCTCAGTCTGGTGCGTCGGTTCGCCGAGTTCGCCGGCACTTACCCATGGGACTGGACCCCTGAGGACGTCGAGGCGTACTTCGCCGCCCGGCTCGCGCGCGGCGAGCTCGTGTGGTCGACGGTGCGGGGGCAGCAGGGCGACATTGAGTCGTTCTGTGCGTTCATCACCGATGCGCGGTACGGCTGGGCGGCGGCCTGCTCACAGGAGTTCGGCCGGTTCCCGGTCCAGGTGTGTCACGACTGGAACACCGCGGCTCACGTCGTCGAGTACGAGGGCCGGCCGGGGCGGCGGGCGCTGACGTTCGACGAGCTCCAGACGTTCTTCGACGCCGCTGACGATCGGGTCGAGGAGACCCGCCGGAAGCAGCGCAAGGGGGTGCTCGCGGCGTGGCGGGACGCGATCCTCCTCAAGCAGGTCTACGCCTACGGGACGCGGCGCCGGGAGACGGACGCTGGATCTGGCCGACCTACGGCGGAATCCGCGGGCGCCGCAGTACGGGCGGGTGGGTGCGGTGGAGGTGCGTTTCGGGAAGGCCTCGCGGGGGAGTCCACCGAAGCGGCGGACGGTGCTGACGGTCCCGGAGGTCGAGTGGATCGTCCCCCTCGTCGAGGAGTGGGTGGCCGAGGTGAGGCCCGGCTTCTCTCCGGGGCGGCATCCGGCGTTGTGGGTGACGGAGCGGCGCGGCCGGATCGGGGCGCGGCGCCTGGACGAGGTGTTCGCCGCGGTGCGCGAGCGCGCCGGGCTGCCGGGCGAGCTGGACCTGCACTGCCTGCGGCACACCTACATCACGCACCTCGTGGAGTTCGGGTATCCGGAGCGGTTCGTGCAGCAGCAGGTCGGACACGCCTACGGCTCGACGACGGCCTTGTACACGTGGGTGTCCGACGAGTACCGCAACCGGCTGATCGAGAGCGCGCTGCGGCGACGGCTGGAGCCCGGCACGAAGAAGGAGGTGGCGCTTTCGTGGTGAAGCGCATGGGGATCGTGTGGAACCTGCGCCGGCTGATGGCCGAGCGGGACATGTTCCAGACCACCGATCTGATCCCGGCCCTGGCTGAGCACGGGATCCATCTCTCCCGCGAGCAGGTCTACCGCCTCGTCGCCCAGGTCCCGCAGAGGCTGTCGATGGACGTGCTGGCCGCGCTCTGCTCGATCCTCCACGTCACCCCGGCCGACCTGATCACCGTTACCGAGACCCGTGTCCAGGTCGCCAAGCCGACCGCGACCGGCGAGACCACCAACGCCGCGAAGGCCCCGCCGGCACGCCGCGTACGCCTGACCCGACCGGGAGAACGATGACTGCCCCCGCCTCCGCCCCGGACACCTGGCGGGAACTCGCCCGCCTGATGACCGCGTCCCTCCCCGACCTTGCCGATCCGGACGCGGCCCGGATCGTCGCCGACCTGACCCCATCCGCCCGCGGCCGCATCCGGGCCCACCTCACCACCCACCCCGACGCCCTGGTCAGCGGCGATTCCGCCGCACCCCGCTCTGTCCAGGCCCTCATAACCACCTTGGCCGAGCACGGGGTCACCGGAGTGCGGGCCCCGGCCTGCCTGCGTTGCGGACGCGTCCGGCCGCTGCGCCGAGCCGTACCGGGTGGCCGGGTCTGTCTCGGCTGCGAGGGCATCCTCGCCGCCCGCGGCAATATCGGCCCCTGCACGAGCTGTGGGAAGACCGGACCCCGGCCGAGTCGGGACACCTGCGCCGCATGCCGCCGCCGGCAGATCGCGGCGACCCGAAACTGCTCGACGTGCGGCAAACCGGCCGAGCTGGACCCCTGCTCGAACTGCCGCCCCCGGCCCCCGGCCCTGTGCGCCCTCTGCCACACCAGCGCCCCCGTCACCGCACGCTGGCCGCTCGGCCCCGTCTGCACCCCCTGCTACCGGACCGCCCGCAGCCACCCCCTGCCCTGCCCGGACTGTGGCCGGACCCGGGTACTGATCGGCCGCGCCGAGCACCGCCGGGTCTGCGGGCCCTGCGCCGGCGTCCCCGACCCCTACGCCTGCGAACGCTGCGCTGGACCGCGCTCTTACAAGGTCGGCCGACTCTGCGACCGCTGCGCCGTTGCCGACCACCTGGAGGACCTGTTCACCGACGTACCCGACGCGGCGGGCACGGGGTCGCTCGCGGCGATGCGGGCTGCGCTGGCTCAGGCCCCGGATGCTGGAACGGTCCTGAACTGGCTGCGCGGCTCCCGCTCCGCCCGCCTCCTGCGCGACCTCATGACCACCGGCCGCTCTCTCTCCCATACCGACCTCGACGCCACGATCGACGGCCGAGGTACGGCGATGACCGCCGAGTACCTGCGCGGCCTGCTGACCGCCTACCAGGTCATGGATCCCCGGGACGAACTCACGGTGCGGATCGACCGGCACCTGGAACGGACCGTCGCCCGCCACCCCGAGCACGGCTCCCTGCTCCGCGCCTACGTCCGCTGGTCCCTGCTGCCCCGCGCCAGACGCCACCAGGCCGCCCGGGCCGGCGGGGTCAAGCACCCGATCCGCTGGGCCTACACCCGCATCAACCTCGCCGCCGAACTCCTCACCACGACTGCCGGCCATGGCCTGACCATCGCCACCCTCGACCAAGGCCGACTCGACGTCTGGCTCGCGGCCAACCCAGGTACCCGCTACGAGGTTCGCGACTTCGTCGTCTGGGCCCACCGCCGCCACCACGCCCGCGACCTCCTCGTGCCGCACCGCCCGAAGGCCGACCCGGTCGGCCTGGACGAGGACTCCCACTGGGACCTCCTCCACAAGTGCCTCACCGACACCCGCCTCGACCTCGACGTCCGGGTCGCCGGCGCGATCCTCCTGCTGTTCGGTCAACACCTCACCCGGATCACAGCACTGCCCATCACCGCCCTGACCAACCACGACGGGACGATGTTCCTCACCCTGGGCCGGACCCCGATCCCGCTGCCCACCACCCTGGCCGACCTCTTGACCACCCTCGCCGACCGCCCCGCTCCCCAGGGCTGGGCCGCGAACACGAGTGCCGGCTGGCTGTTCCCCGGCCACCTGCCCGGTGCCCACATCTCCGCCGCGGCCCTCAGCCGACGCCTGGCCGCCTGTCACATCCCCAACCGGCCCGCCCGGACCACCGCCCTGGTGGCCCTCGCGTGCGACCTGCCGCCCGCGGTCCTCGGCCCGATGCTCGGCCTTCACCCGATCACGGCCGTCCAGTGGCGTCGCCGCGCCGCCACCGACTGGACCGCCTACATCCAAGCACGCCAGCGTGCCCTTACCGATGGGCCTCCATACCCCAGGCCCTGATTCGGTCGTCAGGCAAGTCCGCCAGACCATGGTGGCTGCTATCCGCCCCGTCGGGCCGATTTCGGCAGATCTACACTGGTCCGCGAGAACGCTACGGGGGAACAGGACCATGGGCGTGGGTAAGGGTACGAGCAATGCGGTGGACGGCCAGTCCTCCCTGATCTCCGCGGTCCAGGCTGGAGACACGGACCTGGTGAGGATCCTTCTCCACGAGCACAGCGACTCCGACTACCTGGACGCCGCGTTCTGCCTGGCCGTCCGGATGCACGCCGGGCGCATCGCCCAACTGCTGCTCCAGTGCGGTGCGGATTCGGGCAAGAGCCGCCCCGATGACCTCATCCCCCTGAGTGAGGCGGTCGACTCGGGTTCGCCCGCTCTGTTCGAGGCGCTCCTGGACCACGAGATCCGCGGCAGGTATCCCGAGATCGAACTTCTGGAGGCACGGGACCTCGCGCGCCGCTGGCACGAGACGGGGGTTGAGGCCGAGCTGCGCCGCCGTACCGGATCTCGGGATGCCGTCGGCCGTACGCCGGTTCAAGACGGCGAGTACGACAGCGTCGTCGAGTTCACCCTTGGTGGCATGACTGTGCGGGACGGCCATGGGGCGATCCTCACGTACGTCGAGGAACTCCTCGGGGTACGCACCTCGTTCGAGGAGCTCATGGACCGCGCGTTGGCCCAGGTCGATCAGCAGGACCATGCAACGTGGAGCCGTGCCAGCCTTCAGCTGGGTGGACGGCGAGAGGAGGCGACCTGGACCGCTGCGGCGGCACTGCGTACGAGCCCGGACCCATCCCGCCGATTGTTCGGTGCCGAGGTGCTCCGCCTTATTCATCTGTTCGACGACAGCGACGAGGACGCGTTCGCTGGTCCCGCTCTGGACCTGTTCACCGACTGGGCGGCGGCGGAGACGGACGTCGCCGTCCTCACCGAAGTGCTGGTCGCTCTTGGCGAACACAGCGACCCCCACGCGGAGGCGGCCCTTCTGCCCCACGTCGGCCATCCCGATGCCCGGGTACGGCGTGCGGTGGCGCAAGGGCTCAGTGCTTTGACCTCACCGCCGGTCTTTTCCGGCGATGCCCGCACGGCGTTGCTGGGGCTGATGGCCGATCCGGACGCGGTGGTACGGCAAACCGCCTGCCGCGTGGTTGCCGGGGGCAGGGACCACGATCCCGTGTTCGCGGACGCCATGGCAGCTGTGCTGGACGACACGGACCGTCTGGTCCAGCTGGCTGCCGTCTACGGGCTTGCCCTCCACGACGACGAACGGTGCGTGGAAGCAGCACGCCTTCTCGGCCCGCCGCAGCGCGGTTCCCTGGAAGAGGAGAGCTACCTCGACGAGGTGTGGCGTTATGAGTGGCGCCGCGACCACCGCTGACGTCTCCGCCTGTGCCCATCAGCTGCTCCGAACCGTGGTATACCGCACGGTTCGAATGACGCTCCCCGCCAGCTGGCGCCAGTGCCTGGACGGCTGCGCGGCGTGAGGCCTACGCGAACGATCAGGGCCAGCTGTCCTCCCTGGTCGCGGTGACGGCCCGTTCGAACCGGTCGAAGGCGGACCAGGACCCGGCCGAATGGCTGCCGCCGGCGCCGGTTGCGCTGTGCCGGTATGGGGCGGAGTGGACGGCGACCAAGCTCCGCTGGGGCCTGGCCGTCGACGAGCTGGAGCGCGAGCGCCTGCTGGACATCGCGGCTGGATGCGGTGGCACCGAGGTGGAGTTCACCCCTGCTCCGTAGCCGCCGCCGGACAGGATGAGAGCCCCGACTCCTCCTCGGTGTCGGGGCTCCGTTCTTCGAGCGGGGCTGGCCGCTCGCATCCGATACGGGGGGCGTCGCCGGTGAGGCTGGCGCCGGGAGAACGCTGGCTGGTGTGCGGTGATTCGGGTCAGGGGAGGCGGGATCCGAGGCGGAAACGCATGTCGCCCGCGGCCCGGCGTACGTCTTTGCCGTGGTCGCCTTCTTCGAGCAGCCCGAGGAGCACGATCAGGGCGCGTGCCTCGTCTGCGCTGATCAGTTTCAGCCGTGGCTCGCTCACCCCGTCGAGGAGTGTGTCCAGCAGGTCCAGGGTCTCGTCCATACCCGCAACAACGGCCGGCGCCCCCGCCGGTCACCCCCGGCGGCGGTTCGACCTGGAGCTGTCGGGCGTACCGGTTCACGGAAAGCGCCACTGCTCGTCAGGATTCCCTGACATGGTGATGGTGTCAGGGAGTCCTGACATCGCTGAAGGTGTGAGAGGAGTGCGGGGCATGGTGTGGGTGGATGAGACGGGCCGTCATGAGGGTTCGGTCGTCGCGGTTTTGGGCGATGGCAGTGAAGCGCTGCCGGTGGAGGCTTTGGGCGGGAGTACCGCGTGGTGGGACAGCGACGGCACCGTCTCCGAACGCGTTGCCGCGGTGAAAAGCGCCTGCGGATGCGGCTGGCGCGCGGAGGCCACCCCGGTCGTGTGGAGTGATGTCACGGCGACCGAGGGCGAGGAGGCGAGAACCGGACCGTTCGCGGACTGGGAATACCACGTCACCACCACCGAAGGCCTCATCCCCCGCGACGTCGAACAGCTACTCACCTCCCTCCAGGACCGGATCACCGAACTTGCGAAGACGAGCCCGGTAACCGCACTGCGCGCCGCCGCCCGCCTCCAGGACACCGCCCCCACGCTCGCCCTCGCCACGGTCCGTACGGCCCGGCAGGCGATGGTCTCCTGGGAGGCGATTGGCACCGCGCTGGGCTGCACACGCCAATCCGCCCACGAACGCTACGCCCGCCACGTATAGCGGTGACCACCGTTGCAAAGCCCCCGGCCAACCCTTGCCGTGTAGCCCTTCGCTGATCAGGGCTGCCGCTGCACTGCCCTTCTGTCGTTCCGGGTTGGGGAAGCCGGGGCACTGCCACTCGGCGGCGTCCCCGCTCGGCGGCCGGATCTTTAGAGAGCAGCTTCGGGGCCGTCACCGGGTCTGGTGGCGGCCCCGTACTGCTGTGGTGGCGCCCTGTGGTTGCGGCCGCTGTGCCATGGCTTCCCGGTTGGCGGGTTGGGCCCAGTATCGGCGGCCGGTGGTCATGGCAGGGCGAGGGCGACTCTGCTCCTTACTGGCCTGGTTGAGGCGGGTGGGCTGGTGGGGTGGGTGTCGGCGGTGGCTGCGAGGAGGAGCGAGGTGGATGCCGGCGGAGTGTTGGCTGAGTGTGTGGGCGGTGTTCAGGAGTCTGGGGTGGAGGTTGGCGGGCAGGGATAGGGTGATGCAGGCGGCGCGGCCGGGCATGGCCAGGGGGAACGCTGCGCAGACTTCCTTGTCGGAGTATTCGAGGAGGTCGAACTGGCCGGCGTGGGGGCCGTGGACGTCGAGTTCGGTGAATAGCCGTCCGGGGTCGGTGATGGTCCGGCCGGTCAGGGCGCGGGGTTTGTAGCGGGCGAGGTGGTCCATACGGCCGGCGAAGTCGAGCTGCGCGAGGAGACTCTTGCCGACCGCGGAAGCGTGCGCGACCTGGGGGAAGGGCACGCCCTCTACGACCGGGCGGAGCTTCCGGAGCGGAGGCAGAGGTGGCGATGGCGACCGTGCCGTCGGTGTACCGGGAGAAGTGACCGCCGCCCCCAGACGCTCGCACAGGTCGTCGAGGGTGACCCGGACCAGTTCGCCTTGACGTTCTGGCGAGGAGGCGAGGTCCAGGCGGGCCCGGCACTCCCGGAGACCAGTGAACGGAAAACCACCCATCCAGCACACTGCCTAAAGGCCGAGGACCCCCCATCGGCAGAACTGCCGATGGGGGTCTGGTGCCCGCTTCTTGTGCTCGGTCTAGCTATCCTTGATGAAGATCTGTCGAGATTCGATCCCCAGCGACTTCCCTCAATCCGGGAAGATATCGCTGCCCTGCACTCATGATCGACAAGATTTCATACGCGTAGCTTGCAGATCCTACAGAGGATGCCTGAAGCACCTCGGAGCAAAGTACCCACAGACCTCGCTCAATTTCTCTCTCACATTCTCTTGAAAGGTCACGCTCACGCACTTCAGGCGCCTCGATTTGCCCGTCGCCTGAGTGGATGAAGAGAAGAGCCTCCAAAAGATATCGCCTAGCGGGTTCAGGAACACCGTCCGCCAGGGCGGCAAGACAGGAAGATGCGACAGCCGGGGAGACTTCCGTCAGTGCTCCAGCTGGCGTGATTGCGTGGTCATGGAGATCTCCTTGCCTCACAGTTGACTCTTCGACTGAGTCCATGAGTCCTCGGAAGATGACCTGCACATGCTCGCCAGATCCACAGCCGCACAGCATGCTGGCCCAATCGTGCCGGGCCAGTTCCAACTCTAGTAGCTCCACGTGCCTCTCCTAGCCTCCCCACGGTCCGCCCGGGGCTCCTATTATGCCTGGAACGAACATGGACGGCGGATAGTCGGTCTGGCATCCAACGCAGACCGGCTTTGACATTGCTTCGAGCATGTCGTCTGCATTCTTCCGGACCTGCACTGCGGCCGTAAAGATCACTTCGTCTGCGTTGCCGCCGAGAGCGAGAATTGCATTCCCTTCAGCGCATAGACCGCAACCCGACGAAGCCAAAACAATATCTCCCGTTCTCGTGGGTCTGTACGGTCAACGGTGGATCTTCGAATAGGAAGTGACGCCTGATGACAGAAGTGACCGTGTCGGCGGAGGCCGTGGCGGAGGTGCAGCCGTCCGGGTTGGTGCCTGATGTTCTGGACGATCAGCTGATCAGTCAGCTGGTGGACCGGGCCAAGGCCGACGGGATCAAGCTGACGGGCCAGGGTGGTCTGCTGCAGCAGTTGCCGAACAGGATCCTCGAGTCGGCTCTGGAAGGCGAGATCACCGACCACCTCGGGCATGAGAAGCATGAGAGGGCCGGCTCGGGCAACACCCGCAATGGGACCCGGTCGAAGACCGTGGTGACCGAGGTCGGCCCGGTCGTGGTCCCAGTAACGCTGAACCCAGCCCGCGCGCTTCCGGGCCGCAGGAACTGCCGGGCCCCGCGCAGTGTGGTGTGCAGGCTTCTCTGGGTGGCCCGGCTGTCGAGGCGTACGTCGAGAGCGCCGAGGAGCGCGCTTTCGGCCCGCAGGCCGGCGGGGAGCATTGAGGGGTCGAGCCCGTCCCGTTCTGCGATGAGGATGCCGAGTTCGTGGCGGCTGACGGCGTCGGGTCCGGCGAGGTGGTGGATGCCGGTCGCGTTGGCGGCGGCCAGCTCCAGGAGGGCGGCGGCCAGGTCGGTGACGTGCACGGGGCATCGGATGTCGTCGGTGAACAGGACGCCGTCGCGCGTGCCGGCGGCGAGGTCGTGCACGACCTTCTCGTGCACGGACCGCCCGTGACCGATGATCAGCGATGTCCGGGCGACCGCGGCCTTCGGGTGCACGGCCAGGACGCCGGTCTCCGCGGCGGCCTTGGCAGCGCCATAGGGTGTGACGGGGTCGGGGAGGCTGGACTCGTCATAGTCCAGGTCCGAGCCGGAGAAGATCGCATCGCTGGACACGTGGACTATGCGGGTTCCGTACTTCGCCGCGGCCATCGCGAGACGGATGGGGCCCTCTGCCGTGGTCGGCCAGTGGGCCGAACCGCTCGATGCGTTGATGACGAGGTGCGGGCGCACCTCGGACATGACGGCGTCCAGGTTTCCGGCGTCCCGCAGGTCGAGGTGGCGCCACGCGGTGGGGGAGGCGGAGCCGGGCTTCGTCGCGTACGTCGCGACGGTCGAATGCCCCGCTGCTCTTGCCTGCCGGACCAGCTCGGTCCCGAGGAAACCGCTGCCGCCCACGATCAGAACTGTCATCGCGCCACCGTAGACCGCTTCTACAGCAATGAAGGCGGTCACCGAGGACTTCGGGTGACCGCCTCCATCGTCAGCATGCCGCTGACGGCTGCCAGAGGTAGCGGACATCGGGCTCGCGCTCGTCGTTGCGCGCCCCGTCCGTCCGCTCGACCGCAATGAAGCCGTGCCGCTCGTAGAACCGGTGCGCCGAAGTGTTCACCTGGAACGTCCACAACGTCAGCCGGTCCGGCTGCCGCTCCTTGGCCAGGTTCATGAACCGGTCGCCGATACACCGTCCGCGCCACGTGGGGTCGAGGTAGAGCTGTTTCAGTTCTTCTCCGTTGAGCACCATGAGCCCCACCACGTTGCCGCCGGTGACCGCGACCCAGGTCTCGTACCGCGGCACGAGCACGCGTGCGAACCAGTCGCGGACGTCGGCTTCTTCGTGTGCGCAGCGCACGGTCGGCAAGGCGGCGGTGAAGGAACGCAGCCACACGTCGGCCGCGGCACGGGCGTCGGCGCCGGTGGCGCGGCGGAGGACAACGTCGCTGCTGGGCATCGTGTGGTACCTCCGGCAATCCAGGGGGACGGTGACGTGGTGCAGGGCCTTCGTTCAGGCCGTGGCGCTACTTTCCGGGGCGGCCGAGCTGGTGGACGGTCCAGCCGGCCGTGCGCCAGGGCTCGGGGTCCAGGGTGGTGCGGCAGTCGACGAGCAGGGGGACGGCCGCGCGGCCTGCCAGGTCCTGGGGGTCTGCCTGGCCGTATTCGGGCCATTCGGTGGCCAGGACGACGAGGCCGGCTCCGTCGACGGACGCGGGCAGGTTGTCGGTGTAGTCGAGTTCGGGGTTGCGGGTCATGGCGGTGGCCACGGCCTTCGGGTCGTGAACGGTGACGGTGGCGCCGGCCTGCTGGAGGGCGTGGGCCAGCGCGAGCGCCGGGGACTCCCGCACGTCGTTGGTGCCGGGCTTGAACGCGGCCCCCCACACGGTGATCTTCGCGTTCTTGACGGGGCGGTCGCCGAGCGCGCCACGGATGAGGGCCATGGCGACGTCGGTGCGGGACTCGTTGATCTCCTCGGCGGCGCGCAGGAGGGCGGCGGCCCGGTCGGCGCCGAGCTGGCGGGCGGAGGCGGTGAAGGCGCGGACGTCCTTGGGGAGGCAGCCGCCGCCGTAGCCGATGCCCGGCCGCATGCCGCCGCTTCCGATCCTCGGGTCGATGCCGAGGATCTCCACGATCTGGGAGATGTCGCCGCCTGCCGCGTCGCACATGTCGGCGACGGCGTTGATGTAGCTGATCTTCAGGCCGAGGAAGGTGTTTGCGGCGCCCTTGGCGAGTTCGGCGGTCTGCGGGTCGGTGACGAAGAGGGGGACACCGGCGTTCAGGATCGGGGCGTAGACGGCGCGGATCGCCTTCTCGGCTTCCACGGTGGTGAGGCCGGCGATGAGCCGGTCGGGGCGCAGCGTGTCCTGGACCGCGTGTCCCTCGCGGAGGAATTCCGGGTTCCAGACCACCTCCACCGCGGTGCCGGCGGGGGCGAGGCGCTGGGCGAGTGCGGTGACCTGGACGGTGGTGCCGACGGTGACCGTGCTCTTCCCGACGATCGTGCACGGGCCGGTTAGGTGCGGGGCGAGCTGGCGGATCGCGCCGAAGACCTGCCCGGTGTCGTAGGAGCGGCCGTCCGCGTCGATCGGCGTGCCGACAGCGATGAAGTGCAGCTCGGCGAAGTCGGCCGCCTCGCGGATGTCGGTGGTGAACCGCAGGCGCCCGCTCGCGGTGTGGGTGGTGAGCAGTTCCGGGAGGCCGGTCTCGTAGATGGGGCACTGGCCGGCGTTGAGCCGGTCGACCTTGGCCTGGTCGACGTCCACCCCAACGACCTCGTGGCCCAGCTCTGCCATTGCGGCCGCGTGCGGGATGCCGAGGTGTCCGCAGCCGATTACTGAAACGCGCATTCCTTGACTCTCATCCTGAAAGGGGCCCGTGCGGGGGCCGGGGAACGAGCCCAGAGGCTAGCGCTGTTCCCCGACCACCTCTTTCACACGCTGGTCATGCGGGGTTCAGCATCCGCTCCAGAGCGCTGATCGCGTTGGCGGCGGTCTGCCGTACGACGACGTCGCCGTCCTGCGGGGCCTCCAGCGGGTAGTCGAACCAGGTTCCGTCCGGACGGGGGAATCCCTCCGGGTCGACGATGAATACCTTGAGGCCGGCCGCGCGGGCCCGCCTGGCCACCCACCGGCGGTCGGCGTGCAGCCCGATCACCAGCAGGGCCTTCGCTTCGGGGCGGAGGGTGAGGGGCGGGATCCGCTGGTCGTAGCGGCGCATGAACTGCTCCTCGAACCCGGCACGGGCCCCGAGCGCGTCGAAGTTGTTCGTGATGAACGGGCCGACCATGTGCCCGGCCTCCTCCATCCGCTTGAGCGCGCGCAGGGCCGGGGTGACCTCCGCGTTGAAGCACGCCCGGTACATGTCCGACAGCTCGCCGACCTTGTCCTCGGTGTCGAGGAACATCTGTGCGAGCAGCGGATCCCTCCCCGGGGCGAGGACGAACGTGAAGCCCTTGCCGAGCTGCTCGTCCTCGATCTCATTCACGTGGTACATCTCGTGGAGCCGGTGCAGCGGCGGGATCCCGGCTTCGTAGGAGACGCCGCAGCCGACCTCGACCTGGAACGGCAGGAAGTCCGTGAGCTGCGCCAGGTCTTGGGCGTAGACCGGCTTGCCGGGGGTGTCCTTGACCCGGACGCCGTGGGTCAGGACTTCCCACGGCCGACGCCGGACCGTCCGGGGAGGGAAGCAGTTGACGGACGTGAAGACGGTGTCGATGACCTCGTAGTCCGCCGGGAGCCGGCGGCCCGCCCGCAGGTCCTCCGGGTGCTGCTCCATGCGGATCAGGTGGACGCGCAGGTCGCCCAGCTCGAACCGGTTCGGCCCGACTTTCTTCCAGCCGCCCTCGGTCAGCATCGCGTGGTTCTGTTCCCACGCCTCGTCGATCTCGGATCGCGGGGCGGCCACCGAGTGGTAGAGGTACATCTGCGTCATGGCGAGGGCGGGTGCGGCCGTGGTGTCGACGAGTCCGTACTGGTGCCAGTAGTGGACGATGCGGCGGCGTGCGTCGCCCTCACCGGTCCAGCCGGAGTCCGCGGCGGTCTCCTCCTGCTGGGTGCGCCGCCAGATGCCCTCCTCCTCGAAGCGGGGCCGGTCGGCGCTCACTCCGTAGAAGTCGTTCCACCTGCGGATCTGAGCCTCGTCGAGCTGGTCGATGACCGTGACGGGAAACTGCATGACGTGTCCTTGATCTTTGAGTTGAAACGGTCCGTCCCCGTGAGCGGGGAGCGGGTGGGCTAGCTGAGGGTGGCGACCGCGTCGGCGAGCGCGGTGGTGAGGAAGTCGATGTCGTCGTCGCTGGAGGTCAGCGGGGGTGCGACGACCAGGCCCTCGCTGCGCGGGTGGCCGGCTCCGGTGAACGGGTAGAAGAAGACGCCGCGCCGCTCGCACTCCTCCATCAGCGGCCAGAGCAGGCTCGCGGTGACCTCCACCCCGTACAGGTGGCCGACGCCCCGGACCTCCCGCACCGCCGCGTGATCGGTCAGGGACCTCAGCGACGCGCCGAGACGCTCTCCGCGAGCGGTGAAGGCGCCGAAGTCCATGGCCTCCAGCTCGTCCAAGACCCCCAGGCAGGCCGCCGCCTGGAGCGGGTGGGTGGCCATGGTGCCCATCGCGGGCAGCGGGTCCACGTCCTTGTGCCGCAGCAGCGGAGCGATCTCCGGCGACACGAGTACCGCACCCACACCGGTGTAGCCGGCTCCCAGGCCCTTGGACAGGATGACCAGGTCGGGCACGCACCCGTCCCAGTGCCGGCTCGCCAGCGGTGTACCGGTGCGCCACAGCCCGGTGAGGACCTCGTCGTGGATGACCAGGACACTGCGCTCCCGGCAGATTTCCGAGACCCGCCGCAGGTAGCCGTCCGGGGGTACGAAGGCGCCGCCCGTGGTCCCGTTGACGGGCTCGATCAAGACCGCCGCGACGTTCTGCGCGCCCCTGCCGTCGATCGCGAGCGCCACCTCCTCCGCACAGGAGGCGTCGCATCCTTGCCCTTGGTGGGCGTGGCCGTGGGCCGGCGGGTAGGGCGCGGGGAAGGCGGGGCCCAGGCCGTAGCGGTCTTCGGGACGGGGGTTGCGGATCTGGTTGCCCGCGATGCCGAGGGTGAACACGCTGTTGCCGTGGTAGCTCAGGCTGGACGTCAGGATGTCCCCGCGCCGCTTCCCGTCGCGGACGCGCACGATGTTGCGGGCCAGGCCCACCGCGATCTCCACGCCGAGCGTCCCGCACGTGGTCAGCGCGACGGAGTCCTCCGGCCGGCCCACCGCGTGGCACAGGCGGTCCATCAGTTCCATCTGGACGTGGGGCTGTACGACGGCGGCTCCGCCGAAGGAGTAGCGGGAGAACTGCTTCTCGATGCGGGCGAAGACCGCCGCACTGCCCTGCCCGACGTTTACGCAGAGCAGTCCGCTCGATCCGTCGAAGATGCGGCGGCCGTCGGCGAGGTGCAGCCAGGGCCCGTTCGAGCCCACGGCTTCGAAGTCCGGCAGTGGCCTGGACGACGTCAGCAGACGTTCGCGATGCTGCAAGTACCGATTCACGGAGAAGTCCCTTCTTGGGAGTGCTCACCGGGGTGGGGGAGTGCGCGGTGCTGGTGGACCGCGGCAAGTTCAAGACCACCGCACCCGGACGCGGTACAACAGTCCGTAGCCATAGGGGTGCAAGGAGTTTGCATCTCGTGCAAGTTCGGACGGCCGCGTGTGATCCCCCGCTCATGAGGGGTTACGCAGCCTCGGCTACACCGGGACGGGGCAATGGACGCAGTTCGAAAGCCGCAGGTGACACCCGCGCCTACACCCGGCGAGGTGGTCCGGGCCGTGCGCAGAGTCCAGGGGATGACCCTGGAGAAGCTCGGGTCGCTGACGGGCTACTCGGGCGCCCAGGTGTCCCGCTTGGAGCGCGGGAAGTCCGCCATGACGGACGTCTCCGTGCTCCAGCGGTTCGCCCGCGCGCTCGACATCCCACCGCAGGACCTCGGTCTCGCACCGGCCCCGGACGCAGATCCGGATCCACTCAGTCAGCCAACCGGTCCGTATCCCGGCCTACCCACCCCTACTCTGGGAAGCCCAGGGCGCGAGGACGGAGAGGACCCGGTGCGCACGCGAAGGCAACTGCTCGCGAACCTGGCGGTCACCGCGGCGGCCGCCATGGGCGCACCCCTCGCCGGAGCCGCCCCGGCCAAGACCGAAGAGGCACAGCTCGGCGAGACGCTCACCGCCGGGCTGCGCGACGCGATGCTGGGGCTGGACCGCACAGCCCCCGACAAGCCGTTGGATCTCCTCACGGCAGAACTGCACCGGGCCACGTCCGACTTCAACAACTGCGCCTATTCCAGCCTCGCGCTACGGCTGCCACGTCTGATCTCGGCCGGACACCGGTCGACCGGGAGCGGAGACACCTTCGCCGTGCTGGCGCAGGCCTACCTCCTGGCGACGCGCATCCTCGTCAAGCTCGACGAGCCTCAACTCGGCTGGATGGCGGCCGACCGCGCCCGCCAGTTCGCCACCGCCGGCGGCACGCCCGTGGCGGTCGGGGAAGCGGCCCGCCAGCAGGCCGTCCTCGCCCGCAAGGCGGGATGGCACGACCAGGCCCTGAGCCTTGCCCTGAACGCCGCCGACGACCCGGCCCTGCGCGCACTCGGCAACGCCGGGACCGCCCAGCGCGGCCTGCTCATCCAGTGCGCCGCCTACACCGTCGCCCACCAACGCGACCAAGCCGGCATGCGCGAGCTGACCAGCGAGGCCACCGCCATCGCCAGCAGCCTGGGCTCCGTCACCCACCTGCGGGACACCAACGGCGGATTCAGCTGGGCCACCGTCCAGCTCCACCTGATCTCGGCCGAGAACACCGCCGGAGACCCCTCAGCCGCCATCGCCGCCGCCGACGCCCTCGCACCCCAGGCTCTCCCCACCACGGAACGGCGCGCGCTCTACTTCACCGACCGCGCGAAAGCCTTCGCACAATGGGGCCGACGCGACGAATGCATCCGCGCCCTCCTCCAAGCCGAGTACTGGGCCCCCCAGGAAACCCACGCCCGCCCCGCCGTGAAATCACTCGTCTCCGGCCTGCTGCTCTCCGGACGCACCACACCCGAGCTGCGCGGCATCGCCGCCCGAACCGGAGTCCTGCACAGTTAGCGGTGCACTCGCCCCTGCGAACCTTGGTGCCAGCACGCGGAGCATCGGCGGTGTCCTTCGAGCTGTCGATGCCGGGGTACGGCCCCCATCGCGGCCTCTGAATGGCCAGGGCCGCACCCCGTACTGCGAACGTACCCCCGATCGCCTTCCCCGAGGCGTGCCCCCGCTGTGGCGACGCGATCGACACCACCGAGCAGCAGTGGCGGTGCGTACGCGGCCGGAGCTGCCAGGCAGTGGCCTCGGTGATCTACGCGGCCGGCCGGGACCAGCTCGACATCGAAGGTCTCGGCGGGACCCGCGCGATCCAGCTGGTGGAGGCCGGCCTCGTCAAGGACGTCGCCGACCTCTTCACGCTGACCCGCGAGCAGCTCCTGGGCCTGGAGCGGATGGGCGAGACCAGCGCGGCCAACCTCCTGACCGCGATCGAGACCGCCCGCGGCGCCGCGCTGAGCCGGGTCTTCTGCGCCCTAGGAGTCCGCGGCACGGCCGCACCATGTCCCGTCGTATCGCCGCGTACTTCGGGTCGATGGCCGCGATCCGGGCCGCCGACGCGGACACCCTGGCCGAGGTCGACGGCATCGGCACCGAGAAGGCGCGCGTCATCGCTGCCGAGCTCCTCGAACTCGCACCGCTCCTCGACGAGCTCCAGGCCCAGCAGGTCGGCACGCAGGTCAACGAGCCGCAGAAGCCCTCGACCGACGCGGCCGACACGGGCGGCGGCCAAGACTCGGCGGGCGGACCGCTGGCCGGCCAGGCCGTCGTCGTAACGGGCTCCATGACCGGCTCCCTTGCGGTGTTGTCCCGGAACGAGATGAACGAACTGATCGAGCGGGCCGGCAGAAAGGCTTCCTCGTCGGTGTCCAAGCGCACCACTCTCGTGGTGGCGGGCGAGAAGGCCGGCTCCAAGCGTGCCAAGGCCGAATAACTGGGCATCCGCATCCTCGACCCGGAGGAATTCGCCGTCCTCGTCGCCGACCTCTTCCCCAGCGCATAGCCGTCACCCCCGCCCACGAACGGGCTCCGCACTCCATGCGTCCTGAGCCGCTTGCAGCAGGGGGCCGGGGGCGGGCGTCAGGCGAGGCGTGAGCCGATCCGGAACTGCATTTCGCCCGCGGCCCGGGGAGAGGAAGGTCCGTGTGACCCGCATCGGGCCTGGCCGGCCACGCGTCCGCCCCGACCGCGTGCGGGCCGACAAGGCGTACGTCTCCCCGCACAAACCGCGCCTGCCTGCGCCGCCGCGGAATCCGCTGCACCAGACAAGGCCGACCAGGCACGCAACCGCCAGAAGCGCGGTTCCCGCGGCTGGTTGTCCCGGAGTAGAGGCCACGCCACCCTTGGCCGGCATGGGCAGCGCCACCAGGGACTGACCCTTATGGCCGGATTAACGATCAAGGTACTGTTTCCCTTCGGGTGTCGATGACCTTGAACGGGGGGGGCAAGGGCCATGGAGCTGACCGTAGAGATATCCGCGTACCGGACGGGTGTCGGGGATCCGGGGCGTCTGGTGGGGGAGTTCCGGCGGGCTGTCCTGCTGGTGCCGCGATCCGGTGGTTCGGTGGATGGCGGGGGCGGGTTGATGTCGGCTGTCTCGGGTGGGATCCGCTGGTTCTATGCGTTCACGGACGAGGAAGCGATGGCCCGGTTCGCTGTGGCCCGGGGGGAGGCCGATTGCGAGTGGCAGTATCTGGCGGTCCTGGGTGCGCGTCTGGTCGATGCGGTCGTTCCGGAGGCGGACGGGCCTGCCGGGGTCGCGGTGAACGTGGCCGACGCGGACGGGTCGATGCTGTTCCCGCCGGTCGCCGGGATCGTTCCCGACGCGTACGCCGTGGACGTCGAGGCTGGGTCCGAGTCCGCGGCGCGGGTTGCCTGATGGCCGGTGACGGTGACCTCGAAGTCTCCCCGCAGGCGGTCGCCCTGGTTCAGAAGGGCCTGCGGGCGGCGATAGCGGAGCTGCGCGAGTCAGGGGATGCGGCCGGGGCCTCGCAGGGGGCGGGGTTCGAGAACCTGTCGATGACGGCGATGGAGACCGGGCACGGGACGCTGTCGAAGGACTTCGAGGACTTTTGCGAGCGCTGGGAGTGGGGCGTGCGCGCCCTGATCCAGGACGCCTCCACCCTGGCGGGGAACCTGGGCATCGCCGCGGGGACGGTGTGGGAGGAGGACCAGTACGTGCAGGGCGCGTTCAAGGTGGCCGTCAACGCCGGCTACGGCAATCCGCACGCCAGTGAGGACGAGATCGAGCAGAAGGCGTGGGGCGACATCTTCAGCGCGGACGTCTACAAGCCCGACTACAGCCGGGAGTCCTTCGAGAAGGGCGCCGAGGACATCAAGAAGACCTGGTCCGACACCAAGGACACGGTGACCTCGACGGGGAAGATCGGGTCGCTGAAGGACCTGCTGGAGCAGACGAAGGGCGACGGGGGCGGTAACTGATGGGCTGGCGGGACTTCGTACCGGACTCGATCGAGGACAAGGTCGAGGAAGGGGTCGAGAAGGTCGGCGACGCCATCGAGTGGGCCGGTGACAAGACGGCCGACCTGGCCGAGGAGGTCGGGCTCGACGACGCGGGCGACTGGATCCGGGACAAGTCGCGCTCGGCTGCCAACCAGCTCGGCGCGGACGTCTCCGAACTGGAACTCGGTCAGACCGACGACCCCAAGAAGCTCATCTACGGCAGCGTCTCCAAGATCCGCGCGCAGGTCTCCCATCTGGACGACTTCAAGGCGGCCTTCGAGTCCGTCGGCAACGGCCTGAAGACCATGACCCAGCCCGAAGGGCTCAGGGGCAAGACGGCGGACACCTTCCGCGAGACGGTGGCCAAGGAGCCGCCGCGCTGGTTCAAGGCCGCCGACGCGTTCGGCAAGGCCGCCGAAGCGATGAATCGATTCGCCGAGACCGTCGAATGGGCCCAGGGCAAGGCCAAGGAAGCCTTGGAGGAGTACGAGCACGCCCAGAAGGTCTCCACCGACGCCCGCAACGCCCACAACAAGAAGGTCACCGCCTACAAGGACGCGGTGGAGGCGAAGCAGGACCCCCTGCCGCCCAGGCCCGTCGACGCCAAGGACTTCGTCGACCCCGGCAAGGCACTGGCCACCGCCGCCCAGGACAAGCTCGACAACGCCCGCAAGCAGCGCAACGAGGTCGCCGACACCACCGCCGCTGCCGTGCGCGCCGCCCGGGACGCCGCCCCGCCCAAGCCCTCGTACGCCCAACAGCTCGGCGACGGCCTCGACTACCTCGACCTCGCGTCCACCCACCTGGTCGGCGGTGTCGTCAAGGGTGTGGCGGGCACCGTTAGTTTCGCCCGTGCGCTCAATCCGATGGATCCGTACAACCTGACCCACCCCGCCGAGTACCTCACCAGCCTGAACTCGACGGCCGCGGGCTTGGTCACCATGGCCAACGACCCGTGGGGCGCGGGCAAGCAGATGCTCGACGAGTTTATGAAAGACCCCTCCGAAGGTGTCGGCAAGCTCATCCCCGATTTGATTGGCTCCAAGGGCCTTGGCTCCCTCAAGAAGTTGGGCTCGGCCGCCAGGCACCTTGACGACGTGCCCAGCGGCAAGGGGCGTGGCGGCGCCCGGGGGGATCACGAGAAAGATCCGAACCACAACAGCAACAAGTGCGATGACAATGTCTGCGATGGCGACCCCGTCGACATGGCGACCGGCCGGATGCTGCTGCCGCAGACGGACATCGCCTTGCCCGGATCACTGCCGCTCTTCTTCCGACGCACGTTCGACTCCTCGCACCGTTCAGGACGCTGGTTCGGTCCGACCTGGTCGTCCACGGTGGACCAGCGGCTTGAGGTCGACTCGGAGGGTGTGGTCTTCAGCTGCGAGGAGGGCAGCCTGCTGGCGTACCCCCACCCCGCCCCCGGCGTCCCGGTCATGCCCACCCACGGCCGACGGTGGCCGCTGGATCGCGTGCACGACGGCTACACGCTCACTGATCCCGACAGCGGCAGGGTGTGGTACTTCGTCGACCACGACGGCAACATCGCGCTCCTGGAGCGGATCGAGGACCGCAACGGCCGGTGGATCCGCTTCGAGTACGACGAGAAGGGCGCCCCGACCTCGATCATCCACCACGGCGGCTATCACCTGAAGCTCACGACGAGCGAGGGCCGGGTGACGGCCCTCCACCTCGCCCAGGCAGCGGCGAGCGGATCCGATCAGGAGATTCTCCGATACGGCTACAGCGACGGCCATCTGACCGAGGTCACCAATTCTTCGGGCCGTCCTCTGAGCTTCGGCTGCGACGAATACGGCCGTATCACTTCGTGGACCGACAGCAACGGTAGCCGCTACGACTACGTCTACGACGATCAGGACCGCTGCGTCTACCAGTCCGGTGCCCGTGGCCACCTGGAGTCCCGTTTCACCTGGGACGGCATTGACCCGGTGACCGCTCTGCGCACCAGTTCACTCACCGACGGCCTGGGCAACACGAAGCGCTTCGTGGTCGACGAGCGTTCGCAGGTAGTCGCCGAGATCGACGCCATGGGCGCGATCACCCGTTTCTCGTACGATCGCTACAACCGGCTTATGTCACGAACGGACCCGTTGGGCCACGTGACCCGCTTCACCTATGGGGAACACGGACGCCTGACGGTGCTGGAGCGTCCAGACGGCCGACAGGCGCGTGCGGAGTATGACGACAACGGGATGCCGGTCCGTCTCATCGGCACTGACGGAAACGTCACCCGACAGACGTTCGACGCGCGAGGCAATCGCACGTCGGTGACCGACGCTGCGGGTGCGACGACGCACTTCACGTACGACGAGGCAGGTCGGCTCACCACAGTGACGGACCCGCGCGGCGCCACGACCCGGTTCACCCTGGACCCCCGCGGACTCCCCGTCGAGGTCACCGACCCTCTGGGTGCCACGAGCCGTTTCGAACACGATGCCTTCGGGCGCATGGTCCGCGTCACCGACGCTCTCGGGGCACAGACACGAGTGGAGTGGACGGTCGAGGGCTGGCCGGCCCGGCGCACCGCTCCTGACGGAATGGTGGAGTCCTGGACCTACGATGGCGAGGGGAACTGCCTCAGCCACACGGACGTGCTGGGTGGCACAACCCGCTTCACCTACACGGACTTCGACCTGATGACGGCCCGTACGGGCCCTGACGGAGTTAGGCACGAGTTCTCCCACGACACCAACCTCCGGCTGACGCAGGTCACCAACGCGCAGGGCTTGACGTGGGACTACGCCTACGACGCAACAGGCCGGCTCGTCACCGAGAGCGACTTCGACGGCCGGGTACTCAGGTACGAGTACGACGCTGCCAGCCGTCTGGCCGCCCGAGTGAATGGCATGGGCCAGCGCATTGCCTTCACCCACAATGCTCTCGGCCAGGTGATCCGCAAGGAGGCCGATGGCAGCGCAGCCACAACATTCGAGTACGACGTCTTTGACGAGCTCGCCGTCGCTGTCAGCCCCGACGCAACGCTTGAGCGCCTGCGAGACCGTTATGGCCGGCTGCAGTCCGAGAAGATAAACGACCGCACGCTGACGTACGCGTACGACGAACTGGGCCGCAGGGTGCGCAGGACGACACCCGGCGGCGCGGTCAGCGATTGGGCCTATGACACAGCCGGCCGCCGGACGCACCTCACCGCCTCCGGCCGCGCGATCGCCTTCGCCTTCGACGCCCTGGGCCGCGAGGTGGAACGCACCGTATCGGACTTCGCGACACTGACCTCCTCGTTTGACAAGCTGAACCGCCTGACGGACCAGGAGGTCTCATCCCGGGGCAGCCGTATCCAGCACCGCACCTACACCTACAGCCCCGGCGGCGGCCTGGTCGGCATCACGGACGCACTGTCCGGGACACGTGGCTTCGACGTAGATGCGGGCGGCCGCGTTACGGCCGTCCATGCGCGAGGCTGGACGGAGCATTACGCCTACGACGACGCCGGCAACCAGACCGAGGCCTCCTGGCCGTCAACGCACGCGTCCCAGTCGGCGACGGGCGCACGCACGTACCAAGGGACCCGGATCACCAGCGCTGGTGCCCTCCGCTACGAACACGATGATCAAGGCCGCATCGTCCTTCGTCAGAAGACCCGGCTCTCCCGAAAGCCCGACACGTGGCGCTACGAGTGGGACGCGGAGGACCGTCTCACCGCGGTGACGACACCCGACGGCTCCCTTTGGAAGTACACCTACGACCCTCTGGGTCGGCGAATATCCAAGCAGTCGCCCTCCCAGACGGTCTATTTCACCTGGGACGGCACGACGCTTTGCGAAGAGACGACAGAGAACGTCGTCCTGACCTGGGACCACTTGGGCATGCGCCCGCTGTCCCAGACCGAACGCCGTACGGACACCGGCGACGAACGCTTCTTCGCCATCGTCACCGACCTGATCGGTACCCCGACGGAGCTTGTTGACGAACACGGCGACCTGGCTTGGCGCACCCGCACCAGCCTTTGGGGCACGACGACCTGGAACGCCGACGCCACGGCCTACACCCCGCTCAGGTTCCCCGGTCAGTACTTCGATCCGGAATCGGGCCTCCACTACAACTACTTCCGCTACTACGACCCGGAATCGGCGCGCTACCTCAGCCAGGACCCTCTTGGCCTGGCCCCGGCCCCCAATCCGGCGGCATACGTAGACAACCCGCTGCTGTGGGGCGATCCCCTCGGGCTCCAGCCCTGCAGGAAGAACGAGCCGGACGACCCTACATGGGATGGCAGAGTCGTCTACGGCAAACTGGACGAACACGGACGACCCACGGGAATGCACGCCACGCTGGGAGAAGACATGATGGGCAAGAATCCCACAGACCCGCACGGTGACCCACCGGGGTGGCAGAAGGACAAGGGATACAACCGCGCCCACCTTCTGGGAGCGCAGCTCGGCGGATCAAACTACAACCCCGCCAACTTCGTTACCATGCATTCCTATGCGAATTCGCCAGTCATGCGTCACATCGAGAACCAGGTAAGGGCTGCAGTCGAATCCGGAGAGACCATCCAGTACAGCGTAATCCCTCGATATAATGGAACCGATCCGATTCCAACCGGGGTCTATATCGAAGCTTACGGCTCGGACGGCTTTAAATTCACTCAGCACAGAAGCACCGGCATAACCGAGTCGGGGAATACGGCATTTATACCCAATGTGAAGAGGGGTGGCTGACGAGGCGTCCAATCAAGTCTGTACCCGTTGTGCTGTGATGCCATCATTGTTGGAATAGGATTCGCCATGACTAATGCTATTGCACGCCTTCTCGAAATTTTCCCGGCGCCGATTACGCCTCGCCGGAAGGACTGGAGTGAGGTCGAGGCCACTCTCGGAGATGAGCTTCCGTCTGACTACAAAGAGTTCATCGGAGTATACGGAGGAAGTAACTGGGATGACTATCTGTACGTCTTGGAGCCTGGTTGCCCCAATGATAACTACGACCTGATTGACTGGGCGCGCAACCAGGCTGAAGACCTGGAAGACCTGTGGGAATTCGAGAAGAAGCCGACGGAGCTGGAAACTGAGGGAAACCGAGTCGTTCCGTGGGCAACTACAGATAACGGCGAATGTCTCTACTGGCTTGTCCGGCCCGGCGTTGACCCGGATCAATGGACTGTCATGGTAAACGAGGCTCGCGGTGGTCGGTGGGAACACTTCGCCGTATCGTGCACCCAATTTCTTGCATCTTCCCTCAACGGCGAACTCCAGTCCGACATCCTCTCCTCCCTTTTCCCCCGCGCCACGCATGAATTCCGTCAGCTCGGCGAAGTGTGAGGGTGGCTGATTGAGGGGCAGGCGGCCGGGACGGCAGCGCTTGTCTCTACGATCGGGACATGGTCTCTGAGTGGGAAGTTCGGTTCCGGTCGGTGGACGGTACGCCCTTGGTGGGGACGGTGACCCGGCAGACGATCCCGCGAGGGTGGGGTTCGCGGTTTTTGAGGGCGGCAGCGGACGCCCGATCGAGGGCCGTGGTGAGGGTCTCCGCCACGACGGCCGCCTGTTCGCGCACGCTGTCGATCTCGGTTCCTCCGCTGTCGGATCACGAGACGGCCGTCGCTCAAGCCGCCCGATGATCTTTTCAGAGCGAAGCGCATTGAGAGAGGAATGAGCGGCTTGCACGTGGGCTGCTCCTGAAACCAGGATCGGACCGGCACTCGGTTCCCCCAGCCGCATCTTCAGGAGACTCGGGCCCACCTGTGCCGACTGCATCGCGGCCCTCTGCACCCTCAGCAGGGGGTTCGGTCTGTTCGTCAGCTCCCGTGTTCGTCAGGGGCATCGGATGATCCCTTGCCGGGGAAAGCCCCGGTGCTGCTCCTCAGCGATTCGCTGATGTCCCAGGCACGGGCATCCCCGTGCGCCTCGGGCGAGACAGGTTTTCCGCAGTGATTGCCACGCGGTCGATCACAGGGGCCTTCGAGTACCGGATCGGAGTGCCCGTCGCCCTGGCGGTGAGGTGCAGGCGGGCGACACCATGGGGAGTTCGGCACGCAGAGCTCCGTGCCCGCGGATCCTTAGACGTCGTTTCCTTTGGCGTGATCGTTCGTTGAGCCGTGCATGACGAGTCTGGTTGAGCATTTGGTGCCGGAGGAGTTGTGGGTGCTGTTCCGGCGGGTGGTGCCGCCGACTGAGGTGAAGCGCCCGCAGGGCGGGGGCCGACGCCGGGCCGGTGACCGGGAGGCTCTGGCCGCGATCATCTTCGTAGCAACGTCAGGCTGCACCTGGCGGCAGCTCCCGCCGACATTCGGACCGGCCTGGCCCACGGTCTACCGGCGCTTTGCCCAGTGGAGCCGGGACCGGGTCTGGGCCCGGTTGTATCGGGTCGTGCTCGATGAACTCGGTGCCCGAGGCGAGCTTGACTGGTCGCGGTGCGCGATCGACTCGGTCAGCGTCCGGGCTGCAAAAGGGGGCCATTGACGGGACCGAATCCGACCGATCGCGGCAAGCCGGGATCGAAGATCCACCTGATCACGGACCGGAATGGACTGCCGCTGTCCCTAGGCATCTCCGGTGCGAACATGCACGACAGCCTGGGCTTGGAGCCGCTCGTGCGCGGGATCCCGCCCATCCTCTCCCGCCGCGGCCCGCGCCGCCGGCGCCCGGCGAAGCTGCACGCAGACAAGGGCTACGACTACGACCATCTGCGTCGGTGGCTTCGCAGCCGTGGCATCCGCCACCGCATCGCCCGCAAGGGCGTCGAGTCCTCGCAGCGGCTCGGCCGCCACCGATGGGTGGTCGAGAGGACCGTGTCCTGGCTGGCGGGCTGCCGACGGCTCCACCGGCGCTACGAGCGCAAGGCCGAACACTTCCTCGCCTTCGTCGGCATAGCGGCCCTCCGAATCTGCTTCCGTCGGCTGACTTCCTGAGTCCCACGACGTGGGCGGGGTGGTGAGCCAGTCCCGTCAGAGCCCCGAGGGGTGACTGGAAAGCCAGTCGGCATGCCGATCGCGCGTCTGATCCCGCTCCTCGGGCGTGGCGAGGAAGACATCGGCGCCACCGTCGTAGGGGTGATAGATGCGCCGCATCTGGGTGTCGGTGATGAGGACTCCCGCCACCTTGTCGTCAGCGATGTCACGGAGCAGCTCGTCGAGGCAGCCGTATCGCCAGGGCCGGCGGGCGGCGAAGAGGTGGCAGTAGGTACGGAACTCCGGGTCTGGATCGTCCTCCACCAGCAGGGTCTGCCAGTAGCCAGCATCTGGCTGGAATGACGGAACCTCGGCTTCCGTCGCCCAAACTGGGGTGATCACGTAGACATGCCCACCGGCGAACAACTCATCGAGGGCGGTGTTGTACCGCTCCAGGACGACGGTGTACTCGCTCTCGTCTTCCGCGTATCGCTTCGACTCCGGCAGGCTGTGGAAGCGCACCCAGACATTCCGATACGGGTCGCGGAGCTTGTAGCCGACCGGAGGACAGTTGGGCCAGTGCTGCTGCCACAGCTCGGTCAAAGCCGTCGTTACGCCTCCAGACATCTGCCTTACTCGTCCTCTCAAACAGTGACCTCTACCGGTGGTCATGATGCCCGGCGCCCTCTCACCAAGAGAAACGACTTCTTAGGGCGGGGCGCCCGCGCAAGGCCTCGTCGCGGGGATTGCCCACGGCGCTGCCGAAGCCCGCGTACGCCGCTCCCCAGCGCCGCTCGAACGCAGGCTGGTTCAGTCGGTGCCGAGGGGTTCGATGTTGCCTACCGCGGTGGGTAGTTCGCGTCCTCCGGCTTCGGGGCGGATGTATGCGTGCCTGGTCCAGCGTCGGCCGGCGTGGGTGGGGATCTCTTCGGCGACGACGGCCATCAGCTCGCCTTCGGTGCCGGAGGCGAGGTCGCGGACCCGGCGGCCCAGCAGCGGATGGTCCTCGTGCCCGAACCCGAGGCCGGCGCCCTTCATTCCTCGCCCCCGTCCGTGGCGCTCGCCCGCTCCGCGTCCGGGGCGCCCGGGAAGCGGGCGAGGCCCCGCTTCGCGCGGGCCCGAAGCGCCGGGGAAGGGGCGCCGCAATTCGACCGGACGGGGCTCCACCGGGCGGAGTCCGGGCTGTTGGTGGGTGTGTTCATCAGGGGCCTCCGTGCCGCTGCTGGAATCCCAACACCCTCGAAGCTAGGTAGCGGGCGGGTGGCCGTTCAACGTTCTTGCGGGAAATTGCGGAGGTTCACCGGTGCGCTGCGGCGGCCCGTCGGATCAGCGTGCGGGCGCTGGCACCATACGCGGCGTGGGTGGCGAGGTCGGCGAAGGCCCGCTCGTAGGTGGCGATCTCGCCGGGGGCGGTGATGGTGACCCGTGCGGAGAGCAGCTCGATGCCGACCTGAACGTCGTCGTAGACGGTGAAGGACTCCATCGACCACAGCGGGCGGGGCACGCGGGTGAGGATGATGCCGAGGGAGACCTGGGGAAGCGCGGCGAGCTCGACGAGGTGCTCCAGCTGGGCGGCTGTGCTCTCAGGGTCGGCAATGCGGGAGTGCAGGACGGACTCCTCGATGAGGAACGCGAACCGGCGGCCGCGCTTATGCAGCACCGCGGACCGCTTCACCCGCGCGGCCGCGGCGCCCTCGATGTCGTCGGTGGTGCCGTGGAAGGTGCCGTACGCGGTGATGACGGCGGCCGCGTACGCGGGGGTCTGAAGCAGGCCGGGGACGACGTGGGAGCAGTACACACGGAACTGACGGGTACGCTCCAGCAGAGGAACGATCTCCTGCTGCAGGCTGGCCAGCCCGGCTCGGTTCAGCCGCTTCCACTCCACATACATCGAGTTCGCGTGGCGGGCGGCGGCGATCAGGTCCTCGGCCAGACCGTCGGCGCCGCACGCGGTACACCAGGCGCGGATGTCGGCGTCGGAGGGCACGGCCCGGGTGTTCTCGATCCGGGAGGTCTTCGCCGGATGCCACCCGCAGGCCTGGGAGAGCTGGTGGCCGGCCAGGCCCGCGTCCAGGCGCAGGTGCCGCAGGCGCGTGGCGAGCGCGCTGCGGGCAGCCTGGGCACTGGACAGAGGCGAGGTCATCGACGATGCGCCGGCTACGGCTTGTAGTCCTCATACGGAATAGCGCGCTCCCACACCGCCGTGAACGCTGAGGCACACAGCGCGGCCGAGGCCGGGTCATCCGACATCTCCCCGCCGGCCGTGGCGCCGTTCCCGGTGAAGTGGTTCCAGCGGATGAGCCGTCCGTCGATCAGCCAGAAGTCGTTCCCGGGCAGAGCGATGTCGGAGGCTCGGCGGCGGGGCAGGTAGCGGACTTCCTCCCCGGCCGCGATGTTCACGACCGCGCCGGCGTGGCTGTAGCGGGCGTAGTCCGACAGGGGTTCCGAGACGATGCGGGCCCGCCGCACCCTCACCCCGCGCGCCACGGTGCGGCGCACCAGACTGGTCCAGAACGCCCAGTACTCCGAGTCGGGGTCAATGTTCCGTTCGCCGGTCTCCAGCCAGTGAGCGAAGCCCGCGGATTCCGCCGCGACGCCGTAGCCGTCGCGCATCTCCAGGTGGAGGGCGGAGTGGCGGGCGCCGTCGAGCAGGGCGTCAAAGCCCGGCACGTCGCTCTGCGGCATCACAGGCCTCCCTCAGCATCGCCGCCATCCGTACGGGGATCCGCACCACGCCCTCGGTCTCGGGGACTGCCCCGGTTTCCAGGCACTCCGTGAGCAGGGCCTCGTCGGCCTTCCAGCCCTGGATGACCACTTCGGCCGTGTCCTCGTCGACCCACACCGTGGGGCACTGCCCGGTGTCGGAGTTCGGGTCGATACCGATGAACCGTAATGCCATGTCTGCCCCCTGCATCGCTGTGCTTGCGGGAAATTGCGCTCGCCCCAGTGGAGCAGGAAACAGGGGACGGCGGCCGGAGAACGGGGGATTGCCTGCCCACCATCGCTGATGGGCGACTCCGCCTGCGAACCGTGCAGGTGAACCAGGCCGGTGTCGCACGGCAGGCTTGCAGATCCCGGTGGTGGGGCAGGTCTGGGTCAGGCTGCGGGGGCCTGGCGCGCGGACGTGGCGACTACCAGGTCCCAGCGGCTTCACATCGGTCCAGTCAGCAGCCCGCGCCCTCGCCAGCCCCGGTGCGTCTGGGAAAGGGACAGACCGGAAAAGGCTTGACCGCCTTGATCCTGCTGCGCGCGGGCGTGATGGAACGCTACGTGGGTGCGTTTGCCGGAAAGGGCGGGATCGAGGCGACCCCAGGGAAAACGCTCACCCTCAGGAGTGAAGCCCATCCGGGCTACTTGCTCTATTTTCCGAAGGGTTGGGCATATTTCCGCCCGATCATGTTCCAGCAGCGAGGCAATGTGATCCGAGACGACAGATCGTGTCCACTTCTGTCGTCCGTGGTGGGCTCAGGCCCCGTCGAGAGCCCTACGCCAGGCTGCTGTTCCGGCGGGTGGAAGCGCTTGGGCCAGCCGGGGGGCCGTGTTTCGCTGCATTCGATCCCCCGATGAGCGGGGCTTCAGGGCATGCCCGCCCCGAAGCCCCGCGGGGGTTCGACCATTGCGCCCTGCTTCGAAGGAACGACATGATCGAACGTGCAGATCGGTCCTGGGGACCGATGAGCCCAGAAATTAGCATTCCGGTTCCGCCACCGCGTGAAACCCGCTTCCACGCCACGCTTTCGGGTGTGGCCCGGTGGTCATCAGTGCTGGCAACCCTCCTCGTGGTCGGCGTCATCGTCGGAGAGGTGGACGAGGCCGCAGTGCTGGCGGCAACGCCGTTGGTCCTCGGCGACCGGACCGCTCTCCTCTTCAGGGTGCTGGTGCGCCGCTGACGCAGCCGGTGCGCCCTGCCCGGGGCGCGCCGGCCATCGTGCAGGCCGGGACCGCTGCCCGCGATCCCGGCTCCGCCACAGAGGTGGCCCGCGGCCTCGTGCCGTCCTTTGAACGGCGCTGCTCCTGGACCGTGTTGTGGTCGGCAGGTGCCCGTTTGGCGGCACGAGATCCGGCCAGAGTCACGGCCGTCAGTGCTACTCCTTTCCACCCGAGCGAGGAATCGTTCCATGATCACGGCCAACTACGGAGGCGGCCCTCACGGCGGTACTCCCGGCGCTGACGAATCCGGCGCAGAGAGGACAGTTCGAACGCAGGGCATGGATGCAGAAGCCGCCGAGAGCGTGGCTAGAGCTGCCTTCAGGGCCCGGTTCGAGCCCGCCTACCGGCAGTTCGCGGTGGTGTGCCTGCGTGACGAGGGCGCCGGCGCCGATATCGCCGCAGCGGTGTGGACGCAGATCGAGCGGGACTGGGCCGGGCTGCTCACATGTGCTTCCACCGCGGGTTGCGCCTGGCAGCGGCTGTCCTCGGCGGTCCACAACCACCCACGCAGGCCAAGATCCGCTCTCGACGAGTTGCCGAGGCCAGCGGCCGACGCGTTCCTCCTGCGACATCGCGTGGGCCTGCAGGCGGACCGGGCGGCCGAGGCGATGGGCATGGAATCAGCCGCGTTCGAGTCGCTCTACCGAACCGTCGTGCCCCACCCGGCAGCGTAAACGTCCCCCGGCATATACACCTGCTAAATGCGATACCGGCGCGTTCACGCGCGCCCCCTACCAGCACGAATACACATCGGCAAGGATTGCGCCGGATTTCCGGAGATTGGATCCTCGCCTGTCCTGGGCAGGTATTTTCACAAGGGGGTGACCCCCTATGATGAACGCTTTTCCGCCCACGACCCTGCCTTCCCCGCCGGCCGCCCGGCAGGGAAAACAGCCGTGCCCCAGGGGAGCCCGTGCCGATCGACGTCACCAAGCCCAGCATCGCCCGGATGTACGACCACCTACTGGGAGGGCAGGGCGGATACGCCTCCGATCGGCGCGCCTGCGCCCAGCTGCTGGACCTGGCCCCACGTCTTAGTGAACTCGCCGCCTTCAACCGGGCTTTCCTCGGCCGCGCCGTTCGCCATCTCGCCGCCCAGCACGAGGTCCGCCGCTACCTCGACCTCGGCTCGGGCATCCCGCACCGGCCCCACGTCCACGAGATCGCCCGCGAATCCCGCCCCGACACCCACGTCGTCTACGTCGACAACGACCCCGTCGCGCTGGGCAAGAGCAGACTGGTCCTGGCCGAGGACCCCACCGCCGCGACCGTCCTGTGTGCCGACATCCGAGACACCGCGAGCATCCTGCGCCACCCCCGAGTCGCGCGCCTGCTCGAAGCCGGCCTGCCGGTCGCGGTCCTGTGCGGCTGGGTCCTGGAGTGCATTCCCGACGACGAGGACCCTTGGGCCCTGGTCCGCGACCTGACCGGCCGCCTGCCCGGCGGCAGCTACCTCGTCGTCTCCCACCTCACCCACGACGACCCCGCCGTACGCGCCGAGGTCGGAGACTTTCTAGGGAAGGCGCTGGGCCGGCACTGGGGCAACATCCGACCCCGCCGCGACGTCGCCCGCTTCTTCACCGGCCTGCGCATGGTCGGCCAGGACGCTCCCGGCGATGTGGCCGGCTGGAACCCGGGTCATCCCCCCCAGCCCGCGCCCCGCAGCCCCGGAGGCTGGGTCCAATACGGTGGCGTGGCCCGGGTACCGTGACGGCCCCGGCGGCGGGCAGGGACGACGGGAGCGGCTGCCGCCCCGCAGCTTCGCCTCGAAACGGCTGATGTGCTCCTCGACGAAGCCCAGGCTGTCCTCCACGTCGAGGGAGAGGTTGGAGAGCATGGTCAGGTTGGCATCGTGCGCATCGACCTTGGCCTGATCGGTATACAGGCGGCTGAGCTCCGGACTACTGCCCTCCAGGTAGAGAATCGCCGGAGGCGTCGTCGCCTGCTCCAACTCCGCACCCTGCTCCACCGGGAAGCGAAAGAGCGACATCGTCATGGCCTTCGGAAGCTCGTGCTCCCACTGACAGCGAGGCAAAACCCGCAGGTGGATCCACTCGCGGGTCTTTGCCAGCTTCTGCAGCTCCAACAGCTGCTCCAGCATGGGGCCGTCCCCCGGGATCGGGGTCGTCAGCACATGCTCGTCGATGATCATGGAGTAGTGCAGCGCGGTGCCCCATTCCAGCAGCTCCTGCCGCTCGTGACGCTGCCGCAACCGCCCGGGAACCAGATCCAGCAGCTCCTTGCGCCCGTCACAGGCCCGCTCCATCACCACCTTGCTGTACTGCCTGGTCTGCACCCGCCCGGGGACGTACAACCCCGCAAACGAGATGATCTCCGAGGCGCGCCGCTCCAGCCGGAGGATGTCCGCAAACGCCGGCGATTCCTTGAAATCGCCGTCCGCGGGCGAGGCTTCGCCGTCGCGCCCGGTCCTCTCCTGCGAGATCTGCGCAGCCTGGTTGCGCCAGGACACGGCAGTCCGCTCATCAGCCCCGTAGAGGACGGCCAGGGTCTGCGCGACCTCCTCGGTGACCTTGGCCTTGATCTTCCCTTGCTCCAGGCGGCTCAGAACGGTCGCTGAGGATGCCGCGCCCCGGCGGACGGCTTCGGCGTTGGTCCAACCGAGACTGTCGCGGGCCTCCCGCAGCTCAAATCCCCACAGCCGACGGGCCAGAGTCGTGTCGGACTCGCCCCTGTCGAGCTCCTCCCGGAACGACGTCCGAGCGGGCGGGCGGATGGGCCGATCGGCCACGCGAATCTCCCTTGCAAAGGGTGGTGAACGCTCACCACCGTCGCAGTCTGAGTTCCTCGCGTGGCTCTTCGCAACCGAATCCGCGTATCAGATGGTCATCCAGTCGAACTCGCCCTTGACAACGCCCTCCACAAACGCCGACAGCTCGGCACCGGTGAACTCCACCATCGGCCCATCAGGTAAACGCGAGTTCCGGAACCCTACGTTCCCATTGGCAAGGCGCGCCACTTCCACACAGTCTTCGAACCCGTTGCAGGCCGCCGACTTCTGCCACGCCACCCCCACCGACACCACTTCACCCAACTCGGCCACACCAGCTCCCTCACACCGTAGCGATCACCTGCACACCCCGCTCCCGCCCTCCAGGCCTGCCCCTGTGCCACCCGCACAGGAAAACTGGGAAAGTTCGGAAAGCCCCTGATGGGCCGAGGGTGTGGCGATGAGATTAGCGCCGCGCCCCGGCGTGGGCTGTCACTCTAAAGAGGCAATTTCCCCATCCGATCATCAGGTAATGGAAAATGGAAAACTCGATTCCGGACACCTGGAAAATGCGCTACACATAGGCCGCTGGCACAGGAGCAGGAGCGCACCGCGGCGGCGTGGATCGGCGAGCGCTTCGCACAGCGCACCGGCCGCTGCCGGCCTACCGCATGCACGACAGAGAGGCCGCGCATACGCCCCGAGCGAGTGCGACGGCCTCTCGGTCTCGTGGTGCGCCGAGCAGGGTCACGCGCCGCTTTGGTGATGGAGTGGCATCCCGGCGGCCGAGCTGCGCTGTGCAGAGCCGGCCCAGGGGCGCCGCTAGCCGGGCCGGGGTGGGGGGACGCGACAGGCGCCCGGTGCCGACGACGCGCCAAGGGCAGCCGGGCCGGTCCCCGGACGCACGCGCAGCTCTCGGTCGAGGCTGGCCGGACACACTTTCAGCAGGTCACCCTCACGGTCCGCATGGGCAGTCGCCGCTGGTGGCAGGCTCCGACCGGCCCGCGGGACACGTCGGAAGGATCTGGACATGCTGAGCCGTCGTGAACGCATCGCAGTGGACGGATTCCTGCTCGCCGTGCTCGTGGCGGTCGCCGGCTGGGGCGCCGGAACATATGAATACGGCCGCACCTCACAGGTCCTGCTCTGCACGAGTCTGCTGATCGTGCTCGTCACGGCCTACCGGACGGTGATGGACGGCCTGGTCCTCACCCGCAGCCCGGCCACGCCCCGGATCCCGGTGTCCGAGGAGGTCCGGCGCCATGCCGCCCGCCAGGCAGGCCTCAACCCAGACGCCTGACTGCGGTCGGCGAAGACCTTGGCCTTCAGACCGCAGCCAGCCGACCGGGACTCAGGGCGCGGGTTCGTAGACGACGCTGGTCGTGGGGCAGTCCTCGGCGAGACCGAGGAGAGCCTGACGCTCGTTCTCGTCGACGGCCAAGTCCCACCGCAGCTTGGTTCCGACCCAAGTGGCGGCGTAGGTGCAGTGGTAGGAGCCGTCCGAGGGCAGCCACTCGGCCGGGTCCTTGTCGGCCTTGGACCGGTTGGATGCGGCGGACACCGCGATCAGCGTGTCCGGGGAGGCCTGGTCGTTCGCGTACGCTTCTCGTCGCGCCGCCGACCACGGCACCTGCTCCGAGTCGTACACCTCCGCCAACGGCACGAAGTGGTCCACATCAAGCCGCGCCGCGTCCGTCACGACCACGTCGTCGTAGGCGCTGCGCCAGGATCCGCCGGTCAGCTTGCAGCCGGCCGCGACCTGCGGCGCCACAACCGCTTCGGCGAGGATAACTTCCTTGCGGGTGTCACAGCCGTCCCCGGCGTTGAGGCCCTTGTTCCAGTGCTTGTACAGGTCCCGCTTGTAGCCCTCGCGGTGCTCGACGCCGACGGGCAGGCGGTCGATGGCCTCGAACAGCGGCATCGGAGCCCGCAGCCCGGCCGGGCCACCGGTCAAGGCGGCCGCGGGTGCCGCCGTGACGGTGGGTGCGGAGTGCGCGGCCGGAGCCGCGGTGAACAGGGGCAGGGTGCAGAGGGCGAGCGCAGGCAGGCCGCGCAGCATCAGGTTCTTGATCACAAAGGCCGGTGTAGCGGGCCCGATACCCACCCCGACAGGCTCCCGGGGACAACTCACCCGTGCGGACGGCCGGATTCACCGAAGAAACGCGCCTGCTCCCTCAGCTTCGTTGTGGTCGAGGTACCCGCCGTCACCCGGGTCCCGGCTGACGTCCGCGTGCACGAGCAGCTGTACCTCGTCCTCACCGGGGGTACGGCGCAACCGGCACGGACCTGAGGACAGGAACAGGGCCGAGATTCGTTGAGCGGCTTCGAGTGCGGCCTTCTCCTGGCCCCGGATCTTGATCGTGATCACGCTCTCGTCGCTCATACCCCAGGAACCGTCTGCGGCTGGCCGTGGTTCTCGCCTCTGCGGGAGGATCACACCATCGAGCCCCCAAGGGTCCCCGGTGGGCGGGGTGGCGGCGCGATAGCGCCAATCTCGCCCATTGCCGGGTGGCGGCGATCCGACGGCCGGTATTTTCGCCGCCATGACCGTTCCTGTGCTTGATCGGCGTCCGTCGTCTCCCGGGCCTACGTCGAAGCCGCCGCCGGGGCGTCCGTCGACGGATCCGCCGACCCGTCCGGACAAGAACCCGCCGTTCCCGCCGAACAATCCTCAGCAGCCCCGGCCGGGAGGCTGACCGGTCATGCGCGTTGACCGGCTCCCGTTCGAGGAGCTTCCCGACGATACCCGGCAGGCGATCGCGGCCCGGGTGGGGGAGGACTGCCCGCGGGCGGAGGTGGAGTCGGGGACCAGTTCCGCGCTCGCGTCGCTGTTCTGGCCGGAGTCGGGCCCGGAGATGGTGTTCGTCAAAGGTCTCCCCCTGGACCACCCGCGGATCGGTGAGCTGCGGGCCGAAGCAGCCGTTGCCCCTTTCGTGCCTGCGATCGCCCCCAGGATGCTGTGGCAGGAGGAGGCCGGCGGGTGGCTGCTGCTCTGCTTCGAGGGCGCCCACGCCTCCGCGTGGGCGTACTTCGGCGAGGACGGTGACCATCTGGAGCCGGTCGCCGCGGCCCTGCGCGAGCTGAGTCTGCTGCCCGCGCCTGACGGCGTGCGGCTGACCCCGTGGGACCGGTGGGGCGAGTACTGCGACCCCGCCCAGGAAGGCCTCCTGACGGGGGACCGGCTGGTGCATTCGGATCCGGCCGCCACCAACTTCATGGTCGAGCGCAGCGGCCGGGTATGGATGATCGACTGGGCATGGGCCATGCGCGGCCCCGCATGGATCGACGCCGCACTCTGGGGATTCCGCCTGGTCCTCGACGGCAAGCAGAGCATCGAGGACGCAGCACGCTGGGCCCGCACCATCCCCGCGTTCGCCCAGGCTCCCCGCGAGGGAGTACGGGTTCTTGCGGAGGCGGAGGCGCGATCCTGGGAGGCTTGGCGCGAGCACGGGATGACCGAGCTCGACGAGACGATCACAGCCGCCCGCACATGGGCCGCGCACTGGCGCTGACAACCTGACGCCCCCGGGCCCCCGGCGCTCTGCCTGCCGAACACATGGCTGTTCCGGTGGCAGCGCGGCTCCGGCCCGGCGGCTGCGCGCGCGAGCACCGCCTTCCGCTGTACTCCGACGAGACGTTCGGCACCCGCTACCGTCACGAGGACTGGTCGTGGCTGGAGGCCCGCCACTGGGTCAGGGGTGGAGGTAGTCGTTGAGGTAGGTGCGGGCGGCGGTTTCGCTCGTGCCGAGGGCGGTCGCCACGTCCTTGAGAGGCACGTCGAGGGCGGCGAGTTCGTACGCGGCCTCTTGGCCGGTCTGGGCGATGACATACCGCAGGTCGGCGAGCGCTTTCAACACCGCCAGCGGTTCCTCGACAGCGAGGACATCGAGTTGCCGGACGAGCTCGGTGAGCAGACCGGTCAGCTCTGCGGGGAGCGGGACGGATGCGTCCCGGACCACCGATACGTGGGCCTCGTAGTCGCCGATCGGCCCGGACAGGTCGACGTCCGCCTCATACAGCGGCTCGTCGTCGGCGAGGGTGGTCCAGTCGAGGGGGTACTCGGCCGCGCCGCGCCAGCCGCACGAGCAGCTGCCCCGCAGCAGCTCGGCCCGGGGCCGCCCTCGCCGGCCGTCGTAGGCGTGCCACTCCGTTGACGAGGGCACGTCCGGGCCGCTGCCCACGTCGAAGTAGACCGGGCCCGGCTCACTGCCGTCGGCCAGCAGCACCCCCACCGCCCCCTGATGCGCGGCTCCCAGCGCCTTCAGCACCCTGTCCACCACGACCAACCCCTCCCCGTGCCTTGATCGAGCCGGCCCACCGGCCGCTCCACGCGTTCAGGGTGCCGTGACCCGGGCGTGCGCGTACCGGGATCCACCGAAAGCGGTACGGGACCTGTCCCTCGGCAGCCCGCAACCCTGGCGGACGCAGACGTGCTGCCCAGGGCATCGACCCGCCGCAGGAAACGACGCGCGCACGAAGAACGGACAGGTGTGCGAAGAACTCCGCAGAACGGCTGTTACCCGAGCAACTGGTCCAGCCGGGTGAGGCGGAGAAGGAGTGCGCCCGGTGGTGCGCCGGAGCACGCCGACCCCGCTGTCCGGTTCGCGGGGCTGGTGCGTGTAGCGGTCAATGGATGTCAGGGGCACACCCGGGCGGGATGTATGCGGTGTGCAGGTGAGTGTGACGGATATGTCCGCGTCCGGTAACTAGTATCGGGCGGGGGCTGCGGCGCAGGGCGTGCCGGGTCGAGAGTGTGGCCCTCGGCTCATCCGGGCCGACCACGACAGAAGCCTTCACCGGCTTGTTTCGGCTGGTGGAGTGCTGTGCTTGAGGGAGCGCCACCCATGTCTTCTGCCTCTTCCGTGCGCCGTATCGCCGCCACCGTGCTGGCCGCGGGTGCCGTGGTCGGTGCGGCCGCGCTGCCGGCCGCCGCGCAGGACCACGGCCAGCGTCAGCACCCGCGGGTGGAGATCAGCCGGGTCCAGGCCGACAGTCCCGGACGCGACGACCACACCAACCGCTCCCTGAACAACGAGTGGGTGGAGATCACCAACACCACCCGCGATGCGATCAACCTGCGCGGCTGGACGCTGCGCGACGCGGACGGCAACCGCTACCGCTTCGACAACACCCGCATCAACGGCCGCGCCACCATCCGCATCCACACCGGCACCGGCCACAACACCCGCACCGACCTCTTCCAGAACAGCCGCGAGTACATCTGGGGCAACAACGGCGACACCGCCACCCTGCGCGATGACCGCGGTCGCACCGTCGACACCGAAACCTGGGGCCGCCGACGCTAACCCACACCACGCGCGCACGGGTCGTCGCCCCCTACCGGGCGACGGCCCGCACCGCTGCCTCAGGAGGGTTACGCGTCGGTCTATGCGCCGAGGGCGTCCCGTTCCTTGCGGGCCTGTCCAGTAGACGGTGTAACCGTGGTTGGTTCGTAGGTCAGATTCGGTTGTGGGTGAGGCGTCCGTCGAAGGCGATGTCGAATGCCTGGAGGGCTCGCTTCCAGCGGGTGGTCCAGCGTTTGCGGCCGGCGCCGGTCGGGTCGAGGGACATCACCGCGAGGTAGACGCACTTCATGGCGGCGTTCTCTGAGGGGAAGTGGCCGCGGGCCCTGACTGCCCGGCGGATCCTGGCGTTCACGGACTCGATCGCGTTGGTGGTGCAGACGATGCGGCGGATCTCTGCGTCGAACTGCAGGAACGGGACGAACTCGGCCCAGGCGTTCTCCCACAACCGGACGATCGCCGGGTACTTCTGGCCCCATTCCTCGCAGAACTCGAGGAATCGGCTGGTGGCCGCGTCTTCGGTCGGAGCGGTGTAGACGGGCTTCAGGGCTTTGGCGATCTTGTCCCAGTCCTGGCGGCCCGCATAGCGGAAGGAGGCCCGCAGCAGGTGAACGACGCAGGTCTGGACGACGGTCTGGGGCCAGACCTCGCCGACCGCGTCGGGCAGGCCCTTCAAGCCGTCACAGACCAGCATCAGGACGTCCTCGACGCCGCGGTTCTTCAGCTCGGTCAGGACCCGCAGCCAGTGCTTGGCACCCTCGCCGCCTTCGCCGCCGGCCCACAGTCCGAGGATGTCGCGGTGGCCTTCGGCGGTGACCGCCAGCGCCACATAGATGGGGCGGTTGGCGACCTGGCCGTCGCGGATCTTCACGTTGATACAGTCGATGAACACGACCGGATAGACGCAGTCGAGTGGACGGGCCTGCCACTCGGCCATGCCCTCCATCACCGAATCGGTGATCGTCGAGATGGTCTGCTTGGAGACCTCGGCCCCGTAGACCTCGGCCAGGTGAGCGGAGATCTCGCCGTGGGTCAGGCCCTTCGCCGACAGAGACAGGACCATCTCGTCGACGCCGGTCAGCCGGCGCTGACGCTTTTTCACGATCTGCGGCTCGAACGCTCCCTCCCGGTCCCGCGGCACCTCGATCTCCACCGGGCCGACGTCCGTGATGACGGTCTTGGAGCGTTTCCCGTTCCTCGAGTTCCCGCCGTTCTTGCCCGCAGGATCGTGCCGGTCATAGCCGAGATGGTCCGTCATCTCGCCCTCGAGAGCCGACTCCAGCAGTCGCTTCGTCAGCTGCTGGAGCAGACCACCCTCGCCCGTCAGCTGCAGGCCCTCGGCCTGGGCCCGGGCCACGAGCTCGTTCAGGAACCGGTCATCGACAGCCGCCGGCGAGGCTGCAGCCTCAGGCTCCATAGCTATGTTCTCGCTGGTCACAGGTGCAATCCTCCATGATCGGAGTTACACCGTTCCTTTTACAGGCCCGCTCCCGACTCTGAAGGGGTCAGCCGGAGTCGGCGGGGGTTCGGCAGCCCGATATTGATCTTGCTTTGGGAAGAGACCGTTTGTGAGAAGGCGGCGCTGTCGTTGCACCGGCGCCTTCTCGGCTCAGGCGGTTCGGGTCTGTTTGGGGAGCAGGATCATGAGTGCCCACATGGTGGTCAGGGCGGCGATGACGTACCAGAGGCTGTGGGCGAAGGCGCTGTTCATGGCGGGGCCTTGGGTGCCCGCGGGGGTGTGGGTGAACAGGACGACGCTGGTGGCGGCGGTGCCCAGGGCGATGCCGAGCTGGGTTGCGGTGTTGAAGAGGCCGGAGGCGGATCCGGCGTGCTGGTGGGCGACCTTGCCGAGGGTGAGGTCGGCGAGCGGGGCGCCGATCATGCCCAGGCCGAAGCCGACGGCCAGCATCGGGGCGGCGGTGCGCCAGATGCCCATGCCGGCGGGGTCGGTGGTGATGAGCTGGTGGTATCCGGTGAGCGTTGCGGCGGCGAGCAGGACGCCGGCCCGAGGGACGGCGCGGCCATGCCGGTGGACCAGGCTCATGGCGAGCCACCCTGGCCTTCGCCCTCGCGCCGCTGGCCCGTACGGCCGGACAGGGCGCCGAGTCGGGTCAGCGGTTGCGGGGGTTGAGGTGGCGCACAGGCGGTCGGTGGCGGTGAAGCAGGTTCCGATCGCCGGGCCGTGATCTCGGATCTTCCTTGAGGGCTGGTTGCGTATCCGAGGCCGGTGGAGGTGGCCGTTTCGGCGAACAGTGAGCCGAACGCGTCGGAGTCAGACGTCGACCAGGCGCGGGCCAGACGAGCGGGCATGAAAGAGAAGTCGGCCACTGACGGCCCTCACAGCGGGTCAGGCAGGTGGCTTGCGTGAAACGCGGCAGGCATGGGGCCCCCGCCATGGTGGGCGGGTGGCTCTCCGGCCTTGGGGGCTTCCGGCGGGAAGATCGCATGCTCGGCGGTGGCGGTGCCACGTAGAGGCTGTTTTGGGCGAGGCCCCCCGGCGGGCGCTCGCCGTTCGTGGCGGCGGACCGCGCGGCGCGGTACGCGGGGGCCGGGGGCGTCGCCTCCCGGCCCTCGCGTGTCCCGGGCGCTACTTGAGCACGCCCGCCCCCGTCGTCGTCGCCAGCGACGTCGGAAGGTTGCTCGCCGAGGGCTCCAGGCCCGTGGTGAGGGTCGGTGTCCAGTTGGCCGTGGTCTTCAGGTCCTTGGACGAGGCGGCGTTGTAGGCGGCGACGAGGTCGGTCACCGTGCCGTTGACGAGGTTGCCGGAGCCCTTGACCGATCCGGTGCCGTCACCGCTGAGGAGCTTGGCCGCCTTCGCACCGGACGGCAGCCTCCAGTAGTTGTTCTCGGCGACGACCTGAGCCTTGGCCCGGGAGTTGATGCTGTACTGCGGGGTGTACCCGTTGAGGGGTGTGACGTCGTAGAAGTTGTTGTAGATGTGGATCTGGCCGATGCGGGCCAGCGGGGCGCGCTGCATGATGCCCTTCCACACGTTGTGGTGGATGGAGACGCGCAGCTTGCCGACGCTGTCGGTGTCGCTGCTGCCGATCAGCATCGTCTTGTCGTGGTTGGTGAACTGGTTGCGCGAGACGGTCACCAGGTCGGATCCCTTGGTGATGTCGAGGGCGCCGTCGTGGATCTGGTACTCGCGGCCGAAGTACTTCGGGTTGGCGCTGTCGAAGTGCGGCGCGTCGGTGAACGTGTTGTGGTCCGCCCACACGTGGGTCGCGCCGCGCAGGGACACCGAGTCGTAGTTGGAGTTCCAGTTGCCGTCGTCTCCGTCGGTCGGGTCCCACTGCGGGAAGCAGTCCTCGGTGGCGGCGAAGGTCAGGTTGCGGACGATGACGTTGTCCACGTTCTGAATCTGGAGCATGGCCCCGGTGAGGCCCGCGTTCGTGCCGGGCACGCCCACAATCGTCGCGTTGGCGGGGACCTTGAAGACAGTGTTCTTGCCCTGCTTGGCCTGGGCGGCGGCGCGTGCCGTCTCCTGGGTGCCGGAGGGAAGCTTGGAGCGGCCGTAGGTGGCCGGGTCGTAGGCCTTGAGGTAGGCCGACAGTGAGTAGCCGGTACCGAGGGCGTAGTCGGCGCAGGTCAACTTCTTTCCGCTGTCATCGGTGTTGGCGTCGATCATGCCGTTGATCTTGATGAGGCGGGGTGTGGTGTCGGAGACCGATCCCAGCGCCTTCACGAGTTGCGCACGGGTGGAGACGGTGAAGGTGTGGGCGGCGTCGGCCTCCGTGCCACCGATGGTCCCCGTACCGGAGGACGCCCAGCCGTCCTTCGCGGTGAGCGTCTGGTGGTACAGGTCGGCGGTCCCGGCGTTGGCGTTCATCACGACAGCACCAGAGCCGACGCATGCGACGACGACGGCCGCGCAGAGAACGGCGCCACGACGGGATCGGAGGGACCGGCGGTGGGAGCGAGCAGCCACGGGGCTTCCTTAAGGGGAGAAAGAGGCTAACGGGGTGACGCCTTGTTAGTGGCCGCCGACCTTTGAAAGGTTGCCGCGTGCGGGAAGCCGGTTTGCAGGCCAGACCAGACCAGACCAGACCAGGCCAGGCCAGGCCGGCAACCGAACCTGATTCGGGACCAAGAGGTCACGAGTACACATCCCGCCGGCCCGAGCCCCACATGGGCGGGTGGAGGTCAGCTTGCGAGAGTGTCTGCCTCTGACTTTGCCTGCGCGTCCAAGACGCGCTCCACGGTCCCGGTTCGGTCGCCGCAGCGATTCAGCCGATCGCCGTCACGGCTGCGGGCGCCCCTGTGCGCCTGGAGACGTGGCAGAGCAAGCGCTTGGTCACTGCTACTCTTGCGGATCTCGTCCGGACATTCACATGTCGCACACATGACAGGCACAGGCGCCCGGTTCCGGGGCCCCGAGGTCGCTGCGAGGAGACATCGCCCGTGGCCACAATCGTCGATGACGCCGCTTCCGTGGAGTTCCATGCCTTCTTCGAGCGGCACCACGCCGAATTGGCCCGGCTCGCGCACCTGTTGACCGGTGAGGCGGATGCCGCCGACGACCTGGCCGCGGATGCGCTGCTCGCGCTGTGGCACCGCTGGGACCGGCTGCGGGCGAGCGAGCAGCCGGTGGCGTACGCGCGGGGCGTGGTCGCCAATCTGGCCCGGGCGCGGATACGCAGCGCGGTGCGCGAGCGGCGGCGTGTCGCGCTGTTCTGGGCGCAGCGGGAGGAGAAGACCGAGAATCCGGACGTGGCCGGGGCGGTGGACGTACGTCGGGCGCTGCGCAGGCTGCCGTTCCGGAAGCGGGCGTGCGTCGTGCTGCGCCATGCGTTCGACCTGTCCGAGAAGGACACCGCGCTGGCCCTGGGCGTGTCGGTCGGTACGGTGAAGAGCCAGACCTCGAAGGGGATGGCCGAGCTGCAGCGGCTGCTCGGCGCGCAGGACGCTCCGCGTAAGGTGCATGCGGCAATGGCGCGTACCGGGACGGCCGGAGGAAGGGACCGATGACGATGCGGGGGGACGTGGACGACGAGCTGCGCGCCCGGCTGCACGAGGCGGCCGGGGCGCACCGGCCCGACCGCGCGCGGATCCTGGCACGGCTCGAACGCGGCATGGCGCAGGAGGACCGGCCCCGTTCGCGCGCGGCCCGCCCTCGGCGGTTCGGCTGGTTGCGCGCGGTGGGCGTCGCCGCGGCGGTCGCGGGGATCCTTGCCGCAGGCGGCTACGGCGTGGCCTCCCTGGTGAACGACATGCCTCCGCAGCAGACGGTCTCGGTCCCGCCGAGGCCCGCCCCCGCCTCCACCTCCAAGCCCGCCCCGTCGACGGAGGCGACGCGCCGGGCTGCCTCACCGGTGGATCCGGCGCCCGTGGATCGGGCGCCCGCGGACCCGACACCGAGCGGCTCCGGCGCCCCGAGCGTCTCCCCGAAGCGAACGCCCGATGCCGGCCCGCCCGCCGCCCGTGAGCAGGACGGATCGCTGTGGTCGGACGGCTCCGTGGACCCGCACAGCAACGACTTCTGGGCACAGAGCAACGTCACCCTCAAGAATCGTGAGGAACTGACCGCGCTGACCGTCGAGTTGCGGATCGCTCAGACCGGCCAGGTCGCCTCCACCGGTGCGTGGCGGTCGCTGCCCGAGGCCGACTTCACGCTGACGATCGCCGAGAAGGACGGCTACCTCGTCCACACCTGGGTGCTCAAGCAGGGTCGTACAGTCCCGGCCGGCCAGTGGGTGTTCGCCGGGCAGTACAACCACGCCGGCGGCGGCCGTGACGCCCGGAACGACCGCTACGCGGCCACCGCCCGGACGCGGAGCGAACAGCTCGCCGTCTCGGGCGACTTCGCCCGCCACGACAACTGACCAAGACGAAAACGCGGCAACCCTTCCCCACCCGTGGCGACCAGAGGGCGCAAGATCTTCCCCACGCTAGGAAGGGGCATGACTGCCCGAGCTGAAGACCGCGTTGCACCCCTGTGGTGCAACAGCGGCCCCGGCCAGAACCCGCCGCTCTCCCGCACCGTAGGTCAGGGGTGCACTACGGATCGGGTGTTCCAGCGAATGCCCAAAGCCCGGCTACCCGGCCGCGCGGGATGGTCACCCGGGCCTCCGCCAGGACCACCCCGGTCGACGGGTCGGGGTGCACGGGAACGTACTGGCCCCAGTGGGCCTCACCGACGGTGGGCCTACCTCCGCCCTACGGGGTGCCAGCGGTCACCGACACGAGAGCGGCGAGTGATGTCCGCCCAGTCCTCCGGCCACTCCGTGGCCTTGTCCAGGTCGTGGTCGTGGGCACAGAGTCCATGGGGCGGTCAGAGGCGAGCTGCGAGGAGGCCCTCCAGGCGGGGCTCTCTTCAGCGCAGCGGATCGGAAGGAGGCCACGGGACCGCCCAGCAGCGGACCCGTGGCGTGGATCGGCCTCTCGGTGCGGTTACCAGGCGAGCGGAACGGGTGTCGTGCCCCGGGCACGCGGCAACTTTTCCACCCGCGGTGGCAACTGGCAGGTGTACGCCCCACAACCCTCCCTCAAGGACAGTGAACAATGGAGACCACGCAGCCCAAGGCACGGCACCGCAGGCGCAGACTCGGCCTGACCGTCAGCATCCCATTGGTCACGGCCACCGCAGTGGGCATGTCGTATGGCGGAGCCTTCGGAGTGTTCGGCGAGGCCGCCCGGCCGAAGGCCGCGGCCGCCACAACGGGACCGGCCTGGGCCCGTGAGGTCGCGGACGGCTTCGCCTCGGTCAACGCGCTGGGACAGAAAGGCACCTACGGCGGCCGGGACGGCGCGATCGTCACCGTGAAGACCCTGGCCCACCTGGAGAAATACGCGACCGCCCCGCAGCCGTACGTCATCGTCGTGGCGGGCACGATCACCATGAACCCCAAGGGCAAGGAGATCGCGGTCGCCTCTGACAAGACCATCGTCGGCGCGGGCACCTCGGGACACATCGTCGGCGGAGGGTTCTTCCTCGGCCAGGGCGTCCACAATGTGATCATCAGGAACCTGACGATCCGTGACTCCTACGCCGGCACGTGGAACGACAAGGACCACGACTGGGACGCCATCCAGATGGACGGCGCCCACCACGTGTGGATCGACCACAACAACCTGCGGAACATGGCCGACGGACTGATCGACAGCCGCAAGGACACCACATACGTGACGGTGTCCTGGAACCAGCTGAAGAACGAGAACAAGGCCTTCGGCATCGGCTGGACCGACCACGTCACCGCCGACATCACGATCCACCACAACTGGTTCCACGAAACCGAGCAGCGCAACCCGTCGACAGACAACGTGGCACACGCCCACCTCTACAACAACTTCCTGCAGGACGACCCGGACTCGTCCATCACCTCCTCCTACGGCAACTACGCGCGCGGCGGGACGAAGATGGTGCTGGAGAACAGCTACTTCGAGGGGATTAACAACCCGGTCATCAAGGACGGCACGGCCGCTCTCGTGCAGCGCGGCAATGTCTTCGTGGACACCACGGGCCGCAACGAGAGCGGTGGCACGGCCTTCGACCCCACGACCTACTACCGCTACACCCTCGACGCGGCCGCCGACGTCCCCTCGAAGGTGAAGTCCGGCGCCGGCCCCCGCCCTGCCATCGGCAGGGCGGCGACCACCCCCTCCGCTACGGCCGCGACAACCCTGACCGTGGCCAAGGACGGATCCGGCACGTACAAGACGGTCCAGGCCGCGGTGGACGCCGTACCCGTCGGCAATCCCTCCCGCCTGGTCATCTCGGTCAAGCCGGGCACGTACCGCGAGACGGTGGACGTTCCGGCGAGCAAGCCGCACATCACCATCCAGGGCTCGGGCGCGAGCCGCAAGGACACGGTGATCGTGTACGGCAACGCGGCCGGCACGCGGAAGCCGGACGGTTCGGGCACGTACGGCACACCGGGTAGCGCCACGGTCGCCGTCCGGTCGGACGACTCCCAGCTCCGCAACCTCAGCGTCTCCAACGACTTCGACGAGGCCGCGAACCAGTCCCTGAACGGCCACCAGGCAGTCGCCCTGCTCACGGCTGCGGACAGAATTGTGCTGGACGGCGTCATCGTCACCGGCGACCAGGACACCCTGGAGATGGAAACCGCGGCGCCGGACAAGCCCGGCCGCGTCTACGTCACCAACTCCTACGTCGTCGGCAACGTCGACTTCATCTTCGGCCGTGCCACCGCGGTGATCGACCAGTCGGTCATCACCCTCAAGAAGCGCTGGAACGGTACTTCGGCCGGCTACATCACCGCCCCGAGCACCCCGGCGGGCCGCAACGGCATCCTCATCAACCGCTCCACGGTCAACGGCGATGTGGCCGCGTCCTCCTTCCACCTCGGCCGGAACTGGCATCCCGGTGGCGACAAGACGACCGACCCCCAGGCCACCGTCCGCAACTCCCACCTCAGCGCCGCGATCAAGGGCACGCCCTGGGCCGACATGGGCGGCTTCGCCTGGAAGGACGACCGCTTCGCCGAGTACATGAACACCGGCCCGGGCGCCGGTCCAAAGAGCACCGAGCGGCCCCACCTGACGGACGCCCAGGCCGCATCCCACGAGGTCTCGCATTGGCTGGGCGGCTGGACCCCGTAGATCGGCGGGAGAAGGGGGCCGGGGGGTCGCGCAGCTCCCGGACCCCGGATCCGCGGGCAGGCCCGAGGCGGCTGCATCCGCCGTCACTGCGGGAGTTTCAGGACGCGGGCCGGTGCCCAAAAACGCTCCAGCGCCCCCGGGGTCCTGCCTGCCGGCTCACAGCGTCACTAGTCATCGGGTGCGCTGCCCACCCACACGATCGGCCGGCCTCGGTGGTCCGTCCCCAGTGCGGTTACTCCATCGAGGACTCGTGACCGTCGGGCAGGACGCAGATCCGCCGAGTTCACCGCCGAGGTCCTGGACCGGGCTCGGTGGTGGAATACCGAGCATCGCCCCGCCGGCCTGGCTGCCCGGACCCTCTGGAGGCCTGGCAGGCCGACCTCACGCCCCTCTCGGACATCCCCGAGGCCGCCTTGTGGGGATTGATGCTGGAGGGCGACGGCCGGTCCGAAAACTGAGCAGCCAGGGTCGCCACGTCCGGATCCGGCACGGGTCTCAGCCTTCTTGGCGTCCTTGCGCAGGCGGCGGGCCCGCACGGTGCGGGTGCGGCGCAGCTCGTCGAGCTGTTCTTGTTATGAGCGGTAAGCACCTGGACCGGATGCTCACCGATAGCTCCGGCACCTGCGGCGCCCCGTATCAGGAGGCCTTCGCGGAGCTCGCGCGTACGCACCGGGGCCGGCCCGCCGCCGAAATCCTTCCGCCGCTGGCGCGCGCCGCGGACACCCGCGACGCGCCCTTGATCAGCCTGCTTCGGTCAAGGCTGCGCGCGCGGCGGCGAGGATCTCCTCGGAGAGCGGGGAGCCGTTGGTGGCCCGGGACAGGACCAGCGCTCCGAACAGGGTGCAGAGGCGGGCGATGCCGTCCTGGTCGTCGGTGGCGAGGAAGTCGGCGAAGTCGGCAACCCCCTCGGTGTAGACGCGACGGGCCTCACGTCCCCTGCCTTCGCGCGCGATGTCGGAGGCGAGCGCGGCGACCGGACAGCCGTCCGCCGGGCCGTCACGGTGCTCGACGGAGAGGTAGGTGTCGATCAGCACCTGCTGGGCGGCGTCGCGCCGCCCTTCATACCGCTCAAGTCCCTCGCTGTGGCGCCGGGCGAGCTCGGCGAAGGCGTGGGCGGTGGCCTCGTCGACGAGCGCCTCCTTGGAGGCGAACTGCTTGTAGAAGGCGCCGTGGGTCAGACCGGCCGCCTTCATCAGGTCGGCGACGCTGACCTGCGTGCCCTGCTCCCGGAACAACCGGGAGGCGGTGTCCACCACCCGCCTGCGATTTTCCTGCGCCTTCGCCTGCGATACGCGGCCCATGGCCACCTTCCGTTTGGATGACGATTGGCATCTATCGTAACTCCATGTTTAGATTGATTGCGTAATCTAATTCGTGTAGGTTGCCGTCGGCACCCGTCAGGAGCAGGCATGGAACTCAAGAACGCGGTCGCGGTCGTCACCGGCGCAAACCGGGGGCTCGGGCGGCACGTGGCAGCCCAGCTCGTCGAGCGTGGCGCGAAGGTGTACGGCGCGGCCCGACGCCCCGAGGCGGTTGACGTGCCGGGCGTCATCCCGCTGCGGCTGGACGTCACGGACGAGGCGTCGATACGGGAGGCCGCCCGCGTGGCGTCAGACGCGACACTGCTGATCAACAATGCGGGCATCTCCACCGGCGTGACGCTGATCGCAGGCGACGTGGCTGAGGTGCGCCGGGAGATGGAGACCAACTTCTTCGGCCCGCTCGCCGCGACCCGGGCCTTCGCCCCCGTCATCGAGGGCAACGGCGGCGGCGCCGTACTCAACGTCCTGTCCGCCCTGTCCTGGTACCACCCGGCCGGCCTCGGCTCCTACGCGGCCTCCAAGGCCGCCGCCTGGGCGCTGAGCGACGCGACCCGTGAGGAGCTGGCACCGCGCGGGATCACCGTCTCGGCGCTGCACGTCGGCTACATGGACACCGACATGGCCGCGGGCGTACCTGCCGATCAGAAGGTCGCCGCCGCCGACGTCGCGGCCCAGGCCCTTTACGGCATCGAGGCCGGCCTGCCCGAGATCCTCGCCGACGAGACCAGCCGGTACGTCAAGCAGACCCTGTCCGTGGCACCCCAGCCGAACGCGGGCTGACGCCCACCCCTCCACCCCGGTGCGGCCGCCTTCCCACCCCCTCCGCCCCCGAACTGGTAGCCGTCCGCGCGTCGAGGACCGCGTCATCGCCCCAGCCGTGCCGGTCGCCTGATGAGTGAACGCGGCTGAGGACGCAACGCGCCCGCGCCGCAGCCAGAACAGCACAAACTCTCTCAAAAAGTACGGCGGCCATTAGGGATGCGCCCGCCGCCCAGATACCCGCCCCCAGAAACGCTTCGCTAGGAGTGCTCCCGTGAAGGCCTTCGTCCTCGAGAGGTACGGCTCCCCCTTGCGGGAGGTCGAGATGCCCGTACCGGTCCCCGCCCCCCATGAGGTGCTCGTGCGCATGGTCGCGTCGGGCGTCAACCATGCCGACGAGCGGCTCCGCACCGGGGAGTTCAAGGCAATCTTCCCGTTCCGGCTACCCAAAGTCATGGGCGGTGAGCTCTCCGGCGAGGTCGTCGAGGCCGGCTCCGCGGTACGCGACGTCGCCGTGGGTGACCACGTGTACGGCTATGTCGATTTGGCGGCCACGGGCACCTTCTCCGAGTTCGTCGCGGTCGACGCCGCCACGATGGCACCCGTGCCCCGGTCTGTGAGCCTGGTCGAGGCCGCGGGGCTTCCAGTCGTCGCGCTCACGGCCTGGCAGGCCCTCGTCGAGATGGGCAAGGTGAAGAAGGGCCAAACCGTCCTCATCCACGGCGGGACCGGTGGCGTGGGATCGGTCGCGATCCAGCTTGCCAAGCACCTGGGCTGCACCGTCGCCACCACCGTCTCGACGGCGAACATCGCAGCCGCCCGAGAGCTTGGTGCCGACATCGTCATCGACTACCGCCACGACGACCTCGCGCAGAGCCTCGCCGGCACGCCCGTCGACCTCGTCCTCGACACCCAGGGCGGAGCCACGCTGCAGGCTTCCCTCGGTGTGCTGCACCCCGGCGGCACCGTCATCGGCATCACGGGCCCGCCCGACCCGGCCTTCGCGCGGCGCGTCGGCGTCAACCCCGTCGTCCGGCTCGCCATCCGGGCCCTGAGTGCCCGTACTCGCCGCCGGGCACGCGCGCTCGGGGTCACCTATCGCTTCCTGTTCATCACACCCGATAGCGCCGCGCTGCGCCAGGTTGCCGAACTGGTCGACGATGGGGTGCTGCGCCCGGTCATCGATCGGGTGCTCCCCTTCGGCCAGACCCCGCGGGCTCTCGACGAGGCGCTGGCCGGCGGCACACGTGGCAAGGTCCTGGTCACCACCGACCCGAAGGCGGTGACCAGCCGTGGCTGAGTCCAGCGTCCGTCCCCGCCCGACCACGTGGGCCACGGCGCCCAACCGCCACATCGTCGTAGGTTCGAACACGCTCGTATACCGCCACCTCGGCCCCGAGAACGGCGTCCCGCTGGTCCTGCTCACTCACCTGGGCGCCACGCTCGACGAGTGGGATCCCCGATTTGTCGACGCGCTCGCCCGCGACCGCCGCATCGTCGCGCTCGACCTCCCCGGGGTCGGCGGATCCACCGGCCGTGTCCCAGGCACCGTCGCCGCGATGGCGCGTGCGGCGGAGGGGTTCGTGACCACCCTCGGGCTGACCCAGATGGACCTGCTCGGATTCTCGCTCGGCGGCTTCGTCGCCCAGCAGGTGGCCCTCGATGCGCCGGGGCTCGTGCGCCGCCTCGTCCTGGCCGGAACCGGCCCCGCCGGGGGCACTGGCATCGACCGTCCGACAGGTGGAGCCTACGTCTACTGGGACATGGCTCGTGCCGCGATGGCCCGCACCGATGCCAAGGAGTTCCTGTTCTTTCCCCGCACTCCAGCGGGCAAGGCGGCAGCCAAGGCTTACCTCGCGCGCTTGCGCGAGCGCGTGATGGACCGCGACGCCCCCATCACGCTGTCGTCCTTTCACCGCCAGATCACCACCATCCGGGGCTGGGGCCGGGCTGAGCCGCAGGACCTCTCCCGCATCGGCGCCCCGACGCTCATCGCCAACGGCGACCACGACCGCATGGTCCCCACCGAGCTGTCCCACGACATGCACGCCCGCATTCCCGGCAGCACGCTGATCATCTACCCAGGGGCCGGGCACGGCGGCGTCTTCCAACACGTCGACGAGTTCGTCGACGCCGTGCGAGCCCACCTCCACACCGACAGCTGACATCGGCATTCGGCGCTGACACACAGCGCGTGCAGCTCCGCAGCGGAATCGCTCATGCACCCACAACGTGTGGCTGAGGGGTAGGGCAGTTGCGATATCTGTGGCTTGGTGAGCTGGGATGTTGCAGGTTGTGTGAGAACGGGGTTTGCGACGTCAGTCGCGGGTTGGTCTGGGGTTGTTGCGGGTTGGTTGAGAACCAGGCTGGTGCCGCAGAATGCACCTGCGTCTAAGACGACGTCTCAGTTGGTGAGGCGGCGGTGACAGATGAGGGTCGCGGCTATGCCGACGAACCCAAGGAAGTGTTCGGCCTTGCGTTCGTAACGGCGGTGAAGCCGTCGGCACCCAGCAAGCCAGGACACAGTGCGCTCGACTACCCACCGGTGGCGGCCGAGGCGTTGCGAGGACTCGATGCCCTTGCGAGCGATGCGGTGGCGGATGCCACGTTTGCGAAGCCATCGGCGCAAGTGGACATAGTCGTATCCCTTGTCCGCTTGCAGTTTCGCAGGCCGTCGTCGGCGGGGTCCACGGCGAGAACGGATCGGTTGAATCCCGCGCACGAGCGGCTCCAGGCCGAGGCTGTCGTGCATGTTGGCGCCCGAGACGCCCAGTGAGAGAGGCAGTCCATTCCGGTCGGTGATCAGGTGGATCTTCGATCCGAGTTTGCCGCGGTCGGTCGGATTCGGTCCCGTCAGCGGCCCCCTTTTACTGCCCGCAGGCTCACTGAGTCGATCGCGCACCTCGACCAGTCCAGTTCCCCGGCGGCACCCAGCTCGTCAAGGATGATGCGGTGGAGCTTGGCCCAAACCCGGGCTTCGGTCCAGTACGTGAATCGGCGGTGGGCGGTCTGCCAGGACGCGCCGAACATGGGTGGAAGCTGCCGCCATGTGCAGCCGGACGTGGCAACGAAGAGGATCGCGGCCAAGACTCCGCGGTCGTCAGCCCTGCGACGTCCGCCGCCTTGTGGACGTACCCGCGCTACGGGCATCACCCGAAGGAAGAGCTCCCACAAACTGTCTGGGACCAGCTGCCGCACCATCTCCATGCCAAGACAACGAGGACCCCGGCCAACCGTCGACAAGAGGTGTGCTCGATGCTGGCACCAGCCATTCCCGGCCAGCGTCTCCGAGGGGTATGACCGCCATGACCGACTATCTGCAGGCCGTCTTCGCCATGCTCGGCCCAGCGGAGAACCGTTACGACGAGCCTGCTGCCTGGCTGCACCTGGAGCAGGAGATCGGCAGAAGGCTGCCCGACGACTACAAGGCGATCGTCGATGCGTACGCCCCCGTCCAGCTCAACGGGATCCTCTATCTTTCGGCCCACCCGGCCTGTGCATGGCGGAACCTGGGCCAGGAGATCCGGTCGGAGGCGGAAGGCTGGTCCGAGTGGCGGTCATGGGAGTCCGACGACCTGGAACCAGACGCCGACCCGAGAGTGATCTGCAACCGTCCGCAGATCACCTTCGGTTCCTCCGACGGCCTCATCCCTCTTGCCAGCACGGACCAGGGAGCCGTTGTCTTCCTGGCTCCAGAGGTCCACGGATACTCCGACGGAATCGTGGTCCAGGGCTCGGAGAGCGACTGGGTCGGCCACGCCATGGACTTCGCCGAGTGGCTGTACCGCTACCTGATGGGGGAAGAGATGGCCGGCTGGGCCAGCGCGGTCCTGCACCCCGGTCCCGTCCTGCTGGAGTACCTCCCCACGGGACCTGACGAGCGGACCCGCGAGGCGTACGGCCCGGCCCGAAACATGTGAGTTCCGAGCCAAACGAGACGACGTCTAAAGCGCGAGCCGGTTCAGCTCTCGAGTCCGGCGTCGTGCTGGTTCCCCTGACGGAGGGGATGTTGTGGTCGAGCATGGGTGTCATGGACCTGGCTGGAATCGCGGCGCTGTGCGCCCTTGCGGGTATCCCCGTGACCTTGATAGTCGCCCGTCTGCAGAAACGGACCGTGCTGGAACAGGCAGAAGCCGCCCATCGCACGGCCTTGGCGCAGTCGGAGGCCAGCCACCGAGCTGCTATGGAGGCGGCACAGGCGTCACATCGCAGTGCCCTGGAACTTGCGGAGGGGTCTCATCGAAACGCACTGGAACAGGCGCAGCTGCAGGCAGAGTTCGAGTGGGAGATGCGGCGGTGGGACTCCCGCAGGGGGGTTTACGAGCAGTTCCAGCAAGCGGTAGACCAGGTGAGGCGTCTGGTCTTCTCAGAAGCGGACGTACTACCGGAAACGCGGGAAGCCATCTATGTCATCCATGAGCTCCAGCACCTCGTACACATGGTGGCTGCGCCAGACGCGTACTCCGCAGCCGTGAGGCTGTACCGATCGGGGATAGCAAGCTTCCCTTACGGCTCGATGCGGGAGTACCGCGTCAGGAAGTGGAACGAGGAAGTCGCTCCGTTGCGCGCTGCCCTTGATGAAGCGATCAAGCGAGACCTGGAGACCCCTTTCCCGCGTCGTCCTCAGCAGAGCATGGATTGAACCGGTCCTGCCACGCTGCTGCGGCAGCGCTCTTGTGATCGATGCAGGCCAGTTCCTGCCCGTCCGCGTCGGCGCCCGGCTGCTGCCCGGCGCTCATGGCGCCCAGTCGATGCCGAGCTTCCGGAGCGCGTCCAACTGCAGCTGGTTGAGTTTGTGGCGGCGGGTTTTGGTGTTGGAGACCCATACGCCCAGCTTCACGACGACCGGTTCGGCCTCACCTTCGACCGCGATCTCTTCGCCGTGGGCGCGGGGGACGGGCCGGTGGGTGCCTTCCCGCTCGACCCACTGCGTGAGGGCCGCCAGGCCCCGCTGGAATGCCTGCTGCGCCTTGCTCGGCCCCTTCGCCCCGCGGCTGTCCGCGGGGGCGGGAGACGGCTTCTGGTCGGGCTGTACGCCCAGCGCGGTCAGCCGTGCCTGCTGCTCGGGCAGCAGCCGCGCCCAGGTGGCCGGCTGCTTTTGCTGTTGGAGCCATCGTCCGATGTCGTCGCCGTCGAAGACGACGCCCGGCGCGATGTGGGGCAGGACGCCGTCGGCGTTGACCAGGTCGGCCAGGATCCGGTAGTGGCGCTGCCAGTCCAGCGGCCAGGGGCAGTCCCAGTCCTCGTCGATCGCGGTCAGCTGTGCCGCGCGCACGGCGGCCCGGTCCGGGTCCTTGCCCAGGCCGTTCTTCGCGCCCTTGCGGCGGAGGTTGGCCATGTGCTGCCCGATGGGCACCATCTCGTCGTCCTCGCCCCACATGGCGTCCTGTCGGGGTGCGAGGTGTCCGGTGGCTCGCCGGTAGGAGCGGAGTGCGGCGAGCTTGGCTTCCCATGCTTCCTCGCCCGGCTCCCACACCATCCCGGCTTCCGGAGCGTTCAGGAGGGTCTTGCGCCGGTCCTCGAGTTCGCCGGCGCGCAGGGCTTTGCGCTGTTGGTGCACCCACCGCCCGAGGGGGAACGCCTTGGTGACGCCGACCTCGGTCTCGGTGTCGTACGGGACGGCGTGGACGCCGGTGATCTCGTTCTCCGCCCGCCACCGGATGAGGGCCTGGTAGCCCTCCAGCCACACCAGGGATTCGGGCCGGTAGACGCGGGTGCGCAGGAACGCGGCGATCGTGGCCGCGTCGCGCGGGCTGGAGAAGTGCAGCAGCGCCTGCTCGGCCGCGGTGTCGGCGTTGTCCTCCTGGTCTTCGCCCTCGCCACCGGTGCCGACGATCTGCCCGTCCTGGTCGCGCCGGACGTGGATGTTGCGCTTGCCGCTGGTGAGGGCGCGGGAGGCGAGCTGCTCGACCAGTCGGTCGTCATGAGATCGCAGGCCCTGGAGGACAGCTACAAGAGGGCGGAAGCTCGCGGAGGCCACCATGTCGGTCGGGTCCTCCCCGGGCTCCAGGAAGACCGGCACAATGATCCGGGCGATCTTCGTGGACCCGTCCTTGTTGAGGCGGAGTGCGCGGCCGATGTTCTGGACGATCTCGACTTGGGAGCCGCGGGTGTCGGCGAAGCAGATCGCCTCTACACCGCGCTCGCCGGTGATGTCGACGCCCTCGCCCAAGACGCGTACGGAGGCGAGGAAGGCCCGGTGTACGCGCCGGTTGTTCGCGTCGATGCCGCCTGCGAACTGCCGCAGGACTTCGCGGCGCTCGGTGACGAGGTGGTCCCCGCACAGCCACGCGGACCACACCCGGTCCGGCGGGACGTGACGGCCGTTTTCCAGCTCGTAGAACTCGGCGTCGATCGAAGACTTCGGCAGCTTCTCCGCGGCCGCCAGATCGGCGTCCGTGGCGTCGTTGACGTACAGCTCGGCCGCCGTCTGGGGCAGCTTCCCCGCGAACGCGGCCGCCTCCTCGACCTTCTGGTGGAAGGTCATGACCGTGTGTAGGTTGTGGGCCGCGGCGTGTTCCAGGAGGGCGGTCTGCAGCAGTGCCAGGCGCCGGCCCCGCTGCGCCTCCTCGGTCTCGCCGGGGATGGGGGCGGGGTCGCGGATCTCCAGGACGTCGATCTCGAATCCGGCGAGGATCCCCCGTTCGATCGCTTCCGAGAGGCCCAGCTCGGCCAGCCAGGCCCCGTAGGTGCCGTTCGGGTCGTCGGTCATGCTCGCGATCTCCAGCTCCTCACCCCCGGCACCTCTCTGCGGCCGGGCGGCGGCGAGGATGCGCGGGGTGGCGGTGAGGTAGAGACGGAAGTCGGCGGGGATTCGGGTGTTGTCGTGGATCGCGGCCCACGGGCGTCCGAGGTCGCCGGCGGTGCCGTGTGCTTCGTCGACGATGGCGAGGTCGAAGCCCGCCATCTGCTGCCCGTAGAGCCGCTCCCCGCCCGCCAAGGCGGCCTCCAGGGGCCCGCGGATCTTCCGCAGGCCATCGACCCCGGCCCCGTGGATGTCCTCGCGGTCCACGAGGGAGGCGTACGTGGCGAACACGACGACCGGACCGGAGGCGGCCCACAGGGCGAGCTGGATCGGGTTCGTGGTGGTCCGCACCCCGAGCTCGTTGAGCACGGGATCGTGCTCCAGGGAGCAGACGGCGATCATCGGGGCCCGGTGGCCGACCAGGCGCCATGCCTGGGCGGTTTGGGCGAGCAGGTCCAGGGTGGGGACGGTGACGAGGATCCGGCTGTCGGGAAAGCACTCCAGCGCGGACGCGGCGGCCGTGATTGTCTTGCCCGATCCGGTTGCTGACACGATTGTGCCCCGGGCGCCCTGAGGGCGCACAGCCGACCTTGCAGGGAATCCAACCCACCTACGAAACGCGGATTTCTGATCTACCTGGTGTTCTCGGAGCTGGATCAAAAGAATTCCCCCGGTTCGGGAAGGACCTGCTCGACGGACATAATCCGGTACTCGCCGTCCTCGTAAATGCTGCCAGGCCTGCCGAACATGCTTCGGGCTTGCTCGACGGCCGCAGGGCCGGAGGCCGCGAAGACATGGCGGACCAGAACCTCTTCCCCCGCAGTAGGGGCGGTCGCCCGGGCTGTGATCCGGTAGACGCGGTGCCGCCGCACCTCCACCGGCAGCCCATCTTCACGTTGTTCGCTCCAGGCAGCCTCCGCAGCCATCCGCTGCGCACGCTGCTCTTCCCGGCGGGCGACTCGACGGTCCTCGTCCGGGGAGTACACAGCCATCCGCTGCTCCGTCATGAGCCCTACGATCCGGGTCCATTCGAGCCTCTGGCACAAGGCGATGTCCAGCTCGGACGGCTTCCGCGGCTCCTGTGGTGCAGCGAGCGCCCGGTCCTCGCGGTCCTGGGCAGCCCGACGCCGTTCCTGCACCTCCCTCAAAGTGAGCCCGGTGGCCCACCTGACCACAGAAACCCGCGCCAATTCATCAGGATGGTATTCATAGACAGGCATCCAGCTCCGCTCCTCAAAAATCCACCACATGAGGCCCGTTTTTGCCAACGGTACATGCTGCATCAGACTGAGGCAGCCACTAAACGTGGAGGCATGCCCTTGCCGCGTTCCTGATGGTGTTTGTGATATCCGCCTGTTGGTACGGGTTGCAGCCCGCACCTCAGGAGTGCGTTCTGTTTGTTGGTGGGGGGACCAGTTGGAAGGAGGCGTATCGGCAAGCTCTTGAATCGGGGGCGTGCGAGGAGCCGGCGCGTTGGAGGACTTGGCTCGAGTGACCGGATTCGAAGCCCGCGCAGAACTGCCGCCACCCTGCCGCAGGACTGTCGGAATACGCACGGCGGGGGTACAGGCCGGATTCGAACCGGCGTCATCCCCTCCTGACAAGAGGGCGCGTCTACCTCTGCGCTACAGTCCCCCCGCCGCGGTGGGCACAGCCTATGCACCACCGCCGGGAGCCTGTGCAGCGGGGGCCCAGCAGATCATCCCCGGCTGAGCCCTGGAAGTTCGGCAAGTCAGAAGCCGTCCGCGACAACCCCGTCACCGCTGCCAGCCGCCCGCGCTGCGGGCTGGTCTTGGAGGCGGAGCGAGGAAGGACCTGGGGTGGGGGAGCGGAGCGGACCCGCCCAACGGGCGGTAGACCCGGACCCCGTGAAACGAGGTCACTCAGGCCTGCGAAGCAGGCCGTTCGGGGTGCAGCGAAGCGAAACCCCGAACCAGTCCGAAGGGCAGGTAGGACCCCCGGCTCGCAGGACGAGCCCTGGCTCGGCTTTGGCGGTTGCGTCCCCAGGCCCCGCTCCAGGGGTTATGGGTGGGTTTGGTTCTTCATAGGGCCCAGGGGAAGCCCGTGGCGGGGTTGAGGCCTTCGTCCAGGAGGCGGTTGTATTCGCGCCAGTGTATGAATTGCACTGGTTCCTGGGTCGGGCCGGGTGTGGGGGTGCACCAGCGTTGCACGTAGGCTGCGAATCCGTCTTCGTGGATGGTGAGTGGGCCGCCGTCCTCGTAGAGATCGGCGATTGGCCAGGCGTTACTATCGTTGCCTGTCATGAGCCAGAACAGGTGGGTTCCGTCTTCTATGAATCCCCACCGGAGCAGCTTGTCGGCGCTGATGTCATGCGGCAGCAGATGGGAATAGTGCTGGGGCGCTTGTTCCCAGAAGAGCTCAGCGCTGCCGGCCACGCTGTCGGTTCCGGGCGGTCCGTATGGCGGGGGTATCCACAGTGGGTCTTCGCCGATTCCGCCGGACCCGTAGGTCTCTATGAAGGCGATGTAATCCGAGGGCAGGCGTATCCCGAGTCGTTGCTCCGCTTCTGCCACTCCGGCCAGATCGTGGGGGGCTCCGTCACTGCTTTGTCCGCAGGGTATAAGTAGGTCTGAAAGTGCACGTATGCCTGGGTGGCTTGACATCTGGTCTCCGGGTGTCTGGTGTGGCGACACCCTACGAGCCCTCTGTGACAGCAGGGCGCCATAGGCCCTGCCCTTGCCAAGCACCAGGAGCTGACGGGCCCAATCCTCCTGCAGTGAGCTGCCCGCGGAGCGGGCTGGTCACTGCAGGAGGCGCCGGAAGGACCCGGGGCGGGGGAGCGAAGCGGACCCGCCCAACAGGCGGAAGGACCCGACCCCGTGAAACGGGGTCACCCAGGCCTGCAAAGCAGGCCGTTCGGGACGCAGCGAAGCGGAGTCCCGAACCAGTCCGAAGCGCAGCGCAGGACGCCGGCCCGAAGGGCCGGCCACTGCCCGGAGCGAAGCGGAGGGCTAGGCGCCGAAGGCGCCCAGGCCGAGCGCAGCGAGGCCGTTCTCTCCTGAGCGCGCAGCGCTCAGGTACCCGCTCCGCGGG
>NZ_LFML01000094.1 GCF_001044425.1 Streptomyces roseus
TGCTGCGCCTGCGCCAGCGCGGCCGCCGGGTCCGGCTCCGCCAGGGCCGCCGACCGCTCCAGGCGCCGGGCCGCCTCCGCCAGCCGGGTGCGGGCCTGACTGCCCACCGCGCCGCGGCTGGTGGTGATGTAGTCCGTCGCCGCGCCGATCGCGCTGCGCGCCGAGAGGGTCGCCTGGTCCAGCAGCGCGGCCGCCCGCTGCCGGCCGCTCTCGCGTTCCCGCGCCCCGGCCAGCGCCTCGTCGAGGACCGCGTCGGCCTCCTCCACCCGGCGCAGGGCGTCGATCGGGTCGTACCGGCCGGCCGCCTGCTCCCGCCGTACGCCGGCCAGGACCGCCTCCGCCCGGGCGATCCGCCCCCGCAGGTCCGCCGTCGAGCTCCCGTGCGCCGTGCCGGTCAGCAGCCCGCGAGCGTCGGCGAGGTCGGTGTCCGTCTCCGTGAGGGCCCCGGGCAGCTTCCCGGCCGCCTCCGCCAGCTCCCGCGCCCGCCGCTCCACCGCGTCGACCAGCGTCGCCGCCTGGTCCACCGCGCCTTCGGCGGCCCGTACGTGCACGGCCGCCCTGCCGTTGTCGCCGCCGTCGACCGCCGTCCGGGCCTCGCCGAGACTGCTCGTCGCGAACAGCAGCCGCTCTCCTGCCTGCTCGGCGTTGGAGGCCACCGGCGCCGCCGCCGAGTCCGCGTAACGCCCGGCCAGCGCCGTCAGCGTCGCCCCGGCCGTCGTCGTACGGCCCGTCAGGTCGCGTACGTGCGCCTCGACCGCGGCCAGCGCCTGCGGGGCGTTCCTCTCCAGGTCCCGCAGCCGGTCGAAGTCCGCCGCCTCGGCGTCGAGGCGCCGGTTCGCCTCGGTGCAGCGGGCCACGATCTCGTCCAGCATCCGCCGCCGCGTCGGGTCGTCCTCGGGGTACGCGTCGTCGAGCTGCTGGCGCAGCCGGAAGGCGGCCGTCAGCTCGCTCTGCGCGAAGGCCACCGCCGCGGTGAAGGCTCCCACCGCCGCCTCGCCGAACTGCGCGGTGGCGAAGCCCAGCTCCTCCTCGCTCGTACGGATCGCGTCGTCGGTCTCCACCAGCAGGGCCCCGGCCTTGGCGTCGAGTTCGGGCAGCGGGAGCGCGGTCGTGGTCGGGGGCTGCCCAGCCCACCCGGTTGTCCGGGAGCCGCCCCCCGCGCCGGCCCCCCGCCTGCGCCGCAGGTACGCGTACGCCCCGAGGGCGCCTGCCGCGCCGACGGCGACCACCGGGAGCACGTAGTCCCCGGCGCCGCCGCCCCCGTCCGGGCCGCCCCCCGGGTCCGCCACGCCGGGGGTGACGGCCGGCTCCGGTACGGGCTTCCCGGGGAGCACGGCCCGGTAGCCGTCGGCGGCGCCGATCGCCGCGCCCGCCCAGTCGTTCTGCCTGAGCGCGGGTTCGATGGCGACGCGGGCGACGTCCGCGAGCTGTGCCTCGGTGAAACCGGAGTCGACGTCGGCCGAATAGGCGTACTGGCGCGTCCCGGTCGCCACCGCCAGCAGTACGTCGTCCCGGCCGAGACCGTTCTTCTGCGCGGTGGCGTCCGCCCAGCTCTGCGCGGAACGCCCGGAGAAATCGTGCACGTACGCCACGAAGAGCTGGATGCGGTGAGCGGCGTACAGCTTCTCCAGCGCGGCGGCCACGGCCGCCTTCCGGTCGCCGAGGGCGCCCACGCGGTCGGTGATCTGCCCCTGCCGTGACAGCGTGACGGGATCCTCGGCCCGGGCGGCCGGCGCCCCGGCCACCCCCCAGCCGCCGAGCCCCAGCAGCGCGGCGGCCAGGAGCAGCCCGGCCCGTACGGATCTCCCGGCGGTGGTGTGTCGCTTCGACCTGCTCCAGGGCGCCCTCACATGGGGGAGGGTATGGGGGGCCGTGCCCCCTCGCACCCGGAGCCCGGCCCCGGTCGGCGCCCGCTACGGCAGGTCGTACCCCGCCAGCGCCGGAGCGCAGAGGACGAGCCGGTCACCGATCACGAGGGCGTCCCCGCCGCCGAGCCCCGGATGCTCCCACTGGCTGCGCGGCTTGCCCGTCGCCGGATCCAGCACCGCGACGAACGGCCCCGACTCCCGGGCCGGCAGCCCGCGGCGGTCACCGCGGGCCGCCTTCACGTACAGGCCCTCCGGCCGCAGGCCCAGCAGTTCGAGCGTGCCCTGCGCCGGCTCCCCCCCGGATCAGGCCCGCCGCCAGCGCACGCCCCCGTCCGCGCGTCGAGCGCGAACACCAGGCTCCCCTGGACGGGCCGGTGAGCCGCCGCGTACACCGTGCCGCCCTCGACCAGCAGCCGCCCCGCCGGGGTTCCGAGGGCGAACCACCACAGTCCGCGCCCGGTGTCGCGGTCCAGGGCGAACAGGTTTTGCCGTCCACCAGGTGCAGCGGCCGGTCCCCGGCAGTGTCCGCTCCCACGCACCGCGCCCGTCGTCGCCCGCAGCGCCGTCAGCCTGTTCCCGGCCCGGTGCACCAGCACCAGGCCGGTGCTGCGCAGCGCACCCGCCTCCCGCTCCGGCAGCTCCCGCCACCAGCGCAGCCGCCCGTCGCGCGGCTCCCGCGCCACGACCCGTACGCCCACCTCGCCGTCCCCGCGCAGGGCGACGCGGGCGGGGGCGGGGGCGGGCTCCCGGTACCGGCCGCCGCCTCCGCCGGCCAGGGCGTGCCCGCCGCGGCCACGCGCTCCCGGGCGGTCAGCGCGAGCGCACGGGCCCGGTCCGCCGGTCCGGGCAGGGCGCGGGCCGGCTCCCCGCGTTCGCGGGCCCGCGCCGGGTCCAGCGCGGGCGTGGCCTCGCGTCCGAACCGCGCGACCACCTCTTCGTTCATGACCGCGTCCAGCAGCACCTTGACGGCCACCGACCGGTCCAGCTCCAGGTCGTGCCCGCGCCACACCTCGCCCATGTCGCCCGCGCCGAGCCGCTGGTCCAGCCGGTACCGGCCGGCCAGCTCGTCCCCCACCCGCACCGCAAAGCCCCCTGACATCACGTCATGCGACGTTCTCCCAGGGGGCACTGTGTCGTGCCGAGTGAACGGCCGGGGGCTGCTACGTGTCAGCACGCCTGCGGATCTTGCTGCCCAGCCACACCAGCGGGTCGTACTTGCGGTCCACCGCCCGCTCCTTCAGCGGGATCAGCGCGTTGTCGGTGATCTTGATGCCCTCGGGGCAGACCTCCGTGCAGCACTTGGTGATGTTGCAGTAGCCCAGACCGTGCTCCTCCTGGGCCGTGCGCTTGCGGTCCAGGCCCGCCTCCTCCGCCGCGTCCAGCGGGTGCATGTCCAGCTCCGCCACCCGCATCAGGAAGCGGGGACCGGCGAAGGCGGTCTTGTTCTCCTCGTGGTCGCGCACCACGTGGCAGGTGTCCTGGCACAGGAAGCACTCGATGCACTTGCGGAACTCCTGCGAGCGGTCCACGTCCACCTGCTGCATCCGGTACGCGCCGGGAGCCACCCCCCGCGGGGGCACGAAGGCAGGCACCTCGCGCGCCTTCGCGTAGTTGAAGGACACGTCCGTCACCAGGTCGCGGACCACCGGGAAGGCGCGCAGCGGCGTGACCGTGATCGTCTCGGAGCGTTCGAAGGTGGACATGCGCGTCATGCACATCAGCCGCGGCCGGCCGTTGATCTCCGCGCTGCACGAACCGCACTTGCCGGCCTTGCAGTTCCACCGCACCGCGAGGTCCGGGGTCTGGGTGGCCTGGAGCCGGTGGACGATGTCCAGGACGACCTCGCCGTCGTTCACCTCGACGGTGAAGTCCCGCAGTTCCCCGCCCTCCGCGTCACCGCGCCAGATCCGGAAGCTCGCGTCGTACGTACTCATTCGTACAGCTCCTCTTCGGCGAGGTACTTGACCAGCTCTTCCTTCTCGAAGAGCGCGAGCAGGTCGGGGCGGACGGGTTCGGTGCGGGTGCGTTCGAGCACGATGCGGTCCGCCGCCGGGTCCCCGGGCGCCGGCTCGACCGGCCGGCACAGCAGGTTCACCGGGCGCCAGCCGCGCTCCATCGCCGGGCAGTCCTCCCGGGTGTGCCCGCCGCGGCTCTCGGTGCGCTCCAGGGCGGCGCGGGCCACGCACTCGCTGACCAGCAGCATGTTGCGCAGGTCCAGGGCCAGGTGCCAGCCGGGGTTGAACTGCCGGTGCCCCTCGACCCCGGCCCGGGCCGCCCGGGCGCGCAGGCCCGCGAGCTTCTCCAGGGCCTCGGCCATCTCACCCTCGCGGCGGATGATCCCGACCAGGTCGTTCATGGTCGTCTGGAGCTCCTGGTGGAGCGTGTACGGGTTCTCCGCGCCCTCGGCGGCGTGGAACGGGGCCAGCGCCTCCTCGGCCGCCGCGTCGATCTCCGCCTGGGAGACCGCGGGCGGCGCCCCGGCGAGGCCGTCGGCGTACGCGGCCGCGTGCAGCCCGGCCCGCCGGCCGAACACCAGAAGGTCGGACAGGGAGTTCCCGCCGAGCCGGTTCGAGCCGTGCATGCCTCCCGCGACCTCGCCGGCCGCGAACAGGCCCGGCACCCCGACGGTGGCGGCGGTGTCGGAGTCCACCGCGATCCCGCCCATCACGTAGTGGCAGGTCGGGCCGACCTCCATCGGCTCGGCGGTGATGTCCACGTCCGCCAGCTCCTTGAACTGGTGGTACATGGAGGGGAGCCGCCGGCGGATCCGCTCGGCCGGCATCCGGGTGGAGACGTCGAGGAACACCCCGCCGTGCGGGGAGCCGCGGCCCGCCTTGACCTCGGAGTTGATGGCCCGGGCGACCTCGTCGCGGGGGAGCAGCTCGGGCGGGCGCCGGTTGTGGTCCGGGTCCTCGTACCAGCGGTCGCCCTCCTCCTCGGACTCCGCGTACTTCTCCTTGAAGACGTCCGGGACGTAGTCGAACATGAACCGCTTGCCCTCGCTGTTGCGCAGCACCCCGCCGTCGCCGCGCACCGACTCGGTGACGAGGATGCCCTTGACCGAGGGCGGCCAGACCATGCCGGTCGGGTGGAACTGCACGAACTCCATGTTCAGCAGGGGCGCCCCGGCGAGCAGGGCCAGCGCGTGGCCGTCGCCCGTGTACTCCCAGGAGTTGGACGTGGTCTTGAAGGACTTGCCGATCCCGCCCGTGGCCAGGACCACCGCCGGGGCCTCCAGGACGAAGAACCGGCCCGACTCGCGCTCGTAGCAGAAGACCCCCGAGACCCTCCCCCCGGGCCTCCGGCCGGGGGGAGCCCCCGCCGCGCCCGGCTCGCCGTCCTTCAGGACCCTCGTGACCGTGCACTCCTGGAAGACCTTGAGCCGGGCCTCGTGGTCCCCGTACTCCTTGAAGTCCTCCTGCTGGAGCTGGACGATCTTCTGCTGGAGGGTGCGGATCAGCTCCAGGCCGGTCCGGTCGCCCACGTGCGCCAGGCGCGGGTACTCGTGCCCGCCGAAGTTGCGCTGGGAGATCCTCCCGTCGGGCGTGCGGTCGAACAGCGCGCCCCAGGTCTCCAGCTCCCAGACCCGGTCCGGCGCCTCCTTCGCGTGGAGCTCGGCCATCCGCCACTGGTTCAGGAACTTGCCCCCGCGCATGGTGTCGCGGAAGTGCACCTGCCAGTTGTCGCCCTCGTTGACGTTGCCCATGGAGGCGGCGATCCCGCCCTCCGCCATCACCGTATGGGCCTTGCCGAACAAGGACTTGCAGATCACGGCCGTGCGCTTGCCCCGCTCGCGCGCCTCGATCGCGGCCCGCAGCCCGGCGCCGCCCGCGCCGACCACGACCACGTCCCACTGCTGCCGGTCGACTTGAGCCATGTCAGAAGAACCTCGGATCGTTGAAGGCGCCGCTCGCCAGCAGGTACACGTAGAAGTCGCACAGGGCCACGCTGATCAGGGAGGCCCACGCCAGCTGCATGTGGCGGGTGTTGAGCCGGCTGATCCAGCCCCACATCCGGTAGCGCACCGGGTGCTTGGAGAAGTGCCGCAGCCGCCCGCCCATGATGTGCCGGCAGGAGTGGCAGGACAGGGTGTAGGCCCAGATCAGCGCGATGTTGACGAGGAACAGCAGCGTCCCGAGACCCATGTGGCCCCACTCGTACCGGTCGTTTCGCAGCGTCAGCACCGTGTCGTAGGTGAGGATGCCCGCGACCGGCAGCGCCGCGTAGAAGAAGTACCGGTGCATGTTCTGGAGGATCAGCGGGAAGCGCGTCTCGCCGGTGTACTTCGCGTGCGGCTCGGCGACGGCGCAGGCGGGCGGGGAGGCCCAGAAGCCGCGGTAGTACGCCTTGCGGTAGTAGTAGCAGGTCAGCCGGAAGCCGAGCGGGAAGACCAGGATCAGCAGGGCGGGGGACAGGCCCCACCAGCTGCCGAACAGGTCCAGGTTCGGGCCGCCGCGCATCTCCTGGCAGTTCTCCGCGAGACACGGGGAGTAGAACGGGGAGACGTAGGGGGCCGCGTAGTAGTCGGCGTTCGCGAAGGCCCGCCACGTCGAGTAGACGATGAAGGCGAGCAGCCCGGCCGCGGTGACGGCGGGGGCCAGCCACCACCGGTCGGTGCGCAGGTGCCGGTCGGCGATCGCGGCCCGGGAGGCGTCGTGGACACCGGTCAGCTGCCGGGGTGGTTCCGTGCCTGTGGCCAAAGGGGACTCCGGGTGGAGTGATGAGGGGTGACCCGCGGGGCCCGGCCGCGGACGGCCGGGCCGGGTGGGGCGCTGGAGTGTGCGGGGCGCTGGGGCGTGCGGGGTCGCGCGGGTGCGGTACGGGCGCCGGTCAGGGCGCCCGGCGGCCGCGGGCGCCGAGACCCTCGTCGTCGGCGTCCTCCCACAGCGAGCTGTCGTACGGGGTGTCCGGGACCGGGACCATCCCCTCCTGCCGCGGGGCGCGCGGGGTGGCCGGAGCCTTGCGGGCCGCGTCCTCGACGTCCCGCTCCAGCCGTTCCACCGAGCGGACCAGCTCGTTCAGGTTCCGTCGTACGGCGGTCAAATCGTCTTGCAGGGACATGACTTGCCCTCACTTCCGCTGGTTGCGGTGGCAACGCTCATGTGCGCCTGCGAGTGTCGCGCCTCCCGTCCCCGGTTGTGAAGGGACGTGCACCGATTGCGGGCGCGCAGGCGCGATCTGTGCGCCCCTCCCCGCTCCCGGTCCGATCCCCCTTCCGGGGGAACCCCGGCCCGCGGCGCAAGCCGGATTGGTCCGCACGGGTGGGGTTCGCGGCGTGGCGAGGGTCGGCTGCGAGAGGTGTGGCGGGCGGTGGATTTCAGTGTGTTGCGGCACCCAGTGTGATCAGCTCCATATACCGCCGAACGTGATCAAGCTGCCCCTTTCACGCCCCGCCCCGGAGGTACCACCCATGTCCCAGAGAAGGCGCAGGTCCTTGGCGCTCCTGACCTCGGGAGTCCTCGCACTGCCGCTGCTCGCGGGCTGCGGCTCTGGTGACGACGAGGGCGGCCCGGTGGCCGCCGGACAGGACATCGCGGCGACGGCCCGCGACAAGGTCGCCGACGGCGGCACGCTGCGCTGGGCCGTGGACTCCCTGCCGGACACCCTGAACACCTTCCAGGCCGACGCGGACGCCACCACCACGCGGATCGCCGGGGCGGTGCTGCCGCAGCTGTTCGTCCTCGACGCCAAGGGCCGACCGGTCGCCAACCCGGACTACCTCGAGAAGGCCGAGGTCGTCGAGCGCGAGCCCAAGCAGGTCGTCCTGTACAAGCTGAACCAGCAGGCCGTGTGGAGCGACGGCCGCGAGATCGGCGCCGCCGACTTCGTGGCCCAGTGGCGGGCCCTGAACGGCAAGGACTCGTCGTACTGGACGGCTCGCAACGCCGGGTACGACCGGATCGAGAAGATCGAGCGGGGCAAGACCGACCTGGAGGTCAAGGTCACCTTCGCCAAGCCGTACACCGACTGGCGCTCCCTGTTCTCCCCGCTCTACCCCAAGCAGGTCACCGGCACCCCGGACGCCTTCAACGAGGGCGCCCGCGGCACCCTCAAGGTCACCGCGGGCCCCTTCAACCTCGGGGCCCTCGACAAGAAGACCGGCACCGTCGCCCTGACCCGCAGCGCCCGCTGGTGGGGCCGGCCCGCCAAGCTGGACTCGCTGGTCCTGACCGCCGTGCCGCGCGCCCAGCGCCCGGCCGCGCTGGCCGCCGGGACGGTGGACCTGGCCGACATCGACCGCGCGGGCGCCGAGCGCATCGCGCAGGCCCACCGGGACGCGGAGCGCTCCCCGGGCACCGGCGGAACGGCCGCGCACGGTCCGGGCGCGGCGATGACCCCGGCGCAGGCCACCCTGTCGTGGGCGGTCGCGTACGGGACCGACGAGGGCAAGGCGGCCGCGGAGCGCGAGACCCGGGCGCAGAACGCCGAAGCGGCCAAGAAGTACGCGGACGAGCAGTCGGCCCTGCGCACCTTCACCGTCCGCAAGTCCCTGGAGCCGGCCTACACGCAGCTCGCCATGAACGGGGCCTCCGGCCCGCTGGCCGACGAGCGGGTCCGGCGGGCGGTGGCCCGGGCCCTGGACCGCAAGGAACTGGCCGAGATCGTACTGAAGCCCCTCGGCCTGCCGGCGAAGCCCGTCGGCAGCCACGTGGCCCTGGCCGGGCAGCGGGCGTACGCCGACAACAGCGACGCCCTCGGCGGCAAGGACATCCACGCGGCCGAGGCCCTGCTCGCGGACGCGGGCTGGCGCCGGGGCGGCAAGATCACGGAGCCGGCGGGCGCGAAGGCCGGCTCCGAGGCGGAGCAGGGCCAGGACGACTCGAAGACCCCGTCGGGCCCGGGCACCGGCAACGACGGCCTGTACATCGTCGGCGAGACCGACGGGCGCAACGGGGACGGCCTGGACCGGGGGCTCCCGGTGGTGGAGTCCGCGATCAAGCCGGGAGGGGAAACGTCTCCCCAGGGCGCGCGGGGCGAGCGGATCGACCCCTCGGGCGAGGCCGGCGAGGTTGGCGTGGCCGCCGACCCGGACGCCGTGGACGACGCGAAGCGCGGACCCGCCCGCGACGGCGAGGCCCCCGGCCCCGGCAAGGGCAGCGCCTCCCCGGCGCCGGCCCCCGCCAAGCAGGTCCGTACCTCCGGGAACATGCTCGCCAAGGACGGCAAGGCCCTCAACCTGCGCTTCGTCCTCCCGGCGGGCCCCGGCTCCGAGGCCCTGCGCACGGTCGGCGAGCGGATCGCGCAGATGCTCAAGAAGGTGGGTGTGAACACCGAGGTCACCAAGGTCGCCGACGAGAGCTTCTTCAAGGACCACGTCGCCTCGGGCCAGTACGACCTGGCGCTCTACTCCTGGCCCGCGACGGCCTACCCGGCCACCGACGCCCGCCCGATCTTCGCGAAGCCGGAGCCGGCCGCCGACGGCTCGCTCCTCGTCGAACAGAACTACACCCGCGTCGGCACCGACCACATCGACCAGCTCTTCGACCAGGCGCTCGGCGAGCTGGACGAGGAGGCCTCGCGCGAGCTGATGCGCAAGGCGGACGCCCGGATCTGGGCCGCCGCCGGCTCCATCCCGCTCTACCAGCGCCCCGAGCTGGTCGCCGCCAAGGCGAACCTGGCCAACGCCGGCGCCTTCGGCCTCGGCACCCCCCGCTTCCAGGACATCGGCTGGAAGAAGCCGCAGGCCGCGAAGGAAGAATCGAAGAAGAAGAAGTGACAAAACGGGGCCGGACGGGTTGAGGTTCGGCTCCCAAGCTCAGATGTGACTCAAGTCGCTTGCCCGCCGGTCCTCCGGCGGGCAATGTCGTCGCGTACCCATTGACCACGCCCGTTGACCCGCAGCGATTCCCGCAGTACCCACGGCCGGGACCCCCCACCCCACACCCGGTCCTGCTCAGCCTTCCGGCCTCTTGACAGACCCCCCGGCGGGCGGTTCCCGCCGCGCGACGTAGGATGGGGTAAGGCCGTGGCAGGTTTTCCGCCCGGTCGAGGCGCGCGTGCCGGACCGTACGCGCCGCCATCCACGATCCCGGGAGAAGCGCCGAAGTGCCCACGCGCCACGACATCCGTAACGTCGCCATCGTCGCCCACGTCGACCATGGCAAGACGACCATCGTCGATGCCATGCTCAAGCAGGCCGGTGCCTTCGCCGCCCACCAGCACCTCGACGACCGCATGATGGACTCGAACGACCTGGAGCGTGAGAAGGGCATCACGATCCTCGCCAAGAACACGGCGGTGAAGTATCACCCCAAGGACGGCGGGGCCCCGATCACGATCAACATCATCGACACCCCCGGCCACGCCGACTTCGGTGGCGAGGTCGAGCGCGGTCTGTCGATGGTCGACGCCGTCGTCCTGCTGGTGGACGCCTCCGAGGGTCCGCTGCCCCAGACCCGCTTCGTCCTGCGCAAGGCCCTGCAGGCGAAGATGCCGGTCATCCTCTGCATCAACAAGACCGACCGCCCGGACTCCCGGATCGACGACGTCGTCAACGAGACGTACGACCTCTTCCTGGACCTGGACGCGGACGAGGACCAGATCGAGTTCCCGATCGTCTACGCCTGCGGCCGTGACGGCGTGGCCTCGCTGACCAAGCCGGAGGACGGCACCGTCCCCGCGGACAGCGACAACCTGGAGCCGTTCTTCTCCACCATCCTGGAGCACGTCCCCGCCCCGGTGTACGACGAGGAGGCGCCGCTCCAGGCCCACGTCACCAACCTGGACGCCGACAACTTCCTCGGCCGCATCGCGCTGCTCCGCGTCGAGCAGGGCGAGCTGCGCAAGGGCCAGACCGTCACCTGGATCAAGCGTGACGGCACCCAGTCGAACGTCCGCATCACCGAGCTGATGATGACCGAGGCGCTCACCCGCAAGCCGGCCGAGGTGGCGGGCCCGGGTGACATCTGCGCGGTCGCCGGTATCCCCGACATCATGATCGGCGAGACCCTGGCCGACCCGGAGAACCCGATCGCGCTCCCGCTGATCTCGGTCGACGAGCCGGCGATCTCCATGACCATCGGTACGAACACCTCCCCGATGGTCGGCCGCGGCGGCAGCGGCAAGGGCGCGGACGCCAAGTCCGCGGTCAAGGACCGCAAGGTCACCGCCCGCCAGGTCAAGGACCGCCTGGACCGCGAGCTGATCGGTAACGTCTCGCTGCGCGTCCTCGACACCGAGCGTCCGGACGCCTGGGAGGTCCAGGGCCGCGGTGAGCTCGCGCTCGCCATCCTGGTCGAGCAGATGCGCCGCGAGGGCTTCGAGCTGACCATCGGCAAGCCGCAGGTCGTCACGCAGGAGATCGACGGCAAGGTCCACGAGCCGGTCGAGCGCATGACGATCGACGTGCCCGAGGAGCACATGGGCGCCGTCACGCAGCTCATGGGCGTCCGCAAGGGCCGGATGGACAACATGTCGAACCACGGCTCCGGCTGGGTCCGCATGGAGTTCGTCGTCCCGTCGCGCGGCCTCATCGGCTTCCGTACGGAGTTCCTGACCAACACCCGCGGCACGGGCATCGCCCACTCGATCCACGAGGGCCACGAGCCGTGGTTCGGCCAGCTGGTCACCCGCAACAACGGCTCCCTGGTCGCCGACCGCGCGGGCTCGGTCACGCCGTTCGCGATGATCAACCTGCAGGAGCGCGGCGTCCTGTTCACCGACCCCGGCACCGAGGTGTACGAGGGCATGATCGTCGGCGAGAACTCGCGCTCCGACGACATGGACGTGAACATCACCAAGGAGAAGAAGCTCACGAACATGCGTGCGGCTTCGGCGGACAACACGGAGAACGTGATCCCGCCCCGCAAGCTCTCCCTGGAGCAGTCCCTGGAGTTCTGCCGCGACGACGAGTGCGTCGAGGTGACCCCGGAGGCCGTCCGCATCCGCAAGGTCGTCCTGGACCAGAAGGAGCGCTCGCGCACCGCGTCGCGCGCCAAGTCCGCGAAGTAGCGGTACTGTTCCGGATCCGTTCCGGACTGGCCGAAAGCCGCGCATGATCGACAGCCCGTCCCCTCACGGCTTCCGTGGGGTGACGGGCTGCGGGCTTTTGTCAAGCGGTTTGTGACGTTCATGTGTCCGCATACCGGCCATGACTGTTCGGAAGAAGAACCAACCGTCCGTTTCGCACGTGTCTGTCTCCTATCCGTTTGTCCGTATTTCGGGTTTTCGCCATGCGGTGATGTTGTGAAAACGAGACCACTTAAGTGTGGTTTACAGCCTGGGCGTCCCTGAGGATGGCTCCATTGAGCTCGGGTCAATGGGTCACACGCTGTGGGGAGCGTCGACTCACGAGCACACACGACGGGACCGGATTTCGCTGTCAGGGGTGTCAGCGGGGGACGGCCCATCACTATCGACAGTGACTCCTGAGGAGGCAATTACCCATGCGCGGAGCAACGAGCGCCAAGTGGGTCGTGGGTGCCGTCATCGTGGCAATGGCTGCCACGGCGTGCGGCGGTGGCGACGACAGCAAGGACAGTGCGGGCAAGGGCGGCGGTACGTTCCGTCTCGGTATCACCGAGCCCACCGCGATCGACCCGTACAACGCCCAGGAGTCCGAGGGCGCTCTCGTCGCGCACAACCTCTTCACCGGCCTGTACAGCGCCACTCCGGACGGCAAGCTGAAGCCGGAGCTCGCCGAGGCGGTCCAGACGAGCGACGACGGCAAGACCTGGACCTTCAAGATCAAGTCCGGCACCAAGTTCTCGAACGGCGAGGTCGTCGACGCCGAGGCCTTCATCCGCGGCTGGACCCGTGTGGTCGCCAAGGAGTCCGCCTCCGACGTCGCGTACCCGTTCGACGGCATCAACGGCTACAAGGAGCTCAACGGTGGCACCGCCACCCCCTTCGCCGGTCTGAGCGCCCCGGACGCCAACACCCTCAAGGTCGAGCTCTCCGCAGCCGACTTCGAGTTCGACAAGAAGACCGTGCACCAGGCCTTCAGCCCGGTCCCGAAGGCCGCCGGCCCCGCCAGCAACAAGGCGTACAACGACGCGCCGATCGGCAACGGCCCCTTCAAGATGGAGGGTTCGTGGCAGCACAACAAGTCGATCACCCTCGTCCGTAACGACGACTACGGCTTCGAGAAGGCCAAGCTCGACAAGGTCGAGATCTCGATCCTGAACGCGGCCAACGGCGCCACCCTGGAGTACCAGGGCTTCCAGTCGGGCCAGTTCGACTGGGCGCGCATGCCCACGCCGCAGCAGTCGGTGGCGAAGGCCAAGTACGAGCCGAAGAAGCAGTGGGTCGAGGCCGACACCAGCGGTATCAACTACCTGGTGGCCTTCAACGAGACCGCGCCGCTGAACAACCCCGACGCCCGCAAGGCGATCTCGTACGCGATCGACCGCGACGCCATCGCCAAGGGTGTCTTCCAGGGTCTGCAGAAGCCCGCGACCTCGATCCTCCCGCCCTCCTTCGCGGACACGTACCAGGACGGCGTCTGCACCAGCTGCGTCAAGCAGGACAAGGACAAGGCCAAGGAGTACGCGGCCAAGGGCGGCCTGAAGCCGGGCACCGTGCTCGACTTCGGCTACAACACCGGTGGTGGCCACGAAGAGTGGGTCCAGGCCGTTGCCCAGCAGCTGAAGGACGTCCTCGGCCTCGAGGTCAAGCTGAACGGCAAGCCGTTCAAGGAGGCCCTGGCCCAGCAGCAGACCAAGGGCACGAGCGGTCTGTGGCGCTCGGCGTGGGGCGCGGACTACCCGACCCCGGACAACTTCCTGTTCCCGCTGCTCGACTCCGGTTCGATCAACCCGGACGAGTCGGGCAAGGCCCTCGGTGACAACCGCGGCCGTTACAACAACCCGAAGTTCGACGAGCTGATCACCCAGGCTCGTGGCACCAAGGACCCGGCGGCGCGCGCCAAGCTCTACCAGGAGGCCGAGAAGCTCGCGGTCGACACGGAGCAGGCCGTCATCCCGCTGTGGAAGCGCACCCAGTACCGCCTCGCGGCCACGGACAAGTTCACCAACGTGAAGATGGACTTCTTCGAGGACCCGAACCTCGCTGAGATCGCAGCCAAGTAGCAGCCTCCTCAACATCAGGTAGGCGAAGGCCGTGGGGGTCCGAGTTACTTCTTCGGTCCCCACGGCCTTCGCTCAGTCCCGGGCGCACCCCTCTTCGTTGTCGATCCGCGCCCGGATGCGGCCAATCTCCCGATCGGATGATGCCGCCAACCCCCACGCTCAGTATGTGAAGGAGGCATCGTGGGAAGATATGTGATCCGGCGGCTCGGACAGATGGTTGTCGTTCTCTTCGGTGCGACGGTTATTCTCTTCTGCTGTCTTTTCGTGCTCCCCGGCGACCCCGTGGGCTCGCTCGGCGGTGACAAGGCCCGTGACCCGGCTGTCGTGGAACAGCTGCGGGAGCGCTACGGCCTCAACGACCCGCTCCCCGTCCAGTACGGGAACTTCGTCAAGAACCTCGCGCAGGGTGACCTCGGTGAGGACTACACCCAGCGCCGCCCGGTGACGGAGGTCCTCGGACCGAAGCTCGTCAACACCGCGCAGCTCGCTCTGGCCGCCATCGTCCTGGACATCGCGATCGGCCTGCTGGCCGGCCTGATCGCCGCACTGTTCAGATACTCGTTCTGGGACGTGCTGATCACGCTCCTGACCACCATGGCCGTCGGCTTCCCGTCCTTCGTGATCGGCATGGTGCTCCAGAAGGTCTTCGTGATCCAGCTCGAATGGGTCCCGCTGATCTCCGACGGCACGATGAAGTCGCTGATCCTGCCCGCCTTCACCCTGGCGATCCTGGACGCCGCCCTCGTGGCGCGGCTCATGCGCGGCACGATGCTCGAAGTGCTGCGCGCCGACTACGTCAAGACGGCCGTCGCCAAGGGTCTGCCGCGGCGGACCGTGCTCCTCAAGCACGTCATGCGCAACTCGATCATCCCGGTCGTCACGTACCTGGGTATCTCCTTCGGCTCGCTGCTCGGTGGCGCCCTGATCACCGAGGCGATCTTCAACTGGGACGGCATCGGGCTCGCCCTGGTGCAGGCGGTGCAGCAGCAGAACAACCCGATCATCATCGGCGTCGTGAGCTTCGGTGTCGGCGTGTTCGTTCTGCTCAACCTCATCGTCGACCTCTTGTACGCGGTCCTCGACCCGCGCATCCGTCTCGCCTGATCCCAGGCAGCCCGTTCTAGGAGTTACCCATGACCGAGCTCACCAAGAGCACATCGGTGGCGGGGGACGCGACCGCACCGGCGAAGGGCGCGAACGCGGAGGCCGAACCGGCCATCGCCCGCGTGACCCAGTGGGGCGAGATCCGCCACCGCTTCCTCGCCAACAAGCTGGCCGTCGTAGGCCTCGGCCTCGTCCTGCTGCTCTTCCTGACCGCGCTCTTCGCGCCGCTGCTCGCCCCGCACGACCCGTACGCGCAGGACCTGACCAACACCCTGCAGGACCCGGGCAGCGGGCACCTGCTCGGAACCGACGCGCTCGGCCGCGACCAGCTGTCCCGCATCATCTACGGCACCCGCATCGCCGTGGTGATCGGTCTGGCCTCGATCTTCCTCGCGTGCCTCATCGGCATCGTCATCGGCGCCCTGGCCGGCTACTTCGGCCGCGCGACCGACTCGGTGCTGATGCGCATCGCGGACGTCTTCTTCGCCTTCCCGCTGCTGATCGGTGCCATCGTCATCATCATCGTGATGGGCCGGGGCATCATGCCGGTGATCATCTCGCTGGCGATCTTCTCCTGGCCGACGGTCTCCCGTCTGCTGCGCAGCTCGATCCTGTCGGTCCGCGAGGCCGACTACGTGCTGGCCGCCCGCGCCCTCGGCGCGGACACCCGCCGGATCATCGTGCGGCACATCATCCCCAACTCCATCGCCGCGGTGATGGCCTACGCCGCGTTCAGCGTCGGCGGCGCCATCGTGGCCGAGGCCTCGCTGTCCTTCCTGGGCGTGGGTGTCAGCCCGGAGGTTCCGGAGTGGGGCAACATGCTCGCCGCCGCCAAGGACTTCATGGGCGTCAAGGACTTCCTGTGGACCTACCCCAGCATCGCGATCGTGCTGACGGTCCTTGGCTTCGTATTCGTCGGTGACGGGCTCCGCGACGCCCTCGACCCGAAGCTGCGCTAGAAGGGCGGCACCACCACATGACTACTTCAAGCATCACCGCAGAAGTGCCCCGCCAGAGGGGCGGGGACGCCGAGGCGCCCGTTCTCGAAGTGCGCGACCTGCACGTTGAGTTCGCGACCCGCGAAGGCGTGGTCAAGGCCGTCAACGGCGTCAACTACAGCGTCTCTTCAGGCGAGACGCTGGCCGTGCTCGGCGAGTCCGGCTCGGGCAAGTCCGTGACCGCGCAGGCGATCATGGGCATTCTGGACTCGCCCCCCGGGCGGGTCTCCAAGGGAGAGATCCTCTTCCGCGGCGAGGACATCCTCAAGCTTCCGGAGAGCGAGCGGCGCAAGCTGCGCGGTCCCAAGATGGCGATGATCTTCCAGGACGCGCTCTCCGCGCTGAACCCGGTCTACTCCGTCGGCAACCAGCTGGGCGAGATGTTCCGCGTCCACCAGGGCATGTCGAAGAAGGACGCCAAGGCCAAGGCCATCGACCTCATGGAGCGGGTCAAGATCCCCGCGGCCAGGAGCCGGGTCAACGACTACCCGCACCAGTTCTCCGGCGGTATGCGCCAGCGCATCATGATCGCGATGGCGCTCGCCCTGGAGCCCGACCTGATCATCGCGGACGAGCCCACCACGGCGCTCGACGTGACGGTCCAGGCCCAGGTCATGGACCTGCTGGCGGACCTGCAGCGCGAGTACAACATGGGTCTGATCCTGATCACCCACGACCTCGGCGTCGTCGCCGACGTCGCGGACAAGATCGCCGTGATGTACGCGGGCCGCATCGTCGAGCAGGCCCCGGTCCACGAGCTGTACAAGCGCCCCGCGCACCCGTACACGAGGGGACTGCTGGACTCGATCCCGCGCCTGGACCAGAAGGGCCAGGAGCTGTACGCGATCAAGGGTCTGCCGCCCAACCTGTTGAAGGCCCCCTCCGGCTGCGCCTTCAACCCGCGCTGCCCCAAGGCGCAGGACATCTGCCGCACCGAGGTCCCGGCCCTGCTGCCGGTGACCGAGCGGGACGGAACCGAGCTGGCCGGCCGCGGCAGCGCCTGCCACTTCCGCGAGGAGCAGCTCCATGGCTGAGTTCGACAAGAAGGATGACGCCGTGGACGCCACACCCGGTATCAGCGAGGTCGACGTCGTCGAGGCGGCGACCGAGACGGCGGCCGTGGCCGCCATCGAGGCGCCCGTCGACCGCGGCGAGCCGATCCTGCAGGTGCGCAACCTGGTCAAGCACTTCCCGCTGACCCAGGGCATCCTGTTCAAGAAGCAGATCGGCGCCGTCCGCGCCGTGGACGGGGTCTCCTTCGACCTGCACCAGGGCGAGACCCTGGGCATCGTCGGCGAGTCCGGCTGCGGCAAGTCGACCGTCGCCAAGCTGCTGATGCTGCTGGAGACGGCGACGTCCGGCGAGGTCTTCTACAAGGGCCAGGACATCACCAAGCTGTCCGGCAGGGCGCTCAAGGCCGTCCGCCGCAACATCCAGATGGTGTTCCAGGACCCGTACACCTCGCTGAACCCGCGCATGACGGTCGGCGACATCATCGGGGAGCCGTTCGAGATCCACCCCGAGGTGGCTCCCAAGGGCGACCGGCGCCGCAAGGTCCAGGAGCTCCTGGACGTGGTCGGCCTGAACCCGGAGTACATCAACCGGTACCCGCACCAGTTCTCCGGCGGCCAGCGCCAGCGCATCGGCATCGCCCGCGGCCTCGCGCTCCAGCCGGAGATCATCATCTGCGACGAGCCGGTCTCCGCGCTCGACGTGTCGGTGCAGGCGCAGGTCATCAACCTGATGGCGAAGCTGCAGGACGAGTTCAACCTGTCCTACATCTTCATCGCGCACGACCTCTCGATCGTCCGGCACATCTCGGACCGCGTGGGCGTCATGTACCTGGGCCGGATGGCCGAGATCGGCAGCGACGAGCAGATCTACGAACACCCGACCCACCCGTACACCCAGGCGCTGCTGTCGGCCGTCCCGGTCCCGGACCCGGAGGCGCGCGAGGGCCGCGAGCGGATCATCCTCACCGGTGACGTCCCCTCCCCGGCCAACCCGCCCTCGGGCTGCCGTTTCCGCACCCGCTGCTGGAAGGCCGAGGAGCGCTGCTCCACGGAGGAGCCGGTGCTGGCGATCCCGACGCGCTTCCAGGGCGTCAACACCCCGGCCGCGCACGAGTCGGCGTGCCACTTCGCCGAGGAGAAGGCCGTCCTGGCCATCTGATCCGCCGGCAGACCGGACGGGGCCCAGCCGATCCCGGCTGGGCCCCGTCCGGTTTTCCGCCCCCGTAGTCGGTGAGTCCGAGGAGGCAGTACCCATGCGCCGAACGAGCGCCCAGTGCATCGCCGGTGCCCTCGTCGTGGCGGTGGCCGCCACCGCGTGCGGAGCCGGTGAGGATGCGCAGACCGCCAAGGCCGGCGGGCACATCACCGTGGTGCTCGGCGAGCCGCGCCACGGGCTCGTGGGGCAGGAGACCGCCGAGACCGAGGGCGCCGAGGTCCTCCACGCCCTGTTCACCGGCCTGGTCACGTACGACACGAAGACCAGCGAGCCGAAGCTCGCGATCGCCGAGTCCGTCGACACCACCGACTCGAAGACCTGGACGATCAGGATCAAGGACGGGTTCACCTTCCACAACGGCGAGAAGGTCGACGCGCAGTCCTTCGTCCGCGCCTGGAACTGGGGCGCCAACCAGGAGAACACCGCCGAGGCGATGGGCTTCTTCTCGAAGATCGAGGGCTCGCAGGAGCTGGCCCCGGGCAAGGGCCGCACGCCCACCGCCAAGGAGCTGCGGGGTCTGAAGGTCATCGACGACAGGACCTTCACCGTCACCCTGAAGGCACCGTTCTCCCAGTTCCGGACCATGCTGGGGTACGACGCCTTCTACCCGCTGCCCAAGGCGTTCGAAGCGGACCCGAAGGGGTTCGGCCAGGCACCGATCGGAAACGGCCCGTTCCGCATGGACGGCGCCTGGGAGCACCACGAGCAGATCAAGGTCAAGAAGTACGACAAGTACCCGGCCGAGGGCCGCGCCAAGCTGGACTCCGTGACCTTCAAGATCTACGACGACCTGGACGCCGCCTACCGCGACCTGCACAAGAACGCCGTGCAGATCACCGACAAGCTGCCGGTCTCCGCGCTCGACAAGGTCTCCGAGGAGTTCGGCGACCGCTACATCTACAAGCCGGAGGCCTCCGTCGGCTACATCGGCCTCCCGCTGGAGGCCAACCCCGCGGCCTTCGGCAAGGCCGGGATCCGCAAGGCGATCTCGATGGCCATCGACCGGGAGGCCATCTGCAAGAAGATCTTCCGGGGCACCCGCAAGCCCGCCGACGACTTCATCAGCCCGATCGTGCCCGGATACCGCCGGGGCGCCCTGGGCGAGGCCGGCACGTACAACCCGACCAAGGCGAAGGCCCTGTTCGAGCAGGCCGGCGGCATACCCGGCAACAAGCTGGAGCTCGCCTACAACGACGACGGCGGCCACAAGGAGTGGATCGAGGCCGTCGCCGCCCAGCTGAGGGCCAACCTCGGCCTCGACGTCAGCGCGAAGCCGTACCAGAGCGCCGGGGCCCTGATCGACGACGTGAAGTCCCAGGAGTTCAAGGGGGCCTTCCGCATGGGCTGGGCCATGGACTACCCGGCGGCGGAGAACTACCTGCGCCCGGTCTTCTCGAAGGAGGCCATCGCCAACGGCTCCAACTTCGGCCGCTACGCGAGCGAGGAGTTCGAGTCCGTCCTCGCCGCGGCCGACCGGGCGACCGACCCGGCCGAGAGCCTGACGCTCTACCAGCAGGCCGACGACATCGTGATCAGGGACCTGCCGTACATCCCGGTCTTCACCTACATGTCCGCCGTGGCCTACTCCAAGACCGTGAAGAACGTCGGCGTCGACGCGCAGGGCCGCATGGACCTGGCACACGTCGAACTCAACTGACACCCGGGCGGGGGGCGGCGCCGCAAAGCGGTTGCGGGGGCGCGTCCGGCAAGCCGACAGTGGACGGGTGAGCGCGCGCCCGTACGACCGCCCGTACGACCACCGCAGCCGGCGTCCGCCGACCGTACGGCCCGCCGGGCCCGGGGACGCGTCCGACATCTGCGCCCTGCTCAACGCCGTCGACATCCTCGAGATCGGCAGGCCCGAAACCGACCTCGCCGCGGTCGAGGCCGATCTCCACCACCCCGACATCGACCTGGCCAAGGACTCCTGGCTGGCCTTCGAGGCCGGCCGGCTCGTCGCCTGGGCCCAGGTGTGGGCCGATTCCGGGCCGGGCCGGGTCGACGCCGACCATTACGTGCTGCCCGGCCACCGGCGGGCCGCGGTGCGGCTGCTGGACCTGGCGGAGACCCGCGCCCGCGAGCTCGCCGCCGGGGCGCCGGGCGCCGTCCTGCGGATCCAGCTCAACACCAAGCCCGTCCTCGACCACGACGTGCTGCCCGGCCGCGGCTACCGCCCCGTGCGCCGCCACCACGTCATGACCCGGTCCCTCTCCCCGGCCGCCGACCCGCCGCCCGCCCCGCCCCGGGGGCTCCTCCTGCGCGACTGCGCCGCCGACGAGGCCGACCGCCGCCGGGCCCACGCCCTCGTCGAGGAGACCTTCGCCGCCCACTTCGGCCATGTGGACCGCCCGTACGAGGCCTGGCTCGACCACCAGGGCGCCCGCGGCCTCGACTGGTCGCTGGTCTGGATCGCGAGCCTGCCGGGATCCGGCGACGCGGCCGTCCTGCTGACCCGCGACGACCGCACCGGCATGGCCTGGCTGAGCCACCTCGGCGTCCGCGCCGACCTGCGCGGCCGGGGCATCGGCGGCTTCCTGCTGCGCCACGCCTTCGCCGCGTACGCGGCCCGCGGCCGCGACACCGTCGGCCTCGGCGTGGACACCCGCAACGAGACCGGCGCACTCGCGCTCTACGAGGCCCACGGCATGCGCCGGCACTACGCGGTGGACACCTGGGAGCTGAGTTTGCACTCGCGCGGGTGACAGGCGCGGGACGCGAGGGTGCAATCGGTCCAACGAGGAGTGTTCCGGCCCCCACATAGGGTGACATTGGGCCCTAAGTGAGTCTTGGGAGCCATAGGAGGCACTCCATGCGCGGAGCCACCCACGCCAAGTGGGCCGCATGTGCGGTGGCCGTCGTCCTCGCGGCGACGGCCTGCGGCGGTAGCGACAGCGGCGGGGGCGGCGGGGGCGCGGGAGTCGTCAGCTCCTCCTGGGGTGACCCGCAGAATCCGCTGGAGCCGGCCAACACCAACGAGGTGCAGGGCGGCAAGGTGCTCGACATGATCTTCCGGGGCCTCAAGCGGTACGACCCGAAGACCGGCGAAGCCAAGAACATGCTCGCCGAGAAGATCGAGACGACCGACAGCCAGAACTTCACCATCACGCTGAAGGACGGCTGGAAGTTCAGCAACGACGAGCCGGTCACCGCGCAGTCCTTCGTGGACGCCTGGAACTACGGCGCGGACGTGCGCAACAAGCAGAACAACTCGCCGTTCTTCTCCGACATCGCCGGCTACGCGGACGTCCACCCCGCCTCCGGCGAGCCCAAGGCCAAGACGATGTCCGGGCTGGTCGTCAAGGATGCCAAGACCTTCACCGTCGCCCTGAAGAACAAGTTCTCCACCTGGCCCGAGACCCTCGGCTACCAGGCCTTCTCCCCCCTGCCCAAGGCCTTCTTCACCGACCACGCCGGCTGGCTGAACAAGCCGATCGGCAACGGCCCGTACACGGTGGACTCGTACACCAAGGGCACCGGCATGAAGCTGCGCACCTGGGACGGCTACCCGGGCGAGGACAAGGCGCAGAACAGCGGCGTCGACCTCAAGGTCTACACCGACAACAACACCGCCTACACGGACCTGATCTCCGGCAACCTCGACCTCGTCGACGACGTCCCGGCCCAGCAGCTGAAGAACGTCAAGAACGACCTCGGCGACCGGTACATCAACCAGCCGGCCCTCATCATCCAGACCCTGACCTTCCCGCTGTACGACCCGCAGTGGGGCAAGGAGGGCATGGAGAACGTCCGGCGCGGCATCTCCATGGCCATCAACCGCGACGAGATCACCAAGCAGATCTTCCGCGAGACCCGCACCCCGGCCAAGGACTGGACCTCCCCGGCCCTCGGCGAGAAGGGCGGCTTCAGCGCCACGCTCTGCGGCGACGCCTGCAAGTACGACCCGGCCGCGGCCAAGAAGCTCATCCAGGACGCCGGCGGGCTCCCCGGCGGCAAGGTCACCCTGACCTCCAACGTGGACACCGGCTCGCACCGCGACTGGATGGACGCCGTCTGCAACAGCATCAACAACGCGATCGGCGAGGGGCCGGTCTGCACCGTCAACCCGATCGGCACCTTCGCCGACTTCCGCAACCAGCAGAGCTCCTTCAAGCTGACCGGCCCCTTCCGCTCCGGCTGGCAGGCCGACTACCCGCTCATCCAGAACTTCCTCCAGCCGCTCTACTACACCGGCGCCTCCTCCAACTACGGGAAGTTCAGCAACCCGGAGTTCGACAAGCTCATCGACGAGGCCAACCAGGAGAGCGACGCCACCAAGGCGATCGGGAAGTTCCAGGACGCCGAGAAGATCCTCGTCACGCAGATGCCCTCCATCCCGCTCTGGTACCAGAACGGCAGCGCGGGCTACGCCGAGCGGCTCTCCGACGTGGCGCTCAACCAGTTCAGCGTCCCCGTCTACAACGAGATCAAGGTCAGCTGACCCCCTGTCGGATCGATCCTGGAGCAGTCCATGGGACGTTACGTGATCCGGCGGCTGCTCCAGATGATCCCGGTGTTCATCGGCAGCACGTTCCTGATCTTCTTCATGGTGTACGCCCTGGGCGACCCCGTCGCCGCCCTCTTCGGCGACAAGGCGCCCGACCCCGCCACCGCCGCGCGCATCCGCAGGGACCTCTACCTCGACCGGCCCCTGTGGCAGCAGTACCTGCACTACATGGGCCAGATCTTCCAGGGCGACTTCGGCACGGCCTTCAACGGGCAGCCCGTCACCGAGCTGATGGCCTCGGCCTTCCCCGTCACCCTGCGCCTGACGGTCGTCGCGATCTTCTTCGAGATCGTCATCGGCATCACCCTCGGCGTCGTCAGCGGCCTGCGCCGCGGCAGGTCCGTCGACACCACCGTGCTGGTGCTCACCCTCGTCGTGATCTCCGTCCCGACGTTCGTGACGGGCTATCTGCTCCAGTACCTCTTCGGCGTCAAATGGGGCTGGGTCAGGCCCACCGTCTCCCCGGACGCGCCCTTCAACCAGCTGATCCTGCCCGGCATCGTGCTCGCGCTGGTCTCCCTCGCGTACGTCACCCGGCTCTCGCGCACCTCCATCGCCGAGAACGTGAAGGCGGACTACGTGCGCACCGCCGTCGCCAAGGGGCTGCCGCGCCGCCGGGTCGTCACCCGCCACCTGCTGCGCAACTCGCTCATCCCCGTCGTCACCTTCATCGGCACCGACATCGGCGCCCTCATGGGCGGCGCCATCGTCACCGAGCGCATCTTCAACATCCACGGCGTCGGATACCAGCTCTACCAGGGCATCCTGCGCAACAACTCCCCGACGGTGGTCGGCTTCGTGACCATCCTCGTCATCGTCTTCCTGGTGGCGAACCTGCTCGTCGACCTGCTCTACGCGGTCCTGGACCCGAGGATCCGTTATGCCTGAGCCCGAGCACCCCGCATACGACCCGCTCCAACCCGGACAGGGGGAAGCGATCGCACCCACCGGCCAGGGCGGCCCCATGGATCTGGCGCTGGACGAGGCCGAGAGCCTGGAGAAGACGCTGGGCGACCAGCCGTCCGGCCCCCGGGAGAAGGCCCGCTCCCTGTGGTCCGACGCGTGGCGCCAGCTGCGCCGCAACCCCGTCTTCATCATCTCCTCGCTGATGATCCTGTTCCTGGTGGTCATCGCGATCTGGCCGCAGCTCATCGCGAGCGGTGACCCGCTCCAGTGCGACCTGTCCAAGTCCCAGCAGGGCTCCGCGCCCGGCCACCCCTTCGGCTACGACACCCAGGGCTGCGACGTCTACACCCGCACCGTCTACGGAGCCCGCGCCTCCATCACCGTCGGCGTGTGCGCCACCCTCGGCGCCGCCCTGCTCGGCTCGGTGCTCGGCGGGCTCGCGGGGTTCTTCGGCGGCTGGGGCGACGCGCTGCTCTCCCGGGTCGCCGACATCTTCTTCGGCATCCCCGTCGTCCTCGGCGGCCTCGTCTTCCTCTCCGTGGTCACCAGCACCACCGTCTGGCCGGTCGTCGGCTTCATCGTCCTCCTCGGCTGGCCGCAGATCGCCCGCATCGGCCGCGGCTCCGTCATCACCGCCAAACAGAACGACTACGTCCAGGCCGCCCGCGCGCTCGGCGCCGGCAACGGCCGGATGCTGCTGCGGCACGTCGCGCCCAACGCCGTCGCGCCCGTCATCGTCGTCGCCACCATCGCGCTCGGCACGTACATCGCCCTGGAGGCCACCTTGTCCTTCCTCGGCGTCGGCCTGCGCCCGCCCACCGTCTCCTGGGGCATCGACATCTCCAACGCGGCCTCGCAGATCCGCAACGCCCCGCACATGCTGCTGTGGCCGGCGGGCGCGCTGAGCCTGACGGTGCTCGCCTTCATCATGCTCGGCGACGCGGTGCGCGACGCCCTCGACCCCAAACTGCGCTGAGGAGTGGGCACCATGCTGCTCGAAGTCCGCGACCTCCATGTGGAGTTCCGTACGCGGGACGGAGTCGCCAAGGCCGTCAACGGCGTCAACTACTCGGTGGACGAGGGCGAGACGCTCGCCGTGCTCGGCGAGTCCGGCTCGGGCAAATCGGTGACCGCCCAGGCCGTGATGGGCATCCTCGACGTCCCGCCGGGCCGGATCGCGGGCGGCGAGATCCTCTTCAAGGGCAGGGACCTGCTCACGATGAAGGAGGAGGAGCGGCGCAAGGTCCGGGGCGCCGACATGGCGATGATCTTCCAGGACGCCCTGTCCTCCCTGAACCCGGTGCTCAGCGTGGGCGCGCAGCTCGGCGAGATGTACGAGGTGCACCGCGGGATGTCCCGCAAGGACGCCAAGGCCAAGGCCGTCGAGCTGATGGACCGGGTGAAGATCCCGGCGGCCCGGCAGCGGGTGGGGGACTACCCGCACCAGTTCTCGGGCGGCATGCGCCAGCGCATCATGATCGCGATGGCGCTGGCCCTGGAGCCCTCCCTCATCATCGCCGACGAGCCGACGACGGCCCTCGACGTCACCGTCCAGGCCCAGGTGATGGACCTGCTCGCCGAGCTCCGGCGCGAGCTCAACATGGGGCTCATCCTCATCACCCACGACCTCGGCGTGGTCGCCGACGTCGCCGACAAGATCGCCGTCATGTACGCGGGCCGGATCGTCGAGGCGGCCCCCGTCCACGAGATCTACGCCGCCCCCGCGCATCCGTACACCCGCGGCCTGCTCGACTCCATCCCGCGCCTCGACCAGAAGGGCCAGGAGCTGTACGCCATCAAGGGACTGCCTCCGAACCTGCTGGCCATCCCGCCCGGCTGCGCCTTCAACCCGCGCTGCCCGATGGCGCGGGCACTCTGCCGCACCGAGGTCCCGCCGCTCGCGCAGGTGGGACCGGACCGCGCCAGCGCGTGCTTCTTCTGGAAGGAGTGCCTCGGTGGCTGAGACGATCCTGGAGGTCAAGGACCTCGTCAAGCACTACCCGCTCACCCAGGGCGTCCTGTTCAAGAAGCAGGTCGGCGCGGTCAAGGCGGTCGACGGGGTCTCCTTCGGCCTCGGCCGCGGCGAGACGCTCGGCATCGTCGGCGAGTCCGGCTGCGGGAAGTCCACTGTCGCCAAGATGCTGGTCCACCTGGAGCGCCCGACGGCCGGGGCGATCTCGTACAAGGGCGAGGACATCACCAAGCTGTCCGGGCGGGCGCTGAAGGCCGTCCGGCGCAACATCCAGATGGTCTTCCAGGACCCGTACACCTCGCTGAACCCGCGCATGACGGTCGGCGACATCATCGGGGAGCCCTACGACATCCACCCCGAGGTCGCCCCCAAGGGCGACCGCCGGCGCAGGGTGCAGGAACTCCTGGACGTGGTCGGGCTCAACCCGGAGTACATCAACCGGTACCCGCACCAGTTCTCCGGCGGCCAGCGCCAGCGCATCGGCATCGCACGCGGCCTCGCCCTGCGGCCGGAGGTGATCGTGGCCGACGAGCCGGTCTCCGCGCTCGACGTCTCCGTCCAGGCCCAGGTGATCAACCTGCTGGCGCGGCTCCAGAGCGAGTTCGACCTGTCGTACGTGTTCATCGCGCACGACCTCTCGATCGTGCGGCACATCTCCGACCGGGTCGGCGTGATGTACCTGGGCCGGGTGGTGGAGATCGGCACCGACACCCAGATCTACGACCACCCCACCCACCCGTACACCCAGGCCCTGCTGTCGGCCGTGCCCGTCCCGGACCCGCAGGCGCGCGCCCACCGCGAGCGGATCATCCTGACCGGCGACGTGCCCTCGCCGGCCGATCCGCCCTCCGGCTGCCCGTTCCGCACCCGCTGCTGGAAGGCGCAGCAGCGCTGCGCGGACGAGGTCCCGTTGCTCGCCGTTCCGCAGGCGTTCTCCTCCGGCCCGGCGGCCCATCCGTCGGCCTGTCACTTCGCAGGCGAAATCCAGCCACCCCGCGCGGATTCGCTCCGTTAGGGTCACCTTTCCGCCAACCCGGTTTACGTGTGGGCAACTTGACCGTTTCTGTCCCGAGATCTGGGGCGGGCAAGCTGGGTCGCGTGCGGCCGTGCGGGTGCCGACAGCCGGCCGGGGAGGCGTACGGCCTCCCCGGCCGGCCTCCCCCGTGACCCTGTGCACGCGCGGCGTGCGCCCCTCGTGCTGCCGGAATTCGATCGATGCGCTGGTACGGATAGTTATGATCCGTAGCGCACGGTGGGTATGTACTCCGCCGAGCACTGAGTACGAGTACGCGTACCGATGTCCGCTCGACGTGGAGGTGAAACGCCGTGGCACTCTCGATCTCGGCCGTGGTGCTGCTGGCGATCGTCGTCTTCCTGCTGGTCCGCCGGTCGGGCCTGAAGGCGGGCCACGCCGCTGTCTGTGTGCTCCTCGGTTTCTATCTGGCGAGTTCGACCATCGCCCCGACGCTCAGCCAGCTGACCACGAACGTGGCCAGCATGATCAGCGGCCTCAAGCTGTAGGACGCGCGCCGCTTGATCGTAGGCTTGGCCCATGAACGGTCTTCCCGCCCGTCGGCTGCTCCTCGTGCACGCGCACCCGGACGACGAGTCGATCAACAACGGCGTCACCATGGCCAAGTACGCGGCCGAGGGTGCCCTCGTCACGCTCGTGACCTGCACCCTGGGCGAGGAGGGCGAGGTCATCCCGCCCGGCCTCGCCCACCTGGCGCCCGACCGCGACGACGCCCTGGGCCCCCACCGCGTCGGCGAGCTCGCCGCCGCCATGGCGGAACTCGGCGTCACCGACCACCGGTTCCTCGGCGGCCCCGGCCGCTTCCGGGACTCCGGGATGATGGGCGCCGAGCAGAACCGCCGGCCCGGCGCCTTCTGGTCCGCCGACGTGGACGAGGCCGCGGCGCACCTCGTCGGGGTCATCCGCGAGGTCCGCCCGCAAGTGCTCGTCACCTACGACCCGGACGGCGGATACGGGCACCCCGACCACATCCAGGCCCACCGCGTCGCGATGCGCGGCGCCGAGCTGGCCGCACAGGCCGCGTACCGCCCGGACCTCGGCGATCCGTGGCGGATCGGGAAGATCTACTGGAACCGGGTGCCGCGCTCGGTGGTCGAGGAGGGCTTCGCCCGGCTGGAGGCGGCCGGCGCCGAGGTCCCCTTCCCGGGGGTCGCCTCGCCGGACGACGTGCCCGGTGTCGTCGCCGACGAGCGGATCACCGCCGAGATCGGCGACGAGGGGACCGGGCCCCAGGGGGCCGGGGGCGACGGGGCGTTCGCGGCGGCCAAGGCGGCCGCGATGCGCGCCCACGCCACGCAGATCGCCGTGGAGGGGCCCTTCTTCGCCCTCTCCAACGACCTCGCGCAACCGCTGTTCGCCCGCGAGTACTACGAACTGGCCGCGGGCCGTCCCGGCGCTCCGGCGGGGACGCGCGAGCAGGACCTGTTCGCGGGGGTGGACGCGTGAGCGCCTCCCTGAGCCCCGGGCGGATCGCCGTCCTGCTCGGCCTGTTGGCCGTCGGTCTGCTCACCGGAGCGGCCGGCTGGCTCGTCGTGGACCTGTGGTTCCCCGGCGGGCTGCTGCTGGGACTGCTGGCGCTGCTCGGGCTGTTCCTCGGCGGCAGGATCGCCGTCGGGAGCGGCCTCGGGGTGGGCGCGGGGGCGCTCGGCTGGTTCCTCGCGTACGTGGTGCTCGGCGTGCCGCGCCCCGAGGGGGACTTCCTGCTCGGTTCGTCCGGAATCGGTATGTACGTCTACCTTTTGGGCGGCGCGGTGCTGGCTGTGATGTGCGCCACGCTCCGAGGCCCACTCCAGGGGCCGGTTTCGGCCGCGCAGTCCGGCAAGTGACGTGCCGTTGAACTCGGTCGGGGTGTGCGTTCACGGGGGTTGGGCGGGCGCCCGCGGGCTGCTCGGAGGGGGCGCAAGGGGGCTGAAGAGGAACCCCTGATTCCTCTAGGACAGTTGCGCGAGGGTCCCGGCCAGTATGGTGGTCGGGCCGCCGAGCTGCCCGCGCACGGCACGCGGGCGGCGGAGCCAACCGGGAGAACCTGCCTTGAGTCGTGAAACCGACAGTTCGTCCTCCGGGCCCCAAGGGCGCGGAGGAGCCGCCTACCCCTCGGGTACACCGCCGTATGGAACCGGCCGGAACCCGTCCTTGCCTGTGCCGCCTGGGCCTGGTGCGGCGACTGTCCCGGAGGAGAACCCTGTGACCTCGAAGCCGTCCACGCCCGACACCGACGGGCCGAAGACCGAGACCACCCTGACGCCCCGGATCCGGATCAACATCCCGGGTTCGCGGCCGATCCCGCCGGTGGTCGTACGCAAGCCGGTGGCGGCAGCCGCCGACGCGGAGCCGGAGGCCGCGCCCCCCGTCGAGCAGCCCGTGGCGGAGCCCGCGCCGGCCGCCGAGCCCGAGGAGGCGACCAGCAACTGGTTCGCCCCGCGCAAGTCGCCCGCCCCGGCGCCCGCG
>NZ_LFML01000095.1 GCF_001044425.1 Streptomyces roseus
CCTCTGGATCAACGCCGGACTGAGCTGCGACGGCGACTCGGTGTCCCTGACGGCAGCGATGCAGCCCAGCATCGAAGAGATCGTCATGGGCGTCCTCCCGGGCCTGCCCAAGATCGCCGTGCACTGGCCGCTCATCGACTTCGAGTGCGGACCCGTCGGCGGTGCCGACACCTTCATCGAATGGTTCTTCAAGGGGGAGCGCGGGGAGATCGACCCCTTCGTGCTCGTCGTCGAAGGCTCGATCCCGAACGAGAAGATCAAGCCCGAGGGCTACTGGTGCGGCTTCGGCGACGACCCGGAGACCGGCCAGCCCATCACCACCAGCGAGTGGATCGACCGCCTCGCGCCGAAGGCCCTCGCCGTGGTCGCGATCGGCACCTGCGCCACGTACGGCGGCATCCACGCGATGGAGGGCAACCCCACCGGCGCCATGGGCGTGCCCGACTACCTCGGCTGGGACTGGACCTCCAAGGCCGGCATCCCGATCGTGTGCGTCCCCGGCTGCCCGATCCAGCCCGACAACTTCTCGGAGACCCTCACCTACCTGCTCTACCAGGCGGCCGGCTCCGCGCCGATGATCCCCCTGGACGACAAGCTGCGCCCCACCTGGCTCTTCGGCGCCACCGTGCACGAGGGCTGCGACCGGGCCGGCTACTACGAGCAGGGCGAGTTCGCGCAGACCTACGACTCGCCCAAGTGCCTGGTCAAGCTCGGCTGCTGGGGTCCGGTCGTCAAGTGCAACGTGCCCAAGCGCGGCTGGATGAACGGCATCGGCGGCTGTCCGAACGTCGGCGGCATCTGCATCGCCTGCACCATGCCGGGCTTCCCCGACAAGTTCATGCCGTTCATGGACGAGCCCCCCGGCGCGCGGGTCTCCGTCAGCGCCAGCGGGGTCTACGGCACGCTGATCCGCAAGCTCAGGTCGATCACCGAGCACACCGTGGACCAGGAGCCCAAGTGGCGCCATCCCGGACGGCAGTTGACCACCGGCTACCGCAAGCCCTGGTGAACCCGGCCGCCCCGTCCCCGGCCCCGCCCGCCGCCTCGTCCACCGATCCGGCTCCACCTACCTCCAGCTCCGGTCTCCAAGAAGGGTCACGGCAGACAAGATGACACCGAAGACGAAGGCGGCCGGCGACGGCAGCGGCCTGGTGGAGATGGCCTGGGATCCGATCACCCGGATCGTGGGCAGTCTCGGCATCCACACGAAGATCGACTTCAAGCAGAAGAAGGTCGCGGAGTGCTACAGCACCTCGTCCGTCTTCCGCGGCTACAGCGTCTTCATGCGCGGCAAGGACCCCCGCGACGCCCACTTCATCACCAGCCGCATCTGCGGGATCTGCGGTGACAACCACGCCACCTGCTCCGTCTACGCCCAGAACATGGCGTACGGGGTCAAGCCGCCCCATCTCGCCGAGTGGATCATCAACCTGGGCGAGTCGGCGGAGTACATGTTCGACCACAACATCTTCCAGGAGAACCTGGTCGGGGTCGACTACTGCGAGAAGATGGTCCGCGAGACCAACCCCGGCGTCCTCGAACTCGCCGAGCGCACCGAGGCCCCGCACGCCGGTGACCACGGCTACCGCACCATCGCCGACATCATGCGCTCGCTCAACCCCATCGAGGGCGAGTTCTACCGCGAGGCCCTCCAGGTCAGCCGGTACACGCGCGAGATGTTCTGCCTGATGGAGGGCCGCCACGTGCACCCCTCCACCCTCTACCCGGGCGGCGTCGGCACCATCGCCTCCGTCCAGCTCTTCACGGACTACATGAGCCGCCTCATGCGGTACTGCGAGTTCATGAAGAAGGTCGTCCCGCTCCACGACGACCTGTTCGACTTCTTCTACGAGGCCCTGCCCGGGTACGAGGAGGTCGGCCGCCGGCGCGTCCTGCTGGGCTGCTGGGGCGCGCTCAACGACCCCGAGTACTGCGACTTCACGTACGCCAACATGACCGACTGGGGACGGAAGATGTTCGTCACCCCGGGCGTGGTGGTGGACGGGAAGCTGGTCACCAACGACCTCACCGAGATCAACCTCGGCATCCGCATCCTGCTCGGCAGCTCGTACTACGACGACTGGCAGGGCCAGGAGAAGTTCGTCACCCACGACCCGCTCGGCAACCCGGTCGACGCCCGCCACCCGTGGAACCAGCACACCATCCCGGCCCCGCAGAAGCGCAACTTCGACGACAAGTACAGCTGGGTGATGTCCCCGCGCTGGTTCGACGGCAAGGACCACCTCGCCCTCGACACCGGCGGCGGCCCCATCGCCCGCCTGTGGTCCACCGCCCTGTCCGGGCTCGTGCACACCGACTACGTCCAGGCCACCGGCCACAGCGTGGTCATCACCCTGCCCCGCACCATGACCAAGCCCGAGACCCGCTTCGAGTGGAAGATCCCGCAGTGGAGCAACGCGCTGGAGCGCAACCGCGCCCGCACGTACTTCCAGGCGTACGCGGCCGCGATCGCGCTGCACTGCGCGGAGAAGGGCCTGGCCGAGGTCCGCGCCGGACGCACCCAGACCTGGGAGAAGTTCGAGGTGCCGGACGAGTCCATCGGCGTCGGCTTCACCGAGGCCGTGCGCGGTGTGCTCTCGCACCACATGGTGATCCGCGACGGCAAGATCGCCAACTACCACCCGTATCCGCCGACCCCGTGGAACGCCAGCACCCGCGACACCTTCGGCACCCCCGGACCGTACGAGGACGCCGTCCAGAACACCCCGATCTTCGAGGAGAACTCCCCGGAGAACTTCAAGGGCATCGACATCATGCGCGCCGTGCGCAGCTTCGACCCCTGCCTGCCCTGCGGCGTCCACATGTACGTCGGCAGCGGCAAGACGGTCAAGCAGATGCACGTGCCCACCGGCCTGAGCGGACTGGGCGGATGAGCGCGACGGTGACCGACGCCCGCGAGGCGGGCCGGAGGGTGGACGAGGTGCTCGAGCGGCTGGCCGCCTCCGGCGACCGCGAGGCCTGTGCCGCGGCCGAGGAACTGGTGCGCGTGCTCATGGACTTCTACGGGGCCGGGCTCGCCCGGATCGTGGAGAAGCTCGGCGTGGAGCGCCTCGGCGGACTGCTCGACGACGAGCTCGTCGCGAGCCTGCTCGCCCTGCACGACCTGCACCCCGAGGACGTCCACGCCCGGATCGCGCGCGCCCTGGACTCCGTACGGGACCCCGTCGAGCTCGTCGCCTTCGACGCGGCCACCGGCGTGCTGCGCCTGCGGTCCGCGCCGGGCGGGGGCTGCGGCTGCGGTTCCGGCGCGGACGCCGTACCGCAGAGCGTCGAGGACGCCCTGGCCTGCTTCGCCCCCGAGGTGACCTCGGTGGAACTCGAAGCGGCCGAACCGCCCCTGCCCCTGCTCCAGATCGGCACCCGCCCGCAGGCCCCGGCGCGGGCCCGGTGAACGCGGCGCACCCCCGGCCGGCGGCGGAGCGGGGCCCGGGCCCGGCCGGGGCCCCCGCCTCCGCCGCGCCGCGCGGCCCGCGCGGCCTGCGCCGGTTCACCGGGCCCCGCCCGCCCCGGCCCGAGCGCTGCGAGCTGTGCGCGGTGGCGGTCCCCGAGGGCGGCCACCGCCACCTGGTGGAGGTCGAGAAGCGGGCGCTGGTCTGCGCCTGTACCGCGTGCGCCCTGCTGTTCGACCGGCCCGGCGCCGCCACCGGGCGTTTCCGCGCCGTCCCCGACCGCTACCTCACCGACCCGGAACACCGGCTCGGCGAGGGCGCCTGGGAGCAGCTCCAGATCCCGGTCGGCGTCGCCTTCTTCTTCCGCAACGCCGCCCTCGACCGGCTGGTCGCCCTCTATCCGAGTCCGGCCGGGGCCACCGAGAGCGAGCTGGATCCGGCCACCTGGCAGGACGTACTCGGCGGCGGGGCGCTCGCCGCGCTGCTCGAACCCGATGTGGAGGCACTGCTGCTGCGCCGGACCGGGGGCCGCACCGAGTGCTACCTCGTGCCCATCGACATCTGCTACGAGCTGGTGGGGCGGATGCGGCTGCTGTGGCAGGGCTTCGACGGCGGCGCCGAGGCGCGGGCCGCCCTCGACGCCTTCTTCGCGCAGGTGGAGCGCCGGGCCAAGGTCCCGGCCGGAGCGGGGGAGGGGCGGCCGTGACCGACTTCTCCTTCGCGTGCACCGGGGTGCGCGCCGACCCGTACGCGGTCGGCCCCACCCTCGTGTTCCGGCTGCGGATCACCACCGCACCGGACAAGCGCGTCCACGCCCTCGCGCTGCGCTGCCAGATCCGCATCGAGCCGGCCCGGCGCGGGTACGGAACGGGCGAAGCCGCCGCGCTCCACGACCTGTTCGGCGAACGGGCCCGCTGGGGCAACACCCTCCAGCCCCTCCAGTTCGCGCAGGTCTCGCTGATGGTCCCCAGTTTCACGGGGGAGACCGAGACCGACGTGGTCGTGCCCTGCTCGTACGACATGGACATCGCCTCCGGCCGCTACCTCAGTGCCCTGGAGGAAGGCGAGGCTCCGCTGCTGATGCTGTTCTCGGGCACCGCCTTCACCGGGGCGGGGGGCTTCCAGGTCGAGCCGGTCCCGTGGGACCGCGAGGCCCCGTTCCGGATGCCCACCGAGGTCTGGCGGGAGATGGTCGAGCAGCACTTCCCCGGCTGCGGCTGGCTGCGGCTGCCCCGCGAGACCATGGCGGAGCTGCTCGCCTACCGCTCCCGCCACGCGCTCGCCTCCTGGGAGGCGACCGTACGGGCCCTGCTGGACGCAGCGTCCGAGCCGCCGCCCCCGGACCCCGCCTGGGCCGGCGCCGTGCTGCCGCGCGCCGCCGAGAGGAGCGCGCCATGACGACGACGGCACCGGCGCCATCCCGCTTCGCCGTGGCCCGCCAGGTGGCCGACGCCGTCCTCTTCGAGGGCTACGTCCTCTACCCGTACCGGGCGTCGGCGGCCAAGAACCGGCTGCGCTGGCAGTTCGGCGTCCTGGTCCCGCCCGCGTGGGGCCCCGCGCAGGGCGAGCACACCTTCCAGCGCACCGAAGTGGTCATGGAGCCGCGCGGGGCGGCCACGCTCGCCGTCGAGCTGCGCTTCCTGCACGCGCAGCGGCGGACGGTGGAAGAGCTGCGCCCGGACGGCTCCTTCGCGGCCGTCGCCGAACTGCACCTGCCCGACCGGGTGCTGGTCCCCTGGGACGAGGGAACCGAGGAGCGCGTCGAAATGAGCGTCCCCGTGGCCGAGTTGGAAGCGGGCGAGGTCACCCTGCCCTTCGTCCGGCCCGCCCGCGAGGAGACCGAACCGGTCCTCGGCGCCGACGGCGAGGAGGTGGGCCGCCTGGTGCGGCGCACCGAGCGGGCCGACGGGGTGCTGCGGCTGCGCGCGGAGCAACTGGACCTACCGTACCGGGCGTTCAAGCTCACCGCCGTGGTCGAGAACACGAGCGACTGGACACCCGGCGCCGACCTCGCCGGGGGAGCGGACCGCGACGCGGCCCTGCCCCGCTCACTGGTCGCCGCCCACCTCCTGCTGGGACTGAGCGCCGGATCCTTCCTCTCCATGACCGACCCGCCCGAATGGGCGAGGGCCTCCGTCGCCACCTGCGCCAACCGGCACACCTGGCCCGTCCTGGCGGGAGAGCCGGGCAGCAGCGACGTCGTGCTGTCCTCGCCGATCATCCTGGAGGACCACCCCGGCATCGCCCCCGAGAGCATCGGGGCGATGTACGACGCCACCGAGATCGACGAGATCCTCGCCCTGCGCACGGCCGCCCTGACCGACCAGGAGAAGCGCGAGGCCCGCGGCACCGACCCGCGCGCGGCCGCCGTCATCGACCTGGCCGAGAGCATGCCGCCCGAAGTGCTGGAGCGCCTGCACGGCGCGGTCCGGGCGCTGCGCGAGATCACCGACCCCGGTGCTCCCGCGCCCACCCCGGAGTCGTTCTCCGAACTCTTCGACGAGGACCCCGTCTTCAGACCGGAGACCCCCTGGTGGGACCCTGCGCACGCGGATCCCGCCGGTCCGGCCGACGACCGGATCCTGATCGACGGGACCTCGGTGGGACCCGGCAGCCGCGTGATCCTGCGCCCGGGCCTGCGGCGCACCGACGCCCAGGACCTGTTCCTCCAGGGAGCGGCCGCCCGGGTCGAGGCCGTTCTCCACGACGTGGACGGCGGAGTGCACCTCGCCGTCACCGTCGAAGGGGACCCGGGCGCCGACATCCGCCGCGAACAGGGCCGCTTCCTCTACTTCCAGCCCGACGAGGTCGCGCCCCTGGAGGACGTGTGAACGGCCGCGTCCTGATCGCCGGCATCGGTAACGTCTTCCTCGGCGACGACGGCTTCGGCGTCGAGACCGTCCGCAGGCTGGCCGAACCCGGGCACGGGATGCCCGAGCACGTCGAGGTCGTGGACATCGGCGTGCGCGGCGTCCACCTCGCCTACCAGCTCCTCGACGGCTACGACACGCTCGTCCTGGTGGACGCCACCGCCCGCGGCGGAGCCCCCGGCACCCTGTACCTGATCGAGGCCGCCGAGCCCGGCTCCCTCGCCCCGCAGGGCCCCGTACTCGACGGGCACCAGATGTCCCCCGACGCGGTGCTCGCCCTGCTGGACACCCTGTGCGCCGGTACGGGCACCTCGCCGCCCCGGCGGATCTGGGTCGTCGGCTGCGAACCCGGCTGCCTGGAGGAGGGCATCGGCCTGAGCGCCCCGGTGGCCGCGGCGGTCCCGGAGGCCGTACGGATGGTCCTGGACCTGGTCCGCCGCCACGACGGGGACCTGCGCGAGCAAGAGCACAACGCCACCGCCACCTGAGGAGAACCCATGAAGAAGGCCATCATCGGCGGCGTGGCCGCCGCCGTCCTCGCCTGCGCGCTGAGCGTGGTGCTGCCCGACCTCCAGCGCTATCTGCGGATCCGCCGCATGTGATCCCGGTACCCGTGGCCCGGGACCGGCGGCCCCGAGGTCCGCGACGTGCGAACGCCCCGGCGCCCGAATGGCGTACGGGGCGTCGGCGCGTCGGCGTGCCCGACAGCCCCCCGCGGCGGCGACCGGTCTAATGAGGCCCGGCAGGACGGAGCCCCATGCACGAGATGTCGATCGCCATGGCCGTGGTGGGCCAGGTGGAGGAAGCCGCCGAGGCCGGTGGCGCGAGCACCGTCGCCTCGGTCCGGCTCCAGGTCGGGGAACTGGCCGGGGTGGTGCCCGAAGCCCTCGCATTCTGCTTCGAACTGGCCTGCGCGGGAACGGCCTTGGAGGGCGCCGAGCTCGTGACGGAGTCCGTCGCGGCCCGCGCGCACTGCCGCTCCTGTACGGGCGACTGGGCGGTCGGCATGCCGCCCCGGCTGGTCTGCCCCGGCTGCGGGCAGGCGACGGACGTCGAGCTCCTCACCGGGCGCGAGCTGCAGATCCTCAGCGTGCACTGGGAGGACGGCCCCGGCCCCGACCGCGTCCGCACCCCCGCCCCCACCCGCGAACCGATCCCCGAGGAGCGCTGAACCATGTGCCGTGTGGTCGACCTGAAGCAGGCGGTTCTCGCCAAGAACGACTCGGCCGCGCACGCCCTGCGCGCCGAACTCGGCGCCCGCGGCACCACGGTGGTCAACCTGCTGTCCAGCCCGGGCAGCGGCAAGACCGCCCTGCTGGAGCGCGAACTCGGCCTGGCCCGCGAGCGCGGGGTCCCGGTCGCCGCCCTCACCGCCGACCTCGCCACCGAGAACGACGCGACGCGGCTGGCGCGTTCGGGCGTACCCGTCAAGCAGGTGCTCACCGACGGGCTCTGCCACCTCGAAGCGCACATGCTGGGGCGCCACCTCGACGGCTGGATGCCCGAGGACACCCGGCTGCTGTTCGTGGAGAACGTGGGCAACCTCGTATGCCCCGCCTCGTACGACCTCGGGGAGTCGCTGCGCGTCGTCCTGGCCTCGGTGACGGAGGGCGAGGACAAACCGCTCAAGTATCCGACGGCGTTCGGTCTGGCCCAGCTCGTCGTCGTGACGAAGACGGACATCGCGCAGGCGGTGGAGTTCGACGAGGCCGCCTTCCGCGCGCACGTCCAGCAGGTCAACCCGGGGGTGGAAGTGGTGCTGACCTCGGCCCGCCGGGGCGAGGGCCTCGGCATCCTGCTGGAGCGGGCGCTGGCGGTGGGCGCGGGCGGCGCGGCCCACGTCCCGGTCATGTCCCGCCGGCACCACACGCAGGAGGGCGACCACCACCGCGTCGAAGGCCCCGGACAGGACCACGGCCACGCCCATGCCCATGGCGCCGCCCACGACCACGGCGCCGCCCACGACCACGGCCACGCCGCCGGCCACGCCCACGACCACGGTCCGGGGCACCACCACGCACCCGGCAACGAACAAGGGCCCGGACGCGGCCGCGGGGACGAGCACGGCCCGGGGCACGAGCACGGTCCGGGGTCCCGCAGCACCCACCCGCACTCCGGCGTCGTGCCCACCCGCTGATGGAGGCCGTGGAGCGCCGCCGGGTCACCGTGCGCGGAGTGGTGCAGGGCGTCGGCTTCCGGCCGTACGTGTACACCCGCGCGACCGGTCTGGGCCTGGCCGGACACGTCACCAACACCCCCGAAGGGGTGGTCGCCGAGGTCGAGGGCGCACCCGCCGCGGTATCGGCCTTCTGCGAGCGGCTCGCGGCCGACGCCCCACCGCTGGCGGTCGTCGACGCCGTCGACCACCACGAGGTCCCCGCCTCCGGCGGAGCCGGCTTCACCATCATCGCCTCCCGCTCCGGCGGCCCCGCCCGGACCCTCGTCTCCCCGGACGTGGCCACCTGCGCCGACTGCCTCGCGGAGCTCGCCGACCCCTCCGACCGGCGCCACCGGCACCCCTTCATCACCTGCACGCACTGCGGACCCCGCTTCACCATCGTCACCGGGCTGCCGTACGACCGGGCGCACACCACCATGGCCCGCTTCCCCCTGTGCCCCGACTGCGCCCGCGAGTACGCCGACCCCGCCGACCGGCGCTTCCACGCCCAGCCGGTGGCCTGCCCCGCCTGCGGACCCCGGCTGCGCCTCCTCGCCGGCACGCCGCCGCGCGAGACGGCAGGCGCCGACCCGGTGGCCGAGGCCCGCCGGATGCTGGCCGACGGGGCGATCCTCGCGGTCAAGGGCCTCGGCGGCTACCACCTCGCCTGCGACGCGGGCAATCCCGCCGCCGTGGCCGAGCTGCGGCGCCGCAAGGCCCGGGGGAACAAGCCGTTCGCCCTGATGGCCCGCGAAGACGCCGACATCGAAGCCCTGGTCCACCTCGGCCCGGCCGAACGGGACCTGCTCACCGGGCCCGTGCGGCCCATCGTCCTGCTGCGCCGCCGCCCCGGAGCCGCCGGGGAGCTCGTCGCCGACGCCGTCGCCCCGGGCAGCCCCGACCTGGGCGTGATGCTGCCCTACACCCCCGTGCACCACCTGCTGCTCGGACTCCCCGGCGACCCGCCCGGCCCCCGGCTGCTCGTCATGACCAGCGGGAACCTGTCGGGCGAGCCCATCGTCACCGACGACACCGAAGCCCTGGACCGGCTGGCCCGGCTCGCCGACGCCTGGCTCACCCACGACCGCCCCATCCACGTCCCGTGCGACGACTCCGTGGTGCGCGCCTGCGACGGCGAGGTGCTGACCCTGCGCCGCTCCCGCGGCCATGCGCCACTGCCCCTGGACCTGCCGCTGCCCGTACCCGCGTCGCTGGCCGCCGGGGGCGACCTCAAGAACGCCTTCTGCCTCGGCGAGGGGCGCAAGGCCTGGCTGTCGGCGCACATCGGCGACATGGACGACCTGGCCACGCAGTACGCCTTCGAACGCGCCGAGCAGCAGATGGAGTCCATCACGGGCGTGACCCCCGGGCTGCTCGCCGTGGACCGGCACCCCGGCTACCGCTCGGGCCGCCTGGTCCGCGGCCGGGCCGCCGGCCGCCCGGTCGCCGGGGTCCAGCACCACCACGCGCACGTCGCCTCCGCGATGGCCGAACACGGCGAGGGCGGCGCCCGCAAGGTGATCGGCTTCGCCTTCGACGGCACCGGATACGGCGACGACGGGGCGGTGTGGGGCGGGGAGGTGCTGATCGCGGACTACGGCGGGTACACCCGGTTCGCACACCTCGCCTACGTCCCGCTGCCGGGCGGCGACGCCGCCGTACACCGGCCGTACCGGATGGCCCTGTCACATCTGCGCGCCGCCGGACTCGACTGGGACCTCGACCTGCCCTGCACGGCGGCCTGCCCGCCCGAGGAACTGCGTCTGCTGCGGCGTCAGTTGGAGCGGAACCTGCACTGTGTGCCGACCTCCAGCATGGGCCGCCTCTTCGACGCCGTCTCCTCCCTGGCGGGCGTCTGCCAGCACGCCGGGTACGAGGCCCAGGCCGCCATCGAGCTGGAGGGCGCGGCGGTCACGGCGAGTGCCACCGAGGCCCGTGCGGACGACGGCGCCGGCTACGCGTTCGCCCTCCGGCCCGCGGAGACCGGCGGCCACGAGGCCGAGGCCCCGCTGACAGCGGACCCGGCCCCCGTGCTCGCGGCGGTGGTGCGCGACGTACGCGCGGGCATCGCACCGGCCGTGGTCGCCGCCCGCTTCCACGCGGCCGTCGCCGACCTCGTGGCCGCGCTGGCCGTCCTCGCGCGCGAGCGCCACGGACTCGACACCGTCGCCCTGACCGGCGGGGTCTTCGCCAACACCCTGCTCTCCTGCGCCTGCGCCCGCCTGCTGCGCGAGCGCGGCTTCACCGTACTGCGCCACCACCGCGTCCCGCCGAACGACGGGGGGCTGGCCCTCGGCCAGCTCATGGTGGCGGCCCGCGCCCCGCGACACCCACAGCAAGGAGAGGGCCATGTGCCTGGCGGTACCCGGCAGAGTGCTTGACATCGGGGAGAAGGACGGCACCCGCATGGCGACCGTCGATTTCGGCGGGGTGGTCAAGGAGGTGTGCCTGGAGTACCTGCCCGACCTCCAGGTCGGCGAGTACGCCATCGTCCACGTCGGCTTCGCGCTCCAGCGCCTCGACGAGGAGTCGGCCCGGCAGACCCTCGAACTCTTCGCGCAGCTCGGCATGCTCCAGGAGGAGTTCGGCGACCCCTGGGAGCGGGCGGCCGCCGAGGCGGGCGTGGCCGACTGGCCCTTCGCCGACGACCCCGCGGAGCAGCCGCAGCACGCCGGGGGCGCCGGGGACGCAGTACAGGAGGCTCAGCAGCAGTGAAGTACATCGAGGAGTTCCAGGACCCCGAGCTGGCCCGCCGCCTGCTCGACGACATCCACGCCACCGTCACCCGCCCCTGGGCGCTGATGGAGGTGTGCGGTGGCCAGACCCACACCATCATCCGGCACGGAATCGACCAACTCCTTCCTGAACAGGTCGAGTTGATTCACGGACCGGGCTGTCCGGTGTGCGTGACCCCGCTGGAGGTCATCGACAAGGCGCTGGAGATCGCCTCACGCCCCGACGTGATCTTCTGCTCGTTCGGCGACATGCTCCGCGTGCCCGGATCCGGCCGCGACCTGTTCCAGGTGCGCAGCGAAGGCGGGGACGTACGGGTGGTGTACTCCCCGCTCGACGCCCTGCGCATCGCCCAGCAGAACCCCGCGCGGGAGGTGGTGTTCTTCGGCATCGGCTTCGAAACCACCGCCCCGCCCAACGCCATGACGGTGTATCAGGCCAAGAAGCTCGGCATCCCCAACTTCAGCCTGCTCGTCTCCCACGTGCGGGTGCCCCCGGCCATCGAGGCGATCATGACCTCGCCGAGCTGCCGGGTCCAGGGCTTTCTCGCCGCCGGGCACGTGTGCAGCGTGATGGGCATGGGGGAGTACCCGGAGCTGGCCGCCCGCCACCGGGTCCCCATCGTGGTCACCGGCTTCGAGCCGCTGGACATCCTCGAAGGCGTACGCCGGGCCGTACGGCAGCTGGAGCGCGGCGAGCACACCGTCGACAACGCCTACGCGCGCGCCGTCCGCCCGGAGGGCAACCCGGCCGCCCTCGCCATGCTGGAGGACGTATTCGAGGTCACCGACCGGGCCTGGCGGGGCATCGGCGTCATCCCGCGCAGCGGCTGGCGGCTCTCCGCCCGCTACCGCGACTACGACGCCGAACACCGCTTCTCGGTGACGGACATCGCCACGCAGGAGCCCGCGGAGTGCCGCAGCGGCGAAGTCCTCCAGGGACTCATCAAGCCGCACGAGTGCGAGGCGTTCGGCACCACCTGCACCCCGCGCACCCCGCTCGGCGCCACGATGGTATCCAGCGAGGGCGCGTGCGCCGCGTACTACCTCTACCGGCGCCTCGATCTCGCGCCGGCCGCCCGGACCGCACCGCTGGAGGCGAGCCCCGTTGTCTGAAGCCCCGTCCGACTCCGCCGTTCTCGACGTCACGGGCTGGACGTGTCCGGCCCCGCTGCGGGACCGCCCCCGGGTGGTCATGGGCCACGGCGGCGGCGGCGCGCTCTCCGCCGAGCTCGTCCAGCACGTCTTCGCACCCGCCTTCGGCGGCGAGGTGCTCGCCCAGCTCGGTGACGCGGCAGCGGTCACCCTGGGCGGGGCCCGCCTCGCGTTCTCGACCGATTCGTACGTGGTGCGGCCGCTGTTCTTCCCCGGCGGCAGCATCGGCGACCTCGCCGTCAACGGCACCGTCAACGACCTGGCCATGAGCGGCGCCCGGGCCGCCTACCTCTCCTGCGGGTTCATCCTCGAAGAGGGTGTGGAGCTCTCCGTGGTGGCCCGGGTCTCCGCGGACCTCGGCGCGGCCGCGCGGGCCGCGGGCGTCGAGGTGGCCACCGGGGACACCAAGGTCGTGGAGGCGGGCCACGGCGACGGCATCTACCTCAACACCGCCGGCATCGGGCTCATCCCGGACGGGGTGGACCTGCGCCCGCAGCGCGTCGTACCGGGCGACGTCGTCATCGTCAGCGGGGAGATCGGCCTGCACGGCGTGGCCATCATGAGCGTCCGTGAAGGCCTGGAGTTCGGGGTGGACGTCCAGAGCGACTGCGCGCCGCTGGGCGGTCTCGTCCAGGCCATGCTCGCGGTCACCCCGGACCTGCACGTCCTGCGCGACCCCACGCGCGGCGGGCTGGCGGCCGCGCTCAACGAGATCGCTGCCGCCTCGGGCGCCGGGGTGGTCATCCACGAGGGTCGGGTACCGGTCCCGGAGGCCGTCGGCAACGCCTGCGCGATCCTCGGCCTCGACCCCTTCTACGTGGCCAACGAGGGCAAGCTGGTGGCCTTCGTACCCCGCGAGCACGCCGACGCCGTCCTCGACGCGATGCGCGCGCACCCGCTCGGCCGCGGCGCGACGGTGATCGGCGAGGCGGTCGAGGCCCACCCCGGTCTCGTGGTGGCCCGTACCGGCCTCGGCGGCACCCGCGTGGTCGACCTGCCGATCGGGGAACAGCTGCCCCGCATCTGCTGAGACCGGCCCCCGGGCGGCGCCGCCGGCGCCGGCGCCGTCAGGGGAGTTCGGGGATGAACGGGAAGTAGTCCTCCACGGCGGCCGAGGGGAGGACCGCGTAACTGGCCTCGGGGAGTTCGTTCCACACCCCCGGAAGGTCGCCGAGCGGTTCGGAGACCACCAACCGCGTCGCGTCCGAGACCGCCCGCAGGAAGGGCAGTTCCGGGTACAGCTGCCGCACCGTCTCGGCCCTGCTGCTGTAGAACAGCGAGCGCGACCGGCCCGCGCTGGAGTAGCGGAAGGCCCAGACCCGCTCGCCGTCGCTGACCGCGATCGTCATCTGCATCGGGTCGGCGACGCCGTGTTCCTTGCCGACGCGCTCCACCAGGCCCGTCATCCGGGCGACCGCCCCCGGCGGGTCCTGGTCGAGGCCGTAGGTGACGGCCAGGTAGAACATGACCTCGGAATCCGTCGAGCCCTCGATGCACGGGAACAGCGCGGGGTCCACGGCCATGCACAGATCGCGCTGGAGGCGGTGGAAGTCGGTGATGGCGCCGTTGTGCATCCACAGCCAGCGGCCGTGCCGGAACGGGTGGCAGTTCGTCTGCTGAATGGCCGAACCGGTGGAGGCGCGGACGTGGGCGAAGAACAGCTTCGAGCGCACGTGTGCGGCCAGTTCCCGCAGATTGCGGTTGTTCCAGGCCGGTCCGATGTCCCGGAAGATCGCCGGAGTGCCGCCACCGTCGTCGCTGTACCAACCGATCCCGAAACCGTCGCCGTTCGTCGACTCCACGCCCATGCGCGAGTGGAGGCTCTGGTCGATCAGCGAGTGTTCCGGCTGGTAGAGAACCGCGTCGAGCAGCATCGGCGAGCCGGAGTAGGCGAGCCAGCGACACATCCGCATCATCCCTCTCCTGCGCCTCGTACGAGCCTATCGCGGCCGCGCTTGCGCTGCCTCGCGCCTTGACGCGCACGCCCTCGCTGTGCTGCGCCGTACGGGTACGGTCCGCCGCGCCGGATCCTCGCGTGCCGGGCGCCGGGCGCCGGGCGCCGGGCGCCGGGCGCCGGGCGGCGGACGTGCGGGTGAGCGGGTTCTCGGGGGCGCCGCGGGCGGTGGCGGGGCTGCCGCT